>CAKSFN010000020.1 GCA_934454405.1 uncultured Eubacteriales bacterium | reverse complement strand
TTCGATTCACCCATTCTGAACCTTTTTTCCTATCCCCAAAGGGGCTGTAAAAAAACTTGCGTTTTTTTACAGCCCCTCGTCAACGGTTTTCCGAAAACAAAAAGCAGTATAAAAACAACGGCTTTTTCGGCGGTTCCCGCATTGACTTTTTGAACAAAGCAGGCTGCTTTCCGAAATTCAAAACCGCGTTCCGCAGAAATTGTGACATAATTGCAAAACGTCAAAAAAAACTGTTGACAAATCAGTTAGCCTATGCTAATATATGGGTGTGGTTAGCGGAGGCTAATCAATTTTCGGAATACACGGTTAGCAAGCGCTAATCATTATTTTGAAAATCGGTGTTAGCCTCGGCTAATTAAAAGAGTGAGAATAGTTCCCTTTCGGGAAAGAGCAGACAGGGAGGTATTGAAATGCCGTTGACACTTGCGGAAGAAGGAGTAGAAAACATCATCAAACGTATAGGCGGTTCGCCTGAGGTTAAAAAGCACCTTGAAAACCTCGGTTTTGTGGCTGGCGGCACGGTCACGGTCATCACGACCATGGCAGGCAACATTATTGTGAAGGTAAAAGAAGCGCGCGTTGCGATAAGCAAAGAAATGGCGCAGAAAATTCTCGTCTGATCTTATTTACAAGAATTGAAAACAAATAATAAAAAATAGAATCGAGGTAAAGGAACATGAAAACTCTGAAAGAGGCAAAAATCGGCGATACCGTCAAAGTTGTCAAGCTCCACGGTGAGGGCGCGGTCAAGCGCAGAATCATGGATATGGGCTTGACCAAGGGCACCGAAGTGCATATTCGCAAAGTTGCGCCCCTCGGCGATCCCGTCGAAGTAACTGTTCGCGGCTATGAGCTTTCTATCCGCAAAGCGGATGCCGAAATGATCGAGATAGCGTAAGCGAAACCAAAAGGAGTTTGAAACTCCGTTTTTTTCAGTTCAAGCGGTTAGCAAAGACTAATCGCAGAAGAGAGGAATTAAAATATGGATTTGAGAATTGCCCTTGCGGGTAACCCGAACAGCGGTAAAACAACGTTGTTCAACGCCCTGACCGGCTCGAACCAGTTTGTAGGTAACTGGCCGGGAGTAACGGTTGAGAAAAAGGAAGGCAAATTAAAAAAACACGACGGCATTACGATAACAGACCTTCCCGGCATTTATTCCCTTTCCCCCTACACATTGGAGGAAGTTGTTGCAAGAAATTATCTTATAGGCGAACGTCCGGACGCGATTTTGAACATCGTTGACGGTACTAACCTCGAAAGAAACCTTTATCTGACGACCCAGCTGACCGAGCTCGGTATTCCCGTTGTTGTGGCTATCAACATGATGGACGTTGTAAGAAAGAACGGCGACAAGATCAACATCGAGGAACTTTCGAGAGAACTCGGAGTTAAAATCGTTGAGATCTCCGCGCTTAAAGGCGATGGCATAATGCAGGCGGCTGACGCGGCGATTGACGCGGCAAAAAACACAAAGACGCTTCCGATGAACATTTTCACGGGTGTGGTTGAACATACCTTGGCGCATATCGAAGAGGCTGCCGTACACAATATGCCGCAGGAGCAGCAGCGTTGGTACGCAATCAAGATTTTTGAGCGCGACGACAAAGTCCTTGCGCAGCTCAACCTTTCCGACGATATCAAAAACCATATCGAAGAAGACATCAAAGCGGCTGAAAAAGAACTTGATGACGACTCCGAGTCCATCATCACGAACGAGCGTTATATCTTCATCGCTTCGCTCATAAAAAACTGTTACAAGAAAAAACACGTCGGCAAATTTTCCAGATCGGACAAAATCGACCGCGTTGTAACAAACCGCTGGCTCGGTCTTCCGATATTCGCTCTTATTATGTTCCTTGTTTACTGGATAGCGATGGGACCGTTCGGCTCTATGCTCACGGACTGGGCAAACGACGGCGTATTCGGCGACGGTTGGCACCTTTTCGGTATCGGTTCGAGCAAATATGAAGACGCGGCAGGCGAATATTCCGACGCAATGAACGCTTTGAAGGCTTTCGGCTTTGACATTGATACGGAAGCGGAAGATTTCGACGCAGGAAAGGTTCTTGCGGAGATCAAGGCTTTCAAGCCCGAATCCGACAATGCGACGGCGACCGTACAGGTCGAAGATGAAGAAACTCTCGCGACTTCTGATATGACGGTTTATTATTCCGAAATTCCCAAAGATAAAGTTGACGATGAAGAGACCGTTCAGATGACATATCTTGACGCGGTTAAATACTTCACCGAAAGCAACGCCGAATTTGCGGAGCCCGACCCTGCCGATTACGGTGTTTGGGTAACAGGTATCCCCGCTCTTGTGGGCAACGGGCTTGAAGCAGCCAACGCTCCCGAGTGGCTGAGCGGACTTATCAACGACGGTATTGTTGCCGGCGTCGGCGCGGTTCTCGGTTTCGTTCCGCAGATGCTCATTTTGTTCCTGCTCCTTGCTTTCCTCGAAGCCTGCGGATATATGGCGCGTATCGCGTTCGTTCTTGACAGAATATTCCGCAAGTTCGGGCTTTCCGGCAAATCCTTCATTCCCATGCTTATCGGCACGGGCTGCGGCGTTCCGGGCATTATGGCGTCGAGAACGATCGAAAACGAGCGTGACCGCCGTATGACAATCATGACGACCACATTTATCCCCTGCGGCGCAAAAATCCCGTTTATTTCGATGATAGCGGGCGCGATTTTCGGCAGCTCGGCATGGGTTGCAACAAGCGCGTATTTCATCGGTATGGCGGCGATAGTTGTTTCGGGCATCATGCTTAAAAAGACAAAGATGTTCGCGGGAGACCCCGCTCCTTTCGTAATGGAGCTTCCCGCATATCACCTTCCGACAGTGGGCAACCTGCTTCGCAGCATGTGGGAGCGCGGCTGGTCATTCATCAAAAAAGCCGGCACCATTATTCTTCTTTCGACAATTTTCGTTTGGTTCACCTCCCGCTTCGGCTGGGGCGCAGAGGGCTTCGGAATGCTTGCGGAGGACGAACTCCAAAACTCAATTCTCGGCTACATAGGCAGAGGTATCTGCTGGATCTTCGCGCCTCTCGGCTGGGGTGAATGGCAGGCAACCGTTGCTTCCGTTACCGGTCTTGTTGCAAAAGAGAACATCGTCGGCACGATGGGCGTTCTTTACGGCGCAAGCGGAAACGTATATGCAACTCTTGCAGAGACCTTCTCCGGTATCGCAGGTTACAGTTTCCTTGTATTCAACCTTCTTTGCGCACCCTGCTTCGCAGCTATCGGCGCAATCAAGAGAGAAATGAACAGCCCGAAGTGGACTTGGTTCGCGATCGGTTATCAGTGCGTATTCGCTTATGCGGTTTCGCTTATGATTTACCAGTTCGGCTCAATTTTCACCGGCAACATCAACGTTATCGGTCTTATAGCGGCGGTTCTTGTTCTTGCGTTCATCGTTTACATGCTCTTCTTCAAGAAGTATCATGAAGCGACCACGCTGAACAAAAAGGTTAAAGTAAGCAAATAAAAAAACTTAAAAGGAGTGACATATCATGTTGGCTTGGCTTTCGGAAAATCTTGCGACAATAATTATATGCGTTGTTTTGGCGGCGATCGTTGCGGCAATCATCGTATACCTTGTCGCAAACAAGAAAAAAGGTAAGTCCTCCTGCGGCGGTAACTGCGGGCATTGTCCGATGGCGGGCAAATGCTGCGGACAATCGAAAAGACATAAATAAAAACTCGGGAGACGGGGCTGCAAATCTTCGTCTCCCTCCTTTCAGAGCGGAGGTAAGCAATGGCTAACCGAAAAGGCAGCCTGACTGCCTCAAATATAAGATACCTTATAGCGATAGGAAAGCTTTGCGAGGACGGAAACGGAACGCGCTGCGTTCGAATCGCGGAAATACTCGGCGTTTCCAAACCGAGCGTGCACACGATGATAAATTCGCTGAAAAAGCTTGACCTTGTGCGAAAAGACAGATACGGCGAAGTTTTTTTTACGGAGGAAGGCAGTCGTCTCGCAAACATATATACGGAACATTTTGAGCTTCTCCGAAGACGGATATCGGAGTTTATTCCGAACAAAGAAGCGGTAACCGCCGCAGTCTGCGCGGTTTTGGAGGAAGTCGGACAGGATGAACTCGAAAATATGATAAATAAAACGGAAATGAACGATTAAGGAGAATTTTTATGGCTATTGTGGAATTCAAAGATGTCAGCCGTGTTTACACGAGCGGAGACCACGAGCTGAAAGCGCTTGACGGAGTGAATATGTCTCTTGAAGAGGGCAAATTTATTGTCGTTCTCGGACCGAGTGGCGCGGGCAAAAGCACGCTGCTGAATCTTCTCGGAGGACTTGACAGCCCGACAAGCGGAAAAATATATGTCGAGGGGCAGGATATATCAACCCTCTCCGAAGACGAACTTGCGGATTACAGAGCGGCAAAAGTCGGATTTGTTTTTCAGTTTTACAACCTTGTTCCGACGCTGACCGTTCACGAAAACGTCGCGTTGGTAAAAGAAATCGCGCCGAACGCGCTCTCCGCGACAAAGATGATTGAAGAAGTCGGACTTTCCGACCATTTGAAAAACTTCCCTGCCGAACTCTCGGGCGGCGAACAGCAGAGGGTGTCAATAGCGCGTGCGCTGGCAAAGAACCCGAAAATACTGCTTTGCGACGAGCCGACGGGTGCGCTTGACTCCGAAACCGGTGTTCTTGTGCTGAAACTACTTCTCAAAATGGCAAGGGACTACGGAAAAACAATAGTGATAGTTACACACAACCAAAACATCGCAAAAATGGCGGATGTCGTTTTGCGAGTAAAGAACGGAAAGATAGTTTCCTGCGAAGAGCAGGCTTCCCCCGCATCGGCGGACGAAATAGACTGGTAAGGGGTGGAGATGATGTTATTCCGTAAATTGTGGAGAACGATGGGACTTTACAAAGCCCAGTTCATTTCCATGATAATCATGATAGCCCTCGGCATCGGAATCTTTGTGGGATTCAATATGGAATGGGTCAGCATTGATGTCAACACCTCTTCTTTTTTCGAAAAGACGAACTTTGCGGATTTCAGAATAATTTCCGACAGCGGTTTTTCGGAAAACGACCTGAACAAAGTCAAAGATATTGACGGAGTAAACGACGCTTCCCGTTTTTTGAGCGTCAACGCAGACGTTGAGGGGCAAAACGGGGATACCGTGGCGCTGACCGTTACCGAAAACGAAAACGTTTCGAAACCCTACCTCATTTCGGGCAAAGAATACGACGCAAAAAGTGAAAGCGGCGTTTGGCTTTCGGACAAATACGCCGCAGCAAACGGCTTTGAACTCGGCGACGACATAACTTTCAAATACAAAACGATAGAAATTTCGGGCAAGGTAGAGGGACTTATAAAGGCAAGCGAATATCTTGTTTGCGTGCGTGACTCATCGCAGCTTATGCCCGATTACAATACTCACGGGTTTGCATATATCTCCCCCGTCATGTACGAAAAAGCGGCAATGACAGCGTTTTATCCGCAGATAAACATTCTTTCTTCCCTTTCGAAAAAAGAAATGGCGGAAAAGATAGACGCTGCGCTTGACAAGACGCTTCTTGTTCTGTCAAAAGACGAGAACTCTTCTTACGCGGCGCAGCAGGGCGAAGCGGAAGAGGGCAAAACCATGGGCTCCGTTATGCCCGTTCTGTTTTTGCTGATTGCCGTGCTGACGATGGTTACCACGATGCACCGTCTGACGGCGAAAGAAAAGACGCAGATAGGCACACTCAAAGCGCTCGGATTCAAGGATAAGAGGATTTTGAGACATTATACCTCGTATGCGTTTATGATAGGAATCATCGGTTCGGTGTTCGGCGTGGGGCTGGGATATTTTGTGGCGTGGTTTCTGATGAACCCTAACGGCTCGATGGGAACATATCTTGATATGCCCGAATGGAAACTCGGTATTCCTTGGTTCTGCTATATAATTCTTGCCGCGATAATCGCGCTGCTGACACTTATCGGCTTTCTTTCCGTAAAGCAGATGCTTCACGGCACTCCCGCGGACGCATTAAGACCGTACACTCCGAAAAAGGTCAAAAATCTGCTGATAGAAAAGACAAAATGGTTCCACCGCCTTTCTTTCGGAACACGTTGGAATCTGCGCGACACCATGCGCCACAAGTCGAGAACGGCGATGAGCCTTATCGGTATCATCGGCTGCACGCTGCTCGTCGTCGGCTCTCTCGGAATGAGAGACACCATGGCGGCATTTCTCGATATGTATTACAACGATGCGACGAACTATTCGTCAAGAATTTACGTTTCGGAAGACGCAACGGACGAACAGATACGAGAACTCATCAAAAAGTATGACGGCGACTGGTCCGCTTCCGTCAGCGTACAACTTGACGAAAAAGCGGTTTCGCTTGACGTATATGAACTGACGACGGACAAGGTGCGTTTTCCGTCCGCAGAAACAAAGGACTTTGAAAACATAGGCGACGACGGCGCTTATATCTGCAAGCGTCTTTCGGACGAATTCAAGTTGAAAAAGGGCGATACAGTCACTATAAGCCCCTATGGTTCGGACGACGAATACACGCTTAAAATCAGCGGAATAATCCGTTCGGTATCGGAGAATATCGTTATCAGCCCGAAGTATGCCGAAAAGGCAGGGATTGCCGTTAAAGCCGACTCGATTTATACATCAACGGAAAAAGCCGATATAAAAGCGGAAAGCGCGATAAAGAGCGTGCAGTCAAAGCAGATGATAATAGACTCTTTTGACACTTTCAACGAAATTATGAATATGATGGTGGCGGTTCTTATCGTCGCGGCAACCGTGCTCGGAACAGTGGTTCTTTACAACCTCGGCGTTATGAGTTACACGGAGCGTTACCGCGAAATGGCAACATTGAAAGTTGTCGGCTTCCGCAACAGAAAGATAGGAAAACTGCTTATCAGCCAGAATATGTGGGTAACCGTTATCGGCGTTATCATCGGTATCCCGGCAGGTATGGGAACGCTGAGTTTCCTTGTAACACAGCTGGCTTCCGAGTATGAGTTGAGAATAAGAGTAAGTGTGCTTTCGATTGCGGCAAGCGCCGCGCTGACGTTCGCGGTTTCCCTGCTTGTCAGCCTGATGGTTGCAAGAAAGAACAAAAAGATAGATATGGTCGAAGCGCTCAAAGGCGCGGAATAATAAGGAGGCTGTTTTATGATGATCAAAACAACGATTAACATTAACGGAATGGCTTGCGGAATGTGTGAAGCACACGTCAACGACTGTATAAGAAGAGAATTTTCCGTTAAAAAGGTCAATTCTTCGCACAAAAAGGGCATTTGCGAAATAATTTCGGAAATGCCGCTCGATGAACAGAAACTCAGAAGAGCTATAACGGACACGGGATACGAAGTTGTCTCTGTCGTCTCTGAATCCTATGTTAAAAAGGGACTGTTTTCCAGATAATCGGTAATATCCTATACTAAACTTGTTCGAACAGCGGAACAGGAAACGCAAGATCTTCGACGGCAGCTGCCGATGCCTGCCGAACCGCAATATTCTGCGCTTCCGTTCCGGCTGTCGATATATTCACGAAAAAAGACGGATGTCTTTCTTTTCCCGTCGGCGTAACAGACAGCAAAAATGAAAGCAGCGCAAAACCGCTGTTTTTCGGAGCGGACGGAATACGATTTTCACAGTATACCGAATCCGAAAAACGCGGGAGATTTAAATTATCGAAAGAGTCGGTTTCAAAATCGACCGTAAAGCAAGTTGCCGCGAAAGCGGCTGATTTTCAAAAGCTATGGTTAGCAAACGCTAACCGAATTTCAAAGGAGATGAAAAAATGAGTGTCGTAATAGTAGGCGGAAACGAGAGAATGGAACGCCAATACAAAGATATTTGCGAGCAGTACAATTATGACGTTAAGGTTTTGACAAAAATGACGGGGACATCTTTCAAATCCAAAATAGGAAGACCCGATCTGCTTGTGCTTTTCACAAGCACGATGTCACACAAAATGGTAAAAAGCGCGCTTTCCGAAACAAAAGGACTCGGAACGGTCATCGCGCGTTGTCATTCAAGTTCGATGACGGCGCTTAAAGGGATTCTTGACACACATTCCTCCGGAGGAAACGTATGTTTGAGCAAATGATTATCGAACAAGGGGCTCCTACCCTTGCGGGATTGAAAACGGCGAACCTGTTCCCTTGCAGATTTGTTTGCAAAAAACGTTTATGGGCAAATATCCGAGATTTCAACAGAACGCTTTCGCACAAAGGAATAAGGCTGATACCCGTAAAGATAGGCGCAAACTCTGCACTCCTTTATCTTTACCGTCCGTCAAAACTCGAACGAGACCTGCAAAACGAACTTGCGGCGCAGTTGTTGCGGAGATTCGGATATAAAGATTTGACGCCGTGCGGCTGTATCACGGAACTGATAAAACGTCTCGAAGATAACGGTGAATTTCCGCATGAAATAGGGCTTTTTCTCGGTTATCCGCCCGAAGACGTCGAAGGCTTTGTAGAAAACGGCGGCGCGTGCTGTAAGTGCTCCGGCTGTTGGAAAGTCTACGGGGACGAATGTCTGGCAAAAAAGAAATTCGCAAACTTCAAAAAGTGTTCCCGCGTGTATGCGGAGCAATTCTCAAAGGGTAAATCAATCGAGCGGTTGACCGTTGCGGGTTGATATAAAATGAAAGGTTGGTAGTAAAAGATGAGTAAAGTTGCAATAGTTTATTGGAGCGGAACGGGAAACACGGAGGCAATGGCTGCGGCGGTTGCCGAGGGCGTCAAATCAAAAGGTGCGGACGCTTCCATTTTGACCGCAGGCGAATTCAACGCTGCGGCGGTTGCGGAATATGACGCGATAGCGTTCGGTTGTCCCGCCATGGGCGCGGAAGTGCTTGAAGAAGAGGAATTCGACCCCATGTTCACCGCTTGCGAAGCCGCATTGAACGGCAAAAAGATTGCTCTTTTCGGGTCTTACGGCTGGGGCGACGGCGAATGGATGCGTTCTTGGGAAGACAGATGCAAATCGGACGGAGCGGTGCTTGCGTGCGACAGCGTTATCTGCAATGAAGCGCCCGATGAATTGGCACAGGATGAGTGCAAAGCACTCGGCGCTGCGCTTGCTTAAAAAACCGTTAAAATACTTCAAAAAAAGCAAGGTTTGCAATGACTTTGCCTTTTTTATCCGAACGGTGACCAGCCCCCTTGATCGGAGCGGAAAAGACAAGCGAAAAGTGCTATTATAACAGCGAAAACAATGAGGCTCGGAATTATCCGAACAAAAAGGAGGTAACCGATTTGAAAAAAAAATCGGACTTGCAAAAACTTTTGGATTATGCGGGCAATTTCAGGTGGCTGACGTATGCATCATGGGTGCTGTCGGTCATCAGTGCCCTTTTGGCGCTTGTCCCGTTTATTTATATCTGGAAGATAATAAAAGAAGTTCTTGACGTCGCTCCGAATTACGAAAATGCGACATCACTCACACACAACGGCATTATGGCGGTCGTCTTTGCCGTCGGTGCCATGCTCGTCTACATCGGCGCGCTTATGTGCTCGCATATTGCGGCATTCAGAGTTCAGGCAAACATACGCAAAGACGCAATGCACCATATCGCAACGCTTCCGCTCGGATTTATGGACGGTATCGGAAGCGGCAAAATGAGAAAAACCGTCAACGAAGCAAGCGCCGCAACAGAAACGTATCTGGCGCACCAACTGCCTGACTCGGCGGGGGCCATGGCAACGCCCATAGGGCTTATCGCATTGCTTCTTTTCTTTGATTGGAGACTTGGGCTTTTGAGCCTTGTCCCCGTGGTTCTGGCATTTTTGATAATGTCCTCAATGACGGGTTCAAAAATGAAAAAGAAAATGGAAGAGTATCAGAACGCGCTCGACAATATGTCAAACGAAGCGGTTGAATATGTGCGCGGAATACCCGTTGTCAAAACATTCGGACAATCGGTCTTTTCTTTCAAGAAATTCAAAGGCTCAATAGACGAATACGAAAAATGGGTCATATCTTACACCAAAGATATGATGCTTCCGATGATGGGTTATACGACGATAATCAATGCCGTTTTTGCGGTTCTTATCGCAGCGGCGATGGTATTCACATCTTCGGGCGTAACGACTTCTTTTTTCGTTGACTTGCTGTTCTATATCATAGTAACTCCCGTAATAACGGTAACGCTTACGAAAATAATGTTTTCAAGTGAAAACAAAATGATAGTTGCCGACGCGATGAAGAGAATAGAATCCGTTTTGGATATGAAACCTCTTGAAGAGACAAAAACACCGAAGCACCCGAAAGACAACTCAATAAAACTCTCGGGAGTAGAATTCAGATATGCGGAAGCGGCAGAAAACGCAATAGACGGCGTAGATCTGACGGTCGCTCCGGGAGAACATATCGCGCTCGTAGGTCCCTCGGGCGGCGGTAAAACAACGCTTGCAAGCCTTATCGCGCGATTTTGGGACACTACCGAGGGACAGATACTGATAGGCGGAGTAGATGTGCGCGATATTCCGAAAAAAGAACTTTCGGAGACCGTTTCTTTCGTTTTTCAGGACGCAAGACTTCTTAAAATGTCCGTACTTGACAACGTAAGGCTCTCGAAGCCGAACGCGACAAAAGAAGAAGTGTTAAAGGCGCTGCATGACGCACAATGCGACGATATAGCAGAAAAACTTCCGAACGGCGTTGATACTGTTATCGGCGCAAATGGGGTTTATCTTTCGGGCGGAGAACAGCAGCGAATATCCATCGCACGGGTAATGCTGAAAAACTCTCCGATACTCATTCTTGACGAGGCAACCGCATTTGCCGACCCCGACAACGAAACAAAGGTTCAGGAAGCGTTTTCCGCAATGTCGAAAGGTAAAACGGTCATCATGATAGCGCACAGACTTTCAACCGTTACGAACGCGGACAGAATATATGTTCTCGAAAACGGCAAAGTCGCGGAAAGCGGAACACATGACACTTTAACAAAGTCCGACGGACTTTATGCTAAAATGTGGGACGAATACAACCGTTCCGCAAATTGGAAAGTAGGTGTTCGCAATGATTAAATTGCTTCGTAAAAAATTCGCGCTTTCCGAAAAAGGCGCACGCGATATGATAAAAGCCTTTGTCGCGAATACAGTTTACGACATAGTGCTGATGTTTCCCGTGGCGTTGCTTTACTTTATGGTCAGAGACCTCTTAAACGGAGGAATGAATGAAAACAGAACGTTCTATATCTGCGGAATATTCGCCAGCCTCGCGCTCATTTTCGTGGCAACGTATTTCCAATATAAATCCAACTTCTTCGCAACATACAAGGAAAGCGGTGTCAGAAGAATAGCTCTTGCCGAAAAATTGAGAAAGATTCCCCTTTCATTCTTCGGCAAAAAAGACTTGTCAGACCTGACAAGCACGATAATGGCGGACTGCGCAACGCTTGAAACGGCGTCTTCGCATTGGATACCCGAACTTGTCGGTTCGCTTATATCGACAACAATTATAGCAATCAGTTTGTTTTTCTTTGATTGGAGAATGGCTCTTGCCGCGCTCTGGGTGCTCCCCATATCTTTCTGTATCGTTATCTTTTCCGCAAAGATACAGAACGCGCTCGGCAGAAAATCCATGAAAGCGAAAATGGCGTGCGCGGACGGCATTCAGGAGTGTCTCGAATCCATACGCGACCTGCGCTCAAACAATGCCGATGGCGAATATCTTGCGGGACTTGACAAAAAGATAAACGCGGTCGAAAAAAGAGCGATAAAATCGGAACTCGGAACGGCGCTTTTCGTTTCGTCCTCACAGATGATTCTCAAATTCGGGATAGCGACTGTGGCACTTGTAGGCGGCATTCTTTTGGCAAACGGTTCTCTCGACGTGCTGACGTTCTTTATGTTCCTGCTTCTTGTTTCGAGACTTTACGACCCGATGACGATGTCGTTGCAAAACCTTGCGGCGATAATATCCTCAAAGATTCAATGCGAACGAATGAACGAAATTCTCGAACACCCGATACAGGAGGGTTCGGAAACGCTGACAAATAACGGCTGCGACATCGTTTTTGACCATGTGGGCTTCTCTTACAACAAAAACGAACAGGTGCTCCGTGACGTCTCTTTCACCGCAAAACAGGGAGAAGTTACCGCGCTTATCGGACCTTCTGGCGGCGGCAAAACGACCGTTTCCCGCCTTGCGGCACGTTTCTGGGATATAGACAAAGGCAGAATAACCGTAGGCGGGATGGACGTTTCGAAAACCGACCCCGAAACGCTGATGGGGCTTTATTCAATCGTGTTCCAGGATGTGACCCTCTTCAACAACACGGTTATTGAAAATATCCGAATAGGTAAACAGAACGCGACGGATGAAGAAGTTATGGCCGCGGCAAAACTTGCGCATTGCGATGAATTCGCAGAAAAACTCCCCGATAAATGGAACTCGCAGATAGGAGAAAACGGTTGCGAACTCTCTGGCGGCGAACGTCAGCGAATATCAATTGCGCGTGCCTTTCTCAAAGATGCGCCGATAATATTGCTTGATGAAGCGACGGCGTCTCTCGACGTAGAAAACGAAACACTTATACAGGAATCCCTCTCCCGCTTGATAAAAGACAAGACCGTACTTGTTATCGCGCACCGTATGCGTACCGTTGCGGGTGCGGATAAGATAGTTGTGCTTGCGGACGGCACAGTGGCGCAGCAAGGCTCGCCGAAAGAACTTGAAAAAGAAGACGGCATTTACAGCCGCATGGCAAACGCGCAGCGCGTTTCCGCCGAATGGAAGATGTAAAACCTTTTCATATAAAAAATCGGAACCGTATGGTCGGTTCCGATTTTTTGTTTGCGTTGACCTAACGGAAATACCCTCAGAAACATTCAAATAAAAATATATTGCTTTAATGTATTGCTTTTTTTTAATAATTATGATATAATTATTTCAAGGAGCTATGCATTTTAATTTAAAAAATATTATATCAGAAAAACAGGAGGTCTAAAATGGCAAACGAACTTTCTTCGCAAACCCGCTTAACCAACAGATTTCTGAAAAACATCGAGCAATGGAATGAACGGGAGGTCAACGACTATAAACGCAAAGTCGGATTTGAACTGACCGAAGCATGGACTGAAGCAATCATCGTTTTTGCGCTTATGTTCACGGTTCTCGGCTATGCATGGGCTTTTATCGCAACTACTCTTCCGAAGTCGATGAAAGACACAACAAAAGGCTGTATTGCTATCGCGATTTATCTGTTGTTCACCTTGATCGCGGCAAGCATAATGTCCAAAAAAAACCTGAAAAAATTTGTGAGCGCTAACCGCGGCGAGGTAGGGCACAAAGGTGAACCGTATCATAAGAGAGTTATCGCTATGATTCCCGTGTCGCTTTTAATAGGCGTCGGCATAAATGTCGCGCTGTGGATATTTGTCATTAAGGATTTTAACAATATGACAACCGACGAACTCGGTGTGGTTCAACCGCTTGTATGTGCGGCGCTTTATCCATTCTTTTATTACCTTTCAACATCACGGCACCTCGCGAAACTTCAAAGAAGAGCTTGTCCGGTTTGCGGACGTTTTGACAGCGTGGTGACAGAAAACATTGCAAGATATGGCAAAAAGAGAGAGGGTATGGAACACGTCACCAAAACGCAGACAAAAAAAGTCGGAGAAGAAAGAACAGTAGCCAGATATGCCGACGGGCGCACGCAGATAATATCTTCAAAGCCGATATACGCAACCGTTGTGGTTGACGAATACGACATGGAATACGGAACCGTGATGAGCGACTATATGACATATTGCAAACATTGCAGTTACATTAAAGAAGGCACACGCGAACAGTCGTATTCGACAAGAGTCAATTGAGGAGGGAAAGAAAATGAAAGAAGAAAAAGTATTGTTTCAATCCCCTGCAAATGCCGAAGCCGTTCAAATCAAAAGAGAAAGAATGGAACGATTCGGCTGGATACTTGAAAACAGCGAATATGACCAAGACAGAAACCTGACAAGGCTTTTCTACGCAAGAGATTTGTCCATACCCGAAAACCAACAGAAAAAGGAACTGGAAGAAGAAGCGGAAGATGCGTTCTTGGCACAAAAGTTCGCAGAAAACAATATCTCGTACTGCGAATACAGAAAAAACGCGACAAAAAAACCGCATTCGCATAAGGCTGTGATTATAATTATGATAATCGCTATGCTTTTCTGCGCGGGGCTTGTTTATCTTTTCCGATTTACAGATATTCTGACATACAACAAATTCGAAACGGAAGCGGAACTTGAAAATTTTAAACAGACTTTTGTATATGAATTTCCCGAAGGCAAAACCCTGTTCGGAAAAACCGGGTTTTCGTATACGGAACTCATGAACTTTCTGACGCTTGCGCTCGGCGGCATAGCGGCAATTTGCCTTGCCGTCATACTCATTATGGCAAGAAGCACGCGAAAGAATAAATTGATACAACGCTCGGAATATCAATATCTTATCGGTCGTCAGGCATATTTCGAAGAACTCGCGTGCGAAATGGAAAATTTCTCTCGGGAACTTAACGAGACAATGGACCTTGCCCGCGAAGAGTAAAAGACTTAGCATATACGAAAACGCTTCCCTGCCGGGAAGCGTTTTTCTTGTCTTATTCATTTGATGCAATATCACACAAATATCATACCGAGCGTTCCCGCAACAATCAAAAGAAGCCCTATTGCGGATTTCAGCGTCAGTTTTTCGCGGAAAACCATATAAGAAAAAGAGACGGTAACAAGAATACTGAGTTTGTCGATAGGAACGACAATCGACGCAAGACCGTCTTTAAGCGCTTTGTAGCAGCACAGCCACGAGCCGCCCGTCGCAAGTCCGGAAAGACAGATAAAAACGAGTTCTTTTTTCGGTATCGTTTTGAGTTGCGAACCTTTTTTCGTAACCAAAACCATACTCCACGCGGCAAGCAGCACAACAGCGGTGCGAACGGTTGTGCCGAGATTCGACTCAATGTTTTCGATGCCGATTTTTCCGAGAATGGAAGTCAACGCGGCAAACACCGCCGAAAGTGCCGCATAAACAAGCCAAGCGCGGCTCTTTGCACCGCCTGTGCGGGCTTTTTTCTCAATCATCAGATATGTTCCGACTGCGATGCCGACAACGCAGAGCCAACCGAGCCATGACACGGGTTCGCGCAGAAAAACCGCGGCAAAAATTATCGTTAAAACCGTACTTGATTTATCTATCGGAACAACCTTGTTGACGTCTCCGAGCTGCAACGCTTTGAAATAGCACAGCCACGAACCGCCCGTCGCAAGTCCCGAAAGGACGAGAAATATCCACGATTTCGGAGATATTGAGGTTATCTGCCAGGTTGAGCCGACGATAAGCGTCATACAGAACGCCATTATCAAAACTACGACAGTTCGTATCGCCGTTGCAACGGTCGAATCGGTCCTCCGTATGCCGCACTTTGCAAGTATGGATGTAAGTCCTGCGAACAGCGCGGAAAGAAACGCAAGAACTATCCACATAAAAAGCCGCCTCTTTATTTATTCATATATGCGTCAACGCCGCGTTTAAGTCTTTCGAGACCGTCAAGGACACGGCTTCTCGGGTATGCGACGTTCATTCTCAAAAAGTTTTCGCCGCCGCTGCCGTACTGCGCTCCGTTTGAAAGGAACAGCCCTGTTTCTTTTCGCAGAAACTTTGCGAACTCGCGTGAGTTGCAACCGAGAGAGGAACAGTCTATCCACAAAAGATATGTCGCTTCCGACGGAACGACTTTCAATGAGGAGATTTGATTTGCAATAAATTCGCGAACGGTCTTTTTGTTTTCAAAGAGGTATTTTCTCAACTCGTCGAGCCATTCCCCGCCCCCGTTGAATGCGGCGACCGCCGCGCAGACGGCGAAAGAGTTCGGCTCAGCCACTTCGTCGGTGTTAAGTCCGCGCCAAACTTTATGGCGCAAAACGGGATTCGGAACACTGACAGCCGCTGTCTGAATACCTGCGATATTAAAGGTTTTCGTCGGCGCGATGCAAGTCACGCTTATTTCGCGGCAAGTCTCGTTTACGGAAGCAAACGGGATATATTCTTTCCCGGGGTCGGTCAGGTCGCAATGAATCTCGTCCGATACAACGGTGACATTATGCTTTTTGCAAAGGCTCCCTATCCGTTCAAGTTCTCCACGGCTCCAAATCTTTCCGACGGGATTGTGCGGATTGCAAAGAATCATAAGCGACGCCTGCGGGTCTGAAAGTTTTTCTTCAAGCGCTTCAAAATCGCACGAATACACACCGTTTTCATAGCGCAGCGGGCTTTCGGAAACCTGCCTGCCGTTATTCAGAATACTGTTGAAAAATATATTGTAAACAGGCGTTTGTATAACGACCTTTTCGGCGGGAGTGGTCAGTTTGCGCACTATCGAAGATATAGCCGGAACAACGCCCGTGCAAAAGATGAGCCAATCTTTTTGAAGTTCAAAAGAATGACGGTTTTTCCACCAATCGCCGTAAGCGCGATACCATTCGTCTGTCACGTCTCCGTAACCGAAAATACCGTGCGCGGCGCGGTCTTCAATCGCTTTTCGCACCGACGGCGCGGTTTTGAAATCCATATCGGCGACCCACATCGGCAGCTCGCCGTCAGCGACGTTCCACTTTATCGAATCGGTACATTTTCTGTCGATTATTTCATCAAAATCGTATTTCATCACCGTTCACCCGTTTTCCGCAGCATCCGAAAACTTTGCGATATCGGAACAGACAATTTCCGTTTTTGTCGGATCGATGCGGTCTTTCTGAATAATAAGTTCGCCTATGCGGTCAGCCTCGATTCTGCCCGACGACGGATTGAACACACTGGTTATGTCGCCCTTTACCGTCGCATTTATATTCGTCGAATACTCAAAAGCCAGCGTCGTATTCAGTAATTTGCAGTTTTTCAAAACAAGGTTATCAATATAACAAAGTCCTTGAAGGCTTTCAATCGTGCAATTAACGAGCGTCAGATTTTCCGAATTCCAGCCGAGATATTCGCCCGAAATGAAAGAGTCGTAAACCGTAACGTTCTTACTGTTCCAAAAAGCGTCTTTTGAAAGCAGTTTGGAGTTTTTGACAACAATGTTTTCAACCCCGTCAAACGAATAGTTTCCGTAAAGCGTCAAGCCGTCAACCGTCATATTTTTGCTGTTCATCGCAAAATAATCGCCTTTTGCGGTGACGTTCGCAACATTTACGTTATCACAGTTCCAAAGCGTCTCCGCCGCGTTGGAAAAAGACACTTTTTCAAGCGTCACGCCGTTGCATCTGCGGAAATTTTTCGGAGCCTCTATCGCGCAGTTTTTTACGGAAACATTGTTTGTATACCAAACTCCCGCGCGCCCCGTTTCAAACCACGTCGAATCTTCGACCGTAATGTTTTCCGCATACCAAAGCGGATATTTCCACTTAAACATACTGCCGTAGAGTTCAATGTTTTTGCTTTCTTTGAGCGGGGATTCTCCAACATCGAATATCGTATCTTTTATGATAAGATCATGCTCCCCGAACAACGGGCGTTCGCCCGAATATACGGCGGCAACTATTTCTTTTTTTTCACTCATGCTTTTTTACCTCATCTCTTGCTTCGGAAATCGTGGAAATCATTCCCATACAGAGTTATTATATCATATAAATTGTTAAATAACAAACAAATATATGCGATATTTATATGTGAATTGGATTAAATCAACATTGTTGCCTTTCCGCAGTTGACATTTGCCGCCGATTTTGCTATAATAAGCGTAAATCAAAAAGCGTCGTTCTCTCCCCTTCCCGGGCAAGCCGCTTTTTGCGCCGTCTTTTCAAAAATCAAATAAATCGGGGTGTGGCGCAGCTGGTAGCGCGCGACATTTGGGATGTTGAGGCCGCAGGTTCGAGCCCTGTCACTCCGACCAAAATCACTTTGCGACGCAAAGTGATTTTTTTTCGTTCCCGAAAACCGCAAGGGGCTGATTATTCAGCCCCTTGCTTTTGCATTTTGATAAATAATTATTTGTTCGACAGGTACTCGTCGATTGCCTTGGCTGCGGTCTTGCCCGCGCCCATGGCGGAGATTACGGTCGCGGCGCCTGTTACGGCGTCACCGCCGGCATAAACGCCCTCTTTGGTCGTTGCGCCGGTATCTTCCTCAACGATGATACCTCCGCGCTTATTGACTTCAAGTCCCGCGGTGGTGGACTTGATAAGCGGGTTGGGAGATGTTCCGATGGAGATGACAACGGTATCGACATCGAGAACGAACTCGCTGCCCTCTATGGGAACGGGACGGCGGCGTCCGCGCTCATCGGGTTCGCCGAGCTGCATCTTGATGCACTTCATACCCGTTACGAAGCCGTTGCGGGGGTCGCGGCGGTCGTCGGGATTCTCATAACCGAGAATTTCAACGGGGTTGTTCAGAAGCAGGAACTCAATTTCCTCTTCTTCGGCGTGTTCCACCTCTTCGCGACGCGCGGGGAGTTCTTCCATGGAACGGCGATATACAATATATACTTTATCCGCGCCGAGACGCAGAGCGGTACGAGCCGCGTCCATGGCAACATTACCGCCGCCGACAACGGCTACTTTGCCGCCTTTCATAATAGGCGTGTCGGGATCTTCGCGATAAGCCTTCATAAGGTTGGAACGTGTTAAGAACTCATTGGCGGAGTATACGCCTTTATATGACTCACCGGGGATTCCCATAAAGTTCGGAAGTCCCGCGCCCGACCCGATAAATACGGCTTCAAAGCCCTGCTCGAAAAGTTCGTCAACGGTAAGCGTTTTGCCGATTACGACATTTGTTTCGACGTCAACGCCCATAGCAACAAGGTTATCGACCTCTTTGCGGACGATGGCTTTCGGCAGACGGAATTCGGGAATACCGTAAACAAGTACGCCGCCTGCGGTATGCAACGCTTCAAAAACGGTTACTTTATAGCCTTTTTTCGCAAGATCTCCCGCGCAGGTAAGCCCGGAGGGACCGGAGCCGACAACGGCAACACGGTGTCCGTTCGAGGGAGCGACTTCGGGAACAGCGTCGCTGTGCGCGTTATGCCAATCGGCAACAAAGCGTTCAAGTCTGCCTATACCGACAGGCTCGCCTTTGATTCCGCGGACACATTTGGCTTCGCATTGGGTCTCCTGCGGACATACTCTGCCGCAAACCGCGGGAAGCGAAGAGGTCTTGTGAATTATCTGATATGCGCCCTCAAAATCTCCGTCTTTTACCTTTGCGATAAAATCGGGGATATGAATATTTACGGGGCAACCCGAAACACAGGGCATATTTTTGCAGCCGAGGCAGCGAAGCGCTTCGTCAACTGCCGTCTCTGCCGAATAACCCGTGGCGACTTCATCAAAATTGTGCGCGCGAACAGAGGGTTCCTGCGACGGCATAGGATTCTTTTTCAAACTCATATTCGGCATGGTTATTTAACCTCCTTACGAAACAGATTGCACGTCTCTTCATAAGCGTGGCGTTCAAAATCGCGGTACATCGCGCCGCGGGACATTGCCTCGTCAAAATCGACCTCGTAACCGTTGAAGTCGGGGCCGTCAACGCAGGCAAATTTGGTAATGCGTTCGCCGTCGCGGTGAAGCGTCAGACGGCAGCCGCCGCACATTCCCGTTCCGTCTATCATTATCGGGTTCATGGAAACCGTGCACGGGATCCCCGTCGGTTTGGTCGCGGCAACAACGAATTTCATCATAATAAGCGGACCTATCGTTATAACTTCGTCAAACTTCTCGCCCGCTTCAAACATTTCGTTCAGAGGAACGCAGACATTGCCTTGGCGGCCGTATGAACCGTCATCCGTCATAACGACAAGTTTTTCGGATGCCGCGCGAAATTCATCTTCAAGAATCAAAAGGTCTTTGGAGCGGAAACCTATTATTGCGGTAACATCGCAGCCTGCCGCATGAAGTTCTTCCGCTATGGGAAGCGCGATTGCACAGCCGACACCGCCGCCGACGATACATACCTTTTTCAGTCCGTCAACTTTTGTGGGGACGCCGAGAGGTCCCACAAAGTCCTGAATACACTCACCCTCGTTTTTATGGTTGAGTTTTGCGGTTGTCGCACCGACAATCTGGAAAATTATTTTAATCGTTCCGCGCGCACGGTCATAACCCGCAACGGTGAGCGGAATTCTTTCGCCGTCCTCATCGACACGCAGAATGATGAACTGTCCCGGCTTTGCCTTTGCGGCAACAAGAGGGGCTTCTATCTCCATAAGTGTAACGGTGGGATTGAGGCTTTTCTTTGTTACTATTTTATACATAAAAGCATTCCTTTCCGCAAAATCGGCAGAATTGCGATATTGCACGGATAATACAGCAACGGTTAAACCGCCGCTGTTTTCGGTATAAATAATACCACTTTTAACTTGCTTTTTCAACAAACAAATTGTATGAATTCATCAAAAACATAGGGCTGTAAAAAAACGTAGGTTTTTTTACAGCCCTTCCGGGGATAGGAAAAAATGTTCAGAATGAGTGAATCGAACCCGAAGGCGTATATTTTATACGTCGAAAGGTGAGATTCGCTTATAGCAAAAAGGCACTTTTCACTTTTTGCAATTTAAAATGTTTAAAACTGCCGTTCAGTGTGAATACTCTTCTCTTTTATATTGCCTTATTATACATTTTCAGCCTTTTTGCGATCCGGGCATTTTTAACATCCCCTACTGAACACGAATCAGAAATCAACTTCGGTGTCGTAGTAGCAGCACTTGAGAAGTTTTTCCATTTCTTCCTGACCGGGCTGACGGGGGTTGGAGCCTGTGCAGGCGTCTGCAATGGCGTTCTTTGCGATTTCGGGAAGACGCTCAAGGAATACGTTCTCGGGAACGAAGCCGTTCTCGGTCGGATAGCTGTCCGCGCCGTAGTTCTTGATGCAGTGAGGAATATTCAACTCATCGTTCATATGACGCAGGTATTTGATAAGTTCCGCAACCTTTTCATCGTCGGAAGCGTTCTTGTCGCAGATACCCATATAGTCAACGATAACACCGTAACGTTTCTTTGCGGTTTCGTCTTTTGCGTTGAATGCGATAACCTTGGGCAGATACATCGCGTTAGCCGCGCCATGAATGATATGCGCGCCGTAGTCGGCAAATGCGGCACCGGTCTTGTGCGCCATGGAGTGAACGATACCGAGCAGAGCGTTGGAGAATGCCATACCTGCAAGGCACTGTGCATTGTGCATACGGTCACGGGCGTCCATATCGCCGTTGTAAGACGGGATAAGGTCGTTCATGATCATCTCAATCGCATGGATCGCGAGAGGATCGGTATAATCGCAGTTTGCGGTGGAAACATATGCTTCAACAGCGTGCGTCATAGCGTCCATACCGGTGTGAGCAACAAGTTTCTGCGGCATAGTGTGCGCAAGTTCGGGGTCAACAATAGCCACATCGGGAGTGATCTCAAAGTCCGCAATGGGATATTTGATACCCTTGTGGTAATCGGTTATGATAGAGAATGCGGTAACTTCGGTAGCCGTGCCGGAAGTCGAAGAAATAGCGCAGAAATGAGCCTTGCGGCGAAGTTTGGGAATACCGAACACCTTGCACATATCTTCAAATGTAAGTTCGGGATACTCGTATTTTATCCACATCGCTTTTGCGGCATCTATCGGAGAACCGCCGCCGATAGCAACGATCCAGTCGGGCTGGAATTTTTCCATAGCCTCTGCGCCGCGCATAACGGTTTCCACGGACGGGTCGGGTTCGATACCTTCAAAAAGTTGAACTTCCATACCCGCTTCTTTCAGATAAGAAACGACTTTGTCGAGGAAGCCGAAGCGTTTCATGCTTCCGCCGCCGGTGCATACAATAGCGCGTTTGCCCTCAAAAGTTTTGAGTGCCTCCAAAGCGTCCTTGCCGTGATAAATATCTCTGGGTAATGTAAATCTTGCCATTTCAATTGCCTCCGTTTTGATATTCCTGTTTATAGTCGGAATTTTTTTTCTGATTGTATTATATCATACTTTTTTCAAAAACGCAAAGGCGAATGTTGCATACCTGTTATATAATCGAAAATATAACGTTACAAACGTCGAAATTTTCGTCGCATTTCCGTACCGATTACAAAACAATTGCAATCGGATACAGACAACTCGCGAAAACTGATTTTTTCTTGAAATAAACGCAAAAAAAGCAAGTCTGCGACTTGCTTTTTGCAACATAATACAGGTTATCATTTTTGTAATACCCCGCCGAAAAGGGTTTTTGAAATTTCTGCAAAACAATCAGATCACCACGGCAGGCACAGCCTCATACGGTGTTTCGACAGTGTAAAGAACAGTCAAAAAGGTTACGATACCTTTTTTGTTACCCTTTCCCTGTTATTTTCCCTTATGCGCTCGGTCAATGACAGCGGCGCAGAACGTCGTTTCATCTGTTCCGTGAAACGGCTCGTATACGCAATAAATATAAGGAATATGTAAGGCATTCCGAGATTGGTTTCAAGAAGCGAGTTTATGACAAGCGGCGCGAATTTTTCGGGAAGTGAAAAACCTGCGGAGCGTATGCCGCCTATAAGAAGACCCAATTCCCAACCGAACTGAACAAGAACACCTATCGCGAGCAGCCACGGGATATTCACACGCTTTTCTTTTTCTTTCTGCCACAGATTGTAGATTATAAGTCCGAGATAGCCCACGGCAAGGATTACAGCCATATAGCCGTGATATTCGCCGGTGGTACGCTGAATAACAATGTTTGAAATCTCTGTCGGCGCGAAAGTCTTTGTCAGAAAAGGGCAAACGAACCACCACATCAGGATAAGAAAAGACCATTCAAAAAGATGTTTGTCTTTTGAAATCCACAGCCATATCCATGCGAAATTTGTAAAGCCGTAACTCATCGACATCCAAAGCAAGACCCAAAACAGGCTGTAACCGTCGGAAATGCTTCGGGAACCGCAGACAAGATGAAACACGCCGAAATCAACAAGCATATAAAGCAAGCCGGCAAGAAAACCGACAAGCACGGTCATATATTTCTTCTTCCACAGCAGCAATGCCGCAAAAACAATCAAAAAGGCTATATCAAAAATGATATAATACGGAGAAAACTCTCTCCGCGCGATTATTTCTGTCATATATCTTTCCCTCCGACAAGACTGAATACAGTATATCAGATATTTTGTCGGATTTCAAGATATTTTGATTTTTTATCGCCACAAAAAAACAACCCCCGCACTCCTTTTGGGAAGTGCGGGGAAATCAGGTAAAAATTACATCAACTTGCGGAAAAGCTCTTTCAGATCTTCAACGTTTGTTTCTTTCGGGTTACCCGGGCGGCAAGCGTCTGCATAAGCGGACTGTGCGAGGAAGTCAAGATCTTCTTCTTTGAGTGCCGAAAGTTTGGTCGGAATGCCGACATCTACGGAAAGTTGACGAACTGCGTCAACGGCGGCTTTTCTGTAAGCCTGCTGATCCATTCCCGTGGTGTCCACGCCCATAGCCTCGGCGATATACTTGAACTTATCACCGGTGGTCTCCGCATTATATTCCATAACTATGGGAAGCATCATTGCACAGGCAACACCGTGCGGGGTGTCGTAAACAGCGCCGAGAGTGTGAGCCATGGAATGCGCGATACCGAGTCCGACGTTGGAGAACGCCATACCTGTAACAAACTGTCCGAGAGCCATACCCTCTCTGCCGTCTTTGTCATTGTTGACAGCGCCGCGCAGGCTCTTTGCGATAAGTCTTATCGCTTCAAGGTTCAGGCAATCGGCAAGTTCCCATGCCGCTTTTGTGGTATAGCCCTCTATTGCGTGCGTCAGGGCGTCCATACCGGTAGAAGCCGTCAAGCCCTTGGGCATCGTCGCCATCATATCGGGGTCAACGACCGCAACGTCGGGGATATCGTTGGTGTCAACGCAAACGAACTTTCTCTTGCGTTCAACGTCGGTTATTACATAGTTAATGGTCGCTTCGGCGGCGGTTCCCGCAGTTGTCGGAACGGCTATCGTGAAAACGGTTCTATTCTTGGTCGGGGCAACGCCTTCAAGACTGCGAACGTCTTCAAACTCCGGATTGTTTATGATGATACCGATGGCTTTGCCGGTATCCATCGACGAGCCTCCGCCTATCGTTATCATATAATCCGCGCCCGACGCTTTGTATGCCGCGACGCCGCTCTTGACATTTTCTATGGTCGGGTTGGGTTTTATGTCGGAATAAACCTCATACGCCATACCGGCCTCGTCAAGAAGATCGGTTACTTTTTTGGTGACGCCGAACTTAACAAGATCCGGGTCAGACGCAATAAATGCTTTCTTGAAACCTTTGGCGGCAACGATTCCGGGAATTTCCTTTATCGCGCCGTTGCCGTGATAAGAAACTGCGTTCAATACAAAACGATTTACCATAACAAATTACCTCCGGTCATACCGAAAATTTTATTTACACCTTTATTATATCTGATTGTGAAAAAATTGTCAACGGAAATACACGAACAATAAAGACGGAAGTTCTCGACAAGATTGTCAAATATCTATGTCAAATAAACCGCGGCGACTCTTTTCTCGAATATGGCGCGATAGGGCGTCAACAGATGAAAGAATCGGAAGCGGAACAACAAAAGGCACAACGGCGGTCACAGACAAAGGCAAAGTAAAAGCGAAAAAGGTCATCGTAGCGACGCATTTCCCTTTTATCAACAGTCGCGGGCTTTACTTTATGAAGATGCATCAAAGACGCTACTATGTAATTGCATATTCAGGCGCGACGCGCCTTGATTGAACTGCAAAGGTTGCGGGCAATGGGTCTTATTTCAGAAGTTTTAAAGATCTGCTCCTGATAGGAGGAGGCGATCACAAAACGGGCAAAAGGGCGGCGGATACCATGCGGTTGAAAATTTCGCAAAACGGCATTTTCCAAAGGCGAAAGAACAATGCCGATGGTCAAACCAAGACTGCGTGACGCTTGACTGAATACCGTATATCGGCAGATACAGCCCCTCTATGTCGAACATATATGTTGCGACGGGATTTAATCTTTGGGGAATGACGACCTCCATCGCGGCGGCGGAGATCCTTGCTGATATGATAACCGGCAAAAAGAACATAAACGAGCCGGTTTTTAACCAAAGCAGAAATATGCTCTGCCCGAAGTTGTTCGAAAATATGGGAATAACAATTGCGGATATGCTGTTCCCTACAACAAAAAGATATCCGCACCTCGGCTGCGCCCTTCGAAAAAACAAAGCCGAGCACAGCCGAGACTGCGCTTGTCACGGGTCAAGATTTACCGAAGACGGCGAAATAATCGAAAAGCCCGCAGTAAAAGATGCGGATATTTAGTTTTAAATAGGAGCCGAACGTTTCTCCGTTCGGCTCCTGAAAATCTATTTTGCTGTTTTTCAAAAGTCGCATAACAACAATGCGCTACACATAAAGAGCGAGCAACAATCAAATATCAAAAATCGAAGATTTTTGACCATCGGTAAATTTTGAATACTCTTTACCGACAACAGAGATTAAATTCTCATTTTCGGTCATGCGGCAATAGTCTTTAAGCGGACACGAATCACAGTGATGTCTGTCACAGCGGACGAGCAGCCCTTCGAAAACATTGCCTTTTTCAATCCCGTTTACCAATCTCGTATATGCGCTTTCCGAGCAGAACTTTTTGACGACAGATAGAATCTTTTCAATCGGAATGTTTTTCTGTTTAAAATCAAAGTAATAAAGAAGAGCTCGGATATATGACTTAATCTCATCATCAGAGACATCATTATGCGCGCGTTCAAGGAATTTCAGCATTCGAGGAATATCATTTAACCTGAAAGCGGCGTATGCCCGATGAATATTTATCAGCCAACTATGTAATCCGCCGGAGGTCGGGATACCGGCAAGCCTTCCGAAAAAGTTTGAATTCCTTATAGTTTCGGCTCCAATTCCTTCAACCAGAAGAAAATCGGAAAGATGACTGTCATCAGCCTTTTCAATGTATTTTAATGTTTCAGCAGTACGAAGAAGAAAATAGAATTTCTGAATCGGATCACAAAGAGTCAAACCTCTTGTTTCAGAAAAACCCGGAACAATGAACTTGTATGTATTAAAGCCGAGGAAAGAATAATTTCTTACATAAACGGGTTTTCCCATTTTCCGATAGAAATCTAATAGTTTATACAACAATTCAGAGTTTGAACAGTGACTGTTATCTTCAAAATGTCCGACATGCCTATTGCAACTGATTTCATCAGAAAAGAAGTCGATGGTATATAACGCATTTCCAGACTGTAATTGACTCCGGATGTTGTCTGCAACAGGAACATCTTTCGAAGATGTCAATATTTGTCCTGAATGTGTGGAAGTAAAAGACTCAACTGTCTTTCCCTGAAAAATCTCTGTCAGAGTTCTTTCTATCGCAATTTCAAGAACAGGATCCGATCCGACGCATACAAGATACTTTGATGTGCGTTTATCTATAACACATGTTGTAATTACCGGGAATCCGCAACCGAAAGAACTATCAAATATCCGAACCTCAAAGTAGCCGACTTTTTTAATCTTTTCAAGAATAGAGGAAACAATAGGAAAACCGGAAAGGATATCGTCGGGAATAACGGGCAAAGCTTCCCCCGAAGAAACCATTTTAACACAGCAATTTCGCTCTATCATCTCGGAAAGAGCGTGTACCCAGGCTTCATCACGGGTATTTCCGGCGCAGCAACCGTTATTTGTATACATATTATCAACGAATCCCATTGGCAGATAAACATATTTTTTTTCAAATATGCTGTAAAACGGAAGCGCAAGCATTTTTCCGCTATCGGTATATCCGTACAGAGAACATAACTTTGCAATCTTTTCTTTTGTTACGCCCGGATACTGCGCGATTATAGCATCCATCCACTCACCGTTTTCGAGAATTTCTTCTTCCGTCATATATTTTGCATCAGGCGCATAGGTGTGCAGATACAAAGACGGCGTTTTCTCCGAATTCATTCCTGTCAAAACAAAACGTCCGCCCTGCAAACGCTCCATAAACTCGGCATATCCGCTGGCAAGGGCAAATTCCTTCGACACTCCTTTTCCGTTCGTCGAAGGATATCCGCCGTCGGCAAAAACCGACGCGGAATAACAATGTCCTAACCCTGCATCAACAAGTTTATCAGAAACTCTGAGCCCTATATCGGAAAGACATTTTTTAATAAAGGCGACGGTCTCAGAAGGAGAAACTTCTTTAAACTTCTCATCAATTACTTTCATATAATTCACCAACCATTTAAGTCTAAATTCTAACGGACTTTGCCCATTTTACAAAATAAGACTCGTACTCGGAGTATACGGAAGATTTGCAGGCAAACTGAACGAGCCAGAAAGCATCGCGCGCTTTATACAGAGATACAAAATATGTAAAATTCGCTTTTTTTGCTTCGACACGGTACTCGTATTTCAAAACCGTCAAGTCGTCAAACGAAGCATCCTCCTTCGGAGACTTATCCTTGTTGGCTTCCAAAACATATCCCTTGTAGTCATCAAGCGTCAGACCTTCAAGCGTCGGATAATCGGAAAAAGTCTCTTTCAGTGCAAAAACGCCGACATCAAAAGAATCGTAGCAGAGAGTATACCCCTCAACCTCGGCAATTCTGAAGCTGTCTGTTAAAGTTATTGTTAAACCCTCACCGGAAAATTCCTTATCTGAACCGCTTTTTGCGGAAAACAAAGAACAACCGGAAAAAACGGTGATAATCATACAAACCGCAAGAAAAACAGGCACTATCCTTTTCATTTCAACATATCCTTTTTATGTGATACTTCAGATATTTTTGAACAAGCAAAAGAGCGATCCGAAGATCGCTCTTAAAAAAGGAAGAGTGTCGGCATCGCCCTATTTTCCCGGGCCGCTTCCAGCCAAGTATCTTCAGCACCTGTGAGCTTA
>CAKSFN010000019.1 GCA_934454405.1 uncultured Eubacteriales bacterium | reverse complement strand
CGACCGCGTAGTCGGGAGTGAGCAAAAAACTTCGGGAACCGCATCAGCGGTCGAAGTTTTTGTGAAACGCACCGCATCCCGTCATAAACAAAGAGTAAAAAGCACCCGAAAAGGGTGCTTTTTATTTTGGCCGTGATACGGGATTAACGAAGCCCGTTTTTGCGAAGCAAAACGGGTTCGTCGAAGCAGCGGAAAAAGGAACTTTTTCCGACCGCGTAGTCGGGAGTGAGCAAAAAACTTCGGGAACCGCATCAGCGGTCGAAGTTTTTGTGAAACGCACCGCATTCCGTCATAAACAAAGAGTAAAAAGCACGCTGTTGGGTGTTGTTTTTGTTTTCTTTATTTATCCGTCTGAAATTTTTGACAGGCATCCGGCACGGTCAAAAGCGCCTGAACCTTTGTAAAACTGCTTTTTACGGGTGAGATTATCTGTATTTGTCCAGAACAGCCCTGTATTCGGGATTTTTCAGAAGCTCGGCTCGTCTGCCGTCCGTAGCGCCGGTGCGGCAGGCAATGGTATATCGGAGAATATTCTGCCGCGCCCCTTCGGAATAGCTATCAAAAGCCCTGTTCAAAGGCTCGTTTTCGCCCCTCGCTTCTTCCAGCAGTTTCATTGCGTAAAAATTTTTGTCCATAACGGCGATGATCTGCTCGTCGGTTCCGCCGCGGTAGCAAAGATCGTTCTCTATTCTTCCGAGAAAAGATTCCGCAAGCATCAGGAAGAACGCTTCTTTGGTTTCTCTGTAAGCGTTCAGCATCAGGTTGCCATACAGAATGGCGCGACCCACTTTCTCCGAAATCGACAGCGCGGGATCGAAGAACACGGTTCGTCCAAGTTTGTCTGCCGCAAAATCACCAAGCTCATACATGTTTTTCCGCACGTGAAAATAGTATTCGTCCGTGTCCTTTGCGAACAACTGCTCGGTTTTCTGCCCGCTTGTGGTATACCAATCCGCGAACTTTGTCTGATATATCCGGAGTGCTTCGTCCGTCTTTCCCTCCGCGTGAAGAATTTTGGCGCGCATGTTCCATGCGTTCAGCCGCAATGCGTCTTCGGTGCAACCGTCCAGAATCTTTTCGCAGATTGAAAGGAATTCCTCCTTGTGTTCTATCAGAACCGTCGGGTTGTTGTCTGCCATATCACCTCCGATATTCCACATATAGTAATGCATGATCCGATAGTCGTTCGGATAATCATGATATGCCTTTACGATAATTTCACGTCCTTTGCTATCTTTCCAATGCTTTCTGTAAAGAGCGATTGTTTCATCAATATCAGCCTGAACTTTTTTCTGATCGTATCCCATAAGCTCGTCAAGTGTTACTTCAAAGAAAAACGCCAACGGCTGAAGAAGTGTAATGTCGGGATACGTTTCGCCTCGCTCCCACTTACTTACTGCGGCGCACGTGACGTTCATTGCCACAGAGAGCTGCTCCTGGGTAATATTTTTTGCTGTACGCAAACGTTTTATATTTGCGCCGATAGTCATTTCCATAACTGTACCTCCGCTAAAACCAAAATAGTAAGCCGACGTCTGCTTCCAATGCTATTATAGCATAAAATAGTTTTTTGAAAAGGCATTGTTGGGATATATGGGATTAACCGCAGGTTAAAAAAATATACTGCAAGGATAATCGCCGTCATAGATAAAGTCGGAGCCGGCTGTGCGACGAACTGAAAACGGTAGGTATTTGGCGATGCCTGCCGGATTTGAAGCGATATCTTTTTCGGCGGTGCAATACAAAAACGGACACACCCGAGCGGGGCGTGTCCGTTTTTTTTGGCTGAGATACAGGGATTCATGAAGCCCGTTTTTGCGGAAAAAGAGGAAAAATATCATTTACCTATTGCAAAAAAGCGTTCTCTGTAATATAATAATGACTGCACATCATTATTGACAATATCCGCAGGCGCGGATTTTCGGAGGAAATCCAAAATGGCAAATCAGTCTTCTGCCGTTCACAAAGAACGCGGCGAGATACAAATGACGCAAGGCTCTCTTTGGAAAAATATGCTCTTTTTCAGCATTCCGCTTATGCTGTCGCAACTTTTGCAGGTACTTTTCAATATGGCAGACGTGGCGGTCGTAGGCAAATTTTCAAGTGCGGAAGCCTTGGGAGCAGTCGGCTCGACGACGACGCTTGTAACGCTTTTCACGGGTTTTCTCATCGGAATGGGAAGCGCCGTTAACGTTGAGGTCGCGCGCCATCTCGGGGCAAAGGACAAAGCGCGCACAGCCGCTTCCGTCCGCACCTCGTTTGTGATATGTCTTGCGACGGGCGTCATCATCATGGCTCTTTGTCTTCTTTCCGCCCGTTTTATGCTGGAACTGCTCGGCACAAAGGACGACCTTATAGAGGGCGCCGTGCTCTATTTCCGTATCTATGCGCTCGGAATGCCTGCTCTCGGCATTTTCAACTTCGGCAACGGAGTACTCAGCGCAAACGGCGATACGAAGCGTCCTCTTACATATCTTATGATTGCGGGCATTCTGAATGTTGTTTTCAATCTGTTCTTCGTTATAGTATGCGGTATGGCGGAAGACGGCGTTGCGCTTGCCAGCATCATCACGCAGTATGTTTCCGCGGGACTTATTCTTATACACATGGGACGGCAGGAGAACGACTGCACGTTCCGTTTCCGTGACCTGAAAAAGGGGCTTGACAAATTTGAGGGAAAACATATTCTCGGTCTCGGTATTCCCGCAGGTCTCCAAAATGCCGTTTTTGCAATAGCGAACCTATTTATACAGGGCGCCGTCAATTCCTTTGATTCCGTTATGGTCGAGGGAAATTCCGCCGCAGCAAACGCAGATGCGATAATCTACAACGTTATGGCGGCATTTTATACAGCCTGCGCTACGTTCATGGGGCAAAATCTCGGGGCGAAAAAACGGGAACGAGTGCTGAAAAGTTATTTTATCGGCATTACATATTCTTTTGTCGCGGGCGCGGTGTTCGGCGGCGCTTTGTTCCTGTTCGGAAGAGAGTTTTTGTCCATGTTCGCCAATGACGAAGCGGTTATTGAAGCGGGACTTCAACGAATAAAAATAATGAGTTTTTCCTATGCCGTCAGCGCGTTTATGGACTGCACGATAGCCGCCTGCCGCGGTATCGGCAAGAGCCTTGCGCCCACCGTCATTGTTATTATGGGCTCATGCGTATTCCGTGTGGCGTGGATATATACCGTTTTCGCCCATTTTCATACGATACCGTCCCTGTATCTGTTGTATGTTTTCTCATGGACGATCACGGCAATTGCGGAGATCGCATATTTCACCGTCAGTTACAAAAAAACAGACAGGCTTCAATTTTCGGAGAGTTGCAATACATAGACAGCCGAAACGATCTCCCTTTTTCGGCGGCGCAAACAAAGAACGGACACTACCATTTCGGAAGTGTCCGCTCTTTGTTTTTATTAGGAAATGCCTTTCAGATATACTGTAACAAGTTCGCCCTCTTTGGCAAGTTCGTCTGCGATTTTCGAACAGGCGGTTGCCTGAAACATGGGCAGATTCGCGCCGTCTTCAAGCGTTTTAAGAGACTCTTCCGCAAAAACATACTGCTCTTTCATCGCGCTCTCGAAAGCGTCAAAATCCGAGACCTTGTTTTTCCACGCGTTCAGATTTGAGCGGCGGCGTATGCCCAACTCTTCAACGTAACCGACATTTGCCCACGCGTCGGTTCCGTCGCCGTCGTTAATAAGATTCATAAAAAGAAAGTCGCTGTCAACACAGGCAACGGCAAGCGCGTCGGTGTTCAAAGCTTTCGAAAACGGGTGCAGAATTTCGGCAAAGGTCTGCTCGTCGCCGATTTCCAGCGCGTCCGAAAAAACGGTTATCCAATCGCTGTTGCCGGACGTATAAATATACGCCGTACCATCGGCGTCATCACCGTTTTCGGTCATCTGATACCCTTTGTCTTTCAAATATTCAGCAAATTCGTCCTTGACCGAACCGACATCCGCCGTTTCGTTTTTTCTGACATGAAGATTGATGAAAAATGCTCCCATAATACACCTCAAAATCCTTTTTATTCTGTTTATTCAGGCTGTTCGCCCGTAATTTCTCTGCCTATCTGCTTGAATCTGTCGAAAAACTTTTGCCAATAGCCCTGCTCGGTGACTTCTTTCATTCCGTAAAAGCCGAGATGTTCGCCTTTCCAACAAAACGTCATCAGGCCGCCTTTGTGTCCTTCGCCGTCGAGGAACTCTTTCATTCCGTTCAGATGCGCAAGCAACTGATTTTCCATAAGTCTGACGGCAGGCATACTCTTGTCCGCAGTCGTATATGCCCACGGAATATACCAGATGCGGCAGTCGTCGGGCAGCTCGAGCTTCATCTTTTCGTTTATGCGCTCGTACTTGTCTTTATACGTTTCAAAATCCCAATACATATCGTAGGCGGCGTCCGTGATATATGTCGAATACTGTTTTGTCATATGTCCGTTGGTCACGCCGTCGTTGTATTCGGACGGAACTATTCCCTCAACCGCAAAGCAGATGAAGTAGCGTTTGCCGAACGTGTCGTGATTGTATTTTGAAAAGTCATAGATGTTTTTGACGGAAAAGCGGTTGAGCAACGGCTCATCCATATAAAAACCGAGGAAGTAATTGAACGCGCCCTCTTCGCGCACGGTCGCAACGACCCTTTCCATCTCTTCCTGCCAGTTTTCGGCTATCGACATATACTTTCTGCGATGCTTGTCTTTCTTTATTCCTCTTTCAAGAAACTGGGTGTTTATCCAAAATGCGTTGCCGTTCTTTATCGCAAGGCGTATCTGCCCCGCAAGGTCGTCTTGTGCATAAGCGGAAAGAATCACACAGTTGACGTAATCCGACCCCTCGACATCTTCGGAGTTTGCAAAGTCAAGCCCCGGGGAGCAGTAAAGCCCGTTCATGACATCAGGAACATCGAAAACAAATTGCCCGTTTTCATCGCGTTCGCGCTCCGGTTCGGTCGGTTCGGGCGCCATGGGTGTTTCGGTCGTTTCTTCGGTTCGTTTGCTCACCGCGCACCCTGCAAAAAGCGTGCAGAATACGGCGGCAAGCAGCAACATTGCAAAGAATCTTTTCATCTTCGTTACCTCTCCAATTTGAGTTCCGAGCCGAGCATGGTGCCTTTACTTTCACAAAGATATGCGAAAACGCGGAAGTCCTCCATATCAAAGTCGAAGTGAAGAGCGTAAATATCTATCTTTTTACCGCGCATATTTTCATCGACGCGGATATAGTGCGAGGATTTGTGCGAGCATTCAACAACCCAATGTCCCCACCAGTTGACGGGGTGTGCGGGCGCACGGTCAAAGCAGCCGATATATTCCCTGTCGCAAACGGCGGCAACATAAAGGCTGTCGTTGCCGTAAATATCGTCAACCGCAACGGTTATAAAAGCATCGGGCGACGCGTCGGCGGGAATTTCGACGGTCAGCCTGCGCGCACTTACAATGCGGTCAAAATCCTTGAATGCGGCAAGCATATTGCTTGCTTTCGGAGTTCCGACATCGAGTTTTTTGCCGTCCTTATAAAATTCAAGCGCGTGGATATGGTCGGGCGGCGAGGGCAGACGAAGATAGCGGAACGGCGCGGCGGCGGAATAAACAAGTTCAATGCGAGAGCCTTTGTCATATATCTTTCTGTCCACGTTCTCTATCGGGAACGGCTCTTCGGCGCGGCGGAGTTCCTTTTTCGAAACAAGCGGCATATCGTGCCACGAAACGCGATCCCTCGAGGTCTGTCCCAAGTCGGGGAAAACATTCGGAACGCAACCCTCAGAGCCCTCATCGGCGGCAAAAACCTCGATGCGAACGCTGTCCGCAAGGATTTCTTTGCCGAGATCGACGCGCAGGCAGCCGTTCTTTATGCGACGGCCGTATTTTCTCGAACGCGCGTCATAAAATGTCTCGTCCTTGCCGTCAAACATATATTCGGGGTCGCAGCCTCTTATCCAATAGCCCTCCTGACCGAAGAACGCGTTTCTCGCAGCTTCGACTTCGGGATATTTCGTCTTGCCCGCGCGGATAAGGGACTGCATTTCAAGGCTGTGTCCGTCCGTGGCAAAGCAATCCGCCTCGTAAAGCGCTTCCGCAAAATCGGGAATGTCGCAAAGCTCGAATTTTCCGAGATACTCGGGTTCCTTATGAATTGCGTTGACGTTGATCTCAACGCCTTTTTCAAGCAGCCCGGGACAGGGCTTGCCGTTGAGCGCCGCGGACTTGAAGTTCGGCGAAAGCACGCGGACGCTGCCGTTTGCGCGGACAATATTGACCGTGACCGGCTTGCCCTCGACGTCGCGGACGACCTCGTAATCGCAATTTGAAAGCAAAACGTCGTTTATCCCGTCAACGGACGCGGCAACAAGACAGGTGCGGAACTGCGCCACGGGCACACGGACGATATCGCCCTTTTTGAACGTGCCCAGCAGACGCTGCGTCGGGTGATACTGCACAACGGTTATATCGCCGTCGGCGGAAAGACCTATTGTCTCATCAAGACGGATAACCGCCTCGAACGGCTTCCATTCAAGGTTTTTGAAAGTCATGACACGGGTTCTTGCGTCACCCCTGCTCACGGCGTTTTCGCCGAAGCGGCAAACCTCGTCGTCTTTGAGAGGAAAGCCCTCAACAAGTTGTTTTCCGTACTTCGCGGCAAGGTTGTATATACGCGCAAGACGCGCAAACTCCTCGTCACGCAGCAACGCGGGAGTTCCGTATATCTCGGGCGAAAGTATGAGCGCGCGGGAGAAAGCCTGAACAACAAGTTCATCTTCAAAATAATCAAGGCAGGACGAAAGGCACACGCCGTGGTCTTCCGTCAGGCGGAGCATATCGGGAACAAGTCCGCGGCGAAGTCCGCACTCACGGTGATGCGGCGCGCAGTTTCTGTTGCGGATAAGCACGTCCGTATACGATTCAAGCCCTTCCCAAAGAAACGTGGTCGCGAAACGCTGCGCGTCGCCGATATTGAGACGGTGAATAAGCACGATGAGTTCCGGGCAGATCTTGCGGCATTCAATAATCGTTTTTTCAAACATCGGTATCTTTTCGGGGCGTATATCGCCGCCGACAAGGTCGAATTTCAAAAGCCCCGCCTCGTATTTTTCAACAAGGTCGATTATCTGACGGGAACGCTTTTCGGCGTCCTCTTCCGTTTCGCCGAAACCGTCCGGACCGCACCAATAGCCGAGCTTTATGCCGAGCTCTCTCGCCCTTTCCGCGACTTTTGAAAAGCCGTTCGGGAAATTCTTTTTGAACTGTTCGTTTTCGGGGTCGAAAAACTTATAATCGGGGGAATCGAAATTTCCCGCGTCGAAAGCGTAAATTTCGATATTCATACCGAACTCGCGTTTAAGCCACGCGAAAAAATCAAGGTTCGTCAGAGTGATTTCCTCGGTCGTTCCGTCGTTATTGTGGTTGACCCACGAAAAATACTGCGGAACGCTGAGGCTCTTTTCGGTTTTTCCTTTTGTGTTTTCCATCAGTTGTCCTCCTCTTCCGGGATATCCGGATCGATTCTGCTGCGGTTGAACAGCGCGGTAACATGGGAGAGCAGGGACCTCGGTTCGTGTTCAAAGCCGTGCACCCAGTCGGAATGCTTGTAATAAATCATATATATTATCGAGCTGATACCCCACGTTATCGGGTAAGCCCAATAGATGTAGCTTATGTCGTGAAAAATATGAACGACAGCTTCGATATAGGCGATACGGAACACGCACCAAACGGAAAGCATAATTGTCATCGGCACAAACGCCTTGCCCGCACCGCGGCATATTGCGGCTATCGCGTGCGAGAACGCAAGCAGGCAGTAGAAAAGAGCAACCGTGCGTGCCTGACGGACTCCGAGGTCAAGCACTTCGGGCGTCGAGTCGAAAAATCCGACGAGAGCAGGGGCGAAAATGTAGTTCAGAACGCCTATGACCTCTGCGGCTATGGTCGCCGCCAAAATCCCGAAACGCGCGCCCTTTTTGGCGCGGTCGAACTCTCTCGCGCCGAGGTTCTGACTGATAAAAGTCGTGGTTGCCATATTAAAGCTCGTTATCGGCAAAAAGGCGAAGCCCTCTATTTTTGCGTGAACACCGTAGCCCGCGGTCGCGAATTTTCCGAACGAGTTTATCTGCGTCTGAACAATAACGTTGGCAAAGCCGATAACGGAGTTTTGTATGCCGGACGGAAGCCCGTAACGGACTATCTCTATCATCATGTCTTTGTGAAAACGTATTTTGCGCAAAGAAACGCTGTATATCTGCCCTTTTTTCATCAGCTGAATACAGCACAAAACAACGCTTGCTGCCTGGGATATGACCGTTGCGACGGCAGCCGACCAAACGCCCCAGCCGAACACGCCGACAAAAAGCACATCGAGCCCGACGTTCAGAACGGACGAAAAAATAAGATAATAAAGCGGTCTGCTGCTGTCTCCGACGGCGTTCATAATGCCGCGGCAGACGTTGTACATTATCATCGCGGTCGCGCCGAGGAAATAATAACGGAAATATTCCGTTGCCTGCGGAAGCACCGACGGGTCGGTTTTCATCCACGTCAAAAAAGTCGGGGTGAACGCAACGCCGAAAACGGTCAGAATAACGCTGCTTACAAGTCCGAACGCGATGTTAGTGTGCACCGCGCGCGAGATGTTTTCGTCGTCGCCCGCGCCGAAATAGCGGGAAATGACAACGCCCGCGCCCATCGACGTGCCCATAAAAAAGCTTATCAATAAAAAAATCAGTGTTCCCGACGAGCTGACGGCGGCAAGCGCGTCCGTGCCGAGAAATTTGCCGACAATGAACGTATCGGCGGTGTTGTAAAGCTGCTGAAATATCTGACTCAAAAGAACGGGCATCGCAAACGCGACCATATGCGAGTAAGGATTTCCCTGCGTCATATCGCGCGTTATCTTCGCCGTTCCGACTTTCTTCTGGTGTGCGCTCATAATTTTCCTTTGCTGATATTGATTTTCCTGCGTTTTTGTGGTATACTTAAACAAACGACAAAACGTCGCAAAAAAAGGAGAAATTCGGTTTGGGTAAAATAAAATATCTGTGCGGCCGTATCTTTTCGATGCACTTCGACAAGATGTTCGAAAAGATAGACGACATACATAAAAAGACCGGAAAGAGCAAAATATATCTCTTTTTCGATATGATAAACTGCGGTCTGAAATATCAGGCAGGCTATATGGATTACTGGCTGTTCGAGATGTACGAGCTGAATCGCGCGCAGCGCCGGACCGTTGTTACAAGGGGCATAAACAACGCGTTTATCAAGCGTTTTAACGACCCTGAGTATATGAAATACATCGACGACAAGCTCGAATTCAACCGCCGCTTCGAAAAGTTTTTGAAGCGCGACTGGCTCGACGTGCACACGGCGACGGACGAGGATATAGCCTCTTTCTGCGCAAAGCATCCGACGTTTATGGCAAAGCCCGAAAACGGAATGTGCGGAAAAGGTATTCAAAAGCTGGATTTTTCCGAATTCGAAAGCGTTGAGGCTCTGCGCAAGCATCTTGTCGAAGCGAATCTGATGCTGCTTGAAGAACCCGTTGTTCAGCACCCCGACCTTATGAGGCTTCACCCGAATTCGGTCAACACCTGCCGCGTAATCACGATAGCAAAAGACGGCAAAACACGCGTGGTTGCGGCTTATCTGCGCATAGGCAACGGCAAATACGTGGATAACTTCAACAGCGGCGGCATGGTTGTGCCGATAGAAGAAGACCGCGGCGAGATAATTTATCCCGCGCTTGACAAATCGGGCAACCTTTACGAAAAGCACCCGATGACGGGCGTTTCCATAAAAGGATTCAAAATCCCGCTTTGGGATGAAGTAATAAAACTCGTATGCGAGGCGGGACAGGTCGTTCCGCAGGTCGGGCTTGTGGGCTGGGACGTCTGCGTGACCGAAAAAGGACCTCTGCTTATAGAGGGCAACGAGTTCCCGGGGCACGACATTTACCAGCTTCCGCCGCACCGCACAAACGGCATCGGCGTACTTCCGAAGTTCAAACGCGCAATAAACGGGGAATAAATTACCCCTCGCGTCGGACGCGGCGCGGAACAATTCTTCTGAAAAAATACTATCCGTGAATATTGGGGCAGTAAAAAACGAAAGTTTTTTTACTGCCCCTTTTAGGAATAGAAAAAATGTTCGAAATGAGTGAATCGGGCCCACGGGCTGACGATAAAAGCCGGGTCAATATCAGCTTTGAGGCGGGATTCTCTTCGGCAAAAGGCTCGTTTTCCGTTTCAAAGACAGTTATATAAAAAGACATCGACGCTTTTTTTGCGAGAATCTGTTTTATATCACTTTTCTTTGTATTTTCAGCCTTTTTGCAGTTCGGGCATTTTTAACATCCCCTGATTTTTATAAAACGGCAAATACAAGATACGCAAGTCCGCCGATAGCAAGAAGAACACCGACAGCGGGAAGAAACAGCGTCAGAAACGCCGACAAAAACATCGCGGAGCGATCGCCTTTTTCGAGCGGTTCTTCTCTCAGTTTTTTTTCCTTTTCGGCGTCAACCTTTTTCGGTATCGCGCGCCAAGCCTTGAAAATCATCTTGCGTTCGTTGTTTTTTTGACGTCAAACAGATAATTTCCGTTCTCGTCAACTTTTCTGGTGTCCGCGAAGTGGCAGGCAACGAAGTGACCCGGTTCAACCTCCCTCAGCGGCGGCGGAACAACTTTGCACTTATCGCATGCCATAAAGCAACGCGTATGGAACTTACAGCCCGAAGGCGGATTTATCGGCGAGGGAATATTTCCTTCAAGAAGAATTCTTTCCTTCGTCAGACTGTCGGGGTCGGTCGTCGGAATGGACGACAGAAGCGCTATCGTGTAAGGATGGCGCGGATCGCTGAAAATCATATCCGTGGGAGCAATCTCAACCATATTGCCGAGATACATAACTCCGATACGGTCGGAAATATAGCGAACGACCGAAAGGTTGTGCGAAATGAAAAGATACGTCAGTCCCTCTTTTTCCTTCAGCTCCTGCAAAAGGTTGATTATCTGCGACTGAATGGAAACGTCAAGCGCCGAAACGCACTCGTCGCAAACGACGAATTTAGGCTTAACGGCAAGGGAGCGCGCGATACAGATTCTCTGACGCTGACCGCCCGAGAACTGGTGCGGATATCTGTTATACATATAATTCTGCAAGCCGCACGAATTCATTATTTGGAAAACGTACTCCTGCATTTTTTTCGAGCCGCGCTTGAAGAATTTATGCGTCACAAGTCCCTCTTCGATGATCTGACCCACCGTCATACGCGGGTTCAGAGAAGAATACGGGTCCTGGAAGATAACCTGCAGGTCTTTTCTCAAAAGACGCATTTCGGAATACTTCAATCTTCTCAGATCAACTCCGTCGTCAAGCATAGCCTCGTATTTCGCGAACATTTCGTCGCCGGCGTACAATGCTTTTTGAGAGTCTATCAAAAACTGAATTTTTTCCGCGCTTTCGAGAAGCTTTTTGCGTTCGCAATTAAGCGGAACCTTGGCTTTTTTGAGTTTTTCCGTCTTTTTCTTCGCGGAGACCGCCTTGCGGGAATCCCCTTCCGCGACGCTTTCAAGTTCGGAGATGTCGAGGTCGATATCGTCTATCTGCTCCTGTATTTTTTCCGCCTTAAAGGTCAGACGGTACTTCGAAAGAAGCATATCCGCGCCCTTTTTCGTGTCGCGGACGGTAAATCCGCCGAGAATTTTGGAAACGTTGTCAAGCGCGGTTTTGGCGTTGCAAGCCGCAAGATTCTTGTCCTGCAGGTCGTAGAACGTCGCCGCGTCGCCTTTTGCATCGCATTCTTTTGCAAGCTTGTCGGCATGTTCCTGCGCTTTATGATATTCCGAAACATATTTTTCGGCGTTTTTCAGAGTGTCTATAACGTATTCGGGAGCAACCGTGTCAAGCGTTCTGCCGTAATACATCGTACTGCCGGCGGTCTGCTCGTAAAGCTGAAGCAGCACGCGCCCGAGCGTCGATTTTCCGCAGCCGGACTCACCCACGAGACCGAATGTTTCGCCCTGATAAATGTTCAGGGTTATATCCTCGTTGGCTCTGTTATACGTCTGTTTGGAGAAGACGGACGCCTTCGGCATCGGGAAATACTTTTTAAGATTCGTAATCGACAGTAATTTCTGCATGAGCGGCGCTCCTCCTTTCTTCTTTATCCGGATAGAAGCAGCGGACAAGCTGCGTATCCGAAACCTTTGCAAGCGGCGGCTCTTCCTCTATGCATTTGCGCGTGCAGTATTTGCAGCGGGGCGCAAATTTGCAGCCCTTCGGCAGGTCAAGAGGATGAGGCACGACGCCGGGAATGGGGTCAAGCTTCTTTCTGTCGTCGTTAAGACGCGGGATCGAATACATCAGACCCTCGGTGTACGGGTGGCTCTGCTTGCAATCGGTGAAAATAACTCTTGCGGGAGCCTGTTCAACGACCTGACCGCAATACATAACAACAACATCGTCCGCCATCTCGTTGATAACGCCGAGGTCGTGCGTGATGAACATTATTGCGGTGCCGTTTTCTCTTTGCAGGTCGTTCATCAAGCGAAGTATCTGCGCCTGAATGGTAACGTCCAAGGCGGTCGTGGGTTCGTCCGCTATAAGAATATCGGGTTTGCAGGCAAGCGCCATGGCTATCATAACACGCTGGCGCATACCGCCGGAAAGCTGGTGCGGATACTGTCTTGCAACCGCTTCGGGGTTCGGTATCTGAACCGCGCGGAGCATTTCGATACTCTTTTCCCCCGCCTCTTTCTTTGACATATTCTGGTGAATCATAAACGGCTCGGAAAGCTGCTTTTTAACGGTGAACACGGGGTTCAGGCTCGTCATCGGCTCCTGGAATATAACCGATATGCGGTTGCCGCGGATATGATACATCTGCTGCGTTGAGAACTTTGAAAGATCCTTGCCCTCGAATTTGACCGTGCCGCCGGCGATATAGCCGTTCGCGTCAAGAAGGCGGAGGATGCTCATTGCGGAAACGCTTTTGCCCGAGCCGGATTCGCCCACGATGCCGAGCGTTTTTCCGCGATAGATCGAATACGAAACGTCGTTGACAGCCTTAACGATACCGTTTCTTGTTTTGAAGAACGTGTGGAGATTTTGAACTTCAAGCAAAGGCTCTTCGTTCGGATGAGTTGTTTTTTCGATGTTTTCAGCCATTATTTCTCCACCTCCGATTTCGGGTCAAGCACGTCGCGAAGCGTGTCGCCGATGATATTTATGCAAACAACGACGATGGAAAGGAACAGCGCGGGGAACAGCCATCTCCACCAGAAGTTCTGTATAACCTGCGAGTTTTTCGAACCGTCGAGCATATTGCCCCAAGTCGGGCGCGGAAGCTGAACGCCGAAACCGAGGTATGAAAGCGAGGACTCGGTAAGCATACAACCCGCGAAATCGAGCGTTACCGTTACGAGAATAACGGAAACGATGTTCGGAAGAATGTGCTTGAAAGCTATGCGGCTTTCGCGGACGCCCATCGAACGCGCGGCGGTGACGAATTCTTTTTCACGCTCCGCAAGGATCTGACCGCGGACAAGCTTTGCAAGACCCGTCCACGAAAGGAGTCCGAGAATTATCATTATTATAAAGATACGAGTGTTTTCTTTGACGTCCGAATATTTCAGAACCGCCGAAAGAACAAGCGCGAACGGAAGGAACGGGATGGCTCCGAATATTTCGGTGATACGCATAAGAATCATATCGACCGCGCCGCCGAAGTAACCGGAAATACATCCGATTATGATACCGATTATCGTGGAAACGATAACGGCAACGGCGCCGATGGACATCGTCATCATACCGCCGTTCATAAGACGGTTGAACACGTCACGACCCATTTCGTCGGTGCCCATAAGGTAGCCTTTAAGACCCCAGTTGCCGACATTTTTGCCGTCCTTGAACGCATAGTTCTGGAAGCCGGATGCAAAAACCGTATCAACGGCATTTGCGCCTTCAAGAGAGGAGGGAACGGCGCACTGGTTTCTGTAGCTCTGTCCCCAGCAGTAAACTCTGCCCTGCTCGGTAACCGCGGTGTAGTGGCGCGTGCCCGAGGAAAGGGAAACTATCCTGTCGCCCTCCGCTATGGCGGGAACGGATTCCTTCATTCCGAGAAGTATAACGTCGCCGTCGTCAAGCAGCAGTGCTATGGAAGTATCCGTTGCGGCGATATCAACGCACTTGCGGTTGCCGATTTTCTGGTCAACCGTAAGGTCCGCGCTTATATAATCGAATTTTGTGCTTTTGCCTCTGACGAATTTTCCGTTTTCGTCGATGCCGTATATACCGTCGTTTGTAAATACGATCTTTTTAATTTTGCTGTTTTCCCCCTTGCTTGCCTTGATAACGGAGGAAAGGTTTGTGGCGGAAAGTCCGTCGTTGCCCCACGCGTATAGCTTGCCGCTTTTCATAAGAATAGCGGTCACCTGCTGTCCGCAGATAAGCTGTTTGACCTGCGTCGGGTCTATTTTGCCGTTCGACGGAAGCTCGTCGGTCATCTTGCGGCACATGGCTATCATCGAGCCCTGATCGCCGTACTGACCGTTGTCATATTCGCCCCACGCGTAAACATAACCGTCGTCGCCTATCGCAACGCAGTGGTCGGAGCCCGCGGCAACGTAAAGAATATTTGCGTTTTTAACCTCTTCGGGAACGGTGAGAACGTCGCGCTGCGCGTCGTCCTTTGCGTGGTTGAAGTAATAGCCCCACGTGTAAACGTTGCCCTCCGTGTCAAGTCCCACCGTGAAGGAGCCCCTTGAAGAAACGGCAAGCGCGCCGTCCTTCATTGCCGAGGGCAGTCGCATCATATTCATCGTCGGGGAAACGTTTGCGTGAAGCGCTTCGCTTCCCGTTTCCGTCAGATCGACGGGAGCTATCATGGGTCCTATTATAACGAACAGGAACATCACGGCAAGAACTATAACCGCGATAAGAGCGGACGGTCTTCTGAAAAATCTTTTAACCGCAAGTCTGCCCGGACTGTCATATCTTTCGTTCGCCGCGGAAACCTCCTTGGAGGCACCCATAAACATACGGCGAAGCCACTTCAAAGGAGTGAAAACTCTCTTTTCGGAGGACTTATTCTCTTTGCTCATTTTTCATTGTCCTCCTTTATTTATTAACGCGAACGCGCGGGTCGGCGATACCGTAAGCGATATCTATAACAAGGTTGCCTATAAGCCCGATGAAGACATAGAACATTTGAAGAAGCAGAACAACTTCAAAATCCTTGTTATTCAGGGACTGGATATAAAGCCTGCCGACGCCGTTGAGTCCGAATATATTCTCAATCATAATGGAACCGGAGAATATGCCGAGGAACCAGCCTATAACAAGCGTTATAATGGGTATCAGCGCGTTTCGCCATGCGTGGCTGTAAACAACCGTTTTTTCACGAAGACCTTTCGCTCTCGCCGTTCTTATGCAGTCAAGCGAAAGTGCCTCCGTCATGGAAGCGCGGACATAACGCGTCATACCGCCGAGAGAGGCGAAAGTCATTGCGATAAGCGGCAGGCTCATATAATAAAGCTTGTCGAAAAACGCTCTGAGACCGGTATAGTTCGCGCCCGGGGTGCCCATGCCCGAAACAGGGAACCAGCCGAGTATTGTCGCAAAAATCCAGATGAAAACTATACCTATGATAAACGTCGGAATACTGTACCCGATTATCGTTCCTATCTGTATCGCGGTATCGCGCTTACTGCCGCGGTGAACCGCGCAGAAGATACCGAGAGGAATGGTTATTCCGAGCGCAAGAATGGTTGCGAAGATATTTATGAATATGGTGTTCTTCATCGGCTCTATAAGAACGTCCTTGGCAGGTCTCGAATACTGATAGCTGTAACCGAAATTGCCTTGAAGAATACCCTTGTACTGACCGTTTATCGGCGCGACGCCTATCCAGCCGAGATAACGAACGAAAACGTTCTGGTCGGTTCCGAGTTCTTTCCGCTTTTGATCAATCAGCTGATTGAACTTTGTTCCGCCGTCCGGCAGGTGCTTATACGCGTCCTTTTGTTTTTCAGCCTCGGCGCGTCCTCTGTCGAACGGGATCATTGCATAAACAAGATACATCAACAGAGAGAGGATAAGCATAACAACGAGCATATAGCCGAGTCTTTTAAGTATATATTTGCGCATACTCAACTCCCCAGATATCAGATTTCCGAAAATATCCGTACGCATCCGCAAAACCGAAAATCTCTGAAAAAGAGGCGCACGGAGATAAAAACATCTGTCCCCACACCGAATAAGCGGGGGCATACGGATATATCGGAAGCCCGAAGATGTTTTTACGAAATTTTAATAAAGATGTTTGAAAACGGGGCAGCCGAAACGGCTGCCCCGTCCTTTAACCTATATTGCTGTAAAACAGTTCTTCACTGCTTTCGTTTTTACGCATTAACGTCGGCGTAGATGATAGCTCTTGCCATACCGAAGAACGGGCTGGTTACAAAGCCGGTGATCTTCGCGTTGAATACGTCATAGTACATATTGGAGTACAGCGGGATGTCGGGCATAAGCTGATTCCATCTTTCGATGTAAGCTTCCCACCACTTGTTGTACTCATCTTCGGTCTTAGCGTTGTAAACCATACCCATGGACAGGTAATCCATACCGAGCTTGCCGCCGGATTTTTCTTTAGCCTGTTCAAGAGTGAGTTTTTCTTTCGAAGAAACATCATACGGGAACGCTTTGTCATACTCGTCAAAGAGTTTGTTCGAAGAATATGCAAAGTAAGTTTTGTCGAGCGACCACTGGAAGGAATAGTCGTAAACGGAGCTGTTCCATCCCGTTGCGAGGTTAAACATACCGAAGGTCGGGGTTCCGGTATAACCGTAGGTGGATTCACGGTAGATTTCGCCGAGCAGCTGGTCGAAGTCGCCCACTGTCGAACGGATAACGATACCGAGTTTTACAAGGTCGGAGCTGTTTGCAAGCTTCGTGTTAAGAAGGTCGGTTACGCTGTTGGGCGTGGTGCCGAACCAGTTGATTGCAAGCGGCAGATAATAATCGTTGCCGATTTTTACCGTCTTGTAGGTAACGCCGTCGGTGTTGTTAACAGACGCGTAGGTCTTGTTAACACCGTCGCAGGTCTCAGCCTCTTCGGCGGTAAGCTTCTTGTAGCGAACCGCGTCAACGCCGGTCTGACCCTCAACAAAGGCTTCACCCTTGGAGTTGTAAACCCATCCGTCTTCAACAAGCACTTTTTCAGCGTTTGCAACGGAGAAGGAGTAGTCGATAAGGTTTATGTCGTCCTTAACTGCCTTCCACATCGAGAAGTCCGGGCTGAAGGGTCCGTCAACAACGACGCCGTAACCGCCGGTGAAGGTCTGGCAGAATTCGGTTCTGTTAAGCGCGTAAGTAAGAGCCTGACGTACGGAAGCGAACATGGTGGGACCGAAGTCGCAGTCGAACTGGATCTTACCGTAGCCTGCGCGCTGATAGTGAACTTCATTGAAGTTTGTTCCGTCAACAACGGCAAGAGCGGCCTTGGTAACGTCGCCGCCGGTGAGAGCGGAAAGAACGTCAACTTCGCCCTTCTTGAGCTGGTCAAGCTGGGTCTCGTCAACGAGTTTTCTGTAAACGATGGTTTCGATGGTCGGCTTCATACCTTCGAAGTTACCCTTGAACTCGGGGTTCGCAACAAGAGTTGCTTCGGAAGTACCCTTATCCCACTTGGAGATGGTGTACGGACCGGAGAACGGATACTTCGTGGTGTCGTATCTGTTCGCTTTGATTTCTTCTGCTTTAACGTAAGTGGCGTCTTCGCCCTCGGTCTTGGCATAGAAATTGTCGGTCAGATAGCAGCCGTTGCCGTCGTCCTTAATGTCAACGTCTTCACCGAGAACGCTCGCAAGGAAGTCGGGATCGGTCGCGCCGTAGGTGTAAGCGAAGTAGTACGGATAGTGTTCGGAAGCAACGGTTAAGGAGAACTGGTAGTCGCCGAGAAGACGAACGCCGGCGAACTCTTTTTTAGCCTCCGCTTCTTCGTTGACCTTAGCGTCAACACCCGCGTAGTTGTTGAATTCGGCAAAGCCGACAAGGGTCTGTCCGGAAACGCCGGTATGACCCGCAGCAACGGAAACGGGAGAGGAGAACGAAAGCAGGCTTGCAACATAGTTCTTCGCGTTTATCGGAGAACCGTCGCTGAAAGTAAGCCCCTCGTTGATGGTGATGGTGATGGTGTAGGTTCCATCGGGATTTTCAACCTCAGAGTGCTCTTTAACAGAGGTCTTGTTCCACTGATAGGCGCCGCTCTGGTCGCTTTCCATCGTGCCGTAGCCGACGGTCAGTCTGGTGATATCCTGGTCGGACGCGCCCGCGGAGGAGCCGCCGAAGCCGGGCCAACGGAAGTCGCCGCTGAGCTCGGTCGTGCTGCCGAGGATTACTTTTGTGCCCTTTTTGATCTCACGAACTACCTGCTGGGGTTCGGTCGTTCCGGTCGGATCGTTGTTATCTTTTTTACAACCGGTCATAACACAGCCGACAACCAAAGCCACGAGCAGAAGAAGCGCAATCAATTTCTTGCTCATAGAGATAATACCTCCAAAAAATTTTATAAACTCAGAGCCGCGCCTCCTAATGGCAAGGAGCGCGCTCTGACGGTTATCCGAAAAACTTCCCTTTCGGGAAGAGACCCGCGGAAACCAAGCAGGAGCGACGGCCGAAAAAAACGGACGTCTCGCCTTTGACACCGGAAAAAACGGTTCTTCATCTTTTTTCAATTATATAATATCACGGTATGCTTGTCAAGTAACTTTTGTAAATTTTTCACTTTATTCACACTTAACACACAAAGATATATATAAAATAATAAGTAGGAAGTATATTTCCCGCATAAAACTTCTATGTTGCATAAAAACAGTGAGTTTTTGACAAAATACGTCAGCAAATCCCGACAAAAAGTAACAGAGACTTTCCGAAGAAAACGATATTGACGAAAAAAGTGTCTCAAAAGAGAGGGAAGACCTTCGAAAGAAAGCGACCGCGAAGGAAAAAACGCAAAAAAAGCGAAACGAGACTTTCGCGGGAAAGCCGCGCGCGGCGCAATCCGCCGTAAATGAATTAAAATAGAACTGCACGCATAGATATTCGCGGAAGAATTTCTCGCCGCGCTCTTGATTTTTCTCTTCGGTTGTGATAATATATGCCTGTAAATTATTATATAATGAATTCTATATTAAAATAGGAAAGCAGGTTTGAGCGTTGAAGGTAACCGAAAGATTTCTGAAATACGTTTCGTTTGACACGACGTCGGACGAAAACTCGCCCGCCGTGCCGTCTACGGAAAAACAGAAGGCGTTGGGGGCTTTTCTTGCCGACGAGCTTAAAAAAATCGGGCTGGAAGAGACCCGAATGGACGAATACGGCTACGTTTACGGCTTTCTGCCCGCGACGGAGGACAGAAAAAACGACGCGGCGATAGGTCTTATCGCACACATGGACACCTCTCCCGCCGTTTCGGGAACAAACATAAAACCGCGCATCGTCAAATATGAGGGCGGCGACATAGAGCTCGGTCACGGCGAACGTCTTTCGCCGTCGGATTTTCCGTCGCTTGAAAAGTATGTCGGGCAGGAGCTTGTCGTTACGGACGGCTCGACGCTGCTCGGCGCGGACGACAAGGCGGGGATAGCGGAGATAGTGACCGCCTGCGAATATCTGGCGTCTCACCCGGAGATCTCGCACAGAGCCGTTCGAGTGGGATTCACGCCCGACGAGGAGATAGGGCGCGGCGCGGATAACTTCGACCTTGAAAATTTCAAAGTCGGCTGGGCTTATACGGTTGACGGCGGCGAACTCGGGGAGCTTGAATACGAAAACTTCAACGCCGCGGGAGCGAAAATAAAGATAAAAGGCGTCAACATCCACCCCGGCGACGCAAAAAACAAGATGAAAAACGCAACGCTCATAGGCGCGGAGTTCATTTCCCGTCTGCCTGCGGCGGAAGCCCCCGCGCACACGGAAAAATACGAGGGCTTTTACCACGTCTGCGACATTTCGGGCGACGAAAGCGCCTGCGTTATCGGGCTTATTATCAGAGACCACGACCGTGAAAAATTCGAGAACCGCAAAAAGTTCGTTTCCTCGCTCTGCGATTACCTGAACCTTGTTTACGGCGCGGGAACGGTGACGGCGCAGATAAAAGACAGTTATTATAATATGAAGGAATATATCGTTCCTCACATGCATATAATAGGACGCGCGGAGGCGGCGATGAGGGAGAACGGCGTGGAGCCGATCATCGCGCCCGTTCGCGGAGGAACGGACGGCGCAAGGCTTTCGGAAATGGGACTTCCCTGCCCCAATCTTTCGACCGGCGGCGCGAATTATCACGGAATACACGAATACGTTCCCGTCAGATCAATGGAAAAGATGACGGATATACTCATATCGCTCGTCCGCCGGAAAGACGATGAGCAGTTTTAACAACGGAAGGTAAGAGAAAGATATGAAAATTGTAGTTGTCGGCTGCGGAAAAATAGGTCAATCGGTCGTTGCCAGCCTCGTTTCGGAGGGGCAGGACATTGTTGCCGTGGACCTTGACGGCGCAACCGTGACGCAGATAACAAATGTTTACGACGTCATAGGCGTCTGCGGCAACGGCGTTGACTGCGAAGTGCTGCGCGAAGCGGGCGTTTCGGAAGCGGAGCTGCTCGTTGCGGTGACGGGCTCGGACGAATCCAATATGCTGTGCTGTCTTTTTGCGAAAAGGCTCGGCGCGAAGCACACCATCGCCAGAATAAGAAACCCCGAATACAACGAGAGCAGTCTCGGCTTTATGTGCCAGCAGCTCGACCTCGCCATGGCGATAAACCCCGAAATGCTGGCGGCGAAAGAGATATACAATATGCTTCGGCTGCCGTTCGCGGCAACGATAGAAACCTTTTCGCGCGGATATCTTGAAATGATAGAGATGCGCCTCAAACAGGATTCTCCGCTCAACGGCGTTAAGATAATCGACCTGCGCGGACGCTTCAAGGCGGCGTTTTTGATAACCGCCGTGCTCAGAGGCGACGAGGTTTATATTCCCGACGGCAATTTCGAGCTGAAAAGCGGCGACAAGATAGGGCTTGTGGCTTCTCCCGACGAACTGACAAAGCTTATGCGCGCGCTCGGACTTGTTCAGCGTCAGACGCGGAATGTTATGATCCTCGGCGGAAGCAAAACGGCGTATTATCTGGCAAAACTGCTCATAAACAGCGGCAACTCCGTCAAGATCGTCGAAAAGGACAGGCAGACGTGCATTGAACTTTGCGAAGCGCTCCCCGGCGCGGACGTTATCTGCGGCGACGGCGCGGAGCAGGAACTTTTGCTTGAAGAAGGCATAAGAAGCATGGAAGCGTTCGTTTCGCTGACGGGAATGGACGAGGAAAACATTCTCATTTCTATCTTCGCCTCCTCGCTCGCCGTGCCGAAGGTTGTGCCTAAAGTCAACAAGGAAGAGCTTGTTGCCATGGCGGAAAAGCTCGGCGTTGACAGCATAATTTCACCGAAAAAGACCATTTCCGACCTGCTTGTGAGTTATGTTCGCGCACTTCTGAACTCGGAGGGAAGCAACGTCGAAACTCTTTATAAGATAATGGACGGAAAAGCGGAGGCGCTCGAATTCAGCGTTTGCCCGGGCTCGGAGGTGGCAAACGTGCCGCTTAAAGACCTTGAACTGAAAAAGAATATACTCGTTGCGGGTATTATAAGACAAAGAAAAACAATTATTCCGGGAGGCTCGGATATGATTCTTGCCGGCGACCGCGTTGTCGTTATCGCCGCGGAAGGAAAGCTCGAGGACCTCTCCGATATATTAAAATAGGTAGAAAATGAACAAGAGAATGATTTTGTCCCTGCTCGGAAAAATAATTTTGCTCGAAGCGGGACTGATGACTTTGCCGCTTGCCGTTTCCTTTATCTACGGTGAAACGGACGCCGCGCTTGCTTTTGTGTGGACTATCCTCGGCGCCGCGCTGCTCGGCGGCGTGATACAGGCATTCTGCCGCCCGAAGGACAGGGTTATTTATGCGAAAGAGGGATTTATCATCGTTGCCCTTGCGTGGCTGACAATGTCGGCGATAGGAGCTGTACCGTTCGTTTTAAGCGGAGAGATACACTCTTACGTCGATGCGTTTTTTGAAACGGTCAGCGGATTTACCACAACGGGCTCGTCTATCCTGCAAAATGTCGAGGCGATGAGCCGCGGTCTGCTTTTCTGGCGCAGCTTCACGCACTGGATAGGCGGTATGGGCGTGCTTGTGCTTATCGTTGCCATCCTGCCGTCGTCGTCCTCCTCGCGCTCCATTCATATTCTGCGCGCGGAGATGCCCGGCCCCACCATGGGCAAGCTCGTGCCGAAAATGAGGAACACGGCAAAGATACTTTATATCATTTACCTTTGCATGACGGCGGTTGAGATAATTCTGCTGCTCTGCGGAGGAATGCCTCTTTTTGACAGCCTTGTTCACGCGTTCGGAACGGCGGGCACGGGCGGCTTCGGCATAAAGGCGGACAGCATCGCGTCCTACAATCATTATCTGCAATGGGTCATAACGATTTTTATGTTCCTGTTCGGGGTGAATTTCAACGTCTTTTATTTCATTCTGATAGGACGGTTCAGAACCGCTTTCAGAAACGCGGAGCTTATCTGCTACTTCGGGCTGGCGCTTGTCAGCGCGGCGGTCATCGCCGTCAACATTTTTCCGCAGTACGGCAGTGTTTCGGACTCGATAAGGCTTTCGGCGTTTCAGGTCTCGTCGATAATGACGACGACCGGCTACGCAACGGCGGATTTCAACACATGGCCGATATTTTCAAAAACCGTACTTCTTATCCTGATGTTCATCGGCGCCTGCGCGGGCTCGACGGGAGGCGGATTAAAAATTTCGCGTCTGCTGCTGCTGTTTAAGATGTTCGGCAGAGAAAGGAAACGTCTTGTGCATCCGAGAGCCGTCTCCATCGCAAAAATGGACGGCAAAAGAGTTGACGACGCAACTTTGCACGGAACGGGAAACTATCTGGCAATATACTGCATGGTTTTCTTCGTCGGATTTTTGCTGATAAGCGTTTCCCCGCCTGCGGGTTTTGACATAGAAACAAACTTCTCGGCAATGGCGGCTTGCTTCAACAATATCGGTCCCGGTCTGGGCATGGTCGGACCCGCGGCAAGCTTTGAGGCGTATCCCGCGTTTTCAAAAATCGTGCTTTCCGTTGCGATGCTGCTCGGCAGGCTTGAGCTTTCACCTCTGATGATAGCCATAACGCCGTCCGAATGGAGAAAAAACAAGTAAAAGCACTCTGTTTTCTTTGATTTTGAAGCTTTTTTCGGGAGATCATACAATGAAAGAATATCTGAAAAGCGTTGAAGGGGTTTTTGCCGAAATCGGTTCATCCGCCTCGGGGTTGACTTCTTCGGAGGCGGAAAAAAGGCTCGCCGCAAACGGAAAAAACAAGCTTGCCGAGGCAAAAAAGCCCTCGGTTATCAAAAAATTCTTTTCCGAGCTTGCCGATCCCATGATAATCATTCTGCTTGTCGCGGCGGCGGTCTCCGCGGTCACGGCGGCTCTTGAAAACGAACCGTTCACGGATGTTTTCATCATTCTGGCGGTCGTTGTGATAAACGCGGTGCTCGGCGTTGCGCAGGAAAGCAAAGCCGAAAAGGCGATAGAGGCGCTTCAAAAGATAACGGCGGCAACGTCAAAGGTTCTGCGCGACGGAAAGCCCGTAACGGTCAAAAGCGAAGACCTTGTTGTCGGCGACGTTGTGCTGCTTGAAGCGGGCGACGCGGTTCCCGCGGACTGTCGGCTTATCGAGGCGGCAAGTCTGAAAGCGGAGGAATCCGCGCTGACGGGCGAAAGCGTTCCCGTCACGAAAAACACGGAAACGCTCTGCGTCGAAGACGGAAAAGACATCCCGCTCGGCGACAGAAAAAATATGGTATATACGGGCAGCTCCGTGTCCTACGGGCGCGGCGTCGCGGTTGTGACGGGCGTCGGAATGAACACCGAAATGGGCAAGATAGCGGGCGCGCTCGCCGCGGCGAAGGACGACGACACACCCCTGCAAAAAAAGCTTAACCAGCTCAGCAAAATTTTGAGCGTGCTTGTGCTGGGCGTCTGCGTTGTCGTGTTTGCCGTCGATATTCTGCGCATCGTTCCGAACGTAACATTCGACGCGCTGCTCAAAACATTCATGGTCGCGGTCAGCCTTGCCGTGGCGGCTGTTCCCGAGGGACTTGCGGCGGTCGTTACGATAGTGCTTTCGATGGGCGTTACCAAGATGTCAAAGCGCAACGCCGTTATCCGAAAGCTGACGGCGGTCGAAACGCTCGGCTGCACGCAGATTATATGCTCGGACAAAACGGGAACGCTGACGCAAAACAAAATGACGGTCGTCGAACGCTCGTCCGACGATGAAATACTGCTGGCAACGGCAATGGCGGTCTGCTCGGACGCGAAAGAGGGCGAAAACGGCGAAGCGGTCGGCGAACCGACGGAATGCGCGCTGGTCAACGACGCAATTTCGCTCGGACTGACCGACGGTATCCGCGGCTACAAACGCATCGGTGAAGCGCCGTTCGACTCCATGCGAAAAATGATGAGCGTCGTGGTCGAAAACGGCGGGCATATCTCGCAGTTCACAAAGGGCGCGCCGGACGAGGTGCTGAAACGCTGCACGAGGTATCTCAAAAACGGCGAAGAAGCTCCGATGACGGAGGACGTCCGCAACAAGATACTTGCCGAAAACAAAAGAATGGCGAACAAAGCGCTTCGCGTGCTTTGCGCCGCAAAAAAGGAACATAAAGAAAAGCCCGTATCAACCGATCCGACGGCTCTTGAAAACGACCTTTGCTATATAGGTCTTTCGGGTATGATAGACCCGATACGCCCCGAAGTCAAGGCGGCGATAGCCGAATGCCGCGAGGCGGGCATACGCCCCGTTATGATAACGGGCGACCACAAGGACACAGCCGTGGCAATAGCGAAAGAGCTCGGCATAATAACCGACGAGTCGCAGGCGATAACGGGCGCGGAGCTCGACGGGATTTCCGACGCCGATTTTGCGGAAAGAGTTAAAGATTTTTCCGTCTACGCCCGCGTTCAGCCGGAGCATAAGGTGCGCATAGTCAACGCGTGGCGCGCGCTCGGCAAAATCACGGCGATGACGGGCGACGGCGTCAACGACGCGCCGTCCATAAAGAACGCCGACATCGGCGTGGGAATGGGAATAACGGGCACGGACGTCACAAAAAACGTGGCGGATATGGTGCTTGCGGACGACAACTTTGCAACTATCGTCTCCGCCGTCGAAGAGGGGCGCAGGATATACGACAATATCAGAAAAGCCGTGCAGTTCCTGCTTTCATCCAATCTGGCAGAAGTTCTCTCCGTCTTTGCGGCTTCTCTTCTCGGCTTCACGATACTGAACCCCGTCCACCTGCTTTGGATAAACCTCATAACGGACTGCTTCCCCGCTCTCGCGCTCGGAATGGAACGCGGCGAAGCGGACGCCATGAAACGTCCGCCGAGGGATTCCGGGGACGGTATATTTTCAAACGGCGTCGGCGCGGGCGTTGCCGTTCAGGGCTTTTTCATCGCGCTTCTGACAACTGTTTCATACTTCACCGGTCACTTTATGGAAGCGGGAAAATGGGAAATAACGGAAAGCCCGGACGGAATGACAATGGCGTTTTTGACGCTTTCGCTCGTGGAGATCTTTCACGCCTTCAATATGCGTTCCCGCGAACGCTCGATATTCACCATCAAAAAACAAAACGGCTGGCTGTGGGGCTCTATGCTTCTCGCCTTTGCGTTGACCTCCGCGGTCATCTTCGTTCCCCCGTTCGCCGCGGCGTTCGGCTTTGAAACGATAAGCCTTTCCGAATTTGCGGCGGCGCTCGCTCTCGCCGTGGCGATAATCCCGCTCGTCGAGCTCGAAAAACTTGTTTTCCGCGCGATTGCCGCAAAGAAAAGCAAAAAACAAAAACGCCGCGCCGGCTAAGCAAAGAATGTCGCTTCGATTAAGAAAAAACGCCGCACCGGTCAAGAAAAACGCCGTTCGGCTCCCTGCGGCAAAAAACCCGCCTCAAAAAGCGCCGAATCCCGTCGCGTCACGAAAATTTGCGTTTCATTTTCAAATTTCTCTGCGCGCCGGTATTGACAAAACACAAAAAATCTGCTATACTTTATAGGCGCTTGGGGGCGTAGCTCATCTGGGAGAGCGCTACATTCGCATTGTAGAGGTAGTGAGTTCGAGTCTCATCGTCTCCACCAAAAAACCGTACACGTTTCGTGTACGGTTTTTTTATTCCGAAAAGGCTCAAAAAGGACGGTTTTTTTCACCACAAAATCAAAGCATTCAGGGAACATTTTTGTCAGCGAACGTGCCGCGGCTGCAGAATAACGAACAAACCTCTTTGTCGATATAATAAATATCCATCCGCATAGCGGGTGGTTTTTCCTTTTCGGGCAAAGCCCTAACACCACTGGCTGCACACAAGTGTGCCTTTTAATTGACCTGCCAGTCATTCAGTTATTACTTACTACCAAAAGAAATTACACTACTCTCAAACAACCCTCGGTGGCAGAGTATCTGCGAAAAGGTTTTACTACCAAAAGAAATTACACTACTCTCAAACGTAATTCGCGATAAGCCATTCGTCTTCTTTGTTTTACTACCAAAAGAAATTACACTACTCTCAAACTTGTTGAGTCCGTTCACATCGAGGTCGTTTGTTTTACTACCAAAAGAAATTACACTACTCTCAAACAAGGTTGGGAACGAGATATGCGACTACAAAGTTTTACTACCAAAAGAAATTACACTACTCTCAAACTCGCGTTTATCGCGCGAAGAGTGGCACTCAGTTTTACTACCAAAAGAAATTACACTACTCTCAAACTGTCTTACACGAACCCTATCAAAATATTGAGTTTTACTACCAAAAGAAATTACACTACTCTCAAACAGAAAAGCAGAGGAAATCCGCGCCACAAAAGTTTTACTACCAAAAGAAATTACACTACTCTCAAACATCAACTGTAAAGCAATAAAAACCGTGAATGTTTTACTACCAAAAGAAATTACACTACTCTCAAACAAGATCGGCACAAACTCACCTCCGTCATTCGTTTTACTACCAAAAGAAATTACACTACTCTCAAACGATTGACAAGAGAACATCGCATTGACCCCAGTTTTACTACCAAAAGAAATTACACTACTCTCAAACGAAAAGAACGCGCTGAATGTAAAACAAACGGTTTTACTACCAAAAGAAATTACACTACTCTCAAACACAACTACGAAAGGCGGTAAACCTGTATGAGTTTTACTACCAAAAGAAATTACACTACTCTCAAACTCACGCGCACGCGATAAAGGCAACAAAATCGTTTTACTACCAAAAGAAATTACACTACTCTCAAACGAACGCTTATCGCGTGACGAATGACACTCGGTTTTACTACCAAAAGAAATTACACTACTCTCAAACAAACGTCTGTCACGCGATGAATGACATTCAGTTTTACTACCAAAAGAAATTACACTACTCTCAAACAAAACGCCGCAATTCTGTCGAGCGGGATGTGTTTTACTACCAAAAGAAATTACACTACTCTCAAACTCAAATTCATGAGGCAAAAAGTACCATGTTACTGCCCAACAGGGTAATTTCCGTTGATATATCAGCAAAAACTGCATAAATCCGAATCAACGATAAATGCTTTTTCACATTCGAGGAGATCCGGAGCTACATGCTCTACGGATAGTATAGCATATTTTTTTAAAAAAGTAAAGTTATAAAATGCAATTAGGTCTTCTTTTGAGAGAAACGAGTGTAAGCCGAAAATAACAAAGTATCTGATATTAAATGTCTCTTTTAAAAGGGAAATATAATCTATGAGACGTTCAACAAGCGACCTTTCCTCATCTTCAACCTTTACATTAAACATCTTCAACAAACTGTCGGGAGACGGCAGAGAATATTCAAGCTCCGCATCAAACTGCTCCGTCAAATCGGAAATATAATCCTCTAATGCCGAAAGCACCCGCGCCGTTTTTTCATAGTTTTCTTCTCCTGTTGCCCTTTCTGCAAGGTCGGAATATATCTTTGAAAGTATTTTCTTTTTATTCAACTCTATGTCAAGCAAATCGGTAATCAAGAAAACATTCCTGCCCGCAGAAACAATATCAAATTCTTCAGAAAAGACAAACCGACCGTCTCCCGAATCAATTTGTTTTTTCAGTTCCAAAAGGAGTTTATAAAGAAAATTCTCGTTTTCAATGACCAATACCGCCGAGGAATTTTCTTTCTCATCGATATAAAAATCAAGTTCAGGATGCGCAATCCTCATATAACGACCAGCCTCTCATCAGAATCAATAATATCACTTTTTTTCGATCCGACAATAAACTCCATCGAATTATACTGTTTTTCCGTAACGGTGAGCATTTGCACAATACCTTCCGACGGTTTGTTTTTTCGGACGCGACTTGAAACGGAATCAACCACGGTCATATTAAGAGCAAGCTTGCAATAAACGGATTCTTGCATCATAATAAAGCCTTCTTTAATAAGAAAGCGTCTGAACTGCGAATATTCTCTTCGGTTTTTCGCGGTTTCCACAGGAAGATCAAAAAAAACAATTATTCGCATAAATCTGTAATTACCCATATTCGTAAAACCTGATTTTGGTCAAATCGTTTTCGCACAGGGCATCGGTGATGCCTTTGCAAAAAAGTCTTATCGCGTTGCCTACAGTCTGTTTTTTGCCTGCAAATACAACTTCTTCATTCAACACATTGACCATTATCATTTTTTCGTCGTGACCGAACTCATCAAAAACGATTGAAATGACGGCGCGGTCAACCAAAGGTCTGAACGGTTCCATAAGATCCGAAGACAGATTGAAAAAATTGAAACGGTTATCGTGAAACAGTCCGAGTTTTGTTGTATATCCGAGAGCAGAAATTTCTCTGTTGAATGCAGAAAGAATTATACTGTAACCGTAATTGAGGGCAGCATTAACGGGAGACTCCCGTTGACGGGAGAACGACTTGCCGAAAAGTGCGTTGAAATACACTTTTGCGGCATGTCCCTCCCTGTTTGTCGGGTCTCCGAGCTTAAGTTCTTCAATATAATCGAAAAGTATTTCCGCCTCGAATTTTTCGAGTTCTGTCAGCAATATGGCTTGTTGTCGTATTTTTTCTCTGACAATTTCCGTCCAAACCGCTTCTTTTATCGTTTCTGACCATGCTATCTGTTTTTTCAGTTTCAAACTTGTATCAAACCCGTCGTTATATGAAACAAGTTCCGACTGCGGATTTCTTTTCTCATCGCAAAAAATGATTTTAATTTTTCTTCGGCACAACTCACAAATCAAACTTGCCGTAAGAGACACGGCGGTGCTTTCAATAATAAGCATCGCAATTTCTGAAAGATGAACCTTAATTGTTCCCGTCGCATCTCTTACATGCAGATAGTTCAATTTTGTTTCAAGTTTTGCGCTTTTTGAAACAACAACCGTGCGCCAACTCATACGGTCAGAAGGTCAACGGAGTTTTCAAACAGTCCGGTCGGGGATTGATTTATTATCATGATTTTATCGTTTAGAGATATTTTTTTTGACATAAGAACAGTTCCCGCACTTTTTGCGCCTTGCAAAGCCGTTAAATCCGCAAGCATTCTGTTGCACCGGAATATATGAAGTATTTGATATATCGTTCTTGCCTGCATTTCAACAGACATATCAACAAATATGCTCCTGTTCGCCAACAGAGATTTCAATGTTGCCGCATGATGGACCATAAAAATATCGCTTGAAAGTTTTTTGGTAAAGAAATCAAAAAGTTCAATATTCCTGTCTTTTTCGATGCCGTCAAACCCGCTTACGGTAAACGCTTTTTTGCATTCTTTCTCTCGTTCGCAAAAACGAACGATTTTTTTGATATATGCGTAATCAGAGGCATTAACTTTCAACTGCAACGCAGGCTTGAAAATCAGTTGGTTTCCTTGTCTTCCCGTTATATGCATAAGAAATCCGTTATGATTGAACAATGTATTAAACTTAATTTCACGGATTCGGACAGACATTTCTTCCGTTCCCAATGCTTGCTTTAAATACTTTTCAAGCTCCGACGGATCATTTTTGATTTTTGCGGATACAAGCAAAGGCACAGACTCGATTGACCGCACTGTTTTTCCTTTGTCCTTATACTCTACCAAACAGAAATATGCTCCGGACAGCTTATTATATCCGCCGTACTTATCGATCCATTCCTGCTCTGTCTGCCCCTGCATGTGCGGGTCGCTCGGCTTTGTGGGCAGCTGTCCCTTTCCTTTTTTCATTATTTGCTGATCGAACAAACCGCCTTTCTGTTCAAACGCATATCTTGTGAAAAGGATGTTTTCTTTTGAACAAGTCTTTTTGACCGTTGCTATCGTTCCGTTGTTACCCGCAACCCATGCAACATTGTTTCCTCTCCTGATGTCGCTGTCATACATATTCTCATTCAGAGAATATGTGCCTCCTCCCTTTATGAAATTAAGAGGGTTCATCGTAAACTTAACATCAAAAACATTTCCTACGACAATATTCAAATATGCGTCTCTTGCGTGATGATAGTCATTAACTTCGCGAACCTTTAAAATATCGTATCTTTTCTTGAACACATCTACGTTTGAGGCGCGGGAATATACAAGGCGTGTTTCCGGATAAACTCTTTTAAGAATTTCCGCCGCCGCTTTTGTCGCCTGATTTGTCTCAACGAGCTGTCTTGCGATAAAGCCCGAAAGCTCCGTATCGGAAAAGTTTGTTCTGCGCGTCAATCTTTTATATTTTTCTTCACTTATCAACCCCGCGGCTCTCAGACATTTCCAATGATTTTCTATTCCGGGAGAAAGAACATCTCGAGGAACGGGATATCTGTCGCTCTTTTGTCCGTTTAATTCTTTTTTGACAAGAACTTTATTGTTAAGGCTGTCATCTTTTGTTTTCGATTGCGGATAAATGTGATCTATATCATAGACGTTTTTATCAAAGAGATGTTCGAGTTCAATCGTTTCACCGCTGTACATACATTTTCCCATTTGTGTGTAGTACAGGTAAAGCGCATTGTTCCTAAGCTCGGAATCCTCTCTTTTTTCAAGAGTCTTCAACAACTCGGAAGTTTCCTCTCTGCACTTTTTATAAAGTTCGACAAGCTGTTTTTTCCTTGATTTAGTTGCTTTCTTTTCTCTGTCCTCTCTTGTGGTTTCCATAAAGATTTTTTTCGGAGCATGTCCGGTGATTTTTTCAATCTCTTTTGCGATTGTCAGCACTTGCCAGATCGAGCGTTTTACTGCCGGAGACGCGTAACTGTCTTTTACAAGAGCGTCATAGGAAAATTCAGGGATCCCTCCGTTGATTTTTTCGTTTTCCTCATCAATTTTCTTTTTAAAATCAAATTCCGAGCTCAACAACTGCATAAGATTTTTATTTGTCACGCGAAGAGCCTCGATAATATTAAAGAATTCGCCTGTTTCTTTATTTATGGCGTATATTACCGTAAGAAATCTTTCGGAAAGTCGTCCCCAATCGGAAAACTTGAATCCCGATATGCGGTTTATTTCTGTTTCCGAGAAAAAACCGTTCTTTATGTTTCGAAGCCTTTGTGAAAGCATTTTTTTATCGTTGCCGAAAAGAACAACGGCTCTTATTGCTTCTTCAACTGCGCTTTCATCAAGTTTTTCGCCACGCAGACTGAAAAACAGATTGTACGAGCGAAGAGATGCTTTCAATTCTTCATGAAAGCCCGTAAAATCATCCGGCTTCACATCAAACCCGTTGCGCTTATAGTAATTAGCAATATCCTTTATTTTAACTTTGTTTTTCTTTTCATAGATTTCCTTGATAATATTCTCTTTATCTTCCTGTTTTAAAGGCTCGCCGTCAAGTTTAAGATTGTTTAATTCATTCAGCACAGAGTATTCGCTGTAAAGCAACGAATCCTTAGGCAAAACATCTTCCCCGACAAGGTAGGTGCATTTGTTTGTCATTCTGTTTATGAATTGCTCCGCGCTCGCGTAAAGATCGACTTTTTGCTCAAATTCCCAAGGAAGAATACGTGATGTGTCTTCTGTGTTTTTTCTTACGATCCAACAGAATCCCGAATTACGGTGTTTGTCATTGAGGGGACCGACATAATATGGAATCCTGAATGTAAGCAATTTAATTATCTTGTCTTTTACAGTCAAATTCGAATCATCTTTTTCAAGCAAAAACGGAAAGTTCCTTTCGGCATTACCGAGAATCTTTTCAAGTTCGACTTTATGCACCTGATACGGCAGAACGCTGTTTTCTCCCGTTCTTTGTTTCGGCATAAATGTTTGCGCATCTATTTGCCGCAAAATATCTTTTGCATCCGGATCATCGAAACTGCTCAATAATTTTGCGATGTATTTTCCGAAGTCAGAGGCAGTCGTTCTTTCTTCAATCGCCGTTTTCTTACCGTTGATAACGCACATCCCCGAATATGCACAATAATTGTTCGCCGTATTAGGAGATTTGAATACCTCTTTATACTTTTCCGGACAAAGACGTTTTATCGTTTTTTTCAAAAGAGCAAGATCTTTTTTATGCTTTTCATAAGATTGCGTTTTCGCGAAAGATATGTACGGAGAACCGCTTAGTATCTCGTCAAGTATCGCCCAATCATACACGGCTTTCAGACAATCGAGAAGTTGAATTCTGTCTTGGAGTATATTTTCCAATGCGGTGCGATCATCTTCTATCGACGAATCCGCAAGCGAAATCTTTTCGGGAGTTTCGCCTGCCAAAGATTCATCGTTGAACAAATCCGTAAGCTTTATTCCGGAGCCTCCCGCAAGCAAATCGCAAACAGATTTCAGAGTTCCTTTTTCTTTTCCGAGCAGCTTGTATAAATCCTTTTTCTTTTGAGTTATTCCTTGTTTGGTTTTTAAACTCTCTTTGAGCGCATCTGCATCTATATTTGAAAAGTCAAACCCGAAATCTTCTTCCCGCAGATATTCTTTGAGAACCGAAAAAGGCGTTTCAAAATCAACGACTTTACTCAAATCCATTCCTTCGAAAAGAAAATGTCCGCGATTGTTTATTATATGATGAACCGCCAAATAAAGGAGACGGGGATCTCGTATATCTTTGCCTTCTATAAAAGCGCGGCGCAGATGATATACGGTCGGATACTCTTTGTGATAATCTTTATCTGTATAATCGACATCATTAAAAAGAGCGTTTTGTTGAGGTTCCGTTTTATCCTCGGCATAATATTTACTGTCTGCCATACGTATAAAAAACGCGCTGTCTTTTTTGCATATCTCCTCGGCAAACAATTCCTGAAGAAGCTTTGTTCTTTGAACTTTTCTTCCCTGTCTTCTTCGCGCGGTTCTAAAAGCGCGACGATCAGCTGCGGTTTGCGCCTCCTCGAAAAGTCTGACTCCCCACATTGCTTTTCCGTGAAATTTCAGAACGTTGTAATTTTCATCCGTAACCGCCCACCCCACGGAATCAGTTCCCGCGTCAATTCCGAGATAGTACTCTCCGAATGACTTCTTTTCATTTTTCATCTTGACAACTCCTTTTTTATGTGCTATAATATAAACAATCTCAACTACCAAGAGATTACACTGCAAGTTCAAATAAAATTTTTTCAAATCGCCGAAAGGCTTTCACAGGTGTGAAGTATAAGGGTTCGCTTTGCGAACCCTTTTTTACGTCCGGCAAATATGTCTTCACAGGTAATTTTTTGTTTCAAATATATTATATAACTTTTTTATATAATTGTCAATACAAAAGGGGCGGAGTTTATGATCTGAGCCCGGCAAGGAAGGACAAAAGCGGAGGACGCTCTTGAAAAACACGGAAATTTGTGCTATACTGCCGTAAAGACGGTCTAACCATAGGAGGACTCAATGAAAATCACAAAAATCGAAATGCAAGACTATAAGTCCATAAAAGATCCCGTCGAAATAGTTTTCTGCGACGGTATGCCGACGGTGTTGATAGGGAAAAACGGAAGCGGAAAAACCAATATTTTGGAAGCGCTGAGTGCCATTGCGGAGGCGAACGGCAATTACTTCGGGCTGCACAACGAACTGCCGATGAGCTATAAGGTGTATATCCGCCTTGAAAAAGAGGATGCCGAGAGGCTTTTCCCCGGCAAAAGTATTGACGAAAAATGCGAATTTGTCGCCTGTTCCGGAGAAGACTGCAAGATAGACCGAATCGAATCGGAGTATCTGGTTCCACTTTTGAGATCGGAAGTCGACGAAATCTCCGAACTTGCAGGCGAATTGAAAGACGCACTGAATACATATACAAAGCAGCTGAACAAAATTGCGTACGGTGAAAACGAACATCCGTTACAGGGGCTTCAGATCATAAATTTCAAAAATTCAACGACAAGTTATGATAGCTTCAAATTCCAAGCGGAATTTGTTTTGGAACAAACCGAAAAACTGATAAAATCAATCATACAAAACTTTTGCGTTGAGGATTGTTCTTTCAAATTCGGATATATTCCCGCTTATTATCAGTTAGGCAATTTAGAAAGGCTTTGCTTCAAACTTCGTTATGTAAAACCCGATTTAGCCCCATTTGAAGAGAAATTCATTACCGTCAATGAAGCGGCGATAAAGCGGGAAATCACAAAAATCAACAAGGCATCGAAAGCCGCCTGCAATAAGGTCACGGACTTACTTCATGAGCTGGACGAGCGGGCAAAGCGTTTGAAAGATGCTTTGAGCGACTACAAAAAGATGCCCGTCAACATCGGTGCGTTTTACAAATTCATTTGGGAGGTGCAAAGATGCGTCGGCGCAAAATGCGCTTTTTTGCGGAATGAAAGCAGCGAAGTCATTTTCAAAACAGATGACCCGGAGCGCGAATATTTCCGAAACGATAGATCCCGCGTGATTCTGCAAACATATCTAAACCGAGTTTATTCCGGGCCGGATAGAGATGAAATTCAAAAACAGATCAGCGAAAATAAAGACTTTTCTCTGTCCGAAGCTGCATTGAATGAATTTGAAAAATACCTCAATGCAAACATTCCCGAATTTGAAAACGGCATGTACAAGCGTATTGCGGTTGAACAGTCCGACGGAAAACTCCCGTCGATACTGCTGCACGAAAAAAGCGGCGAAATTGTTGATCTTAATTCGACAAGTGCCGGCAGACGGTGGTATTTCACATACTATTTTATGAAAAATACGCTTAAAAACGGCGACCTGTTTATTATTGACGAACCTGCCGCCATGCTTCACCCCATTGCGCAAAAAGAGGTTTTGAAAGAATTACTTGAACTTGAACATCAAGGAATAAAGGTGATTTACTCAACGCACAGTCCGTATCTTATTCCAAACGATTGGAAAAGCGTGCATTTTGTTATGATGACGGATGGCGGAACAACCGTCACGCAGGAAAACAAATACGATGCTCTGAAGCAAGTCACCGGCGGAGATATATTTGATTTGCAGGAGCTTTTGGAACGATATCAAAAATGCGATAAAGAAGCCGTAGCTCATCAATGCTACCATATAGTTCTTGATAGTTTTGAAAACATTGACAAAGCCGCAGAGCAATTAAATCTCGCTGTGTCTGCCATTGAATCTTGGAGAAAAAACATTAACAGTAAGAAATTCAGATGCCCAAAGCTTGAAAATATCATTTTAATAGC
>CAKSFN010000018.1 GCA_934454405.1 uncultured Eubacteriales bacterium | reverse complement strand
GAAAACAATCCACCGGATTGTTTTCTTTACGCATTTTGCCCTCTCAGGGTTCGAGTCCCCTCGATATGCCAAAACAAGTATCTCCGCACTTTTGTGCGGAGATACTTGTTTTTGGCGCGCTTGAAGGGACGACGCCGCGGCTCTCCGTTTGCGTCGCCACCTCCTCGCATATTATGCTCGGATCAAAATGCTGAAAACAATCCACCGGATTGTTTTCTTTACGCATTTTGCCCTCTCAGGGTTCGAGTCCCCTCGATATGCCAAAACAAGTATCTCCGCACTTTTGTGCGGAGATACTTGTTTTTGGCGCGCTTGAAGGGACTCGAACCCCCGACCTACTGGTTCGTAGCCAGTCACTCTATCCAGCTGAGCTACAAGCGCATATTCGGTTTTTGCCTTTTCAATTCAGCCTATATATAATATCACAGTTTTATTTGAAATGCAAGAGGTAAATTGCAAATTTTTTGTAACCGCAAGCCGTTCGGGGTTTCCGCCGTCGGCGAATACCGACGGCGGAAATAAACCTGAAAAAACATTCAGATAATGAATTCTTCTTTTTGACTGCGTGAAAAAAGCCTGGAAATAGCATCTTTAACATCGGCTCCGTTGTAAATCACATCATAAACGGCGCCGCATATCGGCATATCGACATTATACCTTTCCGAAAGCTTTTTGACCGCTGCCGCCGTATAGTATCCCTCCGCGAGACCGAGCGTATCCGCGCCCGTAACAAGAGACTCTCCGTATTGCCTGTTATGCGAATACTCGGAAAAGACGGTCGCTTCAAAATCGCCGAGATGGCAAAGACCGAAGGATGAAAACGGATTTGCACCCATAGCCTTCATCAAACGGGCGACCTCAAACGTGCTGCGCGACATAAGAGCGCCTTTCAGGGACGAGCGGTTAAGCCCGTCGAGAATACCTGCGGCAATACCGATAACGTTTTTCACGGCGGAGCCTATCTCCGTGCCGATAAGATCCGTTCCGTAATAAAAGCGTATCAGATCGCTCGAAAACTCGGAAATGAGTTTTGCCGTGACATCCTTGTCAAAACTGTCGATAACCATACAGTTCGGATGACCCGCAACAAATTCCTGCACGTGCCCGGGACCGACCCAGACGGCGAGCGAGGACGATTCGGGAAGATACTCCTCAACGACCTGATGAAGAAGCTTTCCGGTTTCGACCTCAATACCTTTCATACAAAGAACAAACGTTTTATTTTCAATATCGTGCTCCTTCGCCGTCCGCATAAAGGAGCGCAGGTTTTGTGACGGAATGGAGATAACAACAGTCTCCGCGTCTTTCAGAGCGCTGTCAAGATTCGTCGTCAGGCGTATGCTTTCGGGAAAAGTTACAACGCCGTTCGTTCTGTTTTCTTTGAACCCGATAAAAGTCGGAGCGGCTTCCTCTCCGAAAACGGTGACATTATGACCGTTTCTGTCAAGATACCACGCTATGCAAGAACCCCATCTGCCGCAACCGACAACCGTTATTTTCATTTGTAAAATGCCTCCCGAGCAATGTCTGCTTGAAAAATAATATATGTTATATTTTACCATATATGCTCAAAATTGTCAACCGTGCATTTATTTATCCATTGTCACCGTAAGAAAATTTTTATATAATGATAATATGAACAATGACGGAGGTAACGGTTATGTACATAGAGCAGATAAACGAATCGAAAATCAAGGTCACCGTCGATGCCGACGAGCAAATAAAATACGGGATAACCTACGAAACGATGGACTGCGACGACGCAAACACGCGCAGGCTCTGCGAAAGGATAATTCTTGAGGCAAGAAACGAAATAGGCTTTGATTCCCGCAATTCGCGTATTCTGATAGAAGCCAGAACCGGCATTGCGGGAAGCATAACGATTTTTATTTCAAAAATACCGAAAAACGACGCAAAAGAGTATATGTTTCAAATAATGAGGTTTGAAACGGCGGACGCGCTGCTTGACAGCAGAATAATATTCTCAAAGTTTTCCGAAAGTATCGTAAAAACCGAAATTTACGAGATAAACGGCGTTTTTTACGCCTATATCGAAGTCGAAGGTTTGCCGAGCGAAGCAAAAAAGCTTATTCTCGAACTGAACGAATACGCGGAGCCGTGTCACATTAAAGCTGAATTTCTGCGTGAGCACGGAAGGCTGATGGCAAAGGACTCCGCGATTTTCGAATGATTACTCTTCTCCTTTTTCGTCGTCGAATTTACGAAGACCCGCAACCTCGGAAATCGGCAGAGAGAAGCAGAAGGCACCCGCGTCGGTTTCCGTTCCCGTTTTTTGAGTTATCGCATTCATTATCCTCGCCTTTTTGGAAGACGGAGACACTATGTAAATCATATCCTTTTCCTCGGCAAGAGAAACGCCGAAAAACCTGACGGCCTTTTTGCGTCCCGTTCCCTTTGCGTGAATCACCGTGCCGCCGCCCGCGCCGGCTGTGCGCGCCGCGTCCATTACGATATCGGAATATCCCTCGTTGAGTATTACGATTATAAGCTCATTTTCAAATTTCATTTCGGGTGTTCCTCCCTCCTGTTGTTTTCCGTTCGTCAGGAACGAAAGTGTTTTTGTTCCGCAAACGCTCTTTACGGGGATCGCCATCATAATTCCGTTTCCCGGGATATCCATAAAAAGTCTTATTTTTGCAAGACGAAGCATTTTTCGCATATCTTCGCCGTTTGCAAATGCGCTGACTACGGCTTTTTCGCTGCTTTCGAGGTTGTTCAGCGACAAATGCTCACTCGTCGCGGTGCCGCGGCCGAGATTTGTCAGCGTAAAAGAAAGGTCAAGATCCCGACATATTTCGAGTATATCCTCGGCGGCAGTTCTGTCGGTTATGCTGATAACACAGTAAAGTTCCATATTATGCAACCTCCCAAAGTTCGATAACGCCGCCGTCCTCGTAAGCGGGCTCGAAGTCCTCGACCTTTCCCCTGCGCCTCTTCACAACGGATATCGCGCCCATAACCTGAACGGTTATAAGCGGCATCATCGCAACGAGAGCAACAAGACCGAACGCATCGGTCATAACATTTCCCCCGAGCGCGGAGCACGCGCCCATGGCAAACGGAAGCATAAACGTTGCTGTCATAGGACCGGAAGCGACACCGCCGGAGTCAAACGCGATGGCGGTGAAGGTCTGCGGCACAAAAAATGAAAGAATCAGCGCGGCGGAATAACCGGGAATCAGGAACCACATTATCGAGATTCCCGTCAAAACACGAACCATCGCAAGCCCCATGGCAGCAGAAACGGCGACAGAAAGGCTGAGTCCCATCGCTTTTGCGGAAATTGCGCCTGCGCTCAGCTCCTCGACCTGCTTGTTCAACACATGAACCGCAGGCTCCGCGTTGATTATGAACCAGCCCATAAGAACGGCAAGCGGAACAAGAAGGAACTTCAGCCCCGACCCGACGATCTCTGCGCCGAGAACATAACCGAGCGACTGAAAACCGACGTTTACGCCGGTCATAAAAAGGACAAGTCCGACGTATGTAAAAACGATGCCTATCAGTATATTGAGAAAGGGTCTTTTCTTGATATGCAGAGAAACGACCTGAAATATCAGGAAAAAAACGACTATCGGAAGAAGCGCGAACGCAACCTCGCCCATATATGCCGGAAGTTCACGAAGATATTCCCAGCCGAGAGAGACCGTGTTGGGGAAAGAATTGACAGGGAGCGTTGATTCCTCCGCGCCGCCCTTATAAATAAAGCTGAGAATCAGCACGGAAAGGATGGGGCCTATCGAACAAAGCGCAACAAGACCGAAACTGTCGTCCTTTGCCTTTTTGTCGCTTCGCGTGGCGGCGACGCCGACGCCGAGAGCCATAATGAAAGGAACTGTCATCGGACCCGTTGTCACACCGCCGGAATCAAACGCGACGGAAAGAAACTCTTTATCGGAAAACGCCGCAAGAGCAAAAAGAGCGGCATAAAAAATTATAAAAAGCCATTTCAGCGAAAAGCCGAAAAGTATACGGAGCATGCTGACGACGAGAAAGAACCCGACGCCTGCCGCAACGGTAATTATCAAAACATTCTTGTCAATGCTCGGAACATTTTTGGCAAGCACCTGCAAATCGGGCTCCGCGACGGTTATTATAACACCGATAACAAAGCTTACGACAAGTATTATCCACAGCCGGCGGGAACGCGTCATTGCGCCGCCGATATGCGAACCTATCTGCGTCATGGAAACATCGGAGCCTATCGTGAAGAGCGCCATTCCCACGATTATCATAACGGCGCCGACAAGAAACGAGAGCATGAGTCCGCTTTCAATCGGAATCAGAATAAAGCACAGAATCGCGACGATAAGCGTTATCGGCAGAACGGACGAGACGGCCTCTCGGAATTTCTCTTTGAGAACACTTCGTTTATGCAAAGATATTCGCTCCTTTCATCTATACTATACCTCTATATTATACATTAAAAGCGGAACAGGTTGCAATAAACAATATCCGAACTTTTTTCGTAATTACAAAAAAAGAAAAAAAACGGTTAAATTCTTGTGTTTCATTGGAAAAGACTATTGACACAAAAAAGATTTGAACGTATAATAATGTAAAAATATGTAAAAAGAGGTATAATTATGTTCGGTCCCCCGATGGGGCCTCCGCCCATCCATTCGAAGACGGAAGCGCCGAAAATGCCGAAAGGCTTCAAAAACAAGGTTTCGTTTTTCGGAAAATCGATAAAAGACACTTTTCGCAGACTGTTTTATATTTTTACGCTCGTTTATAAATCTCAGCCCATAATCATACTTTTGATGGCGTTTATGACGCTGTTCAACGGATTTCAGGCCATAATCGGCGCATACGTCACAAAGTGGCTTATGGACGGATTACAGCAAGCCGTCGCAGGCGAGCTCGGAGACTTTTGGCAGCTCGGCGGACTGCTTATTCTGCAGATAGTGTTCCAGCTTTTCGTGCTCGTTATCAGCTCTGTCAACAGAATGATAACGCGTCTTTCAAACGAGCTGTTTGTTTACAGCATTAAAATCAAAATAATGAAAAAGGCGAAAACGATAGATCTCGCCAAATTCGACCTTCCCGAATTTTACTCGCAGCTTGAAAACGCGACGCAGGAGGCAGGAAGCCGTCCCATGCAGGTTATTGAGGCGGCGTTCGGAATCGTCAGCACGCTTATAACGCTGATAAGTTTCATAACGGTTCTTGCCGGAACAATGTTCTGGGCGCCGATTGCGGTGATACTTATGACAGTACCGTCTGCGGTAATTACATATAAATACAGAAAAAAGATGTTCGGTTATATGCGTTTTCACTCCAAGGAGCGCAGACAGCTTGAATACTATTCGCAGCTGGTCACGGACAAGGATCTTGTCAAAGAGGTAAAGCTTTTCGATCTCGCGGACACGTTCATAAACAGGTATTCGGGCACGTTTAAGACATATTTCCGTGGAATGAAAAAGCTTATCGTTCAGGAAGGCGGCTGGGGCATCGGAATAGCGACCGCGCAATCGGTTTTGAACGGCGGCATCTTTCTGCGAATCGCATATCTCGTGTACTCGGGACTGCTTACGATAGGAGATTATTCGCTTTATACAAACGCGCTTTTTTCAATTTCCAACAGCGTGTCGTCTCTTATAACGACAACAGGCAGCATTTACGAGGGAACGCTTTATATCGACAACCTCATATCGTTTATGAATGTTGTGCCGACGGTCGTTTCAATTCTGCCGACGCCGCGAAAAATCAATCATCACGCGCCGCATACCATCGAATTCAAAAACGTATCATTCGCATACCCCGCCACGAACCGAAGAGTTCTTCAAAACATCAATATGACCTTTTCAACGGGAGAAACCATAGTTCTCGTGGGCTTGAACGGAGCAGGCAAAACAACGCTTCTGAAACTTCTGACGAGGCTTTACGACCCGACAGAGGGCATTATCACTCTTGACGGGTACGATATCAGAGAATACGACGTAAAAGACCTGTATTCCATGTTCGGAATGATATTTCAGGATTTCGGAAAATATGCGTTTTCGGTAAAAGAAAATATCGGCTTCGGAGACCTTGCCAGAAAAGACGACTCCGCGCTGATCCGCAACGCGGCGGAAAAGAGCAGCGCGGACGAATTCATCCGAAACCTGCCCGAAAAATACGACACGCCGCTTATGAGAGTTTTTGAGCAGACGGGACTTGAGCTTTCCGTCGGGCAATGGCAGAAAATTGCGGTTGCGCGGGCATTTTTAAGAGATTCGGATTTTGTTATTCTCGATGAACCGACGGCGTCTCTCGACCCGATGGCGGAGCAGGAAATATTCTCTCAGTTTGATCGGTTGAGACAGGGCAAGGGCACGATTTTCGTTTCGCACAGGCTTTCAAGCGCAACAATAGCGTCGAAGATAATAGTCCTTGAAGACGGAAAGATCGTCGAGACGGGAAATCACGAAAGTCTGATGAGGCTCGGCGGTAAATATGCGGAGCTGTTCACGACGCAGGCAAAGCATTATATTGAGAATACGCCGCAGGAACATAACGAAAGACCGCCTATGCCGTTTCGGAAAGACAGACCCGACAGAATCTGATTAAAGTTTTATTGCATAAAACCGCCGCCCGACGGAAAGAATCCGTCGGGCGGCAAACCGTTGTATTTGATTATTTCAACAGCGCGTCGAGTTCGTCGATAAGTGAACCGAAGAGCTTGAGAGCTTCGTTTACGGGTTCGGGAGAGCTCATATCGACGCCCGCTATCTTTAACAAAGAGATGGGGTCGGTGCTGCAGCCGCCGGAAAGGAAGCGCTTATAATCCGCAACCGCGGGCGCGCCCTTTTCAAGAATCCTGTTTGCGATGGCAACCGCGGCGGAAAAGCCTGTCGCATACTGGAAGACATAATAATTATAGAAGAAATGCGGTATGCGGGCCCATTCGAGAGCTATCTCTTCATCGGAGACCATATCGGGACCGAAATAGAGTTTGTTGAGATCATAATACTTTTTGCAGAGAGCGTCGGCGGTCAGCGTTTCGCCGTTTTCGGACATCCTGCCCATTTCAAGCTCAAACTCAGCAAACATCGTCTGTCTGTAAACCGTGCCTTTGAACTGATCAAGAAAATGATTTATGAGATATGCTTTCGCTTTCTTGTCGGTCGTGTTTTTAAGCAAGTGCTTCATCAAAAGAATTTCGTTGCAGGTTGAAGCGACTTCGGCGACGAATATGACGTAATCCGCCGTGTTCACAGGCTGATTTTTCATGGTCAGATAACTGTGCAGAGCGTGTCCCATTTCGTGCGCGAGAGTAAACTGGCTGTCCAGATTGTTCTTATGATTAAGCAGAACATAGGGATGAGGTCTGCCGAAGCCCGAAGAGTACGCGCCGCTGCGTTTTCCGACATTCTCGTAAACGTCTATCCAGCGGTTGTCAAAGCCCTCTTTGAGCATATCCGTGTAGTCTTCTCCGAGAACGGAAAGCGCTTCGAGAACCGTCTTTTTCGCCTGTTCAAAGTCTATCTCAACCGCGGCGTCGGAAACTATGGGAGTATAAACATCATACATATGAAGCTCGTCAACACCGAGAAGTCTTTTGCGGAGCGCGACATACTTATACATTTTGTCGAGATTCGCGTGAACCGCGTCAATTAGATTAAGATAAACGTTTACGGGAACCTCCGTCACGTCAAGCGAGGCTTCGAGAGTTGAAGAATAATTGCGTGCATCAGCAAAAAAACGAAGCTGCTTAAACTGCGCGTCGAGAGTGGATGCGACGGTATTTTTGAACTCGCCCATACGCTTGTAATATGTTTTGAACGTATTCTCGCGGAGTTTCACGTCGGTGCTTTCAAGAAGAGGAACAAGCGTTCCGTCGGTCAGATGATGAGAGTTGCCCTGTCCGTCAACAACGTCGTCAAACGTCAGATCCGCGTCGCTGAAAGTGCTTCTTATTCTGTCGGGAGAGTCCGCCATTTCGCCGGCGGAAGCAAGCAGTTTTTCGCACTCGTCGGAAAGAATGTGCGCCGATCTTCTTCTGATTTGATAAATACTTCTTCTGTATGTTTCAAGATCGGGCTCGTCCTTGTAAAAGCCGTTGAGCGCATCTTCGTCAATCGCCATAATTTCGGGCGTCGCGAACGAAAGAGCGCCGGATATATTCACAAGCGTTCCCATCGCTTTTCCGCGCATATCCTGATAGAAGTTGTTGCCGGTGTCCTCGTCGCCCTTGCAGGACGCATAGCCGTAAAGCGAGCTGAGACGAAGACTTATTTCGTCCTCGAACTTCAAAAAAGCCAAAAGCTGTTTTGCGCTCTTGCCGAGAGTTCCGCGGTATTCTGCGATTTTTGCGGGAAGCGTTTTCAGCGATTCATATTCGGCGAGCCATGCGTCGTCGTTCGCAAAAACCGGTGTCAGATCCCACGTGAATTCCTTCGGAATATCCGAGCGTTTCAAAATTTCCATAACATATTCCTCCGTATGGTTATATATTTATCATTATTTATTATCATCGTCAGTTTTTTCTTCGCCGTCAAGCTCTCCCGTAACGGTTCTTCCGAAAGAGATCGAGCCTTTTCCGTAACGGCTCCGCACTTCGTCCATGGTTCGCGCAAGCCGACGCTTCTTCTTTTCTTCCGGCTCGTCTTCGCTTTCAAAAAGACTGCTTTGTTCGGGTTCGTCGGCGGAAACGAGGTTCGTCGCGGTTACGGTTATCATTCTTATGGGATTTGTCAGAACCCAATTTCTTTTTATCAGTTCCATCGCGACGGGAATCACGTCGGAAGCGAGATCCGAGGCCTTGGGCATCGGCTGCTGACGAACAAGGGAACGAAAATCGGGGGCGCGTAAAGTTACCTGAACGGTACGGCATTTGACGCCGAGCTTACGCATCCGGGAACAAACAGAATCCGTCAGTTTGGTAACGCCGAACAGAATATCGTCAAGTCCGACAAGGTCGCGGCTGAACGTCATTCCGTTTCCGACGGATTTTACCTCTTCCCTTTCGCCGCCGTCTTTGACGGGCGAACGGTCAAGCCCGTTTGCATAGTCGTGCAGCTGCGCCCCGCTCTTTCCGAGCCGACGGACAAGGTATTCTCTGTCCGCCGCGGCAAGGTCTCCGATCGTCCGAACGCCCATATCGTGAAGAATATGCAGGGACGAACGCCCGACATACAAAAGGTCGGACACGGGCAAAGGAAAAACAATACTTTTATAGTTTTCCCGGGAAATAACCGTCGTTGCGTCGGGCTTTTTATAATCGCTTCCGATCTTAGCAAAAATCTTGTTGAAAGAAACGCCGACGGATACCGTTATACCTATTTCTTCGCGCACAACGCGTCGGATTTCGTCCGCAACGGCTTTACCTCCGCCCCAAAGGTGCGCGGTGTGAGTCACATCGAGCCATGATTCGTCAATGCCGAAGGGCTCCACCGTATCGGTGTATCTGTAATAAATCTCGTTGACACGCCGCGAAAACTCGGAATATACTCCGTGTCGCGGCGGAACGATATGCAGATCGGGGCATTTCCGACGCGCCTGCCAAAGCGTTTCGGCGGTTTTTACGCCGTATTTTTTCGCTATCTCGTTTTTGGCAAGAATTATGCCGTGACGTTTGCTTTCATCCCCTCCGACAGCCATCGGAACATCCCGAAGCCCCGGGTCAAACGTCATTTCAACGGACGCGAAAAAGCAGTTGCAGTCGCAATGAAGAATTATCCTGTCGGCTTCGGGTTTCATTTCTTTTCAACCTTCTTACGTATGAATCCGATAAGTGAAAAAACAAGAAAAACAGCAAGATCGGCAATAACAATGCTTGCGCCGGTCGGCAGATCGAAACAAGCAAGAATAAATCCGGCAAGAAAACAAAGAACGGAAATCACCGCGGAGCTTATCACGACGCCGCGATAACTTTTGAACACGCGCATGGAAGAAACTGCGGGAAAAACTATCAATCCGGAGATAAGAAGCGTGCCCATAAGACGCATTCCGACAACTATCGTAACGGCGGAAAGAAGGGCTATCAGAATATTATACGCGCCTGCGCGCACTCCGTTTGCGCGAGCGGAGCTTTCGTCAAACGTAACGGCGAATATTCTGTTGTAAAAAATCAGGTACAGTGCAAGAACTACGGTGCTCAACGCTATGCTGACATACATATCGTTCTTTCCGACGGCGACTATAGAGCCGAAAAGATAACTGTCAACCGCCCTGTTCGTGCCTGAAATATGCGCGGCGATAAGACCGACGGCAACCGCGCTTGAAGAAATCAGCGCAATTACGCTGTCTCCCTTCATTTTGCTGTTTTCACTTAACCGAAGAAGCAAAAAAGCAGTCAGAATCATAACGGGCACCGCCACCCAGAGAGGAGCGAGGTTCAGAACGGCGGCAACGCTCATCGCGCCGAAACCGACATGCGAAAGCCCGTCGCCTATCATCGAATATCTTTTCAAAACAAGGCTTACGCCCAAAAGCGCGGAGCAGAGAGAAACGAGGCACCCGACGACTATCGCCGGAACGAAAACGGGACTTGCGAAGACCGAAAAAATATAATCAAACATCGGCTTCTCCTCCCGTAAACAGTTTTCCGACGGAACTTTTCAGATAATCCGAAACGCTTCCGTAAAACTCAACGCCGTGTTTCAGGTGAAGTATTTTCGACGCCTGTTTAACGGCTTCGCCTATCTCGTGGGAAACCATAACGACCGTTACGCCTTCATCGTTGATTTTTCGCAAAATCGAATACATATCCGCCGTAACGAGAGGGTCAAGTCCCGTTACAGGCTCGTCGAGAACAAGAATTTTCTGCGCGCCGCAAAGCGCTTTTGCAAGAAGAACGCGCTGACGCTGACCTCCCGAAAGCTCACGGAAGGATTTTCGACGCAAATCCGAAATGCCGAGCAATTCTAAATTTTTATCTGCTTTTTTCTTCTCCTGAGCGGTGAAAAACGGGTGTTTTCCGAGTGCTCCGAGACAACCCGAGCGAACTATCTCTTCAACCGAAGCGGGGAAATCGTTGCTGACGGCCGTTTGCTGCGGAAGATAGCCGATTTCTCCGTTTTTAATGTCGCAATCAAAAAGAATGTGTCCCCTTTTCGGCTGATGAATGCCGACAAGAGTTTTAAGCAGCGTGCTTTTCCCCGTGCCGTTTTCGCCGACGATGCAAACATAATCTCCGAATTCAATATCAAAAGAGATGTGTTCCGCAACCGTAAGATTATCATAGGAAAGAGTCACGTCGCAAACGGAAATCGCGCTCATCAGTCCAAACCCTCTTTCAAAACCTTAACATTTTCCGTCATCAGATCGATATAGGTAACGCCTTTGTCAAACTCGTCCCTGCTCACATTGTGACAGGAATGAAACTGCCGTATCCGGCAGCCCGTCTCGTTCGCAATCTTTTGAGCTATGCGAGGCTCGGAAAGCTCCTCGTAATAAACGACGGGGATATTCTCTTTCTTCACTTTCTCTATTATCGAATTCATAACGCCGACGGACGGCTCGTCCTCCGATTCGCAGGAAGCGATCGCTGCGGTATACGAAAGTCCGTATTCTTCGGCAAAATATTTAAGCGCAAAACGGCTGCCGAAAACAATTTCTTTTCTTTTTCCGCTTGCCACCGTCGAGCGAAACTCGGCGTCGAGAGCGTCGAGCCTCTTCACATAAGCCTCGGCATTCGCCTTATAAAAAGCCGCATTTTCAGCATCCACGGCGCAAATCGCGTCAAGTATGTTCTCCACCATTTTTTTCGCGTTCACGGGGCTCGTCCAGACATGAGGGTCAAGCTCGTGGTCATGCCCGTGCCCATGATCGTCGTCCGATGATTTGAACTCAATACCCTGCGTGCAGTCAAGAACATAAACTTTTCGTTTGTCAACGTTTGCAAGTAAGGTCGCCGCCCATGTTTCCATATTGTCGCCCGTATAAATAAAAAGATCGCATTTTGAGATTTCAAGCGCAGCGGACGGCGTAGGGTCATATTCGTGACTGTCCGTTCCGGGAGACAGCAGCATTTTTACGTTTGCCTTGTCGCCGACTATCGCGCGGGCAAAGTCATATTGAGGGAACAACGTCGCGATAATGTTCGGAGTCTCGCTGTCCCGAGCCTGTCCTTTTCCGCAGGAGACAAGAGTTATAATCAAAACAAACGCCGCAAGCAGCGAAAAAATCCTTTTCATCTTAAGCCTCGTATTTGCATTTATAAATTATATATATTATAACACAATAGGTGAAAAAAGTAAAGACGCATTTAAGCAAAGAATTATTTTTTTGCGCAAACACTTTCAATTCCCGAAAGATTGTGCTATAATGCATACAAACGCGAAAGGAGATACGGTATGGGACCTTCCGAAATCAAAGCGATAGATTTTCATTCACATTTCAATCACGGACACCCGTCGGACAGCGCCGAAAGCGATGTTTACAGGTGCGACCTTGACAGTATCGTAAAAATGAACGACACCGCAAACGTCGAATATACGATATGCTCAACTTTTGCCTCGGTTCTTGACGCCGAAGCGGTCATAGAAGAAAACGAATATTTATTCGACCTTTGCCCGAAAATACCTTCTATGTACCAATGGGTGGTTATCGACCCTCGCGCGGAAGAAACATTCGAACAGGCAAAAAAGATGCTTCATACCCGTAAATGTCTCGGGATAAAGCTTCACCCTCCCCTGCACGGATATTCAACGGAGGATTACGGCGAAAAACTTTTCTCATTTGCAAACGATATGAACGCCGTGGTGCAGATTCACCCCGAATTTGCGCCGTATCTTTACCTCAAATACGCCGACAAATACAAGGATATGATACTTGACATCGCTCACATGGCGGATAATAACTTTTTCAGAGCCGCAAAAGAAGCAAGGCACGGAAACGTTTATCTTGACACCTCGGGAAGCGCAAGTTTTCAGAACTTCGTTATAGAAGCGGCGGTTGCGCAGGGACTGTCCGAACGCATACTGTACGGTTCGGACACATACGCCGTGGGCGCACAGCGCGGCAGAATAGAATACGCCCAAATATCCGAAAAAGACAAAGAAATGATACTTCGGCAAAATGCGATCAGAATTTTTCCCGAATTAAACACAGACAAATAAACTTGTGTAAAGCACAGTTTTTTACATACGGAACAAAGCAAGAGAGACTTCCGCCGATAAAGGAGGAAGTCTCTCTTGCTCGTATTTTTTTCCTATTTCTTTCCGAAACTGAATTTTGATTCGGTTCCTTTTACAAGTCTCACAATATTCTGTTTATGCCGCGCTATAACGAAGAGTACGCACACCGCATACATAATGCTTACGGCAAGCCCGCCGCCGAACGCGGCAACGGAAACCGCGCCTGCGACAAGCGCGGACATGGTGGAAAGCGACATATATTTTGTCAGAGGAAGCATTATAACAAGGACGGCTGTTGCAATCGCGCCTGCCCGCCAGTCAATGAACCAAACGGTCGAAAGGCAAACGAGAAAACCCTTTCCGCCTTTGAACCCGTAATATACGGGAAAAGCGTGCCCGAGCATGGCGAACAGCCCGGCATAAGCGACGCCGAGCGCCCACGAACCGGCATACGCGCGGAACAAAAGCCCCGCCGCGACCGAAATGACCGCGCCTTTCAATATGTCGAGAACAAAAACGAACCACGCATACCTGTTGCCGAATACGCGCTTGAAATTCGTAAAGCCGGGGTTTCCGCTTCCGCAGGAACGAATATCTTTTTTATATATCGCATTCGACATAATTATTGCGGGATTCAGTCCCGAAACGAAATATGCGAAAACTGCGGATACTATGTACGCAAACGCTTTCATTTTCCTGTTCCTCTTATTCGACTATCATTATATAATGATAAATATCCTGTTCACCGTCGATAACATATATCTCGCACGCGGAATGCTTTGAGGAAAGATAATTCTTTATTTCTTCCGTCTCCACTGCATCGGAGTCTTTGCCGCAAATGAGAATACATATCTCTCTGTCGGTGAAATCTATTCCGTCTATGAGCCTTTTCGCCGTATCCACCCTGTCGTTATCCGCGGACAGAACGCGGTCACCCACAAATCCGATATATTCGCCTTTGTAAAGGTCAAGCCCGTTGCTTTCCGTGTCTCTGGAGCAGGTCGAAACAGCCGCGGTCGTAACATTTTGCATGGCGTCGTAAAGTTCTGCCGCGACTTCCTCGGGCGTATCAAGCTCCGTGTTAAGCATTGTCAGGGCGGCATGCCCCTCGCCGAGCGTTTTGCTTTCAATAACGCGAACATCCGCTTTTTCGTACATTTTCGCCGCCTGTTTCGCCGCAAGAATGACATTTCCGTTATTCGGAAGAACAAATATAATGTCGGCGTTTACGCGTTCGAAAGCATCGAGAAAATCTTTTGCCGACGGGTTCATGCTCTGTCCGCCGTTTACGACTTCATCAGCGCCGAGGTCAAGCATCATCTGTCTGATCCCGTCCCCGCACGCAACGGTCACAACACCGTATTTCTTGTGCTCTTTCGGTCTTTCAACAGCGCCGAAAGCTTCCGTATTATTGTGCTGCAAAGACATATTTTCGATCTTTACGGTCAAAAACTCGCCGAAATTCCGACAAAAACAGAGAACCTTGTCGGGAGTCATCGTGTGAACGTGGATTTTAACTATGCTCCCCGTTTTGAAAGCGACAATGGAATTGCCTATATTCTGAAGATAATCCGTTATAACGGAAACATCAAAGCCGTCAACGTCGGTCTTCGCAGTTTGCAGACGAAGCAGGAGTTCGGTGCAGTAGCCGAATTCGAGAACGCTGTTCTCATCGAATTTTCCGAGATCGAGCTTTTCGGCTCCGTTTTTCAAAACGGAATCAAAAGAAACCTCAAAATCCTCATCGAGCGCGCGCCTCATTCCCTCAACTATGCAAACAAGACCCGCGCCGCCGGAATCGACCACGCCGGCCTGTTTAAGAACGTCGAGCAGGTCGGGGGTTCGCATTAAAGACGCCTTCGCCTCCGCCAGAAATCCGTCGAAATATTCCTCGACGGTCTGCGCGGAAAGATGTCCCGCCGCGTCCGCGGACTCTCTCGCAACCGTCAGAATTGTTCCCTCCGTCGGTTCCATAACCGCGGCGTAAGCGTGCTTTACGCCCTCGTTCATCGCTTCCCCGATTTTTTCCGCGTCGGCGGTTTCGACATCATTAAGTCCTGCCGCTATGCCGTCGAAAAACTGCGAAAGAATAACACCGGAGTTTCCTCTTGCCGAAAGAAGCATTCCGTCCGCAATATTTCTTGCCGTTTTTCCGAGAGATTGCGCCTCCTCGGCTTCCGTTCCGCCGAGAACGGTCAAAAGCATATTGTCGCCGGTGTCGCCGTCCGGTATCGGAAACACGTTCAGGTCGTTCACCTCGGCGGCGTGCGCTTTCAGATTTGCCGCGCCCGCCTCAATCATTTTTTTGTAGAGAAGAGCGTCTGCCGTCTTCGTGTTCATTTCAATCTCCCAACTTATATGTAACTTCTTTTCCAAGCCCGAATATCGCGACCGCGTCGGGGCCTATCGAAGCGCCTATAATCGGACCGATGTAGCCTATATAAACGTCTTTACATGGAATTTCGGAGAGAACGAGGCTCTTCAGCTGTTCGACTTCTCCCGCGGAGCAGTCGGCGTGCAATATATAGACCGTTTGATTTTCGGGATCGATTATCGACTCTTTGAGAAGAGAAACTATCTCTTTGAACGAATTCTGTCTGCCCTTGACCTTCTTGAACGCAGACTGCGCGCCCACGGCGTCGGCGATGATTATAGGCTTAACTCCCATAAGATTTCCGAAAAACGCGGACGTTGCTTTAACTCTGCCCGCCCGACGAAGCGCGTCGAGAGAATGAACCGTGCAATACTCGTTTACAATCTTTCTCATTCCCGTAACTTTTTCGTTTATTTCCTCTGCGGACATTCCCTTTTCCGCAAGGCGCGCGGCCTCTATCGCAAGCATGCCCTCGCCCATGGAAGCGTTCAGAGAATCGATGCAGAAGATTTTTCTCCCGGGATGCTCCTTCATCAGCTTTTCGGCAAGAACGTGCGCCGTGTTGACTGAACCTGACTGCTTTGACGAACAGGCAATATAAACAATATCCTGTCCCTCTTCGAGATATTTCGCAAATACCCTGTTAAACTCCTCAACGGGAACCTGCGTGGTGGTTATACGTCTGCCGGAGCGCATGATTTCATAAAATTCGTGAACCTCGCCGTCTGTCCACGCAAGCGACGCGGGAGACGTTTTTCCGTCGAGAACGGTATTCATCTGCGCATAATCGATATCATATTTCGCCATAAGGTCGGGTGTCAGATCCGAGCATGAATCCGTGATGATTTTCACCTGTTTCATTTCAATACCTCCGAAATTTTCGACATAATTCGACATATTACAAAATATATATTAACATTAAAATCTAAACTGAAACGAAACTGAAAGGGAGCTGTAAAAAACCTGCGTTTTTTACAGCTCCCTTGGGGATAGAAAAAAATCTGTTAATTCTGGGGCAGTATGACGGTGAAGACCGTAAACCCGTTTGCGCAATCGACGGTCACAGCGCCGGAATGGAGCTCCGCTATGCGTTTTACGACCGCAAGTCCGACGCCGTTGCCCTGCGTTGAATGCGATTTGTCGCACTGATAAAACTTTGCAAATATCCGCTCTCTGTCCTTTTCGGGAATTGCGCTGCCCGTGTTTGCGACCTCGACGGAAATACTCTTTTCCCCGGATCTTATGCGAACAGAGACCGTGCCGCCCGACGGAGTGAACTTGACTGCGTTGTCAAGCAGATTCAGCCATACCTGCCGAAGCAGTTCTTCGCTGCCGACAACGTCGAACTCATCAAAATCAAGTTGTATATCAAGTTTTTTCGCAGTCCATTTGTCCTCAAGAATAAGTATGCACGTCCTGATCTGTTCCGAAATATTAAAAGTTGAAACATCTGTCAGAATCGTTTGGTTTTCAACCCTTGTCAGATTCAAAACATTCGTTGCCATGGAGGAAAGACGGAGAGATTCTTCCTCAATGATATCAAGATATTCTCCGCGCTGAGCATCCGTCAGGCTTTCCGTTTTCAAAAGCTTTGCGAAGCCCGCGATTGAGACTATCGGCGTTTTGAACTCGTGAGAAAAATTGTTTACGAAATCGGAGCGGAGAACCTCCGTGTTTTCAAGCTCCTCCGCCATTTTATTTATACTTTCCGTCATTTCTTTTACGCTCGGGTTTTTCGCGAGAATCCCGTCAAATTCAATTCTGGATTTATACTCGCCCGTCGCAAGCCTGTTCATCATATTGATTATGGTGTTTATGGGCTTCATAAACAGTCTGCCGAAAATGAATGAAAAGGCTATGCCGAAAACAATCAGCACAAGAGCCATCAAGCCCATAAACTGATTGAATGTCAGAAGTCCGTCTTCTCCTATGCTCAGCGCGCCCGTATTGACAAGTATCAGCGCCGCGGCGCCGACGATAAGCAGAGCCGCAAGCAGAATGGCAAACGCCGCGCCCGCGAACATCGAGGTCAGCGAAAAGCGCGAAGTATGGTCTTTCAGCTTTCCGTTCCACGAAACGCCTTTCGTTTTTCCGTCCCGAAAGACGCCCTTTTTCTTTTCGCTCATACCTTTTTCACCGCCTTGTAACCGAGCCCTCGAACGGACTCTATCTCAAACTCGTTCCACCCCTCGAAACGCTTCCGAAGTCTTCCTATATGCACCGTTACCGTTTCCCAGCCGCTGTCCGACTCCATACCCCATATCTCGTCCATAAGCTGTATACGGGTAAATATTTTTCCGGGATACGAAAGCAGCTTGTAAAGCAATAAAAACTCCTTCTGCGGCAGTTCTTGAACGGTTCCGTGTCCCGTAACGGTCAACGCGTCGTAATCAAGAACAACGTCGCCCACAACTATGCGCCGCTCGCTCACGATTTTTGCGCGGCGCAGCAGCGCTTTGATGCGGAGAAGCATCTCCTCTTCGTCGATGGGCTTCGTTATATAGTCGTCCGTTCCGACGAGAAAGCCCTTGTGCTTGTCCGTCGGAAGCTGCTTGGCGGAAACCATAAGTATGGGAATGTCGTTTTCCGCTTCGCGGAGCGTTTCGGTAAATTCATATCCGTCCATTTCGGGCATCATAACGTCAAGCACGACGAGGTCAATATGCTCCCCGTCGAGCTTTTCAAGCGCGTCTTTTCCGTTTTCCGCAGTTGAAACGGTAAAATTTTCCCTTATCAAAACCGCTTCGATAAGTTTTCTCGTGTTTTTGTCGTCGTCAACGACAAGAATATGAAACATTGAAAAATCCCCTTTTTGCGTGCTGAATATACCTCGCCGTAATTATAACACATCCGAAAAAATCCGTCAAGGCGGTCAAAACAATTTCAGATCCGCAAATGGGGCTGTAAAAAAACTTGCGTTTTTTGAAGTGCACCCCAAAAGCGTCTAACTTTTGGGGTGCACTTCTTTTTTGCAGCCCGTTATATTGTTCTTTTTCGGGGAATTAAATAGAGAAAACCTTTGTCAAAATTTTTCCTTTTGACCTAAAAATCCCATTCTCCTATATTTTCATTATCCGTGCTCGTTTCAGATGTAGTAATGATATCGCAAGAACCGCAATCAATAATTATGATTTTGGGTTCCTCGTAAATATCTTTCATATATTTTTACCTCCGTTCAAATTATTTTGTTACCGAAAAGTAAGCCTTTGCGCTGTCGGAATATATCAAAGTCATTTTAAGAAGTTCCTTAAAATTCTCATTTGTCGAATTTGTCATACAGTTGTCAGCATAAGTATCAAAGCCGTATCTCACAGTGGCACTGATCTCTACGCCGTCTTTTATTATGACAAGTTCCGACTCGGTACGAAGTTCGGACGCTTTCAGACCGTCAAAGCAGGCTGTATAACCGTTTACGTCACTTCGATAACTGAAATCAGAACCGCTTATAAACTTCTCCGTGTCCCGTCCGCGATAATCCTTGTAACGGATTCTCAACGATATTCCGTCAAGATCCCCGTCCTGCCCGATATCCGTTGCTATCAAAAGCTTTATCCGATCATCAAAGAGAACGTTCTTTCCCGTGATAGATACAGGATACTCATTATCGTCACCGCTGTCAACCGAGACATTCAATGCGGCGTAATTCTGTGTCGCAAGAGCTTTTTGCGCTTCGGAAAGATCTGCGTTTACAAGAGAATCGGTTCGGTATCCGAAATAGGTCTGCGCCGTCGCGCCGTAATTGAGAAGATCGACAAGCAGAGACTTAAACACGGCATTATCGGACTTTTCAAGTCTTTCCATCGCGTACGCTTTCAGACTGTAAGTATCGACTTCTCCGCTGTATTCAACACCGTCGCGGGTAAACGCAAGTTCCGCCGTCAATATATCTCCCATTTCTTTGGCTGTGACACCTCGGTAATCAAAGCGATAATAAACCACTCCGTTTATGATGTATTCCGTGGGATAAAGAGTTTCGGTAACGGTTTCCGCAAGGGTATTGCCGCTATATTTTTCTTTTTTCACCACAAGGCGGATATCCGTACAGCCGTCCAAATCCGATTTCAAAACAGCATACAACATCGAAAGATCGTTACCGAAAGAACAGTTGTGTCCGACATGGAAATTCTCGGCATTGACAGCCGCAAAATCGCAGACTTCAAGAAGCATACCGCAGACGGTGCAATCTCTGTGTCCCCACCCCGCTCTGCCGTTGACAGGCGCTTCGTCAACGATAATATCCGATGCCGTATGGTTTTGATGTTGTGTGAAACATATTGTGCATTCGCTGTTTTTCCAATTATGCGCCTCGGGTCCCGAGATGACCTTGCCGCATGCGCATCTTTCCGTATGCGTATCGTCATTGTCCGGATACACTCTGATATATTCGTGGTTGTTCGGGTCCGTTTCTCCGTAAGGCTCGCCGCATTTATCACAAAGTGCCTGATCTATACAGTTTGCCGTGCCTCCTGTATGCTCGCAGCCGTAATGGCAGACCTTGCAGACGCCGTTCTCATCGAAATCGTGCGGCTCGGTATTCACCATGTCGCAGCAGTTCCAATGCTGCTCGTGGGTGGTTTCGTTTTTGATATAATACGCCGACCACGGTTCCGCATGGTTGTTCGGGTCTTTGTCGCCGAACCATTGCCGACAGTCGGAGCAGTACGCCGACTCCTTGCAGGTCGCCGGCCAGCTGTCACTGTGTCCATTGGCAGGGATGACGGTGCCTTTGGTGATGACGCCGCGGCACTCCCAGCAAACGGTGTCACCGGTGTAGCCCTCCTCTGTGCAGGTGGGGTCTTTCCGGTCGCGGGTAAAGGTGCCGAGCGACAGGTCGTGATTATTCGGGTTGATATCCTCGGTTTTCAGCCCACAGGTATCGCATATGCCCTCCGTGTGGCAGGTCGCAGGTCTCCGGAACCGGTGATTGCAAACACATCCGCATACAGGACATACGCCGTTTTCAAAGGTATGTCGTTCATACATATAATCGATGATGCCGCAGCAGCTCCATTTGCTGATATGTCCGTCAACATCGTCCCATTCGTCGGAGTTCCAGACAGGCTCTCCCGTATGGTTCGTGTAATCGAAATTGCCCTCGGATATACCGCAGCCCTCGCGAAGACAAGTTTTGACAGATCTGCAGGTTGCGGGTTTCCAATCATGTCCGAGCGGCGCAAGCACTCTGTTATCGACATAACCGCAGGCGGAGCAAGTAAATACGCGGACACCTGAATTCGTGCAGGTCGGCTCCTGCGTTACAGTTCCCTCATCAAAAATGTGACCGTCAACGGAGCAGTTGTACTTGACCGTCAGTGTCGCGTGTTCGGAACGGCGCAGACCGTTATAATTTTCGTCATTAGGCTGATTTTTAACGATACAGCGGTACATATATCCGCTCATATCCTGCGATACATTGCTGACAGTCAGGGTTGTGTACCAGCGGATATTCCCGTCTATGACTTCGGAGTACACATTGACCGTGCCGTCCTCTGCCGTAACATCAACCATGGTCTGACCATCCTTGCTGACCTGCCATGTAACATCGGTGCCGTAGGGGCGACCCTGCGAAATGTCAACACGGAAAACCGCGTCATTATGTTCAAGCACAGTCAGATCCTGAGGCTTGCTGACCGTCGGCGGATAAAGAGTCCTTGTTGTTGCCGCATTGGAAATGACCGAACCGAAGTCATTGTATACGATACAGCGATATTGAAAAGTTGTGCCTGCGGCTACCTTGTACCAACCTTTGGTTCTGGCTTCGTTTTCGTCAGGCAGATCTTCAAATGTTCTGCCGTTGTCCTTACTTCTTTGCCACTGATAGTGCAGATCCTCCCCTTCCGCTTCTACGGAAAAGGCATAGTAGGTATCAATTGCGATAATAACTTTGTCCGGGTCGGGCGGGAAGAGGTCTTCGAGAACTTCCGTCAGCCTGTGAACAACGCTCTTGGGATGCTTGGTAATGACCGGAGCTTTGCCGATGGTATCGATTGTTGCGGGGTCGGTTGTACCTTCAGAAAGTTTTTTGCCTCCCTCATAGATGCTGTAAACGACGCGGATCTGCCAGCCTTCCATCGCATCTGTTACCGCTGCCGTTTCATATACGGCGGAGTCTCCGTCCTGCACGGTTTCCCAACTGCTGCCGCCGTCACGGCTAAGTTCCCATTTATATTTGAAAGTAACGCCGTCAAGGGTCGTGCCGTGAGTCATCTCGAAGCGAGCGGGCTGACCGTCGACATAGCGATCCGGCTCCTTCAGCTGCGGCGTATCCACATACAGGGTGGCATCATGGTAGTAAGAGGTTCTATCCCACGTATCGACATCCCAATAGCAGACCTCGCACCGATAGATATATCCGTTTTGCGCCTCGGTGATTTCCGGGAGCACATATTCAAAGCGAATTGTTTTTGACGCATAAGGACCGTCCGTGTTATCCGCCGTCGGTCCCTGCGTCCTTTGCACAAGTTCAAATGTCTTGCCGCCGTCGCGGCTGACATACCACTTAACATAGGAGACAAACGACTTTTGCAGGTCGGTGGGATTGCCGCCGGCAAGAGGAGAAAGCACCACATCGTCGCCCGCTTTGGCAACGAAGACTCCGTCCTCCTTCAGGGTAAATGGCGTACCCGGCGCAAAGATGTTGGTTCCGTACTTTAAGGAAAGAGGTTGGCCGTTTTTATAACTGTCCGTATTCGGATAGGCTTCTATCCGATGCGGACGGTCGGCGCTGTCCGTCCAGAGATACAGCATTTTATCGCCGTTTTCCGCGTTGTGGAATTTCCCGTCAACGCTGAGAAAGTCACGCTCCTCCACTTCACGAATAATGCATGCCCGATGGAAATAGTCATATGCCGTTTCCGCCTTGTAGGCGAATTTGTGAACGGTGTTGCCGTCTTGATCCACGGCGTTGCCGTAATCGGGAATATCGATATTGCCGCCGGCACCGAGTTGGTTGTACATCACCGTCCGGACGGTATTCTCCACATTGCCGGAGACAGTGCCGCGACCGAAGATCACCGTGCCGTTGCCGCGAACATCCAGCCCTTTGATGATCCCGGAACCGTAGGCACCGTTGATCTCCAGGGTGCCGCCCTCCAGATAGATGGGATTCGTAAAGGTATAGTCCCGGTCTTTATCGAACTTCAACGTCAGCGTGGCACCCGATTTCACGGTCATTTCGGGAATCTCCAATCCATCGCTGACATCCGGATTGACCATGTTTGTGCAGTTTTCCGTCACCACCAGCCTGGAAACGCTCGGGGTCTTTGTCACAACGTCTTTCAGATTCAGCGCGTCACTTTTCAGGTCGACGGAACCGTAATATTCGCCGTAATGAGTCGGATACAGATTCTTTTCGCTGTAAGACCAGTATTGAAACACCCCTTTTGAGCTGAGGAAAATACCGTCGCAGGTATAGGCGGTGATCTCCTCGCGGCAGTCGCCGGTGGTGTCCGTCCGGTACAGCAGGTTTTTCGCAAAGGAAATCGCATCCGGGCGGAGCTGCTGCGTCTTGGAGCTTCCATCCGGTTTCTTTACGACCATTTGCAGACGGAGGATGCCGGGACCGTTGAACTTGACCCTGCCTCTGCCGCTGCCGTCGCTGCTCCCGTACACGACGGCGTTGTTGTGATACTCGTTGGAATCATACCAGTTATAGATGACGCCGTCCACAACGCCATCGCCCTCGATGTTCACCGACGTTGCGTCGATGGCATAGAGCGTGTGGCCTCCAAGGTCGTAATCGACGGGGTAAACCTTTGACTTGAGTTCGCCGCCATAGACATAGATGGCGCCTTTTAGGAGGTCCCGACATCTGATTCCGGAGTAATCCTTGTCACAATCCGCTCCGAGTTCGTATTCCGACCCAAGGAAGGAATTGTCGTAGATCTTGATGGTACTCGTTGCGCTGATATTGAAGTTCGTCGCACCGGCGCCGCCATGCCCCGCAGACGCATTGACACGGCTGTTTCCCTTCAGGGTGAGGTTGCCGGCGCGCAGCGTATCGCCGCCGTATGTGATCACATAAACATCCCTTGCATTGTCAAAGGTGAGATCACCGCTGTTGCCGCAGAAAATACCTCTGTGGTTTGCGCCGACGGTCAGCTTGGCGTTGCCGGTGATCGTGACTTTACCGTTGCGGTTATAAATGCCGGTGTACGCCCGGTTGCTCTTTTCATATGACCGGTTTGCAAAAACCGGGTCGCCGATACAGCTCTCCTCACCCTCCGTGCGGATGGTCAGATCCATGCCCTCGGCATAAATAATGGCAAACAGGTTGATCTTCGAGGGATAATGGCCGAGGGGATCCTTCCCCACATTATATCCCCAGGTGGCTATGCCAAAGCCGTTAAGCACCAGAGTATTGGTGTCCGGCTCATACTTCCAGCCGTCGCCGGAAAGATTGTCGCTTGTGACGCGTTCGCCGCCGACCCACAGGTTATAGAAAGTCGGGGTTGCGCTCACGTTCACGGCAAACAGCACAACGGAAATTACCGCAACCGTTACAGCCGTTAATATGATAATAAGCCGCTTCTTCATTTCGTTTCCTCCTATTGGTTTTTGTATTTCTGTATAAACATTACAATGCTTTGTTTCAAAACTTCAATTTGGCTTTTGAGGTAGTATTCATCCTCAAACATGGCATAGTGAACACAGGCACGAACAAGAATAAATATCAAAGGCGTCAGCACTTCACTCGGAATGCCAAGCCCCTGTTCAAGACGCTTTGCATACGCGGTATATCTCTCATTGACTCCCGCAAAAAACCGTTTTCCGTGTTCAATATATTTCGGATGCGTATAAACCTGATACATCAAACGGTACTTTTTGCCGTGTTTCTTCGCCGTCCAGTACGGAACCTCATCAATGAAACACATCAGTTCCGCAGGATTGAGCGGCGCTTTCTTCATAAAGTCATTTTCCACCTTTGCCATGCAATAGGCGGTAGATTCGATTATCAGTTCATCAAGATCTTTGAAATAGCAATAAAGATTGCCTGTTGTGCAGCCGCAAGCCGCTGCAAGAGCCTTGATTCCCGTACCGGTAAGTCCGTTTTCGGCATAGCACTCAAAACATTTTACCATTATTTCTTCTTTTTTCGCGTTATGCTGCAATTCCGTTACTTTCATATGTACGCCCCTGATATATACTGATTGTTCATTCATTATTAGTATATCATATACATTCCAAAAAAGCAATAAAAAAAATCAACTTTTCAAAAAATTACTATTTCTAAAAAGAAACGGTTGCTCCGATTAAACGACACCTTGCCGCGCTTATATCCATTCTCGAGACTGAATACTATCAAAAAAGCAAAAAATCGGCGGATTTTCCGCTGATTTTTTGCTTAATCTTTTTTATTTGTTTTTATAATAATCTTTATCGTCGCACAAACGTTTTCGGTATTCACGGTGCATGAATATCCATGTTACAAGCGCACCGACAACGGCGCCGCCGAGACAATATGCTATCCACATATAATCATTTTTTGCGGTTACCTGTCCGCCGTTATTCGGCGAAGAGGACTCCGAAACCTCAGCGGCTCTCATTTTTGTCCAAAGCTCGTCCATTTTCTGATTGGCTTCGGTTGAAAGAGCGTTAAACGTTCTGCCGTTTTTGAGAACTTCTTCGGAAGGATATACGACGGGGCTGTTAGCCCATTCCTCATCAAGGTATTCCTTTGCGCCGTCAACGGGAGTTGCATACCCTATCGCATCGGCGTTTCTGCCCGCAATTTCGGGATCGCACATAAAGTTTATGAACTCTTCGGCTTCCGCCTTGTTTTTTGCGCCCTTCGGGATGCACATGGCATCGACAAAGTAATTGAAGCCCTCTTCGGGGAAGCAAAACTCAAGATCGGGGTTTGTTTCGCGCATTGTCATATAGTCGCCGGCATAGTAAGGCGCGATCCACGCCTCGCCGCTTTCCAGAAGGTCGAATATCTGATCCATAACATATCCCTGAAGAACGGGCTTCTGTTGAAGCAGCAGTTTGTAGCATTCTTCAAATTCCGCAGGCTCTTCGGTGTTCAGATCGTATCCGAGGCGAAGCTCCGCTATTCCGAACGCGTCGCGCGAGTTGTCAAACATAAGCGTGTAACCAGCGTAATCGGGGTCCCACAAAGACTCCCAGCTTGTGATCTCTTTCGTCACATACTTGGTGTTGTAGATTATGCCGACGGTGCCGAAGGTGTACGGAACGGAGTATTCGTCGTTCGGGTCATAATCAAGTCCTTTGTATGCCGACGGGATATTCGCATAGTTCGGAACGTTGTCGAAATTGATTTTTTCGAGCATACCGTTGGCGGCAAGACGTCCGACCATATAGTCGGAAGGTATTATAACGTCGTAGTTCGATCCGCCCATTTCAAGCTTTGTCCAGAGCGTTTCGTTGCTGTCGTACGTTATATAATTAACTTTAATGCCCGTTTTTGCCTCAAATTCGGCAATAACGTCTATCGTGCCGTCTTCTCCGGTTCCGATATACTGTCCCCAGTTATAAACGGTAACCGTTCTCTGCGCAGCGGGTGTCACGGTCGAAAAAACCGTAAGCAGCGCGCATACAACAAATAAAAATGCAACAGTTTTTTTCAATTTTTATGCCCTCCCATACAGCGCCGCTTTCTTTTTATCGCGGCGTATGTCTGCGATATTCATAATGATAAGCAGTATGAGAATTATCAGGAACATCAGCGTAAACAGCGCGTAAATCGTCGGCGACATCGGCTTTTTGGTATAGTTATATATTTCAACCGGCAGAGTTGTAAACGTTGAGCCGGAAACGAAATAACTGATAACAAAGTCGTCAAGCGAGAGCGTGAACGCCATTACGAATCCCGAAACGACGCCCGGCATAATTTCCGGAAGAGTTATCTTTCGGAACGCCTGTGACGGCGTACAGCCGAGGTCGAGAGCGGCGTCAATCATCGTTCTGTCCATTCCGCGTAGCTTGGGCATAACGGAAAGAATGACATACGGCAGATTGAACGTGACGTGCGCGATAAACAACGTCCAAAAGCCGAGAACATCGTCGATCTTGAGCCATGTTCCGACAAAAACGAAAAGAAGCGCAAGCGAAACGCCCGTTACAATCTCGGGGTTCGACATCGGGATGTTGGTTATCGACATAATAAGGTTGCGGGAGCGTTTTTTCATCTTGCAGATGCCGAGCGCCGCCGTTGTGCCGAGCAAAGTGGCGACAACGCTTGAAACAACCGCCAGAATCAAGGTGTTCAGCAAAAGCCCCATCAGGTTTGAGTTTGTGAACAGCTCCTTATACCATTGAAATGTAAAACCGTCAAACATAACGGTGCTTTTCGATGTGTTGAACGAAAGCGCGATAAGAACGAATATCGGGGCGTAAAGCAGGATAAAAATGATCGCGGTAAATATTTTTCCGAAAACTTTCACAGCAATATCTCCTCCTCGTCATCGCCGGAGAATTTGCGCATTATCGCCATACATACGGAGATAAGAACAAGAAGTCCGAGAGCCATGGCGGCGCCCATATAAGGGTTGTACGCCTGCTTGAACTGCTGCTCAATGATATCTCCTATCATAACGTCGGATATTCCTCCGAGCTTTTTTGAAATGTAAAATGTGCTGACGGCGGGAACAAAAACCATCGTTATTCCGGAAACGACGCCGGGCACGGACAAAGGAAAGACGACTCTGCGAAAACGCTGAAATCTGTTCGCGCCGAGATCCTCCGCCGCCTCGAGAATACTTTTATCCATTCTCGAAAGAGAATTATACAAAGGAATAATCATATACGGAAGATAAATATATACCATTCCGACAATAACGGCGGGAGTATTTCTTATAAGAGAAAGCTTTTCAAGCCCTATCATATTGATAAAGCTGTTGATCAAGCCGTTGTTTGACATCAGCGAAACAAGCGCGATGGTGCGGAGAAGAAAGCTCATAAACATCGGAAGCATAACCAGCATAACCAGCATTTTCTGAGTTCTCTCGCCCGCTTTTGATATAAAATACGCAGTAGGATAGCCTATCAAAAGGCTGATAAACGCCGCAAGCGCGCCCATCCATATTGAAGAAAGAAAGGTCGGGACATATTCCCTCAGATTCACGATGTTTGAAAACGTGAATTCACCGTTCGCGTTTGTAAACGCGTAAAAAACAACGATTATCAACGGCGCGACGATAAAAAGGAACATCCATATTATATAAGGAAGCGCGACAAGTTTGTTTTTCATCACAAATCCTCCGCCTCCTGCTCGCGTTCAAGTTCCTCCGCCGCTTCCTCTTCGTCTATGATTTCGCTGAGCTCGTCATATTCCTCGCTGTAAGAGCTGTAATCGCCGAACGAGCCGGAATACTCGGATTTTTTCATAACGTGAATAAGGTCGGGGGCAAGCTCTATCCCGATATTTTCGCCGACATCGTGAAATTCAGTGGTCTGTATAAGCCATTTGAAATTCTTAATATCAACTATTATTTCGTAGTGGACGCCCTTGAAAACGACATTGGTAACGGTTCCCGAAAGGTGGCTTCTGTCGGACGCAACGACCTTTATATCCTCGGGACGGATAACAACGTCAACGGGTTCGTTTTTCGCAAATCCCTTGTCCGCGCAGGTATATTTGTGTCCCGCAACGAGAACGCTGTAATCTTCAAGCATAATACCGTCAAGGATATTGCTTTCGCCGATGAAGTCCGCAACAAATGCGTTTGCAGGCTCGTTGTAAATATCAAGAGGCGAGCCTATCTGCTGGATAATGCCCTCGTCCATAACTACGACGGTGTCGGACATCGAAAGAGCCTCCTCCTGGTCGTGCGTAACATAGACGAAAGTTATATTCGACTGCTGCTGAATGCGCTTTAATTCGTTCTGCATATCCTTGCGAAGCTTTAAGTCAAGCGCGGCAAGAGGCTCGTCAAGAAGCAGAACGCGGGGATTGTTCACCAGCGCGCGGGCGATGGCAACTCTCTGCTGTTGACCTCCGGAAAGATTTCCGACTTTGCGGGAAGCGTAGCCTTTAAGGTTCACAAGTTCGAGCATCTCGAAAACTTTTTTGCGGATTTCCGCGTCGGGCATTTTTTTCAGGCGAAGTCCGAACGCGATATTTTCAAACACATTGAGATGAGGAAACAGCGCGTATCTCTGAAAAACCGTGTTTACCTGACGCTTATACGGCGGAATATCGTTAATGCGTTTTCCGTCAAAGTACAGATTTCCGCTGTCGGGTTCGATAAAGCCCGCAATAATTCTCAGGGTCGTGGTCTTTCCGCAACCGCTGGGTCCGAGCAAGGTCACGAACTCTTTGTCTTTTATCACAAGATTCAGATTGTCGAGAACCTTTTCCCCATCAAAAGCAACCGAAACATTTTCAAGTTGAATGATGTTTTCAGACATCCTTTTATCTCCCTTCAAGATAAAAAAAATTATTGTATCGCGAAGGGGTCTCCGAAATACAATAATATAATAGCACAAAAAATCTAATTGTCAAGGGATTTTTATGTAAAATTCGACTTTATCCGTAAAATTTTCGTTATTGCTCTGTTTTTTCTCTGAAATACTCCGTTTTTCTTTGAATTACGCCGTATTTCACGCTCAATTATGCAATCATACAAATTTTTCACTTTAACAGGGTGAGTTTTTGTACAATTTCCCATTCGTCGAAAAAAGCCGCCGTTTTCAACGTTTTTCCGCGTAAATACGAAAGACTGCCGGCATCGGTCGGAAAATCGAACGTCAGTTCACATGAGCTGAGCGCCTGATACCTGAAAGGAAAGCCCCTGTTTGCCGCCGCCGTGCCGTATTTCGTGTCCCCGAGAAGAGGATATCCGAGAAAGGCCATATGCGCTCTTATCTGGTGCGTCCGCCCCGTCAAAAGCCCTACGCGAAGCAGGCTGATTTCGCCGTCGGTCGCCAAAACCTCATACGAGGTTGAAATATTCTTGAAACCGTCGGCATTTTCAGGAAGCGTTCCGACAACGGTAACGGTGTTTGTTTCCGCGTCCTTTTTCAAAAAAGCATGAACGACCGCTTTTTCGGGCTCGGGTCTGCCGAAAACAAGACATTTATAAAACTTGGATATTTCTCTCTTCTTAATCTTATCGTTCATTATGCGAAGAGATTCCGCGTTCTTGGCGGCAATAACAAGTCCCTGAGTGTTTTTGTCTATGCGGTTGCACAGCGCGGGAACAAACGAATTCTCTTTCTCGGGCGAATACTCCCCTTTTCCGATAAGATATGCGATGATATGATTCGAAAGAGTGTTAAAGCTCTCTTCCGCATCGGGCTGACAAATCAAACCTGCGGGTTTATCGACAACAAGAATGTTCTCATCCTCATAAACGACCTTAAAGGATACTCTGATCTTTGAATAATCGACCTTTCCCCTGCCTTTCTCAAAGTATTCGTCACTTATAAAAAACCGCAACTCATCGCCCTCGCGAAGAACGGTCTGCGCCGTGGCGTGAACACCGTTTACGCGAACGCATTTTTTGCGAAGATACTTGTATATCATTGTCTGCGGCATTGTGGGAAAGGCTTTTGACATATACTTGTCAAGCCGCTGTCCGCCGTCGTTTTTGCCGAGAATAACCGTCCGCATCGCTTTATGCGTGAATAAGCGCGGCGCCGATTATGCCCGCGTCGTTTCCGAGCTTTGCGATTTCAATATGCTGTTCGGGGTTAAGACTTCCGCCGTATGCGTATTTATTTATGAAGTTCTTTATCGGAACAAGCAGCGTATCGCCCTCTTTGCAGATTCCGCCGCCGATAATAAGCACTTCCGGTCGAAAAACATTGACGATATCAACAAGTCCTTCCGCAATATATTCTATATATCTGTCGCAAACGCTTTTTGCAACCGCGTCGCCCGCGCGCATAGCGTCAAAAGCGGTTCTGCCGCTGACACAGTCAACGGGAGTTTCGTTCATTTTCGATTCGGGGTGCGCTTTCATAGCCTCTTTCGTCTGACGGATAAGCGCCGTAACGGAAGCATAAGCCTCCCAGCACCCGTTTCTGCCGCAGGAACAATGTTCGCCGTCCTTGACAATGCAGACGTGTCCCATTTCCGCGCCCGCGGAATTTTGTCCCTCATAAATCTTGCCGTCGATGATAATACCGCCGCCGACACCCGTGCCGAGGGTTATCATAACGGCGTTTTTAACGCCTTTCGCCGCACCGGAAACAGTTTCGCCGAGAGCCGCGACATTTGCGTCGTTTCCGAGGTATACGGGTTTATCTATATATTTCTGCATCAGTTTGCGGAGAGGAACGTTCACTCCGTCTTTGAAGTTGTTTGCATATACGAGTCTGCCGTTCTCCGTATCAAGATTTCCGGGACAGCCTATACCTATCGAAGCGATGTCTTTTTCCGTCATTCCCTGTTCGGAAAGAAGGTCAAGAATGCACTTTGCCATATCCGCCACGATCTCGCCGAAAGGACGCTCCGCAAGAGTTTTTACGGACTTTTTCGCAAGAATTTTTCCCTCTCTGTCAACTATTCCGACGGCAATGTTGGTTCCGCCGAGATCAACGCCTATATAATACATATCGAATGCTCCTTTTTCGGGTACCGAGCCCGTATTTCCTATTAATTTATTTTATCATAATTGTATAAAAATGTCAAGGGACTTGAAATCCCCGTTCGGATATGATATAATCAGCACAGGAAACAAAGGAGCGCGAAAAAATGGCGAAAACAAAGACCGTTTATATATGTTCCGAGTGCGGCGCGGAAGCCGCGAAATGGTCGGGACAATGTCAAAACTGCGGCGCGTGGAACACGCTGACGGAAGAACTTGCAGCGCCCGTTGAATTCTCGCAGAAGAACACACAAAAAGCGAAGATTCCCGCAAAAAGCCTGCGGCTGTCGCAGATAGGAAAAGAAAGCGACGAGAGAACGGACACGGGCATTTCCGAGCTGAACAGGGTTCTCGGCGGCGGCATCGTAAAAGGCTCCGTCGTTCTCGTGAGCGGCGAGCCCGGCATCGGAAAATCGACGATACTTTTGCAGATGTGCGCAAATATCGATACGGATATCCTGTACGTTGCAGGAGAGGAATCTCCGGGACAGATTAAACTGCGCGCAAACCGTCTCGGTGTTACGACCGACAGGCTTTCCATTCTTTCGGAAACGGATATAGGTGCGGTCTGCGCCGCGGTTCTTGCAGAAAAACCGGGGCTTGTCATCGTCGATTCGATACAAACGATGTCCCGCGACGATATGCAGTCCTCCCCCGGTTCCGTTCCGCAGGTGCGCGAATGCACAAATCTGCTTATGCACCTCGCAAAGGACAGCAATGTTCCCGTTTTCATAGTCGGGCATGTCAATAAAGAGGGTTCCATCGCAGGACCGAAAGTTATGGAACACATGGTTGACGCGGTTCTCTATTTCGAGGGAGAAAGAACTCTTGACTGCCGCATTCTGCGCGCAATAAAAAACAGATACGGCTCAACTAACGAGGTCGGCGTTTTTGAGATGACGAACGAGGGGTTGACGGAAGTTAAAAATCCGTCTACCGTATTCTTACAGGGAAAACCGACGAATGTTTCGGGTATAGCGACAACCTGCGTTCTCGAAGGCTCGCGTCCGATATGCGCGGAGGTTCAGGCACTCGTCGCGCCCACGCCGTTCCCGTCACCGCGCCGCGTTTCAACGGGGTTCGATTACAGCCGCCTGAATCTGCTGATAGCGGTGCTTGAAAAACGCTGCGGAATGTTTTTCGGAACGAGCGACGTTTACTGCAATGTTATCGGAGGTTTGAAACTTGACGAGCCCGCCGCGGATCTTGCGGTCGCCTGTGCGGTCGCGTCGGCGCTGAAAGACTTCATCATTCCCGACGATACCGCGCTCATCGGGGAGATAGGACTTGCGGGAGAGATACGGGCGGTTTCGGGTATAGAAAAACGCATTGCGGAAGCGGAAAAACTCGGCTTCAAAAGATGCATCGTTCCCGCAAGGAACAAGCTCTCGCATATTAAAACAATTACGGAGCTGATACCCGTATATTCGATAAAAGACACATTCAATAAGATTTAGGAGATGCTGACAATGACACTTAACACTACTGTTTCCGTCGAAGAATTTGAAAAGCGTTTTTCGGAAAAAGTCGGCAAAAAAGCGACCGAGGGAGGCTCTTTCTACGGCAGAATAGGAGACGGGGTATTTTCTCTCAAAAACGCGGACAGAAGCGACTCCGTGATAAAGGGGTCATATTCCACCGACGAAAACGGCAATTGCCGAATAGAATACCGCCACACGAAACCGACCTCCGATAAGGTGTTTTGGTTCATTTATATGGCTATAACGGGATTTTTCACTCTCGCGCTGCTCAGGGATTATCCGATCTACAGCCTTGTCGCCTTTATCCTGCTCGTATTCGGCGCGATATGTTTTCTTGTTCGTCCGCGCAGGTTTGAAAAACTTATGTCGCAGGCTCTCACTGACATTTCAAACGGTGAAACGCCGATTATGCCGGCGCCGAACAGGGCGGACACAAAAGCGGACAAAACAGAGGAGCCCGAACAGGCGTCCGAAGAAAACGAAACGGTTGCGAAAACGGCGGCCGATGATAACTCTGCTGAAACGGACGTTTTACCCGAAGAAAATGCGGAGGAAGCAGAAGCCTTGGACGAAGAGAACTCGGAGAAAGAAAAACAAGAATAATAATTGCAATACAGCAGACTCCTGCGGAAGTATTTTTCCGCAGGAGTCTTTCTTCTTTTTAATATTTTCAGAGTTTTTCGATTACATAATCCGCAAACTCTTTGCAGGTCGCGCCGTCGCGGTCGCCTGTAACGACAACGCGTTTTTCGGTTTCGTTGCAGACCGTAAGCGCATCGGAAAGACGTTTCGCCGCTTCGGAAAGTCCGCAATGCGAAAGCATCATTTCAGCCGCCTTGAAAATCGAGGACGGGTTTGCGTAATCTCCTATACCCTCTTCAATCATTCTCGGAGCAGAGCCGTGAATGGCTTCGAACATCGAATATCTGTCGCCCATATTTGCGCTGCCCGCAGTGCCTACGCCGCCCTGTATCTGTGCCGCTTCATCGGTAATGATATCTCCGTACAGATTAGGAAGAACAAAGACTTTGAACTTCGAACGAATGCTTTCATTGACGAGATTTGCCGCCATGATGTCAATGTACCAGTCCTCTGTCTCTATTTCGGGATAGTCCGCCGCAACCTCATGGCAGATTCGGGAGAAATTACCGTCGGTCTTTTTCATGATGTTTGCCTTTGTGACTATCGCTACATTGTTCTTACCCTCTCTGCGTGCAAATTCAAACGCCGCGCGCGCTATTCTGCGTGTTCCGAGGTCGGTCGTGACCTTGAAATCCATCGCAAGTTTGCCGAGGATTTCGATACCGCTGCTGCCGAGAACATATTCACCCTCTGTGTTTTCACGGTAGAATGTCCAATCAATGCCCTTTTCGGGAACGGAAACGGGACGCACGTTTGCATAAAGGTCAAGTTCGCGGCGAAGCGTTACGTTGGCACTTTCCATCGTGCCGCCCTTCGGGGTCGTTGTGGGACCTTTCAGAAGCACATCGCATTTTTTGATTTCCGCAAGCGTTTCCGTGGGAACGGACTGTCCGAGCGCAAGCCTGTTTTCTATTGTAAGTCCGCCTATTTCACGGATTTCGACATGCCCCGTCGCTATCTCTTTTTCAAGAAGAATATCAAGAACGCGCTTTGCCTGTTCAACGATTATCGGACCTATGCCGTCGCCTCCGATAACGCCGATAACTATCTTTTCTTTTTTTGATAGGTCGGTCGCTTGCGCGCCCTTTTCCATCTCGTCAACTCTCGCAAGCTGTTTGCGCAAAAGGGTCTCGTAATGCTCAACCGCCGATTTTATCTGATTTTCAATCATTTTCCCTGCTCCTTTGTGTATGCAAGCAGACCGCCCGCTTTGAGAATATCTTTCTGTCTTTCCGTGAACGAACAGGACAGTTCAAAACTTTCGCCCGTCGTTTCGTCCTTCATCACAATAACGCCTTTATCCATGCCCGAATGAACATCGGAGAAAGTGAGGGTATCGTTAAGGTTCAGCCTGTCGTAATCTTCGGAGTTCTTGAATGTAAGAGGAAGAATGCCGACGTTTATCAGATTTGCGACGTGGATTCTCGCAAAACTCTTTGCAACAACTGCGCGGACGCCGAGATAAAGAGGAACGAGCGCGGCGTGTTCGCGGCTTGAACCCTGCCCGTAGTTTGAACCGCCGACGATAACGGAACGTCCCGCGGCTTTCGCTCTTTCGGGGAAAGTCTCGTCGCATACCGCAAAACAGAACTGCGAAAGATGCGGAATATTGGAACGATAGGGCAGAATTTTTGCGCCCGCGGGCATTATATGGTCGGTGGTGATATTATCACCGACTTTGAGAATGAGCGGCGCTGTAAGTGTGTTCTCCTGTGGGAACGTATCGGGGAATTTCTTTATATTCGGACCGCGAAGCACTTCAAGCGTTTTTGCGGTTTCTTCATCAGCGGGAGGGATCACGGCGGAATCATCAATTCTGAACGCCGCAGGCATCTTTATTTCAGGCATTTTTCCGAGAAGACGCGGGTCTGTTATCTCCCCTGTCAGCGCCGCCGCAACGGCAGTTTCGGGCGAAACGAGATAAACCTTTCCGTCTTTTGTGCCGCTTCTGCCCTCAAAGTTTCTGTTGAACGTTCTCAGGCTGACGCCCGCGCTGTTCGGAGAAAATCCCATGCCTATGCACGGACCGCAAGCGCATTCAAGAAGTCTTGCGCCGGCGGAGATGATATCCGTCAATGCGCCGCAATCGGCAAGCATCGCAAGCACCTGTTTTGAACCGGGCGAAATGGAAAGGCTGACCGTCGGGTCTATAACCTTGCCCTTCAAAAGCGCCGCAACTTTAAGCATGTCAAGAAGCGACGAGTTTGTGCATGAGCCGATACATACCTGATCGACCTTTGTTCCTTTAAGGCTCTCGACGGTTACAACATTGTCTGGCGAATGCGGACAGGCAATAAGCGGTTTGAGCGTTGAGAGGTCGATTTTTATAACAGCATCGTATTCGGCATCGGGGTCGGAGGCAAGAGGCTTCCAATCATCGCCCCTGCCCTCGGCTTCAAGAAACGCTTTCGTAATTTCGTCGGACGGGAATATCGACGTTGTCGCGCCGAGCTCCGTTCCCATATTCGTAATGGTCGCTCTTTCGGGGACGGACAGCGTTTTTATGCCCTCGCCGCCCCATTCGATAATTGCGCCGACGCCGCCTTTAACGGAAAGAATACGTAAAATTTCAAGGCTCACGTCTTTTGCCGTAACAAAATCCTGCAATTTGCCCGTAAGCTCCACCTTATACATTTTGGGCATCGTTATGTAATATGCGCCGCCGCCCATTGCGACCGCAACGTCAAGTCCGCCCGCACCGAAAGCAAGCATACCTATGCCGCCGCCCGTCGGAGTGTGGCTGTCTGAACCGATAAGCGTTTTGCCGGGTTTGCCGAACCGTTCAAGATGGACTTGATGGCAAATTCCGTTACCCGGTCTTGAAAAATAAAGTCCGTGTTTTTTTGCAACGGATTGAATATACCTGTGGTCGTCGGCATTTTCAAAACCCGATTGCAGAGTGTTGTGGTCGATATATGCAACAGACTTCTCGGTTCTCACTCTGGGAATACCCATGGACTCAAATTCGAGATATGCCATGGTTCCCGTTGCGTCCTGCGTCAGAGTCTGGTCTATTCGGAGCGCGACCTCGCTACCGACTGTCATATCTCCGGATATAAGATGATCTTTAATTATCTTCTGCGCTATCGTCAATCCCATTTTATTTATTCTCCTCTTTGAACAAACGATCTCTTGCGTTTTCTATATGTTTCAATGCCGCCTTTTCCGCCGCTTCGGGGTCGCCCGCGGCAATCGCTTCGAAAATGGCTTTGTGTTCTTCAAACGACTGCTCCGCGTTATCCGTTCGCGCAACGGAAGCCTTTCTGTATTTTACGCCTTTTTTATGAAGAGGTTCAAGCGTATAATACAAATTTTGGCTCTTGGAACAGCGATACATTTCGGAATGGAAATCCGTATCGAAATTTTTTATATTGTCCGCATCGTGCTTCTGCGTGTAAAACTCCTGCAAATCAAGAATTTGCCGAAGTTTTTCAACATCTTCTTCCGTGCGGTTCCGTGCGGCCTTGTATGCGGCAAAACCTTCAAGCCTCATACGGATGTCGTACATATCGCGCATATCATCCTTATTTATACCTACAACGCTTGCGCCGCGTGTCGTTTCAATTATTATATGCTCCTGCGCAAGGCGGCGAAGAGCTTCGCGGATGGGCGTTCTGCTGACGCCGAGTTTTTCGGAAAGCTTAGCTTCCGTTAAAATCTCGCCGCGTTCATACTCGCCCGCAAGAATTTCGCGTTCGAGTTGTTCGAAAATCTGATCCGCTATGGAAACGGTTTTGTGTTCATTCATCATTTCTTTTCTTCCTCCTCGCTGAATTCTCTGAATTTCGCCTCGAGTTCCTTATTTGAAAGAGCCGTGGATCTGCCGTCCTCATATTCTTTATCGACCCATTCTTTCATTTTCTGAACAACGGGATCGCGCTTGTCAACCTTTTTGTCGTCCGGCAGCCTGTAATGGGAATTTATCCAATACGCTATTCCCGCGAGCCCAGACGTTTTCGAAACAACGACAGCCGCAGGACGGTTAAGGATTTTTTCCGTATCGAAAATATTATATATTTCTTCATCTTTCAAAATACCGTCGGCGTGAATGCCCGCGCGGGTAACATTGAAGTTTTCTCCGACGAACGGCGTCATCGGCGGAATTTTATAACCTATATCCTTTTCAAAAAATTCCGCGATCTCGGTTATGACGGAAGTGTCCATACCGTCAAGCGAACCGCGAAGAGACGCATATTCCATAACCATCGCTTCAAGCGGAATGTTTCCCGTTCTTTCGCCTATGCCGAGCAATGAGCAGTTGACGGCGCACGCACCGTAAAGCCATGCGGTGGAAGCGTTCGCGACAGCCTTATAAAAGTCATTGTGACCGTGCCATTCAAGCATGTCGGATTTAACATCCGAATAGTGTTGAAGGCCGTAAACTATGCCGGGGACGGAACGCGGAAGCGCAACCTCGGGATACGGAACGCCGTAACCCATAGTGTCGCAGGCACGGATTCGAACGGGTATGCCCGCATCGCGGCTCATCTTCATCAATTCATTGACAAACGGAACAACAAAGCCGTAAAAGTCCGCGCGTGTTATGTCTTCAAGGTGACAACGCGGCATAACGTCCGCCTCAAAAGCCTCCGCAACGGTTGCGAGATAATAATCCATGCACTGTTTGCGCGTCATCTTCATTTTTTTGAATATATGATAATCGGAGCAGCTGACAAGTATGCCCGTTTCGCGTATTCCCATATCGCGGACGAGCTTGAAGTCGTTTTTCGTCGCCCTTATCCATGTGGTGATTTCGGGAAAACGAAGACCGAGTTCCATGCATTTTTCAACGGCTTCCCTATCCTTTTTGCTGTATATGAAAAACTCCGTCTGACGGATTATTCCGTAAGGACCGCCGAGTTTTGACATCAACTTGTAAAGTTGAACTATCTGATCTACCGTATAAGGTTCGACAGATTGCTGTCCGTCGCGAAGAGAAGTGTCCGTTATCCATATTTCCTCAGGCATACCCATAGGCACACGGCGGTGGTTGAACGCAATCTTCGGAACGGCTTCATACGGATAAATATCCCTGTAAAGGTTCGGGTCGGGAATATCTTGAAGAGAATATTTGTAACTCTTCTGTTCGAGCAGATTGGTTTTTCCCGAAATTTCAAGCATTTTTTTGTCCTCCCTTTCGAATGTCGGCATCATAAAATCACAACATATTCACATTCAGGTATTTCTGTATACAATTATACACGCATTCATCGTAGTTGTCAAGTAAAAATAAGAAAAACGGAAAAATATAAACCGTTTATTTAAATTTTCTTCCGTTTTTCTTCAACTTTGACCTTTTTATATATTTGATATCTTCACGAATACTTTTTTCGCTTAAAGTACGGTCTATGTCCAATTCAACATTCTTACTTAAAGAATATCTTACTGAAAGTTTTTTATCTGCTTCATTCTGTCTTCCCCTTATATCATCCACAAGTTCCGCACGCTGCACGTCGTCCGCCGCCGTGTCCATGGCGTTCATAAACATATTTGAAAGATGTCTGTAATTCGTCGCCTTGTCGCGCAGTTCTATTCTCCACGTTTCCGTGCCGGTCAGGCGTGAAAGCATTTCCCGTATACTGTCGGAAAGATGACGAAGCATATCTGCAACCGACACACGCGTTTCTTTCGACATCTCTTTGATTATGCCTTTTTCGGAAAGCACGTCAAAAAGCGAATCCGCCACTATCTCCGAATCTATAACATCTTCCGCATATCCCCGCGCCCGCATTTCCTTGCGGGCTTTTTTCGCGCCCTCTTCGCCGAGCATATCAAACACAAGTTTCTTCAATTCCTCGGCGGCTTTTTTCAAATCCGAAAAACGACAGGCCGCAAAAATACAAAACTGCAATAAAAAAGGAATATCGCCTTTCCGAAAACAGGTTTTTTATCTTAGTCTTTAATCGAAAAACAAGCTTTTTCATAGCTGCGGGGCTGTAAAAAAACGCAAGTTTTTTTACAGCCCCTTTGGGGATAGGAAAAAAGGTTCAGAATGGGTGAATCGAATCCATGGCTG
>CAKSFN010000017.1 GCA_934454405.1 uncultured Eubacteriales bacterium | reverse complement strand
TTACAAGGCTTTTGCGAAAGTCAGGGCGAAAATCCGCCCGTTAAAACCGATGAGAGTTCGAATATCATCAGCCATGGACTCGATTCACCCATTCTGAACCTTTTTTCCTATCCCCAAAGGGGCTGTAAAAAAAACTTGCGTTTTTTTTACAGCCCCGTTTTGTTTGTATTTTGAGTTTTTTGTTTAATAGATAAAACCTATGAGCTTCAGCCAATTGCACAGCAACTCCGGCCACTGTCCCGCCGATTCCGGTAGAGACTGCGCAAGACCGAGCCCATGCCTTCCGTTCGGAAAAACGTGCAATTCAAAAGGCACGTCTTTTTCTTTGCACGCCGAGGCGTAGAGCAGGGCGTTGCGAACATCTACAAGCTCATCCTCGAAGGTGTGCCATATAAATGCGGGAGGGGTGAACTCCTTTGAAATGTTTTTGTCGGGCGAAAACGCGTCCCTGCCTTCCTCTCCGAGATCTCCGAGGAAATTTTCCATCGTTCCGCGGTGCGTGACGTCGGAAAACGTGGAAACGGAATAGCAAAGAATCTGCGCGTTCAGCTTTGCGCTTTCCGCGTCAACGGGGTCTTCCGCATTTTCGAGCGGCGTATGTTCCTGCGTTGCCGCCTGCGCAACAAGGTTGCCGCCCGCGGAAAAGCCCATCGCGCCTATTTTGTCCCTGTCTATGCCGAAACGCTCCGCGTTGTATCTCACAAACCGTATCGCCCTGTGAGCGTCCGCAAGCTGGCAGGGGTAATGATAGGGAAGAACTCTGTATCTCAAAACAAAAGCCGCGACGCCTTTCGTGTTCAGCCACTCCGCGAGCTCCGAGCCCTCGTAGTCGTCGCAGAGATTGACATATCCGCCGCCGGGGAACACTATAACGCAGCTTTTCGCGCCTTCGCGCGGATAGTACAGCAGTTCGGGCTCCTGCTTCGGCAAAACGCGTTCTCCGTTTTCGGGAGCGGTGTTCCAAAGCTTGAATTTTTCCATATTTCTCACCTTTATTTTCCTATTGCGCCCTGCGCGTCGTCTCTGTATTTTTTTCTGCCGAACATAATGTAGAACCAGAAGATTATCGAAAGCAGAACAAGCGCGCCGAAGCCGAGCGCGAACCATTTCAGCTTTTCCCACATATTTTCGTTGACGCCGCCGTAATCTTCAAGGCTTCGCCAAACGCTTTTCCCGTCTGAAAGGGCGTCGTATGCGATAAGAGCCGCCAGTGTGGACGCTTTGTCGCTGTCTGCCGCCGCCGCGGTCGCCCTGTATATTCCGTCGGAATTTTTCCTTGACACAAGAACAGACGGCAAATCTCCGTATGCGGCAAATTCGTTAAGCCTTTTCGCTTTTTCGGAATCGACGAGCGCCGCTATCGCAAAAGCGATGTCTTCCGTTGCCGCTGTTTCAAGCGTTTCTTTATCTCCGTATTTGTTTCCGATAAACTTTGCCGCTTTGTCAAGCGCCCGCGCAACATCGTCGTTGTTTTCGGTGAAAGCGGAAATATATGTTATACAAAGAGCGTGCGTTTTCATATTTTCGGAAAAAGCGCCGCTTTCCTTCTGCAGGGAGAGGATATGCCTCGTTGCCTGTTTTGCCGAATATATAACGCTTTCGTCTCCCTCTTTCGTCTGCGCGCCCTGAAGCGCCAGCGCGCAAAGAACCGTGCCGTACAAATCGTTTCCGTAAAAAGAGCCATCCTCTTTTTGCTTTGACGCAAGCTTCGCGACGGGGTCGCCGACGGAAGACGTTTCGTTCGGCTTGATATTGAGCGCAAGTCTCGAAAGAATGAATTTCGCGAGCGTGACGGGATCGTTTTCGTTGAGTTCGGGTTCTTTGAGAGCCGAACCTTTGACGGCGTTTACGCTCGAAAACGCAACGATCTCGTTCCAGTCCTCAATCGAGGTCGTTTTTGCCGTATAATGGTTGAGTATCCCGTCGATCTCCGTCGACAGATTGATTGCCGCCGCATAAAAAGGCAGCGCGAGCGCAAAAATCATCGAGATAAGAACTGCGAGAGATACGACCGTTTTTTTCATTATATGACCTCTTTCCGTCGGAATGGTTCCCAAAACATCATATTGAAATTTTATCATATACGGCGCGGACTGTCAAGCCCGACGGGACAAAGATTGAAAATAGTTCTGAAATGCTTGACAGGGCGGATAAAATATTGTATTATATAAAGTGGAGTATTACAGAGCATTTTTCCGAACGGAGGTTCAAAGGATGTCAAAGGACACCTCAAATATAAGAAATTTTTGCATAATCGCGCACATCGACCACGGCAAATCCACGCTGGCGGATCGCATTCTTGAAATGACAAAAACCGTTTCTTCACGCGAAATGGCGGAACAGCTTCTCGACAATATGGATCTTGAGCGCGAACGCGGAATAACCATAAAAGCGCGCGCCGTTAAGCTTGAATACGAAGCCAAGGACGGAAAAACATATATTTTTAATTTGATAGACACCCCGGGACACGTCGATTTCAACTACGAGGTCTCCCGTTCTCTTGCCGCCTGCGAGGGCGCGATTCTTATCGTTGACGCATCGCAGGGCGTCGAGGCGCAGACTCTTGCAAACGCCTTTCTTGCGCTTGACCACGACCTTGAAGTTGTTCCCGTTATCAACAAAATCGACCTGATAAACGCCGACCCCGACCGCGCGGCAAAGGAAATCGAGGACATTATCTGTATTCCTGCGGAGGATGCTCCCCGAATATCCGCGAAGACCGGAATAAACATTGTTGATGTTATGGAGGCGATAGTTGCCCGTATCCCCGCGCCGAAGGGGAACAGCGAGGGCAAGCTCAAAGCGCTTATTTTCGACTCTGTTTACGACTCTTATCGCGGCGTTATCGTTTATGTCCGCGTGTTTGACGGAAAGGTTAAGGCAGGCGACATCATCAGAATGATGGCGACCGGCGCGGAAATGGAAGTTGTCGAAGTCGGCTCTCTTCGCCCGTTCGGGTTCGATCCCGTCGCCGAACTTTCAGCAGGTGACGTCGGCTATATAACAGCGTCCATCAAAAACGTCAAGGATGCCGAGGTCGGAGACACCGTAACACTTGCCCTTGACCCCACGGAAAACGCGCTGCCCGGCTATAAAAAGGCGCAGCCGATGGTTTTCAGCGGAATTTATCCCGCCGACGGCTCCAAATACGGAGACTTGCGCGACGCGCTCGAAAAACTCAAGCTTAACGACGCTTCCCTTGAATTTGAGCCCGAAAGCTCAGCCGCGCTCGGCTTCGGCTTCCGCTGCGGCTTTCTCGGACTTCTTCACATGGAGGTTATACAGGAACGCCTCGAACGCGAATACAATCTTGATCTTATAACGACCGCGCCGTCCGTTATTTACAGAATAACGCTGACCGACGGAACCGTTGAAATGATAGCGAACCCCACAAATTATCCCCGTTCCGACGTGATAGAAATTGCGGAAGAGCCGTTTGTGAAAGCGGATATAATCGCGCCGTCGGACTATGTGGGCGCGATAATGGAGCTTTGTCAGGAGCGTCGCGGCATATTCAAAAATATGCAGTATCTGGACGATACGCGCGTCAATATTCACTATTCGCTCCCGCTCAACGAGATAATTTATGATTTCTTCGACGCGCTGAAATCACGGACGAGAGGGTATGCGTCGCTCGACTATGAGTTTGAGGAATACAAGCCTTCGAAGCTTGTCAAACTCGATATTCTTCTGAACGGCGAGATAGTGGACGCGCTTTCCTTTATCGTGCCCGAAGAACGCGCCTACGCGAGAGGCAGACGTATAGCCGAAAAACTCAAGGAAAACATTCCTCGTCAGCTTTTCGAAATTCCGATACAGGCGGCAATCGGGGGCAAGATAATTGCCCGCGAAACGGTCAAAGCCGTGCGCAAGGACGTTCTTGCGAAATGCTACGGCGGCGATATAACGCGAAAGAAAAAACTGCTTGAAAAGCAGAAAGAGGGCAAAAAGCGTATGCGGCAGGTCGGCAGCGTCGAACTCTCGCAGGAGGCGTTTATGTCCGTGCTTAAACTCGATGAATAGCGTCGGCGCTTACATTCACGTCCCGTTTTGCGGTTCGAAATGCGCGTATTGCGATTTTTATTCGCAGGCGCGCTCCGAAAAAGTGCGTGAAGATTATGTCTGCGCGCTTGAAAATCAGATAAAACATTCTGATCACGGCGGCTTTGTCCGCTCGGTATATATCGGCGGCGGCACGCCCTCCGTTTTGTCCGCGGAACAGCTCGGACGCATTCTCAACGCCGTTCGCGCGCGGTTTTCCGTTGAAAAAGACGCCGAGATAACCGTTGAAATGAACCCCGAAAACGTAACGGACGCTCTCGTTCGGTTTCTTATCGAACGCGGCGTCGGGCGTTTCAGTATGGGCGTGCAGTCTTTCTGCGACGGCGAACTCTCTCTTCTCGGACGCCGCGGCAGCTCAAAAATATGCGAAAAAGCGTTTGAAACGCTCCGTAAATGCGGAGCGCGGAATATAAGTCTCGATCTGATGCTTGCGATACCGTCGCAGACGGAAGAAACTCTCGCTTATTCTCTTGACAAAATGCTTTCGCTGTCTCCCGAGCATATTTCAGCGTATCTTCTCAAAGTCGAAAAAAACACGGTGTTCGGCAAGCGAGGAATCGGGGAAGCCGACGGCGAGACCCAGCGGCGTTTTTATCTGCAAGCCTGCAAAACGCTTGAAAATGCGGGATACGAGCATTACGAAGTCTCGAATTTTGCGAAAAAAGGCTTTCGCGCGATCCACAACTCGTCTTATTGGCAAGGCGTTCCGTATATTTGCTTCGGCTGCGGCGCGTCGGGCTTTGACGGTAAAAGAAGATATAAGTTTCCCGAAGCGCTTGAAGATTTTATAAAGAAAAACGGTATCGTCGAACCCGAAACAGAAGAGGTTTTAAGCGTCAAAGACCTGAAGAACGAGCGGATAATGCTTTCTTTACGGACCTCCGACGGCGTTTCGGCGCGGGATTTAAGTCCCGAACAGCGCCGTTTTATCAAAAGCCTCGAAAGTTTCGGTCTGACCGAAGAAACGCCTTCGGGTTTCAGTCTTACCGACGAGGGATTCCTCGTCTCAAACGCAATAATTGTGAAACTTTCCGAATTTGAATAAATGGTATTGCAATCCGAAAAAAAATGATGTATAATATGCGGTGGTGAAAAATATGAAAGTCGTAACGCGCGGGGAAGCGCAGACAATGGCGTTTGCAAAAAGTCTGACGCCCCTTTTTTCGGCGGGAACCGTTGTTTGCCTTAACGGTCAGCCCGGCGCGGGAAAAACCCACTTCGTCAAAGGTGTTTTAAGCGCTCTCGGCTACGGGGGCGAGGTAACAAGTCCGACTTTCGCTGTTTGTCACCGTTACGAAAAAGGCTTGCCGTTTCCCGTTTTGCATTACGACCTTTACAGAATAACCGATGAGGACGATCTGTATTCGGTCGGCTTTTTCGAGGATGTGAACGAGCGTAACTGCGTGTTTATAGAATGGAGCGAACTCGCGGACGCCGCGCTGGCGACCGAGCCGATAAGAATAAACATTGAATACGGTTCCGCTCCCGACGAGCGGATTATAACGGCGGAGGGACACGGATTATGACAATTCTTGCATTTGACGCTTCGTCCGTTTCATGCTCCGCGTGCGTATGCGAGGACGGAAAGGTTCTTTCGGAAGCGTTTGTAAACACGGCGTTGACCCATTCCGTCACGCTGCTTGCCAATATAAAAAAAGTTCTCGGACAGTCCGAAAAGTCAATATCGGATATCGACCTTATCGCCGTAACGGCGGGTCCCGGTTCTTTTACAGGCGTTAAAATCGGCGTCGCCTGCGCAAAGGGGTTGGCTTTTGAGAGAAATATTCCGTGCTTTGCGGCGTCCTCTCTTGCTGCCGCCGCGGAAAACGCGTCGCTTTTTGCGGGGACGGTCGTCGCCGTTATGGACGCGCGCAGAAAAAGCTTTTACAACGCCGTTTTCAAAAACGGAAGACGCATCTGCGAGGACAGGCAGTCGTCCGTTGACGAGCTGCTTGCGTCTTTGCCCTCCGACGAAGAAGTTGTTGCCGTGGGCGACGGCGCGGAACTTTTTGTCCGTCTTTGCACCGAACGGGAACGGAAAAACATCAAAGCCGCGCCCGGGATCTTTCGATATATAAAAGCGTCTGCCGTGGCTGAGCTTGCGCTTCGCGAAGACGGCAAAAAATGCGACGGCGCGTCGCTTGCGCCCGTGTATCTTCGCGTGCCGCAGGCGGAACGAGAGCGTCTCGAACGCGAAAACGCCGCAAAATAAACCGAATATATCCGCTTTTGCGGAATAAAGATAATTCAATGAGGTAAAGGAGAAAATAACATGATTGCCATTGCGTCCGACCATGCGGGCTTTGCTCTCAAAGAAAAGCTGAAGATTCATTTGAAAGAAAAGGGTTTTGAATATCTCGACCTCGGCACGGATTCCGAGCAGTCGTGCCATTATCCCGTTTTTGCAAAAAAGCTTTGCGAAAAAATCAACGACGGAACCTGTGAGCTCGGTATCCTTGTTTGCGGAACCGGTATCGGTATGAGTATGGCGGCAAACAAGCAAAAGGGAATAAGAGCCGCTGCCTGCTCCGACTATTTCAGCGCCAAATTCACAAGAGCGCACAATAATGCAAATGTCCTTTGTCTTGGCGAACGCGTCGTCGGCTGCGGCCTTGCCTGTGAACTTGTGGACGTTTTCCTTTCGACCCCGTTCGAGGGCGGAAAACATCAACTTCGAATTGATATGTTCGAGGATTGATCCGCTTCGGCAGGGTATTTTTTTGAGAAAAATTTTAATCGTATAAATTTCAAGGAGATCTGTCATGAACTACCATTTTACGAATCACCCCCTCATCCAGCACAAGCTTTCCATAATGCGCAAAGTCGAAACCGGTTCCAAGGAGTTCCGCGAGCTTGCCGCGGAGATCTCGATGCTTATGTGCTACGAAGTAACCCGCGATCTTCCCCTCAAAATGGTGGAAATCGAAACGCCTATCCAAAAAACGTCGGCTCCCGTTATTGCAGGCAAAAAGCTTGCGATAGTTCCCATTCTCCGCGCGGGTCTCGGCATGGTTGACGGTATGGTTAATCTGCTTCCGTCCGCAAAAATAGGACATATCGGTCTTTACAGAGACCCTCAGACGCTCGAGCCCGTTGAATATTACTGTAAGATGCCGTCCGATATCGCGGAAAGAGAAGTTATGATAGTTGACCCGATGCTTGCAACGGGAGGTTCCGCTTCCGCGGCTATCCGCTTCCTGAAGGAAAGGGGCGTTACAAACATAAAATCCGTTCATCTTCTTGCCGCTCCCGAGGGCATAAAGAGGCTTAACGAGGATCACCCCGATGTTGAAATATATATCGCGGGGCTTGACGAAAGACTTAACGACCACGGTTATATCGTCCCCGGTCTCGGCGACGCGGGCGACCGTATTTTCGGAACGAAATAAAGACAGGCTTCTCAGCCGAACCGATTTAACGCCGACAGAGTTTTTCCGTCGGCGTTTCGCGGCTTTATATTCGGTCGGGCGCAAACTTAGAAAAAAGGAAAGGAGATCTGCTGATGAAAAAGGACAAATCGGTTCATTCCGGTCACAGACAGCGTGTTCGCGATAAATACGAAAAATCGGGTTCCGAATCTTTTAAGGATCACGAGCTTCTCGAGCTTGTTCTTTTTCACGCGATCCCTTACCGCGACACGAACCCCGTTGCGCACCGCCTGCTGGATACATTCGGCTCTCTTGACGGCGTCTTTTCCGCAAAGATCGATTCGCTTTGCTCCGTGCCGGGTATGACGCGCAACGCCGCCATCCTTTTGAAAACGTACCCCGACATTTGGCGCGCCGTGCTTCAAAGCCGCGTCCGCGATGTTCGGTTTTTGAAGGATATAAACGAAGTCGGGCGGTTGCTCGGTTCATATTTCGCGGAAAGAACGGAGGAACGCTCCGTTATGCTTTGTCTGGACAGCTCTCTTCGGGTATTGAACACCTCGGTTCTTTACGAGGGAAACTTCAATTCCGTTCAGATCAATGTTAAAAAGGTTGCCGAAACGGCGCTTGCCAACAATGCGTCCGCCGTTATAATAGCACATAATCATCCGTCCGGCATAGCGCTTCCTTCCTCTGCGGACAGATTGACGACCGACCGCATCTTCGAAACCCTGAAAGGGCTTGATATTCTGCTTCTCGACCACCTGATCTTCGATTTTGACGGCGATTGCGTTTCGTTTTATCAAAGCGGACTGCTGCCCGAACTGTCAAATGAAAAGAAACAATACGAAAGCCTTTTTGTCGGTGGAAGAACCGAAGCGAAGGACGACATCTATTGAACAAATTCGTTTTGAGCCGCAACCACGCCTCTGAACACCGCGAACATCAGCCTTTGTCTGTATAAGTCGTTTTTCAGAAGCGCGAGATCTTCATGGTTTGACAGAAATCCGCACTCTATAAGTACGCTCACCCTGTCGACGTTCTGCTGTATGTAGACCGTTGACGGGGCTTTTTTTACCTCCCGTATCCGAGTGCAAAGCTCCGCGTCCGCGCACGCTTCCGTGATCTTTTCGGCGAGCAGACGGGAGTTTTCCTTTTTGATGCCGTAAAACGCCGTGAAGCCCTGATCCCGTTCCGCCGTTGAAAGGTTTGCATGAACGCTCAGCAGAATACTGTTCGGAAGGCTTTCCGCCACGGCGACGCGGTTTTTAATATCTTTCTTTTTCACAAAAGCGTCCGCGTCTCCGTCCGTATCGTCGTCCGTGTCTCTTGTCATAACTGTGTCGAACCCTGCCATGTCGAAAAAGACACGCAGCTTTTTTGCGTTTGCGAGATTGTAGTCTTTTTCGCAGGTGCCGTCGTAGCCTTCGCAGCCGCCGTCCGCGCCGCCGTGCCCCGCGTCTATCACTATTGTCGGGAGCGGTTCGGTTTGCACGGCCGCCACGGCTACCGCTTTTCCGAGTTTTTTCTTTTTCTGCTCCCTGCCCGCGCAGACAACGAATGTCAGAATCATCGCGGCGCACATAAATGCCGTGAAAAAAGCCCGTCCTATATCCGCGAGCTTCGCGCTTAAAAAAAACTTCATATCGATCCTCTTTCGGCGCAATCCGGGCGCTTGTATATATTATTGAAGAGATTTTAATAAATAATATGCGAAAGAAGCTCCGAATATTCGGTTTTCCCTATTCTCGGTTTTTGCGGAAGGGGAGCCGCTGCGACACTCATTTTTTACCGAAACGCTTTTGTTTTCTATATGTATATATCTTTTTAATTATGGAAGAATATAGTGAAACAAAAATATATTGTGGAAATTTTGTAAACTCACTTGATTTATTCTGCGATTTGTATTATAATAATAACACATTAAGTATACCAATTTGGTATGAATTAAAATGTTTGCGAAGGGGCTTGACTATGAGAGTAACGGATGATATAATTTATGTGGGTGTGAACGACCGCAGTATTGATCTTTTCGAGGGGCAGTATAAAGTGCCGAACGGAATGTCCTACAACTCTTATGTTATCATTGATGACAAGACAGCGGTTATGGATACCGTGGACGCGAACTTTACGCACGAGTGGCTTGACAACGTGGCTTCCGCGCTCGGTTCCCGCCGCCCGGATTATCTTGTTATTCAGCACATGGAGCCCGACCATTCCGCAAACATCGTCAATTTCTTGAAGACCTATCCGAACGCTTCCGTTGTATCCAATAAAAAAGCGTTTGCGATGATGGAAAACTTTTTCGGTGCGGATTTCTGCGAAAAAAGAGTTATTGTCGCGGACGGCGAAACGCTCGATCTCGGCAAGCATAAGTTGACATTCGTTTTTGCGCCCATGGTGCATTGGCCCGAGGTTATGGTAACCTACGATTCGGCTGACAAAGTCCTTTTTTCCGCCGACGGCTTCGGCAAATTCGGCGCGCTTGACGGGGCTGAGCCGTGGGACGACGAGGCGAGAAGATATTATATCGGCATCGTGGGCAAATACGGCGCGCAGGTTCAGGCTCTGCTCAAAAAGGCCGCGACGCTCGACATTTCGATTATCTGTCCTCTTCACGGTCCCGTTCTGAACGAAGACCTCGGGCATTATATAGGGCTTTACGATATCTGGTCGTCTTATTCGGTTGAGAGCGAGGGAATATGCGTCGCTTACACTTCCGTTTACGGCAACACGAAAAGGGCGGTCGAAACGCTTGTTGAAAAGCTTCGCGAAGGCGGTTGCCCGAAGATAGCGGTTCACGACCTTGCGCGCGGCGATATGTCCGAAGCGGTGGCTGACGCTTTCCGCTACGGCAAGCTTGTTCTTGCAACAACGACGTATAACGCCGAGATATATCCGTTTATGCGTCAGTTTATAGATCATTTGACGGAGCGCGGCTTCAAAAACCGCACCGTCGCCCTGATGGAAAACGGTTCGTGGGCTCCGCTTGCCGCAAAGCTTATGCGCGCAGAGCTTGAAACCTGCAAAAACATTACGTTCGCCGAAAACACGGTAACCGTTCGTTCCGCGCTCAATCCCGACAGCCTCGGAGCAATCGAGCGTCTTTCCGAAGAACTTTGCCGCGATTATATCGCCCGCTCGGAGGATCGCGCGAACAAGAACGATTTAACGGCGCTTTTCCGTATCGGCTACGGTCTTTACGTTGTAACTTCAAACGACGGCAAACGCGACAACGGCCTTATCGTCAACACCGTTTCACAGGTGTCCGACAGCCCAAATCTTGTCGCCGTCAACATCAATAAACAGAATTATTCCTACCATGTAATAAAACAAACGGGAAAAATGAACGTCAACTGTCTTTCGACGGACGCTCCTTTCTCCTTTTTCGAGAACTTCGGTTTCAGAAGCGGAAGAAACGCGGACAAGTTTGAAAACATCGACATCGTTCGCTCCGATAACGGGCTTGCGATCCTGCCGCGCTATATCAACGCCGCGTTTTCACTCAAAGTCGAGCAGATCGTTGACCTCGGAACTCACGGTATGTTCATTTGCTCCGTAACCGAATCGCGCGTTATAAGTGACCGCGAGACCATGACATATTCGTATTACTACGAAAACGTAAAACCGAAGCCCGAAACAGAGGGAAAGAAGGGCTTCGTCTGCAAAATCTGCGGTTATATTTACGAGGGAGATGTTCTTCCCGAGGATTTTATCTGTCCGCTTTGTAAGCACGGCGCCGCGGACTTTGAACCCATAGCGTAATTTTAATAATATATATCACAAAAAATCAATCAAAAACGGAGGAATTTATCATGAAAAAATGGAGATGCACAGTTTGCGGAGAAATCGTTGTTTCGGACACCAGACCCGACGTATGTCCCGTTTGCAAAGCACCCGGCGAAAAGTTTGTGGAGATAGTTGAAAACGAGATGTCTTGGGCAACCGAGCACGTTATCGGCATCGCAAAAGACGCTCCCGCGGAAATCATCGAGGGACTTCGCGCAAACTTTAACGGAGAATGCACCGAGGTCGGAATGTATCTTGCTATGTCCAGAGCCGCCGCTCGCGAAGGCTATCCCGAAATCGCCGAATACTGGAAGACCGCCGCGTTTGAAGAAGCTGAACACGCCGCAAAATTCGCGGAGCTTCTCGGCGAATGTGTTTCCGATTCGACCGAAAAGAATCTGTCTGTCCGCGTTGAGGCTGAAAACGGCGCGACCGCAGGTAAATTCGAGCTTGCAAAGCTTGCAAAACAGCATAATCTCGATGCCATTCACGACACCGTTCACGAAATGGCAAAGGACGAAGCCCGTCACGGCAAGGCTTTCGCGGGACTTCTGAAAAGATATTTCGGTAAATAATAATGGAAAACTATCTTATTTGTAAGTGCAAAAAAGTTACCTACGCCGATGTTGAGGACGCTCTTCACAACGAAAAAACATTTGAAAGCGTCGAAAAATCTTTTGAAGATGTTCAGAAGATCACGCACTGCTCGACCGGCTGCGGAGGCTGTCACGACAAAATTATGGACGTTATCTCTCAGATAATGAGCCGCTGAAAGGATGTTTTGATATGACTTATGTATGTCCGTGCGGATATGTTTACGATCCCGCAGTCGGCGATCCCGACAACGGAGTTGCTCCCGGAACCGCTTGGGAAGACGTTCCCGAAGATTGGGTATGTCCCGTTTGCGGTCTCGGAAAAGATTCTTTCGAAGAACAATAAAAAAATTCAGGGCTGTAAAAAAGCGTACTTTTTACAGCCCTGCTTTCGTCATTCGGCGCCGGAACGCGCAAAGGAGAAGTTTTTGCTATGAAAAAATGTGTCAGGCTCGGCATTATAGGGCTCGGTCAGCGCGGAAGCGGAATGGTGTCAAATCCGCTTTTGCAGTTTGCCGAAAAAGGAGAGGTCGCTTTGGTCGCCGTTTGCGACCATCTTGAGGACAGGGTGAAAGCCGTTGCGGATAAGATCGAAGCGGCGGGCAATCCGCGCCCGTTTGAAACCGCCGATTACAGAGAGGTTCTTTCCCGCGAGGATGTCGATGCCGTTTTTGTCGCCGTTTCGTGGGAAGCCCATGTCGAAGTTGCCGTCGCCGCGATGCTTGCCGGCAAGCCGATAGGCCTTGAAGCGGGCGGAGCATATTCGCCGGAAGACTGCTATCGCCTTGTTCAGGTATATGAACAGACGGGAACAGAACTGATGTTTATGGAGAACTGTTGTTACGGCAAACGCGAGCTGATGGCGCTTAATATGGTTCGCCGAGGTGTTCTCGGTCATGTCATGCATTGCAGCGGCGCGTATTGTCACGACCTGCGCGAAGAAATTCTCGGCGGCAAGGAAAACAGGCATTACCGTCTGCGCAATTACATACATCGCAACGGTGAGAACTATCCGACGCACGAAATAGGTCCTATCGCAAAACTGCTTGACATAAACAACGGCAACCGTTTTATATCGCTTTCGTCTTTTGCGTCCGCATCGCGCGGTTTGCACGAATATGCGGTTGAAAAGAAAGGTTCGGAGCATCCTCTGTCGAATGTCGATTTTGCGCAGGGCGATGTTGTGACCACCGTGCTGACCTGTTCCGGCGGACAGACCGTAACGCTGACGCTCAACACAACTTTGCCTCACGCATATTCCCGCCGTTTCGAGGTTCACGGAACAAAGGGTGTGTATACGGAAGATAATGACAGCCTGTTTCTCGACGACTGCGAGGAGCATAAAAAGAATGAGTGGGACTGGAAACCTCAATGGGGCAACGCCGCGTCCTTTGAAGAAGAATATCTTCATCCTTTATGGAAAGACGGCGTGGAAAAAGACGTCCACGGCGGTATAGACCACCTCGTTTTTGCCGCTTTTCTCGAAACCGTGCGAACGGGCGCGCACGCGCCGATCGACGTTTATGACGCCGCAACATATATGTGCATAACGGCTTTGAGCGAAAATTCGATTGCCTGCGGCGGCGCTCCGCAGCCGTTTCCCGATTTCACGAACGGAAAATGGACGATGCGTTCGGATATTTCGAACAACGCTTACACCCTTGACCGCATAGATAACGGCGCGGACCTTTATTTTGTGGATAGAGTTTAGGACATACTTCATCCGAGTTTTTCAATCTGACAAAACATTAAAAAAGACCTCCGCCTCGGAGGTCTTTTTATGCAAAGCCGTTGTTTAGTTGTTTTTTTTCGGCAGCTCGCCGCTGACGGCGTGATGCTTTATCGCTTCAAACGATTCGTCGCTGATGTCGTGTTCGATCTTGCAGGCGTCCTCCGCCGCAATTTCGGGGTCAACGCCGAGACGCGTTAAAAATGATGTCAGAACCGTGTGCCGTTCATATATTTTGTCGGCGATCTCGTGTCCCTCTTTCGTCAGCGTCAGAAACCCGTCGTCGTCAACGCGGATATAGCCGCCGTTTTTGAGAAGTCCGACCGCGCGGCTGACGCTCGGCTTCGAGAACCCCATATATTCGGCAACGTCAAGAGACCGCACCGCGCCCTTTCGGGACAATATAAGAATTGTTTCAAGATACATTTCTCCCGATTCCTGTAAATGCATAATAATCTCCTTTATGAGCGCGTTCGTTGTTATTATATTATATTTTATCACCTTTACGGCAAAAAATCAAGTGGTAACGCCGTTTTCTTTTGTAAAATTCGTTTTTACCGTTGTTTTTCGGAAAAAAAGGTCGCCCCCTTATCGGACGACCTTCTTTTTCAGCTTTCTTTTATTCCGCCGTCAAGCGAAAGGGTAACGACCTGCCACGGAATGAATTTTCCGCTTGCCCGCAACGCTTTTTTTGTCGCGTCTTCAAGTCCGCCGCAGCAGGGAACTTCCATGCGAACCACCGTCACGCTCCTGATGTCGTTCGACGCTATTATCTCGGTCAGTTTTTCGCTGTAATCCGCGCCGTCGAGCTTCGGACAGCCTATCAGCGTTATTTTTCCTTTCATAAAGTCTTCGTGCAGGTTTGCGTATGCGTAAGCTGCGCAATCCGCCGCCACAAGCAGCTTTGCTCCGTCGAAATACGGCGCGTTGACGGGAACGAGCTTTATCTGGCACGGCCATTGTCCGAGTCTTGAAACGGAACGTCTTTCCGCTTTTGCTGCATCGTTCGATTCTTCCGCATCCGCTCTTTCAAAACGACGGAGTTGATGTCCCGGGCAGGCGTGAGGTATTGCCGCCGCAAGTTTCTTTTTCTTGTTTTCAAACACGGCTTTTTCGTCGTATTCAGCCGCTTCGCGCTCAACAAACGTGATTGCGCCCGTCGGGCAGGAAGGCAGGCAGTCGCCGAGCCCGTCGCAGTAATCGTCTCGCAGCAGCTTCGCTTTTCCGTTCACCATGCCTATCGCGCCCTCGTGGCACGCCTGTGCGCATGCTCCGCAGCCGTTGCATTTTTCTTCGTCGATATTTATTATTCTTCGCTTCATATTTTGTTGACCTCCTTGACTTTCTGACCGTATTATAGTATAATTTCTCTTGAAAGTCGGTGGTTATAACCACAGAATCGAGGTTTTTATGAAAAGAATCGTCAATAAACTTTTCGCGGGACTGACCGACGATGAATATTCGGAGATGATGAAGCTCGGACGCGCCCGGGAAGTCGAGTATGAAAAAGACGGGGTCGTTCTTCATTCCGGCGACGTGACGGACGAGCTCGGCGTAGTGCTGTTCGGAAGCGTCAATATCGAAAATGTTGACGTTTGGGGCAATGTCGGCATTTTGGATAATGTTTCGCGAGGTCACGTTTTTGCCGAAACATACGCTTTTTTGGGCGTTCCGCTGATGGTTGATGTCGTTGCTGCCGAAAAATGCGGTGTTCTGTTTTTGCGCCTTGCGCCTCTCATTGACGGAAAAAGCGACAGCGCGTGGCAAAAGAAATTTGTCGCCAACACACTCGGTTTGCTGACGGAAAAGAACCTTACGCTTTCGCGTCGCATCTTTTGTTCATCTCCGAAAAGCGTTCGCGCCCGCGTTATGACGTATCTTTCCGGGGAGGCGAAAAGAACGGGCTCGACGTCATTTTTCATACCTTTCGACCGCCGCCGTATGGCTGATTATCTTAACGTCGAACGCACCGCCCTTTCAAAAGAGTTGTCAAAAATGCAGTCCGACGGGCTGATCCGCTTCCGCAAAAACAGGTTCGAGCTTCTGAAAACAGACGCAGACTCTTTCTGAAATCGTTGTTTTCGTAAAAAACGCCTCCGCCTGAGAAAACGCGATAATTCAGCCTGAAAGCCTCGGATTTCCCGAAAATCCGTGTCAGACGTCACTCGAAATTCTTTTTTTATGCCGCATCGTTGATTAACGCCGAAAAATCGAATAAATAATAAAGGATATAAGAAACGCCGTTTTTTTATATCCTTTTTTTTCATACTAGTATACGCAACCGATATATGCGGCGTATTTTTGTTTTGTTTTCTTTTTCAAGCTCTTAAAAAAATAAAATTTAGCCGAAAATAGTTGCTTTTTTAATCGCAAAATGCGGTTATAATATGATTGTAAACAAGTGTGCAACCGTCGGTTGCGAAAAATTCAATGTACGGTTGGTTGAAAAAACGGAATAAAAAGGGTATCATATTCCCGTATACCGAAATCTCGGCAGATCGACCGCCGAAGGGAGAAAAAAATGACATTGGGAAATAAAATAGCCGCGCTGCGTTCGGCAACGCGGATCTCGCAGGAAGACCTTGCCGAAAAGCTCGGCGTTTCGCGGCAGTCCGTTTCAAAATGGGAAATGGATCAATCCGTGCCGCAGCTTGACAAAATTCTGCTTTTGTGCGAGCTTTTTTCCGTATCGTGCGATGCGCTGATCCGGGAGGATACGGATATATTCGGAGAGCGAAGCAACGACATAAATCAGCCGACGGGCGGCAACAAATACTTCGGAACGGACGGCTTTCGCGGCGAAGCAAACGTCGGGCTGACTTCCGATCAGGCTTATAAGGTCGGAAGATTTCTCGGCTGGTACTTTTCGTCTCCTCTTTCGGGCTTTCACGCGCCGTATCACCGTCCGCGCATAGTGATAGGAAAGGATACGCGCCGTTCGAGCTATATGATTGAATACGCGCTTGCCGCGGGGTTGACCTCTTCGGGCGCCGACGCGTATATACTGCACGTTATAACAACTCCCGGCGTCGCTTTCGTGACGAGGCAGGACGGCTTTGACTGCGGAATTATGATAACCGCTTCTCACAACCCGTTTCACGACAACGGAATAAAAGTTCTCAATTCCAGAGGCGAAAAGCTTGACGACAAAACAACGTCGCTTATCGAGGCATACTTGGACGGAGATCTTGATCGCCTCGGCGTTCGCGGCGACGACCTTCCGCTTGCAAAACGCGAGCGTATCGGCAGAATCGTAGACCACGTCGCCGGCAGAAACCGTTACGTCGGTTATCTTATTTCGCTTGCGTCCCATTCTTACCGCGATATGCGTATCGGGCTTGACTGCGCAAATGGCGCTTCATGGATGATTGCAAAATCCGTGTTTGACGCGCTCGGCGCGCAGACGTATGTTATCGGCGCGACACCGGACGGCTTGAACGTGAACGAAAACTGCGGCTCGACGCATATTGACGCTCTGTGCCGCCTCGTCCGTGAGGAACATCTCGACGTGGGCTTTGCTTTTGACGGCGACGCGGACAGATGCCTTGCCGTGGACGAACACGGAAACGTGGTGGACGGCGACGGGATACTTTATATTCTCGCAATGCGCCTGAAAGAACGCGGCGCGCTTGACAAAAACACGGTGGTTGCAACCGTTATGTCGAACGGCGGACTGTTCCGCGCGCTCGAAAAAGCGGGTATAAAATATGAGACCACATCGGTCGGCGACCGCTTTGTTTTTGAATGTATGGAGCAGAACGGCTACCGTCTCGGCGGAGAGCAGTCGGGACACATAATCCTGCGAAAATATGCAACGACGGGAGACGGTCTTCTGACCGCAATAATGCTTGCGGAAGAAATCCGAGACAGAAAACTTCCGCTTTCCAAACTTGCGGAGGACGTTGTTCCGCTTCCGCAAAAAACAAAGAACGTCAGAGTTATAGATAAGGCTTCCGCATTGAACGACCCCGCCGTGGCGGAAGAGTATGCAAAGATAAATACCGAACTCGGCAAAAACGGGCGCGCGCTCCTTCGCGCGAGCGGCACCGAGCCGGTCGTTCGCATAATGCTTGAATGTGACACGGAAGAAGAGTGCGACAGATATATCGCAAGAATGTATAATGTTATAAAAAAGAAAGGGCATTGCCGTGAATGAAAAAAAAGTAAGAGTTGCGGAACTTTTTGACTGTTCCGTTCCTTATCTTAAAAATCTGTTCGACGGATGCGAATACCCGTGGCAAATACTTCCGCGGATAGGGGAGTACGCCGAAAACCTCGTCTCGGACGGGATAGAGGGCTTTGAGCTTATTGCCGAGGGCGTTCTTGTGGGAAAAGACGTTAAAATATATGAAAACGTGACGATAGAGCCGCCCGCGATAATAGGCGACGGCTGTGTTCTGCGACCTGGTGCGTTTCTTCGCGGGAACGTCGTTCTCGGCAAAAACTGCGTTGTCGGAAACAGCACGGAACTCAAAAACTGCGTTCTGCTGAACCGCGTTCAGGTGCCGCATTACAATTATGTCGGAGACTCCGTTCTCGGCAACGGCGCGCATCTCGGCGCGGGCGCGATATGCTCAAATCTCAAATCGGATAAATCGACCGTTCGCGTCAAAACGGACGGCGGCGTTTACGATACGGGAATACGCAAATTCGGCGCGGCGCTTGCGGACAATGCGGACGTCGGCTGCGGCTGTGTTTTGAATCCCGGAACTGTTGTCGGGAAAAATACACGAATATATCCGCTCGTTTCCGTCCGCGGCGTTATTCCTGCGGACAGAATAGTAAAAAGCGCGGAGTGTTCGGTGGAAATGGAGGTGCGCCCGTGTGCGGAATAATAGGATATACAGGCGAAAACTGCGCCGAAGAAATATTGCTGCAAGGTCTTCACGCTCTCGAATACAGAGGCTACGACTCGGCGGGGACGGCCGTATTTGACAAGAACGGGAACGCCGTGACCGTCAAGTGTCGCGGCAGGGTTGAAAATCTTGAAGAAAAAGCGAGGAAAACCGATATTTCGGGAACCTGCGGAATAGGTCATACCCGTTGGGCGACCCACGGCGCGCCCGACGAGAAAAACGCGCATCCGCATGCTTCGCGTTCGCTTACGCTCGTTCACAACGGCATTATCGACAACTGCGTCGAATTAAAAAAGGAACTTAAAAACGACGGCTATGAATTTTTGAGCGATACGGACACCGAATGCGCGGCGCACCTTATCGACCGCGAATATCGCCGCCTTTCGTCGCCCGTAAAAGCCATATATTCCGCGCTTGACCGTCTGCGCGGCTCTTACGCGCTTGCGATCGTTTTTTACGACCGCCCCGACGAGATATATACCGTGCGGAAGGACAGCCCTCTCATAGTCGCGGTCAATCCCGACGGCGGCTATGTCGCGTCCGATATTCCGGCGCTTTTGCCTCACGGAAGGGATTTTATCCGCCTTGAAGAGAATAAGGTCTGCGTCGTGCGTAAAAACGGCGCGGTGACAATTGAGCGCGACGGCTCCGAAAAGGAAGAAAAGCCCGAGCGTTTCGACCTCGATGTGACGGCGGCGCAGAAAAACGGCTATCCGCACTTTATGCTCAAAGAGATATGCGAAGAGCCGACGGCTGTTGCCAACGCCGTTGCTCCGCGAATAAATGAAAACGGACTTCCCGATTTTTCATCGGACGGAATAACCGACGAAATCTGGAAAGACACGGACTGCGTTTCCGTTATCTCCTGCGGCTCAGCGACCCACGCGGGACTTGTCGGACGGTACCTTATCGAAAAACTTTCGGGCGTTCCGACGGTCGTTTCCGTTGCTTCCGAATACCGTTATGACCCTCCCGCCACATTCGGAAAAACGCTTGCCGTTCCCATTTCCCAATCGGGAGAAACTGCCGACACGCTTGCGGGCTTGCGTCTTGCAAAGCGGAACGGAGAAAAGACGTTGGCAATTGTCAACGCCGTCGGTTCGGCGGTCGCCCGTGAAGCGGACGGCGTGATATATCAGAATGCGGGACCCGAAATCGCGGTCGCGACCACAAAAGGGTATGCCACTCAGGTTGCGCTGCTTGCCCTCGTCGCCGTTAAACTTGCGCTGGCAAAGGGCAGGATAGATACCTGTTACGCTTCGTCTTTTTGCTCGGGACTGCTTCACGATATTCCGAAATCTGTTGCCGATGTCATCTCCCGCCGCGAAGAGATCCACGCCATAGCCGAAAAGATCAAGTCGGAAAAAGACGTTTACTTTATCGGCAGAGGGCTTGATTTTTATGCTTGCAGCGAATGTTCTCTGAAACTGAAAGAAATTTCGTACATTCACAGCGAAGCCTATGCCGCAGGCGAACTCAAACACGGAACGCTTGCGTTGATTGAGCAGGGAACGCCCGTTATAGCGCTTGCAACGGATAAAAAATACTACGACAAACTTGCGGGCAATATCCGCGAAGTCCGTGCGCGCGGCGCTTACGTCGTTCTTGTTTGCCGCAGCGATTTTGAGAACGCCGAAGAATATGCGGACGCCGTTTTTGTGCTGTCCGACGGTTCAGAAGCGCTTCCCGCGCTTCCCGCCGTGGTATTTTCGCAGCTGCTGGCTTACGAAACGTCGCTTTTGCTCGGCAGGGACGTTGACCGACCCCGCAACCTTGCAAAATCCGTGACGGTTGAATAATAAGTTTGATGTCCCTTCTGTAAAATAAATTTTAATTGAAAATATATCTTCCGATTTCGGTCGGAGGGTATATTTTTGCGCCCGAAGCGGATATTTCCGCGTTTTCCGTCGTTTTTTCTCTTGACAAACGGTTTTTACGGGCGTATAATAACAAAAACGAATTTTAAGAGGTGTGGTATATGTTCAGAACCGACGCCGACGAGGCAAAAATGCTTGTTGAAAAACTGCTTGACGAAAACGAGCAGCGTGCGATGAACCTTTTTCGCCTGATTCTTTCGGGCTTTGCGCCGTTTGCTTTTTCCGACGGCAAAGAATTTATAATAATACAGACCTGTGAGACCACGCCTATATGGGCATGGTTCGGCTCCGATATAAGCGACGCCGCAGCCGAAAATGCTGCGGATATAATCGCCGACAGACTGTCGAAATGCGCCGACGTTCAGTTCAACGCGGACCCGAACAGAGCGAAAAAAACGCTTGAAATTCTGAAAAACAAACACGGAATTTTCGCCGAAAAGCGTATGGCGATGACCGCCTATGTCTGCCGTGATCCCATTGTTCCCGCCGCAAAAGGGGAGATGACGAACCCCGCGGCAGAGGATAAACAGACCGTTGCCGACTTGCTTGCCCAACTTGTTGAGGACGGCGAACATTCCACCGTGCCCGTCGAGGGCGCGCTCCGCTTTGCCGAATCCGTTGTCGGCTCGAAACGTGTCTTTCTTTGGAAAGACGGCGGCAAGATCCGCGCCATGGCGGTCATTGCGTATGAAGATGAAAAAACGGCGCGCGTAAACACCGTTGTGACGGAGCGTGAAAGCCGCGGCAACGGATATGCGGGAATGCTGGTGTCCCGTATGTGCGAAGATTTGCTTGAAAAAGGTGTGGAACCCATGCTTTACGCCGACGCGGAGAACCCCTCGTCGAACCGCGCTTATATCAAAACGGGCTTTGAAAAAGTCGGCGACGTGACCGAATATTCTCTTGAAAAGCTTTGACGATACAAGAAGGGGATGTAAAAAAAGCCCAGACCGCAAAAAAGGCTGAAAAATATAAAAAAGCAATAATCTAAAAGATAAACAAAACGACTCAAAACAGCGATTTTTATATTTTTTCATAAAATAAGGTTTTAATACGCCTTTTTTGCTACGGGCGAATCTCACCTCTCGACGTACCTATGTACGCCTTCGGATTCGATTCACCCATTCTGAACATTTTTTCCTATCCCCAAAGGGGCTGTAAAAAAAACTTGCGTTTTTTTTACAGCCCCTTGCCTTTATTTCATTTTTTCTATCGAGTCAAGCAGTATGTCCTTTGCGTAGGATATCGCCTCTTTAACGCTGCCTTCCTCAAACGGTACGCGCAGATGCGCAACTTTGAGCAGTTCAAGATAACTCTTGCTTCCGCCCGCGTCGCAAAGCGCAAGATAATCTGCAAAAGCCTTTTCCTTATCTTCCGCGTAACGCTTTTTGAATTCCATCGCGCCCATCGTCGTCAGCGTGTAGTTTATATAATAGAACGGGTAAAGGAAAATGTGTATCTTATGATACCAGTATCCGCCGCGCTCCATAAACGGGTCGTCCGTATATCTGCGCCACGGCATATATTTTTCTTCGAGCTTGTGCCATTCGTATGTACGCTCTTTCGGCGTCAGGTTCGGGTTTTCGTAAATAATATGCTGAAATTCGTCCACGGCGACGCCGAACGGAACGAACGTTATTGCCTCCTGCAAATGCTGGAAACGGTATTTGTCCGCTTTATCGCCGAAAAATCTTTCGGCGTAAGGATAGCAGAACTGCTCCATGGACATCGAGTGTATCTCCGCAATATCCGTGCTTACGCCCGCATAGTCGATGATGGGCTGATGTCTCATTGCGCGGTAGCCCGCGAACGCGTGACCGAGCTCGTGCGAAAGCACTTCCATATCAAATATGGTGTGGTTGAAGCAGCTGAAAACAAACGGCGCCTTGTAATCGGGCAGGGAAGTCATATATCCCGTGTTCGCCTTGTTCGGCTTGTTTTCAAGATCCATCAGCTCATGCTCTATCATAAAGTCGATGAATTCACCCGTTTCGGGGCTTATATCGTGATACATCTTCTGCGCTTCCGCGACCATGAACGCCTCGTCGCCGACAGGTTCCGCGTTTCCGTCCGGAAACACGAACTTTTCGTCGTAAGCCATAACGCGGTCAACGCCGATACGCTTTGCCTGTGCTTCATAGAGTTTTTCGCAGAGCGGCACTATCTCTTTTCTGACCTGCTCGCGGAACGCCGCAACTTCCCGTTGCCCGTAGTCGCTTCTGCCCTGTTGCAGATAGCCGAGCGGGGTAAAGGTGTCGTAACCGAGAGCCTTGCCCATACGCGTTCTCAGATCAACGAGCTTTGAAAAGATGTTTTCGAGCCGCTCCTCGTTGCTTTCGTAAAACTCGGAGTATTTTTTGAACGCCGCGCGGCGAACTTCTCTGTCGGGGTTTTCAAAATACTTCTGAATACCGTAAAGATTCAGCGTTTTGCCGTCAAATTCAATCTGCGCCGTAGCCATAAGTTTTTGGTATTCGGTCGTCAGTTTGTTCTCTTCCTGCATAAACGGAACAAGTTTGTCGTTGAATCTGTCAAGGCTTCTTTTTGCCGCAACAAGATATTCTTTGCCGAGGTCTTCTTCAAGTTCCTTTGTGAACGGACAGTCGAGTATGGCCTTCGTAAACGCTATTTCCGTAGGCGCGGCGGCGGGCAGCCTTTCGTCCGTAAAAGCAACTTCCTTTTCATAAAACTCGTCCGTGGTGTTAAGCGTGTTGCGGATGCTCGCAACCGTCAGCATCGTATAAAGCGACGACATCACCTTGTCGTTTTCAAGTATGACGGCTTTTACCTCGGCATAGCTCTTTGCATTTTTGATTCTTTCCGTAAAACCTTTCAGTTTTTCTTCGAAAGCGTCAACGTCGGGTCTGACGTATTCAAGCGTTCCGAATGTAAAATTCTTCATTATGGGCGTTCCTCCCTGTTTCTGCAAATGTCCGCCTTGAGACATTTTGCTCAAAAGCGGTGTTTCACCGTATTTTGGCAATATTATATCATAAACCGCGTTACAAGTCAATTAAGCCTAAATATTTTGCCGATAACTTTCCTTATAATACAAGGGGAGTTTCATTATTTATGGCGTAAATGTGAACGGGGGGGGGTATAAGAAAAAGTATCACGGAAAAAATATGTTTTTGGAATGTTTAGAAATTAAAATAGTAAAAAAAGGAAACTGTATTGACAATAAAACATATTTCAATTAAAATTGCTACAATACATCGAGAAAATAATTAAAAACGCATCTTTCCGATTTGTCCCGTAACGGCGGATTTTGTCGGAAAGTGTTTTGTAATACTCTCGAACCGAAGAGTTTTTTCGGGACGGAGAAAAAGGAAAGGAGGAAGCCGAAGTGAAGAAGAAAAAAAAGGTCGGAGAGCTGTTTCACGATATATTTAGATATAATAAATATAAAAAAGCTCTTTCGCTTTTGCTTGTTTTAATTTTGTCCGTCGGCTTCGTCCTCTCGGGCAATTTTGATTTTTCGCTTACCGCAGTGGAAACGGGAGTATCCGTTCGATACTACGTTGCGGAGAATAACGACTGGAAATTGGTGCAGACCAAAACGACGGTCGCGGGAAAAACCACAAACTGGAACGGTACCGGTTCGGCTCGTTATTACGCGTCGATCTCGGAGATCGAAGAGGTCTACGCCGCCTACGGCTTCTTTGCCGCGGATTTTAACGGCGAGAGAATTTTTCCGCATACGGATTCCCACGACCCCAACCGTATATGGGCTGACGCCGCGCCTGCCGTTATCAACGGCGAATACTGCATACCGCTGAGTTCGCGAACCACCATATATGTTTACTATATGCCCGCCAACGTTCCGGGCAACGCGACATATTTCACAACGAATACGCCTAAAAACAATACGGCGGTGCTGCAGGCGAACTCTTTTTATACCTGCAAGGTGTTCGACCCCGAGGGGCTCGTTTATCCCAACGAGGCTGACGTTCCTTCCGTTCTGCCCGTTTTCAACGGAGACGCGGTGAGCGTAACTGTCAAAACCGCGCCGGGTGTGAACTGGAAAGTCTTTTCATCCGCTGACGGAAGCGAGGTCGATTTCGTTTTTGCGGATAACGGCGACGGAACCGCGACTCTTTCGGTTCAAAAAATGTCCTGCCCCATAACCGTATCGACAGGCGAATACGACCCGACCGCGCACCTTATACGGTATAACGCCGCCACTCTTGCGGATAATCTCGTAACGCTCGGCCGTTTCTCTCCGGATCAGCAGTCGATAATAACGGACGGCAGCATCCGCGGCAAGGACACCCTTTCCGTTTATACGGGAGGGGTTGATTCGCACACCGTCGTTTCTCCCGATTCGGATCTCGCCGTCGTATCTTTCGGCACCGTAAGCGAAAGATTTCTTTATACTTTTGTAGGCTGGTCGGTTGAGGGAAAAACCGACGTACTGCTTTCCCCCGGCGACGTTTTGACGCAGGCGCAGATGGACGAATACGCCGTGGACGGCGAACTCCGCCTCAACGCGGTCTGGAATGCAACGGACATAAAGGGCAGGGTGAACACCTGCAATTTTTTCGTAAACATCAACTGCGAAATTATGGACAATATGAGCAACGGCTTTCAGTCCAACCCCACATACAACTTCTCAAAATCCGTATACGCAACACGCGTTTACGGAACGGACGAGATCGCGGGCAGCAGCGGTACAAACCTTCAGATAATCGCTCCTCCCACCGCGTCCGACACCGCTTATGAGGTTGACGGACAACTCCGAAAGCTCATAAACACGCCGATCCAGGGAATTACTGTTGAGTCGTTCCCGTCCGACGAAAACGTTCTCGCGGCGCTTCGCGCGGGCGGCATAACGATAACCGTTGACGGAAAAACGTACACGGGCGACGAGCTGACCTCGGAAAACTTTTCCGTCCGCTGGTACGTTCTCAAATACGAAAACTCCGACGGCTGGCATATTGACGGCGTGCTTGTCGCCAAAAGCGCGCGCGTGACCGTGAAAAAAACGTTCGGCGGCGACGACGAAGCGGTAGCCCTTATTAAAAACGGCGGCTATAAAATAACCGTCACTCATAAAGAGGGGAACACAACGGCGGTAGACTATACCCTCTGTCTCGAACCTCTCGGGCAGGAGACCGTTGCGGGAACGACGGGGTATAAGTCCTACGACGAAGCGACACAGACATATCTGTGGTCTCTTGACGCGCGTCAGGGCAGGGAATACCTGTTCCGTGAAGAAAACTATCTGCTCACGGACGGCATTAAGTGGAACAATTCCAACAGCTATATGATAACAAATTCCGCGGAGTACGGAACCAACGGCTGGGTCACGTATAACACGACGTCCGTCGTAAAATGCTCGGCGCAGGCGTATCCGAACGACGTGCCGGATATCGCCGTTCAAACGGTCGCTTTCCGCAACATATATGTTCAGGCGGGGCTTCTGAGCGTGACGAAGATAGACTCCGTTACGAATCACGGTATGAAAGACGTCGCTTTCAAAATAAGCCGCGTTGACGGCACTCCGATGGAGCTTTACAAAAAAACGGACAAGAGCCAGTATTCCGCAGACACGAACGCGCCTGCGGACGGATATACCGAATATATCGCGGACGACACCGTGAGAACCGACAATTCCGGCTCGTTTTACATAAAACTTCCTGTCGGAAGCTATTATCTCGAAGAAACCGCTCCCACCGGCTATGACTGCGCAAAAAAACTGCTCGTCGAGGTAACGGATAACGGCGTTGTGAGAATAGCGACCACCGTTATCGGCGGAGAAGTTGAGCCCGAGGGCGGCTGGGTTGACGGGATAGGCACCGCGGTGCTGACCGTAAGAAACCGTTCCAAGCTGCTTACTCTCGTCCGCGCCGAAAAGGATTGGGGCAATACCCCCGAGGAACAGCGACTCCCCGTTAAAATCGAACTTTACCGCAACGGCGCGAGAATGACGGGCGATATATACGCGCAGACTTTGAGCAACGAAAACGGCTGGGCTTACGAGTGGAAAAATCTGCCCTTATATATCGACGGCGAAGTTGCCGTGTACACATTGCGCGAAACGTTTATCGGCGAAAACGCCTACGACCCGTCCGTTGACGAGGACGGATATATCGACTATCTGGTCAGTTCCGACCCGGCGCTTTACCGCGAGGGAACTCTTTCCGAATACGGTCCCGCGGCGGTCTGGGCGGATTCGAGCGGCAAGCTCCATTTTGCGGACCATTGTCTTTTGAGAATACACAACAAACCGTCTTCGGGCGAGATAGCTTTCACAAAAACGGACAGTTTCGGAACGCCTCTCGCGGGCGCGGAGTTTACGCTGTATGCAGACGAGGGCTGCACCGTCGTTCTCGAAAAAGTCGTTTCGGCGGAGGGCAGCGGATTTGTTATTTTCTCCCCGCGCACTTTCGGAACGTATTATATAAAAGAAACGAGGGTTCCCGACGGCTATATCGCGGACACTTCCGTTTATTCCGCGCTCATTCGCGGAGGTATATGCACGATAACACGTGTCGGCGGCGACGGAACGCCCGTCAGAAAGATCGAAAACCGCGCGCTGATGTCGCTTACCGTCAAAAAGGTTAATTCCGTCGGAGATCTTCTTGCCGGCGCCGAGTTCAGGATACTCAAAAACGAACAGCTTTACGGCACTTTTTCAACGGGAGAGGACGGCACATACCATCTTTCCAATATGCCGGACGGCGAGTATCGCATCGTTGAAACAAAAGCTCCCGAGGGATATAAGGAGCGCCCCGATTTCGCGGTTTTGAACATTCTTGCGGGCAAGGTGACCGTCACGTCCGCGAATACGCAGGGCTGGTCTCTTTCCGACGACGGAAACGGCGCTTATACGCTGACCGTTGTCAACGATGTTATCTACGACCTGCCCACCGTCGGAGGCAGCGGCGTTTACGGCTTTGTTCTCGCGGGCGCGGGACTTATGCTTTTTGCCACGGCGGCTGTCGTTATTTACGCCGTGATTTCAAAGAGAAAAAAGAAGTAGCCCGAATATAAAAACGCGGAAGCGTCCTTCGGCGCGCACGGCGTTTTCATATATACGCAAAAACAAAAAAAACAAAGAATTTCGCTTTATGCGAAAAAAAGAAAGGACAGTTGGTTATGAAAAAGATCATTTCCAGAATCGGAGCGGTCGCTCTCGTAGTTGCAATGCTTTGCTCTATGGCGATCATCTCCTTCGCAGGCCCCGCACGCACAATCACCAACCAGACCGTTGAGTTCAAAAACGTTGAGGCGGGCGACACCGTCAACGCGTACAAGCTGGTTTCCTATGCCGCTGACTACAACAGTTATGTTTTTGACGCGGACTTTGAAACATTCCTTCGCACAAAGATGGCGGGACAGCCCAATGTAGACACGTTCTTCGCGGGTCTTTCTTCCGACCTCACGGCGCAGTATTTCGATGAGTATCTTACTTACTGCTCCGCTCCCGACGCGCAGTGTCAGCTCCCCGCCGCCTACAACTCGCAGACCGTGGCGACCGGCGAAACCTCCGTTTCGATGCTGCTTGAGCCGGGCTATTACCTGCTTCTTGCGCAGACCACCGAAGCAAACAGCAACCTTTACAAGCCCACCACCGTTTTCGTTCAGGCAAAAAACAACGAAGTTAAAGTTTTTGCCGGCGGCAACAACGTGGCTCTTACGGCTCCCTATTCGGTAACGCTCAAATCCGAAAACGCTCCGACCGTTGATAAAAAAGTTGAAGACGCTCCGGGCACATGGCTCTCCTCGACCGGCGCCGAAACCGGACAGACCGTGAGATTCTATGTCAAGCTTGACATTCCCAGCTACAAGAATGTCGCGAACCTTGACCTCACGCTCAAAGATACCCTTACAAATCTTGAATTTGTTGCCGGTTCTCTTAAAGTTTACGGCAAAATCGGCAACGGCAACGAGTTTGACGCGGCAGACCTTATCGCGGACGCCGTTGTTACTCACAACGTTTCCGCTTATGCCGCAGGCACGCAGACTCTTGATGTAACTCTTTCGTACGCAAAGATCAAAGCGGGCAATCCGACTGCCACCACCGCATACGTTGTTTACGATGCAAAGGTTACCTCCGACGCGGTAGTTGCAACGGACACCGCAAACAACAGCGTTGTTCTTGAATACGCAAACTCCGCGACCCCCGACCAGAAAAAGACGACCGAGCCTTCCTCCACCGACGTTTACACCTACTCTTTCAAACTTGAAAAAGTTGATGAGACCGGCGAAAACGCTCTTCCCGGCGCGGAGTTCACCATCTCCCGCAACGCAGCTTTCACGGATATCGTTAAATTCGTAAAAGTCGGCGATTATTACCGTCCCGCAACCGCAGCCGAGCTCGCGGACGACCTTGTTGAAAAGGTTGAATCCGTTCCCGCGGACTTCCTTATTAAAGGTCTTGACGTCGGTTACTACTACGTAAAAGAAACCACGATCCCCGCCGGCTATTACAGCCCTGCTTCCTCCTTCACCGTTGACCTCAAAGGTGAAAGAGGTGCAAACAACGCTCTCACGGGCAAATTGCTGTCCACCAGCGCATTCCTCGAAAATGACAGCGCTGACCGTCTTCTAATCAAGAGCGTAGGCGTATCGGACGCGAAGAATAACCAGCTGGACGTTGTTCTTAAAAACAGCTCGACCCCGATCCTTCCCACCACCGGCGGCACGGGTACCGTTATATTCACCGTTTGCGGTATCGCTCTTATGCTTCTGGCAGTGGTTGCCCTTGTAATCGTTCGCAAAAAGAATAAGAACTGAATTTGACTTGCTTTTCGGAGGGAGAGGGGCAGCCTCTCTCCCTCCCGAAAACGAAAACGGTACGCTATGAAAAAAAACAAAAGTTTTGTCGTTCTCGCAGTTGCTGTGTGCCTGATATTCGTTGCGGGGCTTGCTCTGCTTCTTTATCCGACAGTCAGCAATTTTTGGAACGAAAAGCGAAGCGAAAAACTGATAAACGATTATATCGCCAATGTCTCCGAGGCAAAAGGCGAGGATTATTCCGCAGAGTTCAAAGCGGCGGAGGAATATAACAAAACGCTTGAAGGGAAGGGAATTCCCGACGCGTTCGCGTTCATCTCCGCGGAAGAGGACGAAACGTATATGTCTCTTCTTTCACAGTCCTCAAACGGCGTTATGGGCTTTATAAAGATACCCAAGATAAACGTCAGTCTGCCGATATACCACACCACCGAAAAAAGCGTTCTCGAAAAGGGTGTCGGGCATTTGCAGGGTTCGGCTCTGCCCGTCGGCGGCAGAGGCACGCATTGCGTGCTTTCCGCGCACAGGGGGCTTCCGTCCGCCGCGCTTTTCACGGATCTCGATCTGCTTTCCGAGGGGGACAGGTTTTTCATTTATGTGCTTGACCGCGCCTTTGCTTATGAGGTCGATCAGATCCTTGAAGTCGAGCCGGACGAGACCGAAAGCCTTGACGTCTCCGAGGACGGGGATCTTGTAACGCTCGTCACCTGCACGCCTTACGGCGTCAACTCTCACCGTCTGCTTGTCCGCGGACACCGCGTTGAATATACGGAATCCGACGTTGCCGAGGCAAAAAAGAACGCCGTAGGCTCCATTCACACGAACTACACGCTGTGGTTGACCGTCAGCGCGGCGTTTACCGTTGTTTTCGTCGTGGCGATGGTATTCTTTATCAAAAGAAAAAAACAGACCGGAAATCCGTCGGAAACGAAGGCTCCGACGGCGGAGGAACCTCCCGATGAATGTTAAACGGCTGATGACATTGCTTATCGCTGTCATATTTCTTGCGGGGCTCGGAATTTTGCTTTATCCGACGTTCAGCGACCTGTGGAATCAGTTCCGACAGGATTCTCTCATCGGAGAATATATCAAAACCACCGAAAAAACGGATAAAAAAGACCTCTCCGCGCAGCTGAAAGAGGCAAGCGACTACAACGCCGCGCTCGATCCGACGTTTCACGACGCTTTTTCGGGCAAAGACCCGAAAGAGGACGATGTTTACTGGTCGCTTCTCAACCTTGACGAAAACGGGATAATGGGCTATATGGAAATTCCGAAAATAAGCGTGCGTCTGCCTGTTTATCACGGAACGTCCGAGCGTGTTTTGCAGCACGGGCTGGGGCATCTTGCGGGAACGTCGCTTCCCGTCGGCGGAAAAGGCACGCACAGCGTCGTTTCGGGGCATCGGGGTCTGCCGTCCGCGCTGCTTTTGACGGATATTGACAGGCTTACTTACGGCGACCGTTTTTCGGTTTCCGTCCTCGGCGAAAAACTCGTTTACGAGGTTGACAAAATAACCGTTATCGAACCGGACAAGGTGTCCGACTTAAAACCCGAGGACGGCGGCGATTATATAACGCTGCTGACCTGTACCCCTTACGGCATAAATTCGCACCGTCTGCTCGTCCGCGGCTGCCGCGTTGAGGGCGAAACGGAGCTTGAAGAAGTTACGACACTTCAAAAGATAGTTCAGAGTTTTGATTGGAAAGGTAAGCTTCTGCTCGCGCTTGCGGGCGCCGCGTGCGTCTTTGCGGTCATCTTCGTGATAATCGGAAAACGCAGAAAAAAGAAGTTAAAAATACGGAATGAAGAAAAAAACAGCGAATGAAAATGAAAGGAGGCTCTTGTATATGAAAGGAAAAAACCGTTTTCGCAGAATCGTTTTTGTTTTGATTCTGCCTGTTTCGGTTTTGTTTGCCGCGCCTTGCGCCTCGTTTGCGCAAAGCGTCTATCCGCCGTCGTGCGATTTTGAATTGCGCTGCGAATACAACGGCGCGCCTCTTCGTGATATGAGCTTCTCTTTTTACCGCGTCGCCGATATGCCGTCCCTCGGAAAGTTTTCTCTCCTGTCCGAGTTCGCGGCAAGCGGTGTTGACGTCGAAAATATCGAAAAGGCAAGCGATTGGAAAAATGCGGCGGCAAAGCTTGCCGAATTTGCGAAAAACAATTCCGTTTCCGCCTTCGCGGAGAAAATAACGGACGAAAACGGCGCCGCAGGCATATCTTCCGTCGGCAGAGGGCTTTATCTCGTTGTCGGCAAAACGCTTCGCGTCGGGGATACGAATTTTTCCTGCGCCCCGTTTCTTGTTTCGCTGCCGGATTTCGATGAAAATTCAGGCAAATGGATTTTTAACGTGACCGCGGAAGCCAAAATAGGCTCTTCTCCCGTCGAACCCGAACCGACAACTCCGACAACGGAAAAACAACCGGGCACGGACGACCCGAACGACCTTGCGGAATGGGTTTTTCCGCTCGTCGTATCCTCCGTCGGCTTTATCGCCGTTCTTTGTATGTTTGTCGTTATAACAAAGCGAGGAAAAGAACAGAATTAAGAGTATATCCGCGTGGGAAAACCTGCGCGGATTTATTTTTGAAAAAACGGTTTCAGGGGGTTTATACATCGAGAGGTGAGATTCGCCCGTAGCAAAAAAGGCGTATTAAAATCTTATTTTATGGAAAAACACAAAAATTGCTGTTTTGAGTCGTTTTGTTTATCTTTTAGATTATTGCTCTTTTTGTATTTTTCAGCCTTTTTTGCGGTCTGGGCTTTTTTTACATCCCCTTTTTTTGAAAAAACGGTTTCAGGGGGTAGTATTTTTCACTTGATTGTGCTATAATGTATTCAATGTGCAATAACGGCTTAAAACCGACAGAAAAGGGGTGTTCCCGATAAAGGGAAATTTTTTAAGACATCTTTCGCCCGCGCGCGTCATCGCGTTCGGGTTTGCGTCCCTTATTCTGATAGGCTCCGTCCTGCTGACAATGCCGTTCAGCCTTCGCGACGGCGTGAGCATAAGTTATATAGACTCTCTTTACACCTCGGCAAGCGCCGTTTGCGTAACGGGTCTTCTTACCGTTGACGTGTATGATACGTTTACGACGGCAGGGCAGATAATAGTTGCCTTTCTCATTCAGGCGGGCGGTCTCGGCGTTGCGACAATGGGCGCAGGAATAATTCTCGCCGTCGGCAAAAAAATGGATTTGAAAAGCCGGAATATAGTCCGTGAAGCGGTCAATCTCGGCGCGGACAGCGGCGTTGCGCGGCTTGTGCGCAACATTTTCGGCGCGACCGTTGTTATCGAACTTGCGGGCGCGGCGCTTTCCTTTTGTGTTTTTGCGCGCAAACTTCCGCTCGGCAGGGCGATAGGCGTCAGCCTTTTTCACTCGGTCGCGGCGTTCAACAACTCGGGCTTTGACATCTTCGGCGGCGGACAGAGCCTGACCGCGTACAGAAGCGACGTCGCCCTCAACCTGATAACCTGCGCGCTTATAATCCTCGGCGGCATCGGCTTTCTCGTTATCCGCGAATTGCTCGACAAGCGGTTTCGGTGGAAACGGCTTTCAATGCACGCAAAAGTCGTTCTTTCCGTCAGCTGCGCGCTGATAGTCGGAGGCGCCCTTCTCCTCAAACTGACGGAGAACATTCCGTGGCTCGGAGCGTTCTTTAACAGCGTTTCCGCGCGTACCGCAGGCTTTTCGACATACCCGCTCGGGAATTTTTCCAATGCGGGACTGCTTGTAATGATTTTTCTGATGTTCGTCGGCGCGTCTCCCGGCTCAACGGGCGGCGGCATAAAAACAACGACGCTTTTTGTTCTGTTACAGGGTATAAAATCAGCCGCGACGAACCGTTCGGAAAAGGCGTTTCGCTATTCCGTTCCGAAAGACGCTTTCAAAAAAGCGGCGATAATAACCTTGCTCGGCGTGGGCATAGTGTTCACGGGAACCTTTATATTTTGCGCGCTTGAACCGCGGTTGGGGCTGTCCGATGTGCTTTTTGAGGTCGTCAGCGCGTTCGGCACGGTCGGGCTTTCAACGGGGATAACTCCGACGATAGGCACAGGCGCAAAACTGCTTTCGATAGTTCTGATGTACATCGGCAGACTCGGACCTATGACCGTTGCGACGCTGTGGTACTTCTCACGCGGCGAACGCGCGCGTTATCCCGACGGTAACATTTCAATAGGCTGATCTTGCAAAAAAAGTATTCGTATCTTCGTATGTAAGGGGTTTTTAATATGTTTCATCATTCCAAAAGCGGAAAAATATCTTACGCTATAGTCGGCGTGGGACGGTTCGGCTCGGCGCTTGCCTGCGAACTTGCTGCTGCCGGCTCGGACATCGTGGTGATTGACTCGGACGAGGACAAGGTGCGTGAAATGCGCGAATTGACGGACAACGCTTACGTCGTTGCCAATCTCGAAAAGAAAACGCTTACGGAAACGGGCATACAGAACTGCGACGTTGCCGTTGTCTGCATCGGTGAGAAAATGGACATATCCATTTTAACAACGCTCAATCTTGTGTCTCTCGGTATCCCGAAAGTTATATCAAAGGCTTCAAGCGCGGAACACGGGCTCATTCTCGAAAAACTCGGCGCGGAGGTCGTTTACCCCGAGCGAGATATGGCGATAAGGCTTGCCAACCGTCTCGAAACCGCAAAAGCGCTCGATTACGTTCAGTTGAGCGAGAAAATAAATGTTTCAAAAATACTCGTGCCCGATAAGGCGGTCGGAAGAACCGTTGTTGACATAAACCTTCGTTCCCGCTTCGGGCTTAACATCATCGCCGTCGAAAACGGCGGCAAGGTCACGGAAATAGTCAGCCCCGACTATGTTTTCGAAAAGGGCGACCTGCTCTATGTTTCGGGCGGCAAAGAGGGCATAAAAAAACTTAACGACTGGCTTGAAGAATAGTTTAATAAAAAAAATCCAAACGACCCTGCGCCGTATTTGCAGGGTCGTTTGGATTTTTTTATCGGTTATATCAGATATTTTTAATGTCTTCAAGCGCTTTTTCGGTTTCGGAAAGGAGTTTTATATTCTTTTCTCTCTTTTCCTTTTCTGCGTTTATCTTTGCCTCGGGTGCTTTGGCAACAAAGCCGGGGTTGGAAAGCATCTTGTCAACACGTTCTATCTCTGAGCGTATCTTTGCTATCTCCGCTTCAAGACGCGCCGTTTCCTTTTCCTTGTCGATAAGCTCCCCGAGCGGCATATATGCGTTTGCGTCGGGCGTTATCACCTGAACCATGCCCTGCGGGTCAACCGCGCCTATAATAACCTTTTCGGCGGATGCAAGGCGCTTAATGAACGCTTCGCCGTCCTTGTACGCTTTCTCGTTCTTTGTGTCGATGTGAAGCGTCGTTTTCTTTGCTCCCGGAACGTTCATCGCTTTTCTCGTCTTGCGGACTTCTTTGATAAGGCTCATAACGTTTTCCATTTCTTTCGCGTCCGTTTCAAAGCAGAGCGCGTCGGAATATTCGGGGTAACGGCTTATCATCAGCGCTTCGCCCTCGTGAGGCAGCGACTGCCATATTTCCTCTGTTATGAACGGCATGAACGGGTGAAGCAGCGCCAGCGTTTTTTCAAGCACGAAGCAGAGAACGTTCTGTGCGGAAAGGTTCGTTTTCTTGTCCTCGTTCGTTTCGAAAAGGCGCGGTTTTACAAGTTCTATATACCAGTCGCAGAGTTTGTCGTAAATGAAATCGTAAAGATTCTGCGCGGCAATGCCGAGTTCGAACTTGTCAAGATTTTCGCAAACGGATTTAATTGTGACGTTCAGTTCGTTCAATATCCACTTGTCTTCAATTTCAAGTTTTTCGGGCAATTCTATCTTGTCTATCGAAAGATAGTTCATCGCAAATCTTGCGGCGTTCCAAATCTTGTTGGCAAAGTTTCTGCTTGCTTCGACCTTTTCCCAATAGAAACGCATATCGTTGCCGGGCGCGTTGCCTGTTATCAAGGTGAAACGAAGTGCGTCCGCACCGTATTTGTCGATAACTTCGAGCGGGTCGATACCGTTGCCGAGGGACTTGGACATTTTGCGTCCCTGCGAGTCTCTTACAAGTCCGTGGAACAGAACCGTGTCAAACGGCTTTTCGCCCATGTTCTCGTAGCCCGAGAATATCATTCTGATGACCCAGAAGAAGATTATGTCGTAACCTGTAACAAGAACGCTCGTCGGGTAGAAATAATCGAGCTCGGGCGTTTTGTCGGGCCAACCGAGCGTTGAGAACGGCCAGAGCGCGGAACTGAACCATGTGTCAAGAGTGTCTTCGTCCTGCGTCATTCCGTGATGTCCGCATTTCGGGCAGACGGTCGGCGCGTCTTTTGACTTGCACACAACGATCTCGCCGCATTCGGGGCAGTAATACGCGGGTATTCTGTGTCCCCACCAAAGCTGACGCGAAATGCACCAGTCGCGGATATTGTCCGTCCAGTTAAAATATGTTTTTTCGAGCCTTTCGGGAACAAGTTTGATGTCCTTGTTCCGAACAGCCGCCGCCGCGGGTTTTATCAGGTCGTCCATCTTGACGAACCACTGTTTCTTTATCATCGGCTCGATAACGGTCTTGCAGCGGTCGTGTGTGCCGACGTTGTGCGTATAGTCCTCTATGCGAACAAGCAAGCCCATCTCGTCGAGTTCTTTGACAATCTCCGCTCTTGCCGCATATCTGTCCATGCCCGCGAACTTACCGCCGTTTTCGTTTATCGTGGCGTCGTCGTTCATAATATTTATTTCGGGCAGGTTGTGGCGCTTGCCGACCTCAAAGTCGTTCGGGTCATGCGCGGGAGTGATTTTTACAACGCCCGTTCCGAAGTCTTTTTCAACGTATTCGTCTGCAATAATAGGTATTTCTCTGTCAACAAACGGAACTTTGACCGTTTTGCCGACAAGGTCTTTGTATCTTTCGTCGTCGGGGTGGACCGCAACGGCGGTATCGCCGAGCATCGTTTCGGGACGCGTCGTCGCAAATTCAAGATAACGGCCGTCTTCGCCCACAACGGGGTATTTGATGTGCCAGAAATGACCCTGCTGCTCCTCGTATTCGACTTCTGCGTCAGATATGGACGTGTGGCAAACAGGGCACCAGTTGATTATCTTGGAGCCTTTGTAGATAAGCCCCTTGTTATACATATTGACAAAAACTTCTTCAACGGCGCGGGAACAACCCTCGTCCATGGTGAAGCGTTCACGCGACCAGTCGCAGGAAGAGCCGAGTTTTTTAAGTTGGTTTATTATGCGGTTGCCGTACTTCTCTTTCCATGCCCATGCGTGCTTGAGAAATTCTTCGCGACCTATTTCGTTTTTGTCGATACCCTCGCTCTTCAATTTTTCAACAACTTTGACTTCGGTCGCAATGCTCGCGTGATCTGTTCCCGGCTGCCAAAGCGCGGAATAGCCCTGCATTCTTTTGTAGCGGATAAGAATATCCTGCATGGTGTTGTCAAGCGCGTGTCCCATGTGCAGCTGTCCCGTTATGTTCGGCGGCGGGATAACGATGGAGAAAGGCTTTTTCGTCTTGTCTGCTTTTGCTTTGAAATAGTCGTTTTTTACCCAAAAATCGTAAATTCTGTCTTCGAAATTACTCGGGTCGTATGTTTTGTCGAGTTCTTTCATTTCAGCCTCCGTATATGATAATATTTATTATTCACTCACTAAAAAAATAAATCCGTCCCAAAGAAAACTTTGAGACGGAAAAATATCCGCGGTACCACTCAAATTGCGACCTTTTTTCAAAAGCCGCCGCTCCTGCCGTTTTAACGCAACGGAAAAACGGAGAGGTTCTACTTGCTTTGCGCTTTCTTCCTCCCGGCTCGGAAACTACAACGCAAAAGCCCTTTCAACGGCTCACACCGACCGCCGCTTCTCTCGGAAAGTTCATTTTGCGCCCTTTTCGTCAACGCCTTTTTCTGATGATACCACATCAAAACAAAAAAGTCAAGACGGCAAAACCGAACTTTTTGCTTTTTTTGCGGTTTTCCCGTATTTTTGCCTTGCGCGCTTGCAAATCGCAAATAAATGATATATAATAGAGGGGTAAAAGTGAAGTTTCAGCGGACGTTCACCGCATCTTCACATTCGGGTGTTAAACTTCATTGAGAGGTGAAATAAATGGCAAGACTTCTTGTTGTTGACGACGAGGCGAACATTCGCACTCTTATAAAAAAATACGCTCAATACGAAGGGTACGAGATAATCGAGGCGGTCAACGGCATCGACGCCGTTGCAAAGTGCCGCGCCGAAGATTTCGACCTTATAGTTATGGACGTGATGATGCCCGAGCTCGACGGCTTTTCCGCCGTTCGCGAAATAAGAAAAAACAAGAATATCCCTGTTATCATGCTTTCCGCGAGGGGAGAGGAATACGACCGCATTCACGGGTTTGAAGTCGGAGTTGACGATTATGTAGTAAAGCCGTTTTCGCCGCGTGAACTGATGATGCGCGTCGCCGCCGTGCTTCGCCGCAGCGGAAAAGAAGGAGAGGACGAAAGCGATGTCGTCGATTACGGCGATCTCGCGATAGATTTCAGAGGTCGCTTTGTTTATGTTCTCGGGCAGCGCGTCGAAATGTCTCCGAAAGAATACGACCTGCTTTTTTATCTTGCAAAAAACGTCAACGTCGCGCTCAGCCGCGAAAAACTCATAACCGAGGTGTGGGGTTATGACTATTACGGCGACGACAGAACGCTTGACACTCACATAAAACTGCTCCGCCGCAGTCTCGGCGAAGCCGCCGGGCATATCGTGACTTTGAGAGGGGTAGGCTACCGTTTTGAAGCATAGAAAAATCAGCATAAAATGGCTTGTCTTCGGAGGACTTTTGGCTTTTACGGCGGTTGTTATGTGCCTGCTTTGGCTGTTTCAGACCGTTTTCCTCGAAGATTTTTACAAGCAGATAAAAACGAGTGAAATAAAAAAAGTCGCTTCCGAGATAGCGGAAAATATCGACGCGGGCGACATAACGCGTCAGATCGCCGCGATTGCGAGAAGTCAAAGCGTCTGCGCGCTTGTTATGAACGACGACGGAACCGTCGTTTCGTCCGCGGAGGGCGCGTTTTCCTGTGTTATCCACAAAATGACGCGTTCCGAACGCAAAGAGATAATAGACCGCGCAAAATCCGACGGCGGAGTTTATTCAACTGTATTCGATATGGATTTCATAAACGCCGAAACGGGGTTTCGCCCGCAGACGGAGACAAGCGCCGAACCTCTTGCGAAGGGACTTCTCTATGCCGAGATTGTCTATTCAAACGGGACTTCTTACGCGATAATGCTGAATTCTCAGATAACGCCCGTTGACGCCACCGTTTCAACTCTTCGCGTGCAGTTGCTGATAATTACGGGTATTGTTATTGTCCTTGCCGTTGTTCTCGCCGCCGTCATAATGAAAGCGGTCACATCGCCGATATCGAGGGTGAACGAATCCGCGAAGCGTCTTGCCCGCGCCGATTATTCGGCCGCGTTTGACGAAAGCGGATACAAAGAGATCTCCGAGCTTGCGGCGACGCTGAATTACGCCGCGTCCGAGCTGAACAAGACCGACGTTCTGCAAAAAGAGCTGATAGCCAATGTGTCCCACGATTTAAGAACACCGCTGACCATGATAGGCGGATACGCCGAGATGATGCGCGATATTCCCGAAGAAAACAACGCGGCGAACGCGCAGATTATCGTGGACGAGGCAAAGCGGCTAACAACGCTTGTCAACGATACTCTGGATCTGTCCAAACTCGGTTCGGGAACGTTTCCGCTCACGCTGTCCCGATTCAATGTCACGGAATCCGTCCGCAATATCCTGACGCGGTATTCCGAACTTCGCGAAAGGGAAGGGTACGCCGTCGCGTTTGAGTATGACTGCGACGTTTTCGTCGACGCGGACGAGATAAAACTGACGCAGGTCGTATATAATCTCATCAACAATGCCGTCAACTATTGCGGCGAGGATAAGAAAATCACCGTTCGGCAGACCGTTTCCGACAGCGTCGTCCGCTTCGATTTTATCGACAACGGCGCGGGCATAGCCCCCGAAGAACTTCCGACCGTTTGGGACAGATATTACAGAAGCAGGGATGCGCACAAGCGTGCGGTTGTCGGAACGGGACTCGGGCTTTCGATCGTTCGGAAGATACTTGACCTGCACGGCGCACATTACGGCGTTTCGAGCGCTGTCGGACAGGGCAGCGACTTCTGGTTTGAACTTCCGCTGCGCGACTGATAAAGAGCCGCGCCCGTCGGGGCAGGTTTCCGGAAAGACTTGCGTGCGGCAAAGCATTTTCTCTGAAAATAATGGGGCGCGCCTTCGAGATTTTTTTCTCGGGCGCGCCCTTTTGTCGTTGTTTTCAGGTTCTTTTGCGTTACGGTTTTATCTGAAAGTAAGAGTTATGTCACAGCCTCCGTCGTAGGGGTAATACGGAATTTTACTGAACGTGAGGTCTGTTATAAGAAACTCCGCGCCGTCGGAATTCTGAAGCCCCTTATAAGCGAAGCCTATCCTTCTAAGAGTTTTGTTTCCGAGTGCCTTCGGGGGAATTGCTGCGATGACCGTTGTGGTTTCGCCCGGTCCAACCATGTTGTAAACGGGGTCGAAGGACGTCACCGCGGACGATGCGGGCGCGAAAATAACATTCGGCACGTTGATTGCCTGATCCGAAAGATTTGTCAGCTTGAAAGTGACGTGATCCGTTTCTCTCGGGCAGGTTTTATATCCTTCCGTCAGCAGGTCTGCGCTGATTTTTACCGCCTGCTCGGTTGAGGATCTGTCAAATTTGAATTTCAAAGCTTTCTTTCCGTCTTCCGTCGTCGTGACTTCGACATAGTCAAGCGCGTTGATTCTCGACACCGTGTTTTCGTCTTCCAGATCAAGCGGCACAAACGCTTTCGATACTCCCTGATTTATAAGGCGGTACACCGTTTCCGTCTTTCCCGAATATGTTATTTCAAACGGGATAAGATGTCTTCCGACCGTGTCGAACGAAAACTCTTTTTCAAACAGCGAATACGTATCGGTTCTGCTCTTTTCCGTCAGGACTTCTCCGTTGACCGAAACCGTCGCTCCTGCCGGGACGTATATTTCCGCGGCGATCTTCGGGAAGTCCGTATATCCGAGATTTGTTTTATATTCCGTCATGAGCAACAGCGGAACGGTGCTGTTGTATTCGGAAGCGACGCTCTTTTTGATATTTTCAACCTCGCTGCGGTTGATCGTTATGATTCTTGAAAACGTTCCGTCGTCATTGTTCTGCAGCTTTCTGTCAAAACTGTTGAACATATAGTTTTGTCTTACTTCGATATCCGAATAAGGAATTTTCAGCGTGTCAACGCTCTTGAACATCTTTTTGAACCCTATCGTTTCAAACTCAACTTCATCGGGCGCTTTCAGACCTATCGTATATTCCTCTCCGTTTACAGTCACCGTGGTTTCTTTGATCCCGTAAACGCCGCTCATATCAAAGTAAGCGGAGTAAACCGCGCGGTCTCCCTGCTCAGAGCCGGTTACTGCAACCCCGTCGCAGGTGACATCCGACCCTTTCGGCGCATAGACCCTGATCTCACGCAGATTTGTGTTTTCGTATGTAAAGCCGGGAAGCATCGTTACAAGCGTGTTGTCGTCCGCCATTATATCGTGCGCAATTCTTTTTCTGATTTTGAGCAGCTCGGCGGGGTCGTGGTCGTAATCGTTTCTGCTCGTATAAAGCGTATCGTAGTATGTGTTGAGAACCGCGTCCGCGTCAATATCCGTTATGTTGCGCTTTTCAAGAAACGCGTTGATCTTTTTTTCCATCAAACACAGATATTCATAGTCCTCCATGCCGTCTCTTATTGCTTCGAGGCGAAGCGAGGGTATGGGGATGTTTCTGTTTATCACGCCGTCGCCTTCAACCCCCGAGTACATAAGAAACCCGTCGCCCGCTCTGTAATTGGATGCAAACGGATAATTCCAGATATCTCTGTCCGCGCCTTCCTTTGTCAGCTGAATTGAAGTTGCCCAATAAAGATTGCCCGTTATGCCGAGGTCTTTTTGCATCCAGCTCAGGGTTCTGCACCCGACAAGCGGATAGCCTATCAGATAGCAGGGATGGTCGTCTATATCAACGCCGTCGCAGTTATACCACCAAACGGTATCTCCCGCTCTCTGCCTTTCCGTCACATATACCTCGTCGTTCTGGTCAATGTTTTCTATGCCGCAAAAAATATCAACGCTGCCGTAAAACGCGCTGCGCGCGCCGGAGGTGACCATACATCTGATTTTCGGATTGTATTTTTTAAGAGAATCGAACGAAAAGCGAATATCATTATAGTAACTCATGCTCGGCTCGTCATAGACGTAAACATACCCGTATTCGAGTATACCCTCCGCGTCGAGCGCGTCGATAAATGCTTTTGGCCACGACAGCATGCTTCCGTCCTCTTGGCAAAGCAGATGACGCACTACGCCGTTTGAGTCGGTGATTTTATTCAGACCTATGGGAATTCTGTAAGATGTTACAGTCCCGTCTTTTATGCGCTGCGCCATTTTTTTCGCAAAATCGGGCGCGTAGTTGTAGCTGTCCGGCAGATCGCAATCTTCAATTCTGTATTCAAGCTGGAAATCCGCGTACTGCTTTCTTGTTTCCTCGTAATCGAGGTTTGTCGCGCCTTTTCTTTGCAGGTAGTCCCATGTTGAGAAGAACCACATTTGAAAAGACGTTTCCATCGTGTTCGTTTTCGGTATCGCAAAATCCCAGACTTCCGCTTCAAGAGGAATGGAGATGTCTTCGCCGTTGTCGCGGCGCACGGTAACCGTTCCCGTATATTTTCCGGCAGACTGCGTTTCGCCCGCCGAAAGCGTAATGTAGATACCCTGGTTTTCTTTCGCTTTTATCTCAAAAGAATTCAGGTCGTCGTAAACAAGCGGAATCATCGCGTCGGGGTAGAATTTCTGCTTGTCGGTCGAATCTCTCAGCGTTGTGACGTAATGCTCCCTGTATGCTCCGTAAACGTCGAGCTTTTCACCGTTCTCGTTCGTTATATCAGAAACCTTGACGGAAACGCCGCTGACGTCTTCGTCAAAACGCAGAATGAACTGACAACCCTCTTTTTCGTTTCGCGCAAGACTGACTTCGAGTTTTTCGCGACCGCTCTGAGGAACGTCTTCAACAAGCGCATACGTTTTTGCGTTGTCAACTATAAAAACGTTTTTTATCGGAGTTCTGATTATTTGACACGACGCAAAAAGACACGCCGTCACGCAAAGCGCGATAACTGCCGCAATGACTTTTTTCATTTGGTTCTCTCCTTTTGATTTGAAGCGTTATCTGTATAAAAGTATATTACAAGTATAACATAACGGTTTTTTGCTGTCAATGTTTTTTATTTAAACTGTTTTTGTCGAACTTTTATCGGTAAAAACCTCTTATCTCTTTACTTTTTATCCCGTTCGTGATAAAATACGGTTGAAAAAAGATTAAAGAGGTTTCCGAAAATGGATTTCAAAGGCTTCCCGAGAGAAATGCTTGCGTTTTTGCGTGAAAACAGGGAGAAAAACAGCAGGGAATGGTATGACAGCCACAAGCCGGAATATAAAAGGCTTGTGTATGCGCCGTTTGCGTCGTTCGTCGAAACGCTCGCTCCGACCGCCGCGTTTATCGACCCTCTTATCGTGACGCAGCCACGGTACTGCCTTTGTCATATATATCGCGACACGCGTTTCACAAAAGATAAAAGTCATCTTTATCGCGACAATATGTGGATAACATTCAAGCGTCCCGCAAAGGTTTATCCGGATTCTCCCGCGTTTTATTTTGAGGTGACGCAATCGGGCGCGTTCTGGGGCATGGGGTATTGGGCGTCAAGTGCGGCGAATATGGCGCTTTACCGCCGATATATTCTCGAATATCCCGACTTGTTCAAAAAGCGTGTTTCAAATATAAAGTCTTTGCGCTGGCAGGTCGAACATTATAAAAAGAGATTTCCCGAACAACCCGCGCAGGGGCTTGAAAGCTATTTCACCGCTCGCAGCATTCACGTTTGCTCCTCCGCTCCTGTCGAGGAGATTTTTGACGGAGCGATCGCCGAAAAGGTCGCAAAGGGTATGAAAGAGGCGGCGGAGCTGTATAAGCTTATGCACGAGATAAAACTTATGCCCGAACTTATCGAGGATAAAACCGCGAGCATTCCGTCAAATACCGTCGGCGCTTTTGAATGGTGAATGTTTTAATTTAAATATATGTAGAAAACTCCCGTCAAGCGTATTTCGGAAGAAGATTTTTCCGTTTTTCGCTTTTCGGGGGTTGTTTTTTTCTTTTTTTGCGTTCTTCCGGCGGAAAATACGGGTTGAAACTTGTCATGTCGCCGCCGTGGTGGTAGAAATGCCCAACCGCGCCGACATATTTCGCGTTTTGTCCGTCAAAAACGACAAATCACTTTTTTTGAGGTATTTTTTTTGTTTTAGGGGTTGACAAACCTTTGCCGTCGTGGTATAATAATCAGGCTGACAGCGAAAATCCGAAACAAAAGTCGGCGTTTGAACCTTGAAAATTAAACAATGATACAACCCTGTTAATTTAACAGAAGCGAGAAGAAAACTCGCAGCGTAAGCGAA
>CAKSFN010000016.1 GCA_934454405.1 uncultured Eubacteriales bacterium | reverse complement strand
TCTCCTTTTTCGCCTTGTATACCTTGCGCTCCGGTGTCGCCTTTATCACCTTTTTCGCCTTGTATACCTTGCGCTCCGGTCGCCTTCACTCCGGTCGTATCCCAAGAAAGCCCATTGTTTACAGAGATTTCCCATTCATTTGTCAAAGGATTTATACGGGTTTTAGGGGTAATTCCATCAGCACCTTTTTCACCTTGCATTCCTTGTGCTCCGGTATCACCTTTATCTCCCTTTTCGCCCTGCATGCCTTGCGCTCCTGTTGCATTAACATCCGTAGATGTCCATGTTGCGCCGTTATCAGAGGAAATCTCCCATTTATTTGTCGAAGCATTGATTCGGATTTGAGGAGAGACCCCGTCCTTTCCGTTAATGTTTTCGAATGTATACATAGAAGAATCAGTAAGAGTAATGGTCATTGAGCCATTTTCAAGTGCGATGTTCCGAATACCGACTCCGGCTTCTCCCGTAGCGCCGGTATCACCTTTATCTCCCTTTTCTCCCTTGAGAGAATTGAGCCATTGCGTTTCGGAGACCATAGAAGATATTATTCCGTTTTGAATTGCAAGTTCATATGCGGATTTCCCGTTTGCACCGGTGTCACCCTTGTCACCTTTTTCGCCCTGTATACCTTGCGCCCCGGTGTCGCCTTTCAAACTTTCAATCCATTCGGCTTCCGTTGTACAAGTTGTCAACCCTGCCTGTTTTGCAATATCATATGCGGACATTCCGTTTGAGCCGTTTAATCCTTTCAACGAATCCAACCATTCGTTTTCAGACAAAGTACAACCGTTATCTTTTGCAATTTCATATGCTGATTTACCGTTTGCCCCGGTATCGCCTTTGTCACCTTTTTCACCCTGCATACCTTGAGCTCCGGTGTCGCCCTTGTCGCCTTTTTCGCCCTGTATACCTTGTGCTCCGGTATCGCCTTTGTCGCCCTTTTCGCCCTGTATACCTTGCGCTCCGGTATCGCCTTTGTCGCCTTTCTCGCCCTGTATACCTTGCGCTCCGGTATCGCCTTTGTCGCCTTTCTCGCCCTGCATACCTTGCGCTCCGGTATCGCCTTTGTCGCCCTTTTCGCCCTGTATACCTTGCGCTCCGGTATCGCCCTTGTCGCCTTTCTCGCCCTGTATACCTTGCGCTCCGGTATCGCCTTTGTCACCTTTTTCGCCCTGTATACCTTGCGCTCCGGTATCGCCTTTGTCGCCTTTTTCGCCTTGTATACCCTGTGCTCCTGTATCACCTTTGTCGCCTTTTTCGCCTTGTATACCCTGTGCTCCTGTATCACCTTTGAGCGTTTTTATCCATTCTGCTTCGGTTTCGGCGGTAGTTGCTCCGGTTATAACGGCGATTTGATATGCAGAAAGTCCGTCTTTTCCGGCTATACCGGTAGCCCCGACAACTTTGCCTACATTCACATATTTATTATCGGAGAACAATAAAACAAGTTCTCCTGATTCATTAACCGTCGCATTGGTTATACCTATGCCGTCACTTCCGTCAAGTCCATCTGCTCCGTCTTTTCCGTTAATACCGACGGCTCTTCCCGCATTGATGGTTGTATCATCGGACAGAGTAAGTATCAGTTCTCCGTCACCGTTAAAATAAGCGGTTTTCAAACTGATAATTTCACTTGTTGCAAGACTGTCAAGCAGTAAGCCGAACTCTTGTTCCGTACCATTGAAACCAGCTTCTTTCGCTATTTGATAAGCGGATTTTCCGTTAAGCGAATTGAGCCACTCTTGCAAACTTCCATTGTAGCCTGCCGATACTGCGATCTCGTATGCAGACAAGCCATCCTTAACTGTTGCAACGGGAACCGAGACTTTTTTGTTGATTATTATTGTAGTTGCAACAGATAACCCGATAACCAATGCACAAGTCAGAAGAATCGCAAGTATTTTCTTTCCTGTCTTTTTCATCGTTTTCCTCCGAATATTTTATTTCAGCGGATAAGTCCGCATGAATTACTATTTTTATAATATCAACTGTTTTACAATACGCATATTGATAACATAATCTGCATTATGTTGTAAACGAAGATTAAAAGCATATATTATCTATATACAAGACAGACGCATATAGTTTGAGACCTTTTCATTTTATAAAACATAAAAAGAAAAGGTTTTGTTGTTATGTCAATCTTTCAATTATTTTCATCTTTTTACATTTTTTAACGTTGTTCTGTTGACAAAACGTTCTTTTTGTGCTATTATATTTATAGAAGATTTGTATACATATCAACAGAATATTCTTTAATACAACATAATGCAGATTATGTCGCAAGCGTCGCCGCGTGGCGGCGTTTTTTGTTTTCGGGCTATAATATCAAGTGCATATTTTCCATGCGGCGGCGGTGTTCTGTGCCGGTGGAGACGATATAAATTCTTGTGGTGTTGATGCTGCTGTGACCGAGAATGTCGGCAAGCTTGACGATGTCCTTTTCGATGCCGTAAAAAACGCGGGCGAAAAGGTGGCGCAGGTTGTGCGGAAATACTTTTTGCGGATTGACATTTGCTGCTTTGCATAAAGATTTCATTTCACGCCAGATGTTTGTGCGGTTTATCGGATTGCCTGCTTTTGTTATAAATATCATACCGGTTTTAATATTCTGCTCCGAGGCATAGCGGAGCAGTTTTTTTCGGAGTTCTTTTATGATAAATATAATGCGTGTTTTTGCTTTGCAGTTTACAACAGCTTCGCCTTGTTTTGCAGCTTCAACCGTGATATATTGAAGTTCGCTGACGCGGATTCCCGTTCCGCAGATTGTTTGAAGAATCAATTTCAGCCTTTCATTGCGCATTTCGGCTGCTTTGCAGAGACGTGCATATTCGGCTTTTGTCAGTTCCTTTTCTTCGGAGCAAAATATCTGACGTTGAATTTTTAAGGTTTTAACTTTTAAATCATGCCAGCTCAAAAACGCAAAAAGGTTGTTGATACTTGAAAGCATGGAATTAACGCTGCTTGCGGCGTAATTCTGCATTATTTGCTTTTTATATGCAAGCACGGTGTCTTTTGTGATTTCGGTCATTTGCGCGTATTCGGCAAAGGCGGCAACGTCGCGGATATACTTTTCTACCGTGACGGGGCTTCTCTCTTCCGATATGAGATACTCTTTGTATGCGGCTATAATCGAGGTTGTGATAAATCGTTTCTGCACCTTTCTTCTCCTCTGAACAAAAATATTCCCCCTGACGAAAATCAGAGGGAATAAAATTCAACTTATGATATTCGGTGTTACATATCGTTTGCGACGAGGTCTTCGAGGCTTTCGCGGAGGACGGCGAGGTAGGTCTTTCCGTTGTCTATCATGGCGACGGGAAGTCTGCCTATGCGGTTATAGTTGGACGCCATGGAATAGTTATACGCGCCCGTGGTGGCAACCGCGCATATATCGCCGCGGCAAACGGAGGACGGAACCATAACGTGCTCTTGAATTATGTCGCCGCTTTCGCAGCATCTGCCGACGATGGAGCACTCCATATCGCATTTTTCGTTCATTTTGTTTGCGATGAACACGGTATACGGGGAGCGGTAAAGCGCGAAACGAGGGTTATCGGTCATACCGCCGTCAACTGAAACATAGTTTTTGTAACCGGGAATACGCTTGACGGTTCCGACGGTGTAAAGCGTCATTCCCGCGTCAGCGACGATGCTTCTGCCGGGTTCAAGACGTATGGACGGCAGATCAATGCCGAGACCGGCTGCGGTCGCTTTAAGAGACTCCGCAACCTGTCTGATATTGTCGGCGATGTCTATAACGGGGTCGTTTTCGGTATAACGAACGCCGTAGCCGCCGCCGAGGTCGAGAATTTCGGTCACATAGCCGTGGTCACGCTTCATTTTCATAATAAAGCCGAGCATGATAACGGAAGCGTCGAGAAATACCTGAGAATCGAAAACCTGCGAGCCGACGTGGCAGTGAAAGCCTTTGAGCGCGATGTTTTTGAGAGAAAGCGCGTGAACGGAGATCTCTTCGGCTTGTCCCGTTTCGATGCTTGAACCGAATTTGGAATCGACTTTGCCCGTGGCAACCGCTTCATAGGTGTGAGGGTCTATGCCGGGGGTCAGACGGAGCAAAACGGACTGAACAACGCCTTTTTCTTCGGCGATGCGGTCTATCGCGTCAAGTTCTTCAACATTGTCAACAACAAAGTAGCCCACGCCGTTGGATATGGCGAAATCTATGTCCGCGTCGGTTTTGTTGTTTGAGTGAAAATATGCTTTTTCAAGCGGAAAGCCGGCTTTCATCGCCGTGTAGATCTCTCCGCGCGAAACGACGTCCGCGCCGAGGCCTTCTTCCGCGACGATGTGATACATTCTTTTGAAGGACGCCGCCTTGCTTGCGTAAAGCGCGCAGGAATCGCCGCCGAAATATTTTTTCATCGCGTCGGCATAGGTGCGACAGTTTTCTCTTATACGTTGTTCGTCCATAACATAAAGAGGCGAACCGAATTCGGAGATGAGTTCGGGGGTCGGAACGCCCGCAAAGGTCAGAATTCCGTTTTCAACGCCGATGTTTTTGCAAAGCATATCATTTTTTCCTTCCTTAAAGCATCGTTTTTCGCAGGCAGGCGGGAGAAAGCGCGGAGAGGTCGGCGGGAGCGACGTCGAAAACGGTTTTGCAGCCGCGGCAGCCTCTGTCGTACATTTTTTTAATCGCGCGAGCATAAGCGACAAGCACGCTGCCCGTAAACTCGGGGTTGGAATCAAGCTTGAGAGAAAACTCGCAAACGTGGGTATTTTCTTTGTCAAAACCGGTTTTGCCGGAGCGGATAACGCTGCCGCCGTGAGGCAGCGCCGCATGGTCTCTTGCCATTTCTTCGGCGGAAATAAAATGAACCGCGGTATCATAATCCGAGAAATAGTTCGGCATGGTTTTGATTTCGTTTTCTATATACGCAAGGTCGGCACCCTCTTCGGCAACGACATAACATTCTCTGGTATGCTTTTCTCTTGTGGTCAGAACGGGAGCTTCGCCGTTTCTGACCGATTCGACTGCGGACGCAACGGGAACGGTATACTGTCTTGCGTCTTTGACGCCCTTTATGCGGCGAATCGCATCGGAATGCCCCTGACTGACGCCTCTGCCCCAGAAAGTATAATCCTGTCCGACGGGAAGAACCGCGTTCATATAAAGTCTTGCAAGGGAGAAAAGCCCGGGATCCCAGCCGCAGGAGATAAGGGCGGTTTTGTCGCCTGCCTTCGCCGCTTCGTCAACGCGGTCGAAGTGTTCGGGAATCTTTGCGTGGGTGTCGAAGCTGTCCACAACATTGAAATCCCTTGCAAGCGCAGGGGTCATTTCGGGCAGATCCGTGGCGCTGCCGCCGCAGATTATAAGCACATCGATTTTATCTTTGAAATTTTCGAGTTCATCTGTATGATAAACCTCAACGCCCGCCGTTCTTATTTTGACCGCCGACGGGTCTCTTCTCGTAAAAACTCCGACAAGTTCGGCGTCGTTATTAAGAGCGATCGCCGCTTCAACGCCTCTGCCGAGGTTACCGTAGCCGTAAATACCTATTCTCAACATAATATATCACTCCGAAATCAAACGTTAAGGGAGACGAGGTCGTTCATATCGTACATTCCCGCCCCGCGTCCCGTCATAAACTCCGCGGCGGCAAGCGCACCCTCGGCGAACAGCGAACGGCTCGCCGCTTCGTGTTTGAGAGTTATCGTCTGCGTGTCCGTTCCGATTATCACTTCGTGCTCGCCGACAATGTTTCCCATACGAACGGCGTGTATGCCTATCTCGTCCGTCTGTCGCTTGCCCTGTCCGTTTCTGCCGAGAACGAAAAACGCCTTTTCGCGAACCTTTTTTATCGCATTCGCAAGCAAAAGCGCCGTGCCGCTCGGAGCGTCGATTTTTCTGTTATGGTGCTTTTCGATTATTTCTATATCCGCTTCGGGGAACGTTTTTGCCGCGGTTTTTGCAAGTTCCGCAAGCAGCGCGATGCCGAGAGACATATTCGCCGACCAAAATACGGGAACGGTCTTTGCGGTTTCTTCTATAATTCTCTTTTCTTCGTCGGTGTGCCCCGTCGTTGCAATAATAACGGGCTTGCCGACCTTTTTCGCATATTCGCAGAGTGACGGCGCGGACGCGTGGAAAGAGAAGTCCACGATGCAGTCAAAATCAACGGTTACGCTGTCAAAATCCGCAAAAACGGGGACACTTGCCGTTTCGCCGTTCGGGTCAACGCCGCCGACAAGCTCCGCGCCGCGGTAGCCTGTCTGCGCAAGCTTTTCAACTTCCTTGCCCATTCTTCCGCAGATACCGTTCAATAGTATTTTCATATCCTTTTATGCTCCGTTTCTGTTGCTTTTACACATTCAAACCGTGTTTGCGCATTATTGCGAGAAGATTTGCCTCGTGTTCGGGCTCCATCGGCGTAAGAGGAAGTCTTAAAAAGTTTTCGCCGTAGCCCATCGCCGCCATCGCCGCCTTGACGGGTATCGGATTGACTTCGCAGAACAGCGCGTTTATCAGGTCAAGCATATCAAGCTGCATATCGCGGCTTTTTTCGGCTTCGCCGCGGAAAAACGCTTTGCACATCTCCGACGTTTCGCGGGGGAAAACATTGGAAAGAACGGAAATAACTCCTTTGCCGCCGAGTGAAAGTATCGGGACTATCTGATCGTCATTACCGGAATAAATATCCATTTTCCCTTTTACGAGAGCCGCGGTTTCCGCTATCTGCGAAATGTTGCCGCTCGCCTCTTTTATCGCGACGATGTTCGGGTGCTCGGCAAGAGCCGCGCAGGTCTTCGGCAGAATATTGCAGCCGGTGCGGGAAGGCACGTTATAAAGAATAACGGGGCTTGTCGAAGCATCGGCAATCGCCGTGAAGGTTTTGATAAGTCCGTTCTGCGTGGCCTTGTTGTAATAAGGAGAAACGACAAGCACTGCGTCGGAGCCTATCGAGCAGGCATACCTTGTCAAATCAAGAGCGTAAGCCGTGTCGTTCGAGCCTGTACCCGCGATAACGGGAACTCTGCCCGCGATTTTGTCTACCGCGAATTTCAAAACCTGTCTGTGTTCCTCGTCCGTAAGCGTTGAGCCCTCACCCGTCGTGCCCGCGACCACGATGGCGTCTATCCCCTCGGAAATCTGCCATTCGATAAGTTTTTCAAACGCCGCGTAGTCAACTCCGTTTTCGTTAAGCGGCGTTACAACAGCGGTCGCCGCGCCGGTAAATACAGTTTTTTTCATAACAATATCCTCCGTATAACGGTTATTTTTCAACGTTCGGGACGGGCGGAAAAAACAAAGGGCAGAAGCCCGAAAGCCGCTGCCCGAAAAAATCCGAATAACCGATGACTTGTTAAAGGTCAAAGGAAACAGGTTATCAAACAGATAGCTCTCCGCAAAACTGCGACAGCAATGCAAATCTTATTTCACACTGCCGGATCGGTCTTTCGCCGCAACCGTCCTCGGCATTCGCACCTTTCGCCGCCTCAGCCCTGCGAGAGCCTTTTCGAAAACGGTTACTGTTTGCCAAATGCGCCTCTATCATTGTATATGAGTATTCTATCACTAAAATCGCGATTTGTCAATAGGCCGTTTGTAAATTATCCGTGGAAAACTATCTCGACCTCGTTGTGCATCTCTTCGGGAATGGTCTCACGAAGAACGCCGAGAGCCTTTTCTTTGCCTATTATTACATCGACAGCCGCCTCCACCGCAACGGAAGACGTTGAGTAACAACAAACTATTTCATCCACAAACGGCAGCTGCGACGCAACATAGGGGTTGGAAACGACCGCGATCATATTCGGGTTTGCGGAATGAACGGCTTTCAGCGCTTCAAGCTGGCGTTCGGTCATAAGTCCGACCTGTCCCGAACGGGAGCGGAAAGATGTACCGAAAACAACTATATCCGCGGCTTTTGCCTGTTTTGCGAGTTCCGCTATCTGCTCATCGGTCACATCGGGCGCAAACAGCGCAAGCTGCGCCTGCGGAACATATTTCGCAAGCGTTTCCTTGATAAGCGTCATATTGGAATACAGTCCGAAGCTGAGTCTGTTTGCGGGGTGTGTAGGCTCCATTACCATAACCTTTTTGCCCTCGAAATCAGTGGGAATGGCATTTTTTCTGTCACGGATGAGCGTAACGGATTTTTTCGCGATCTCACGGGCGACAGCCCAGCCGTCGCGCTTGGGAACGTCTGCGCGTTTTTCCGGCGAGAACAGTCCGAGCGCGTATTTCTGTTTCAGAACGCGAAGGCACGCCCTGTTCACTATCTCTTCGTCCAGAATACCGTCGCGGACGGCCTGCGCAAGTCCTGCGGGAGCATTCCATGCGTCGTTGGGACCGAGGATAACGTCACAGCCCGCCGTAATGGCGCGGATAGTGCCCATGTGCGGATTGCCGCAGTTCTTTTCGGATTCGGTCATACCAGCCATACCCATGGCGTCGGTATACATAACGCCCTCAAAGCCGAGCTCACCGCGAAGGAGGTCCGTCATCACCGCTTTTGAAAGCGTCGCGACGTTTTCCGCGTCGTACATATCGTAAATAGCGTGATTGCACATAAATCCGCCCACGCCCGCTTCTATCGCCTTTTTGAACGGCTTCAAATGGATATTTTCCATTTCCTCTTTTGTCGTTCTTGTTTTTTCAAGCGCAAAATGTGAGTCGGAGAACTGCATTCCGGCTCCGGGAAAATGCTTTGCGGTGCCGATAAGTCTGCCGTCCGATTGAAGGCCTTTTATATATGCCGCGGCAAGAGTTGCCACTATATCGGGGTCTTCTCCGAAAGCGCGGATATTTGTTATCGGGTTTTCGGGGTTTATGTTAACATCAACAACCGGACCGAAACATATGTTCCAGCCGAGGTAGGAAGCCTGCTGCGAAACAACTCTTCCTTCTTCGTACGCAAGACGTTCGGCGTCTTTGAGATCCGCTATCGCGCCTATCGCCATCTGTTCCGCAAACTCGGTGGCTATGGAGCGGTCGTGAACGGTCTGACCCACGCCCGTTTCCATATCAACGCCGATGAAGAACGGAATATCCGCTTCGCGTTGAAGTCTTTCCATATCGGCTTTAAAGCGCGCAAGAGCCTCCGCATCATGCCCGTAAATGACGGATAGGTTGCCGACATGATGTTCCATGGCGGTCTCACACTCTTCCCAGCAGCCGATGCCTGTCGAGACAAGCTGTCCGCATTTCTGTTCAAGCGTCAGCATTTCAAGAATCTGTTCGGGCGTTTTGCCCTCAAATCTCTTATCCATTTTTATTTCTCCTCAGTTTGTGCGGAAGCGGTAAACGTCCCGTTTTTATACTGTTTTTTTGTGCAATGAGCAGAAAACAGAGCCCGAAGACCCTCGGAGCTTCCCCGATCGCAGCCGTTTTTGTCAAGAATATACGCGTATGCCTTCGTTCTGAAAACATAAAAAAAGCCTTCGGTCTCATATACCTTGAATATATCGGAATAAGAAAGCGTCTGACTGTCCGAGCCGTCGGCGTCCGAAATGTTGATCAAAAGCCCCGAATCCGACACGGTCACCTCGGAAACAAGCGTTTTTCCCGTATCGTTTTTCCGGGCAAGTTTTTTCGGCATTATGAAAAAGCGGGAATATATCCAATAGGAACAAAAGACCACGATGACTATCGCGATATAATCGTTCATTCCGAGCTTTATCCCGCTTGTCAGCTTTGCGACGACATTATAAATGTTGAAGACGAACAGCGCGGCGTAAAGAACGATAAAACCAATTACAACAGCCTTGTTTCGGGAGAAAAGATTGAACTTAAAAAATTTCAGCATATTCTCCTGCGTGTATTCTGTTCTGACGGAAACTTCTCTCATATCAAGCTCCTCAAAATACGGGCGGGAAATCTCTGCCCGACAATTTTTCATTTAATATTAACATATACCGAAAGCTTCGTCAATCTTTACGAATGCATTGTTACAAAAAAGAACCATTCCGACAAAAGATACAAAATTTACCCTGAAATTTAGGGAATATAGCCTATTGAAAAAAAGTTGACACGCCAACGGAAATATGATAGAATGATAATGTAAATCCGTACTTCTCTTTTTCTCAGAAAGGGATACGAAACATTCACACCATAGATTTTAACGAGGTGAAAGAAAATGAGAAAGATTATCTCAATTCTTCTTGCTCTTTGTCTGACGGCGTCGCTTATTGCGGGCATGGCCGTGGGGACGGGAGCGGAAGAAACGAACGAACGCGTTTTGCCGAGAGCTGACGTTGTTCCGACGCTTGACGGCGTGCGCGACGATGTTTACAACAAGGGCTTTCAGCAGACGCTGAACTTTGACACGGCGGGCTTTAAGAGCGCGGACGATGAAGACCCCGAAACGGGTGAACCCACGCCGAGATTCGAGCCTGCAAGCGCAAAAATCTCTGCGGTTTGGTACTCCGCTCTTCCCGACGACGCAATTATCACAAGCTTCCGTCACGTGAAAAACGACACGCAGGGCGGAATTTACGTCTTTGCGGAAGTAAAAGACACGACGCGCGCGTGGGGCGTAAACAACACTTCCGTGTACGCTCATCTTTACGCGCCCGACCCGTCAAGCTTTGAATACGCGAACGCAACGCCCGAATTCGAACTTTCGGACAGCTTCTGGGTATTCCTTGATCCTCTCAATTACAGGGCTTCGCGTCAGGTAGGTTTTTCCGCATTCGCGTTTACCTCTTATGCGGGACTTGCGGCGGGCAACGGCAATGTGGCTCTTCCCGTTCCGTCGTGGAGAGAATATTTTAACTGGGGAATTGACGGCGGCATAAGCAGTGAATCCGGCGCGGGCGGTTCCCTGATGAACGCTATCGGCGTAAAGGTTAAATCGACCGTTGATTACGATTTCAACGAGAACTACCCCATCCCCGAAAAACTGCCGAGCAATGCAACTGCCGAAGAAAAGAGGCAGTATCAGGAAGATTTTATCAAGGCGTATCAGGAAGCCGGACTGAAGGGCTATACTCTTGAAATGTTTATTCCGTGGTCCGCAACCCGAATGGAGATAAGGGACGGAGACACCTTCCTTTCATCTTTCATTATTCCGAAGGTCGGAACAAAATTCGGTATGGGCATGATGCTTATTGACCGTTGGTTCTCCTACTGGGATAAAAACCCGATAGGCACGATGCCTACGTATAACGATGTTCAGTATTATATTTACGGCAACTGCACGATGATAGATTTCAGCAATGACGGCATCGAAATCATGCCGGACTGCGCGCAGCCCGATTTTTGGCCGACCTATGTGCTCGGCGACTACGGCAAAGCGCCCGTCGAAAGCATCTGCGGCGACGCGAGCGGCGACGGCGTTGTGGATATATCGGACGCGATGCTTGTGCTTTATCATGTTGCAAACAAAGCGCTTCTTGCCGAAGAACAGCTTCTGCGCTGCGACACGAACGGTGACGGAGAGATTGATATAATTGACGCGATGAGAATACTTTATTTTGTCGCGAATAAATCCTCTTCCGTAACAAGCGATCCCATAACCAAAGAAGAGGCTGCCGATTTTGTCAGCAGACTGAATTCGGAATTCAAAATAGCAAACGCAAAAATGCCTCTTTATTCGCATAACAATCCCGGAACCGCGAAATTTTTCCCGGAAAAGGACATAAACGGAAAGTATACCGTTCCGGAATATCTTTACCTCTATTACGTTTTTCGCGAAGAAGCCTCTCCTTCGTCTTTCCCGCATGTGAACATCTCGGATTATCCGAACTCCGAAGGAAGCGGGCTTCTGACGGAGGAAGAAGCCGCCTGGCTTAAAGAAAATTCCGATAAAACATCCTTTTTTGCGGTAAAGACATCCGACCTTCAAGCCGTTTCGGATCTTATTTACGGCAAGGGCAGCTTCGCGTTCGGCGGAGATATCAACAGCGGCTATACAAAGAGCGGATATTATCTGCTTCCCGGTTTCCCCGGCTTTGACGCGGAACCGAATTTCAAGAAGTTTGAAATCTCTTCCGTCAACGTCAACGGTGATACCGCGGAGGTTACCGTTACCGAGACATGGCATATTCCTCTTTGGGTGGACGGCGAACCGATCCCGCAGGACGATACGACAAAAACGACAGTATACACCGTCGAAAAGAACTCGAACGGAGAATTATTCCTCAAGAAAACCGATTTACGGTAAAACAGCGGAATCGTAAAAACGCAAATTCTAAAAATGCGCCCCAAAAGTATCTGACTTTTGGGACGCATTTCATTTTTTACGGTTTTTAACCGTTCAGATTTTTTCAACCGCCTCTGCGGCAAATCTTGCGGCGCCTGCGGCGGCGGCAAACGCCATATCGGGGCAGGCAGCCTCAACGCCGAAAGCGTGCGCAAGAGAACGGCGGAACGCTTCGCAGTCAAATCGGCTTTTGCCCGAAAGGACAAGCCGCGTCGGCGTTTTTGAGACAAAACAGAGCCGCCGCGCGACCTCCTTTATAAAAGCGGCGCAAAGACGGTCGGGAGTAAAGCCTTCAAAATCGGCGGAGAGTTTCAGCCTTCCCTGCTCGAAGCGGAGCTTTGGAAGAGACGTTTCATTGAGGGCGGAAAGGGCAAGTTCGCCGACGGTCCCCGCCACGTCTTCCGTGCCGCCGACACTGACGGAAACACGTGCAACAAAGCTCAGCAGGGCTTCGTAAGCGGCGCGGGAATCAAAATCCCTCTTAACAAAAAGGTCGTATCCTTCCGAAAAAGGCAGCCGAACGGTTCCGACGGGCTGTTTTTCGGTTTTTGAGGCGAAATACGATGCAAATTCGTTTTTCCGCAATTCGACAAGCGCGCCGCCCCTGTCGGCAGAGCCGAGAAAACGCGCCTGAGTTCTTCCGAGCGCAACGGTAACGGGAATATTTCCGAGATAACCGACAACGGACGGCGAGACCGACACCTCCGGATAACGCAGGCCCGCAAGTCTGCATTTCACAACGGCACGGTTGTCGAAATCCTTCTTTTCAAAGGAGTAAAAGCCGACGTCAAAAGCCTCCGACGCGTGAAAAACGGGACGGCTTCTTTCACAAAGCGCGGCGCAGATATACGATGAAAGCGTTGCGAAAGTATATGCCCCGGAAGGAACGCGGCATCCGTCCGCATCCGCAAAATAGGAAAGCAGACCGTTTTCGAGGGAAAGCATCCGACCGCATTCGTCGTATATTCGGGAAATATGTTTATCCGCATTTTCCGGAACGGGCAGAAGACCGGAAACGGGATGTCCGTCCGCGTCGAGATAGAGTATGCGGTTCGGAACTCCCGTAACGCTTATCGCCCTCGGCGAATACTCCTGCGCAAGCTCGGAAATCATAGTTATCGCGTTTTTGCAAAAACGGTCGAATGAAGACGGATTCAGCGGCTCGTCAAGCGTTGCGACGGGCTCCGCATTTTCCGTCACCGCGACCGAAAGACGGTTTTCGGAAATCTCAACACCGAGATACATTTCGCTCATAATTTCAGTCTCCCCTTTCCCCGCGTCCGGCATAATCGGCGATTATTATATAATTATATCATACGAATAACAAAAAGTCAACGAAAAAACGGCTCGACGCCCGATATACGGGCATTTTTCAGGAAAAAATAAGGCCGGCGTCCCCTCTTGCATTTTTTGTTGTTTTGTGATACAATATTTTTGGTTGACGAAGAGTTTTTTTCGTTTTCCGAGAGAGAAAGAAAAAAACAGGGAGAAGAAAGATGGAGGTTCTTGAAAAAGCCGAAACGCTGCGTTCGCTGCGTGACGTTATGAGAAAAATAAAGGAAAAGAAGGAGAGCTGAATATGATAAGGGACATTTCGTATATCCTGCTGGGCTACGGTCTCGGAAGCGTTTTGTTCGCAAAAATTTTCTGCTCGCTTCTGAAAAACACCGACGTGACAGAGAATACCGCAGACGGAAACCCCGGAACGACAAACGCCTTCAAAAACGGAGGCTTTTTGTGCGGAACGATGACGCTTGTGTGCGATATTCTGAAAGGATTTCTGCCTGTTTTCTTTTACACGAGAGGGGATGTGACCGCGCTTTTGGCGCTTGTTATCGCGGCGCCCGTAATCGGGCATATCTTCCCCGTTTTCAACAGATTCAGGGGCGGAAAAGGAATCGCGACGACTTTCGGATGCCTGTTCGGGCTGCTGCCGAATTTCGTTCCGCTGGCAGCGTTTGCGGCAATATTTGTTTTCTTTTCGGTCATCATCTGCATAACCTCGCACTTTCACAGAACACTGGTGACGTATATCTGCACGGAGCTTGCAATTATTTTTCTTGACGGAAGCATTGTTATTTGCGCGGGCTTTTCGATCATTCTTGCTGCGGTCGTTATCAGGCTGCTGACAAGCAGGGAAAAGAAACCGCCGTTAGAGGTAAAACCGATATGGATGCGCTGATAATGTCCTGCAGTACGGGAGGAGGGCACAACGCCGCCGCCCGGGCAATAAAAGAAGAAATGACGCGGCGCGGGCATAATGCCGTTATGCTCGACCCTTACCGCCTCGCGGGGAAAAATCTTGACAAAAAGGTCGCGAACGGATATATAAGGATAGCGCAGAAAACACCCCGCCTTTTCGGCGCGATATACGGTATAGGCAACGGATACAGGAGACTTCCGATAAAATCTCCCGTTTATGCGGTGAATAAACTGATGTTCGACAAAATGAAAGAGTTTTTGGAGAACAATCATTTTGATATTATATTTACAACGCATCTCTACCCCGGCGAGATTCTGACAAATATGAAGAAAAAGGGATTTCCCGTTCCTACGACGGTTTTTGTGGCGACGGACTATGTCTGCATACCGTTCACGGAAGAGCTTTCCTGCGATTGGTTCGTAACTCCGTCCGAAGAATTGAACGGAGATTTTGTCAGACGCGGAATTGACGAAAACAGGCTGTTCGCGGCGGGTATTCCCGTCAGCGGCGTTTTCAATGAGGATATATCCAAAGCCGATGCGGCGAAAGCGGTCGGGCTTGACCCCGACAAAAAGCATCTGCTTCTTTCGGGCGGAAGCATCGGCGGCGGAATGCTTGAAAAATCGCTTTCGGTTCTTGACGGATATCTTAAAGAAAACCCCGAATACGATTTAACGGTTATATGCGGCAACAACGACAGTCTTAAAAAGAGGCTTTCGGAGAGGTACGAAAACGATAAGAGGATTTTTATTATCGCAAGCACTGACAAAATTTCGCTTTATATGAAAGCGAGCGAAGCGTATCTGTCAAAGCCCGGCGGATTATCTTCCACGGAGGCGGCGGTGTCGCAAACTCCGCTTATTCATATATCCCCCATTCCCGGTTGCGAAAGCCGAAATATGGAGTTTTTTGAAAAACACGGAATGAGCATCGCTGTCGGCGGAGATGAGGAAAAGCTGCGGACGGCGCTTGACGCCATCAAAGACGAGGGGTTCATTCGCAAAATGAAGGAAAACCAGCGAAAATATATAAACGGCAGGGCGGCGGCTGATATATGCGACCTTGCGGAAGAACAGGAAAGGAAAGGTTAATGCCATGAAGAAAAGCGTTAAGAGCGCGCTTATGACAACAGGCGCATTTCTTGCGGCAGGTGCGGCGACCGTTGCAGGCACGTATCTGACAACGAAGGTTCTCGTTAAAGTCGCGCTTGACAGAAAAGAACCCGACATAGTTAAAAAAGCGGGCGACGCGATTGCGGGAAGAACGGCGGACGCGGCGTTTCTCAAGGAGCTCAGCACCGCCGCCGAAAAACTCGAGGGCGAACCGCACGAGCTCGAACGGATAATTTCATTTGACGGCACCGAGCTTGTCGGGCACTGGTTCCCTGCAAAAAACGCAAAAAGAACGGTTATCGCCATGCACGGCTGGCGCTCGACGTGGGCGAGGGATTTCGGAACGGTTGCGGATTTCTGGGCAAAGAATAACTGCAATGTTCTCTACGCCGAACAGCGTGCGCAAAACAACAGCGGCGGCGAATATATGGGCTTCGGGCTTATCGAACGCTTTGACTGCCTCGAATGGGTCAAATGGGCAACCGCTAAATGCGGCAGCGAACTTCCGATATATCTTTGCGGCGTTTCCATGGGCGCAACAACCGTCCTTATGGCTGCGGGACTGGATCTGCCCCAAAACGTTCACGGCATAATGGCGGACTGCGGCTTCACATCGCCCCACGCGATATGGAAGCACGTAGCAAACAACAACCTGCATATCCCCTATTGGCTTCGCGGAATTTTTGCGGACGGAATGTTCAGACAAAAACTGAATATGGGAACAAAAGATTATTCGACGGTGGACGCTCTGAAAAACAACCTCATTCCCGTTATGCTGATACACGGCGCCAACGACCATTTCGTGCCCGTTAATATGACATACGAAAACTATCTTGCCTGCGCGGGCGAAAAACGGCTTTTAATAGTTCCCGGAGCGGATCACGGCATGAGCCACTACCTCGAGCCCGAAAAATACGAAGCGGAAGCCAAAAAATTCTGGAAAGACTTCGACGGCAAGACCCCGCCGAAAAAAACGACCGAAACAGAGTAATAAAAAGCGCCCCGAGGGGCGCTTTTTTACGTTGGTATTTTTAATCATATCAAATTGAACTTTTCAAACAGAAACGGGTCGGCAATATCCGCATTCGGAAAAGTCTTTTTTGCGGCACGGAGTATCGCTTTTGCGTGGATTCTGTCATGCCATATAAATCGGCGCAAAACTTTGCGCAAAGACCACTCTTCGCCGTAACTGCCGACAATAACCGTATTCTTGGGAAAGGACGGAAGCGATTCGACAAGCACAAATCCGTGTTCTCTGCATTCGAAGATTGAACCCGCATTATCGGTTTCAATACCTATCTCTCCGAAATAATAATTGTTCACGTTTTTCGTGTGTTCATACATTTCACGCGCGGTTCGCGGGATTTCTCCGTAAAAAGTTTTTCGCGGCGGCAAAACGCTTTTATCTTTATCGGGAATGCTGTCGTAAAGCGTCTGAAAATCGTGCGCGGATTTCATTGCAAGTGCTTTCAGGCAAAAGTATTCGTCTTTTGTCAACGGCGCTTTCTCCGACTCAAAAATAACATCGGAATCGGCATCTGAAATCTGTAAATCGGAAACCATTTCTTCGCAAACAAGCGCTTCTATGTCTCCGCAAATCGGTTCTCCCATCCATGCGCAATATGCCGTTATTTCTTTCTGTGTTTTTATTTTTGCCTCATCAAGAGTCTTTCCCCTCGTGCAGACGCCGATATGAACAGCAGACCAAAGAAGAGTGTCGTTTCCGTTATGCTCCCAAACGCATTTTTCGGTCATGATCAACTCCTGATGAGCTCTTTCGGAATAAGTTCGGGGTCGTACATAACTTTTGAATGGTTATCAAGGATAAGTTCCTTTTTCAGAATATTTCCCGTTGCCTTTTCGATCGTATTTCTGTAAATCTTGGAAATACGGTAGTATTTTTCGCCCTCTTTTCGGAAATGGTGGTCTTCTTCAACAATTTCGTAACGCCACGGGTATTCGCGCTCGCTTCTGACTTCGCCGCAGAGGTCATCACCTTCGCACCAAAGCAGAATCTGAACGGTCTGGTCGGTATCGTTGCGGAAACGGTAATCCATATAATTGTAGCAGACGGACGTTCCGGCGCTGAACGGCACGCGTTTGCCCTCGTCGGGCGCAAGCGCGTCGGAATGGCTGTGAAACTCCGTAACCGTCATCGGGGTATGCAATATCAGCAAATGCAGCGTATTGGCAAGATTGCAAAGTCCGCCGCCGAGCCCCGCCACAACTTTGCGGGAACGGAGAACTCTACCCGCTTTATACCCTTTGCGCTTTGTTATTTTTCCCACCGTGCCCCAAAACGAAAAACTTTCGCCCGGACGGATCAGAATTCCGTTTATTTTTCCGCCCGCAATGGCGATATTATCCGCCTTGTTATGCTGCAAAACGGGATCAATTCCGGGGCCGTGTTTTATCATGTGCGAACGGTGAAAAGTCACTGTGTTCGGAAGTTTTTCATCGGAAAAAGCCCTTGAAAAATTTTCTTTTGAGCGCAGATTTTTTATATGACGGCGAAGAACTTCTTTTTTTGAGGATATTTCAAAAAACAGAGGGTTCATATCGCAAAAAAGCTTTCTGCTCATTTTTCAAAATCTCCTTTCAGAATATCGCCGAGACGGTCTCTGTATTTTTTGTTTCGTCTGTAAAACCACAGAATCAGCATTTCTATATATCGTTTTTTTCCGATTTTTTTCTCGTTCGGCAATCTGATAAAATGAACGAGAATATTCGGCAGCCCGCACCTGTTCGCGCCGACGGTGTCAACAAACATTTGATCTCCGAGATATATGACTTCGCTTTTATTCAACCCGAGCATTTCAACGGCTTTCAGATAGGCCTCGGGTTCAGGCTTCGACGCATTGCAGATATACGGAGCCTCGATGTTTTTCATAAACCTCGAAACGCGTTCCTCGTCATTATTGGAAAGCAGAAGCGTCCGAAAACCGATATTCCTCAGTTCGGAAAACAGCGCGTCAACTTCCGGCGTCGAATCGTCTCCGTGATGAACAAGCGTGTTGTCAATGTCGAAAACAAGCCCCCGAAAGCCTTTTTCATAAAGTTTTTTATAATCTATCGCGAAAACGGACGGGGCATACCCATAGGGATAATACTTTTCCAACATACTATTTCTCCATATATTCAAGCACGGTTCTTATCTGTTCTTCAAACGAACCGCCGAATTTATGCTCAAAAAACGCTCCGCCTATCGTAAACGACCACGGACGGTAACTTTTTATCTCGTCAAGTCGTTCAAAACTGTTCACATCGCCCGCAATGCAAACGGGGGCATTGACCTCCGCAACAAATCTGCGGTTGAGTTCAAGCGCGTTGCCCGTATACCTGTAACCGAGCAGATCTATGCCGTAAACTCCTTTTGCGATATATCTGCGAGCCTCTTCTATCATTTCTTCCGCAGTACCCTCGAGAACGGACGGACGCTCCCTGATCCTGCCGACAAACGGCGTGTATATAAGTCCGTTTTCTTTGCAAAAATCGTTCACGGAATCGGAAAAAACCGTTCCCATAAGAAAATCGCAACCGCATTCGGCAGCCGCCTTTGCGCCCGCAAGACTTTCTTTTTCGGTGTAGGCTACGACTTCGAGCGCCGTCGTCTTTCCGAGCTCCTTCATATATTTATACAATGCTTTCATCTGCGAAAAAGGAAGGGATTCCTCCTTCATTCCCCAGACCGCGACGGGCAAATCCCTGCAGCTTTCAAAAACTTGTGCGGCGTCGGCAACGGTTCTATCATTATGCGTGAGCATGACTATCAGTTCGGGCGATTTTCTCATTTTTGTTTTACGGACGGGAAAAATCGAGTTCTTCCGCGCCGTAATTGCTCCTTCCTTTTACATTCCCCGGATTCTTTGCGGTTCGCAATTCAGCAAAAAACAACGGCTTAACGATGTAATTATATCATATTCTTATCGCTTTTTCAATACATTGAAATCAATTTTTAACGTATTTTCAATGATGCTCGCTTAAATTTCCTTACTTTTGAATTAACTTCGGCTTAAAAGATGTCTCCGCCTCATCAAAAAAAGGCTCTCTCGGTTTTTCAAAACCGACAGCGGCTCGTCAGACAAATCACGCCGTTTTTACGTAAAGCCTGCCGAAGTCATCGACCTCATAACACCCTTTAAAATCTATCCGTTTTTTTCGGCACGGCGGTTTATCCTTTTTTAACGGTGTGACCGTCGCACGGTTTTCGGTTATAAAAATTCAGCCCGTTTTCGACGGACTGAATTTTTATTTATTCTCTTTTTCGAGCTTTTTGATGAATGCCGTGATTTCGGCGTCGATGCGTCTTATTTCTTCGAGAAATTCTCTTGCGGAAAGCCTGAAAACGCCCGAATGAATCGCCGCGAACTGAACAAGTTTATCCGAAGTGACGACGCGGAGCGTATGGTCGGGACCGAGCCCGTGCATAAGCTTTTCCATACAAGCGTCGGCGGTCTGTCCCTGAGGAGTGTATATGATCGTCACTCCGTCTTCCGTCGTTTCGCTGCCTGCGTTCGACGGAACCCGATAGCCGTCAAAAACCGCGATAACCTCGGTTTTTGTGCAAGCCGCGTAATTTTTCAGAATATCAACCAGCTTATCGCGCGCGTGGTCGAGATTGCTTTGAGCAATGTCGGAAAGAAAATCCCATGCAAAAACGATGTTATAGCCGTCAACGATGAGTTTTGTCGTTTCGGGGCGAGGTTCAAACTCACGTTCGGCGGTCACGACACGTTTTTCCGTATAAGAACGGCGCTTTACGGGACCGTAAGTCCTGTTCATTATCTCTTCAAGCTGCGCGTCCGAAAGTCGGTGTGACCGCGCGACGGCTCTCGGTGACGGCAGAGGAACGGTCGGTCTGTATGCCGCGGGCAAGTCCATATATTCGCGCACTTTGTTCCATGGCACAACGAAGCCCGCGCCGTGAGCGCAAAACACCGAATGCGGCGGCAGCTGCATATCCGCTTCGGCATTATATCCGTATTCCGAGATAACCTCTTCCGCGTTTTCACACTCCCCGTCGCCGTCATAAACGCACGAAAAAGAGCCGTTTCCGCCGCTGTAAGCCGCCACTTCCTTTGCATATCCCGAAAGCTTTGCGACGGGCGCGCGACCCGTAAAGACCGCAAAACCGTTGTCGTCCGTTTCCTGCGAAAACTCCGCATGGCGCATTTGCAGGTCGTGAATCGCTCTGCCCGCAGCCGCGGACGGCACGGCAAGTCTGTATGCGTAAAAAGGTTCGAGCAGAACGGAGCGCGTGCTCATAAGTCCCTGCCGAAGCGCGCGCAGAGTCGCTTCCCGAAAGTCTCCGCCCTCCGTGTGCTTGGGGTGGGATCTGCCTGATAAAAGCGTTATTTTGACATCTGTCAGCGGCGCGCCGATAAGAGTTCCCCGCAGCTGCGTTTCGTTCAGAACCGTATCGACAAGATTCTGCCAGTTCGACGCAAGTTCATCTGTCGGGCAGACCGTGTCCGTCACTATTCCGGTTCCCCGCGGCAGAGGCTCTATCAGAAGATGCACTTCCGCATAGTGCTTCAGCGGTTCGAAATGCCCCACGCCTTCAACGGGAGAGGCGACGGTTTCTTTGTAAAGAATGCGTCCTTCTCCGAATATGACGCAGACGCCGAATCTGTCCTTGATTTTTCTCGTGAGAATTTCCGTTTGCACTTCGCCCATCAGCCGAACCTGCAGCTCCTGCAATTCTTCCGACCAAACGGGGCGCAGCGACGGATCTTCTTCCGAGAGTTCGAGCAATTTCGGATAAAACAGTCTCGGAGGACAGTCGCTCGGCAGTATGACCTTGTATGTCAAAACGGGTTCGAGCAACGGGCTTTCGCCGTCTTCTTCCGCGCCGAGCCCCTGACCCGCGCGCGTGCCCGAAAGTCCGATAACGGCGCATATATCGCCGGCTTCGACCCTGTCTGTCTGCGTGAACGAGTTTCCCGAATAAAGCCTTATCTGAGCAGCCTTTTCTTCTTTTCCGTCGTATTTTACGGTATCGCGGACATTCAGCGCGCCGCCCGTTATCTTCATATATGTAAGCCTGACGTTTCCGCTATGCATTATTTTGAAAACTCTTGCGCCGAACTCATCTTTCGGGTATGACGGTCTCGGAGTAAGGGCGACCGCCTCGGACAGAAAGTCAGCCACTCCGTCCGTCGTTCTCGCCGAACCGAAAAAGACGGGAATGAGTTTTCTTTGCGCGATAAGATGCGTCAGTTCGCATTTATCCGTTGTTCCGTCCGCGGAGAACCTTTCAAGCAGTTTTTCCGAAAAAAGGGCAAGTCTTTCCGCTCTTGCGTCGGCGGTCTCTCCCGTAAAAAACGGAGCTGTCGCCTCTCCGAGATTTCTGCGTATATCTTCCGCGACCGCTTCTTCACCCTCAAAAGGCAAGTCGGTTTTATTGACGAAAATAAAAGTCGGGACATCGTATTTGTCAAGCAGTTTGGCCAGCGTCCGCGTATGCGCCTGAACTCCGTCCGTTGCGCTGACAAGCAGCACCGCGCAATCGAGAACCTGCAAAACGCGTTCCGTCTCCGCCGAAAAATCAACGTGTCCCGGGGTGTCCGCCAAAATCACTTCCGTATCGCCGACGTCAAATCTCGCCTCTTTTGAATATATCGTTATTCCGCGTTCACGTTCGACTTCGTCCGTGTCGAGAAACGCGTCCCCGTGGTCAACGCGCCCGCGCCTGCGCAGTTTTCCCGACGCATACAAAAACGCTTCCGAAAGCGTCGTTTTTCCGGCATCGACATGCGCAAGTATTCCGACAACAAGTTTGCGTTTCACCTTTCTCACTCCGTTTGCTTCGTTATAGTTTAAGTATACCATATCGCGTCTGAAAAATCAAGATAAAAAGGGGCTGTAAAAAAACTTGCGTTTTTGATATGTACCCATTTTTCTGGACACCCAGTATTGGGAGGAACATATCATTTTTTTACAGCCCTTTGTTTTTCAGTTTTCTCGTAATGCCTCGAATGTTTTTGAAATGTCGGCGTTTATACAGATGCTTCGGTCTTCGATTTCCCGCGCCGTTATTGCCTGACCGCGATTCAAACAGGCATAGGTTGCGTTTTCGTTTTCGGCAGTCATCCGCAGAAACGGATATTTTATTATCGACGGTGTATTATACCCGACACCGAGCTCGAGAAACAATATTTTTTGCCCCTCTCCCGTGCGCAGGAAGTTTGCATAACGCACCGCCGCCGCATGCCAGCCCTCGTCCTCGACAAACCTGTCGTCTGCACGAAGATTCATGGTCAAGGGCTTTCCGCAGTGCGGACAGCGCGGAACGAGTGCAGACGGAATTTTCATGTCCTTTTGCTCTGCGACCATTTGTCTGATTATCGCTTCATTGTCCCATGTCTCCCGACAGCAAGGTTCACTGCATTGAAACAGTCCATAGTCGCCCTGCGTGTAAAACAGACGCTTTTTGTCGAAGCCTGCCTTCTGAAAGCAATGGTCAACATTCGTTGTGATGACAAAATAGTCCTTGCCTCTGATAAGGCGTAAAAGGTCGGAATAGACAGGCTTCGGCGCGTCCGTATAGCGATTGATTCGGATATACCGGCTCCAATATGCCCAGTGCTCCTCCGGTGTTGCATACGGATAAAATCCGCCCGAATACATGTCGTGAAAGCCGTATGCAATCTCAAAATCAGCAAAATATTTATGAAACCGCTCGCCGTCGTAGGTAAATCCCGCCGAGGTTGAAAGCCCAGCACCCGCGCCTATGACAACCGCGTCTGCTTCGTTAAGTGAGGTTTTCAGCTTTTGTATCTGCACCGAGCAGTCGGGTGTAGATTTCGTAATCCTCGTTCTTCCAAACATCAAATATCACCTTGATTCCGCTTTTCGTTTCTTTTTTATAATCTTTTACAGTCTGTATCGCGATTTCTGCCGCTTTCTTATTCGGAAAATGAAATTCACCGGTCGAGATACAGCAGAAAGCTATACTGCCGAGCTGCCTTTCGTCCGCCAGCGCAAGGCAGGAGCGGTAACAGGAGCGCAGCAATTCGCAGTTTCTCTCCGTCAGCCGCCCGCCGACGATTGGCCCGACTGTGTGTATGACATACCGGCATGGCAGGTTGAACGCCGGCGTGATTTTCGCCTGTCCCGTCGGCTCATCGTGCCCTTGCTTTGCCATCAGCTCCGCGCAGGCAAGGCGGAGCTGCACACCGGCGAAGGTGTGAATGACATTGTCTATACACCCGTGGTTCGGGCAAAAGCAGCCGAGCAATGCGCTGTTCGCGGCGTTGACGATAGCGTCGCATTTCAGCGTGGTTATATCGCCCTGCCATAGGTAAATATCGGGACACCTTGGCGTGAGGTCGGATATATCTGTTATGCCTTTTTGCAGTGTTTCTTCTTTGAGATATTCGTCCTGCACCCGCAGAAAATCCTCAGCGCACGGCATCGGCGGACGGACATTGAAAAGCGCGCGGAGCAGGCGCTTTTGTTCTTCCGCTCCGTATGGAACAGCGGTATTTCTGTATTCCGTCAGTTCTTCAAGCAGATGGTATATCAGATACCGCCTTTTTTCACTTTGGTTCATTGTAAAGCCTCATTTCAATTTTTCCACCGCGCCGACAGGACAGTTTTCAAAACAAGCTCCGCAGTGCAGGCAATGCTCCGGCTGAATGGTGTATTTCTCTCCCGGCACGATACATTTTTGCGGACAATGCGAAAGGCATGTGCCGCACCCGATACACGCATCGGTTATCCGATAGCCCTTGAAGTCCGCTTTTGCGTGTCCTACCGCATAGGTTTCACGAAAAATCGGGTTGACCCCGAGATTGAAATACTCAATGGTGAAATCCTTGATTTCAAAGATCACGCAGATCTCCCGTGTGTCCTCCGGATAGACATTGGAAAGGTAGGGTTGTTCGGAAAAGATGGCGTCAACCTTTTCCCTCCGTTCCTTCCCGGAAACAGGAGTCGCTTTGCCGGAAATACGGATCATCTCTTTATAACGGGTGTAGGCAAGCATCTGCACCCGCCCGTCGGCAAACAGTTCCTCACAAAAAGATTTGCCGCGCGCCGTGAGAAAATACAGGCTGTCCGGCTCAAAGTGAATGGCACTGACACACCGAACCTGCGGCGCGCCGTTTTTATCTACGGTAGCAAAGGAAAGCACACCGCACAGTTTCAGTTTTTGTAAACAGATTTCAGCGTTCATAATACCCCTCTAAAACAATGACAGTTGATTTTTGATATAAGATTCCTGACGTGCGCCAATGATCCAGTCGCCCGGACGAAAGCCGCCGATGAGAAACAGTGAATCGGGATCGTGCGGTTTTCTGTTCTGTTCCACGGTTTTACGGTCGTAGTTGGCATAGCAATAGCCGCAGCCGTGCAGACAGGTGTTGTACATCCCGACATCCGCGCCGCATTCGGCGAGCGACGGTGCATAATGGTTTCCAGAATATCAGACATTTTTAATCTCCTTCCAGCATTGCGGATCGGCAGCATAGAAATTGCCGTCTTTTCCGCTTGCCACGGCGGGACATCCGCGGCAGAACGCAAGCAGCTCGCATTTTGCGCATTTTTCAAACTTGGTATAATCCCGGTACCGCTCCATTCCGCAAACCCATACATCGGCTATGCGATCGGAAAATACATTTCCGACCTTACTGTTCTGCACTCTGCGGCAGGCGTAAATATCGCCTGTCGGAAGGATCGTCAGGTGGCAGTTGCCGCAATTGCAGCCGCCGTAGATCATGCCGTTCTCTACGCCTTCCGGAATCCGGAACGCACCCGTTTCGTATTCGTACAGCGTCCAGAGGTGGTCTTTTTTGTTAAAGTAGGTCTGACATCCCGCCGCTTCATATTCCCTGAACTTTTTGTCGCAGTCAGCAAGCAGCTTGCGGTATCGGAGCGGTTCTATTCCCACATCTTTTTCTTCACTTGTCGGACAGTAGCGCGCAAAGGCAAAAATGTTTGCCCCTGCCGCTGCCACCGCGTCGATGATGCCCGGAACTTCGTCGATATTCGTCCCGGAAACGGTCGTCATAACTACACTGCGTATCCCGGCGCGGTTGATACAACCGATTTTTTCCAGTGTCGTGTCGAAGCTGCCGGGCTTGCGGAACCAATCGTGTGTTTCGCGCAGACCGTCGATGGAAAGCTGATATTTTTCACATCCGTAGTCCTTCAGACGGCGGCAAACATCATCGTCAAGATGAAATGGGTTTCCGAGGATGGTGAACGGTATTTCGTTTTCCTTCATCAGTCCGAGCAGCTTCCAAAAGTCCGGATGCAGAATCGGATCGCCTCCCGTGATATAGAAGTACGGCAATCTGTCATACATACGGCAGAAATCAAGGCAGTTGTAAAAGGTGTCCTGCATTTGCTCCCATGACATGGAATCCAACTTCTTGCAGGCGTTTTCGGAAAAAATGTAGCAATGCTTGCACCGCTGATCACAATCATCGGTGATATGCCACTGGAAAGAAAAATACTGTTTCATCGCAAACCTCACTGTTTATGTAAACCGGTGTATCCCGGTCGTCTCTTTCGGTGGGGTCTGTCATGCGAACACGGCAGACCCTTCATTTTTTACTTGCCGGATTTGTCAGCCGCACCGCAGGCAGTACCGCAAGCCGCGGGCTTCTTTTCCTCGGCAGGCTTGTCAGCTGCACCGCAGGCAGTGCCGCAAGCCGCGGGCTTCTTTTCCTCGGCGGGCTTGTCAGCTGCACCGCAGGCAGTGCCGCAAGCCGCAGGCTTCTTCTCCTCGGCAGGCTTGTCAGCCGCGCCGCAGGCAGTACCGCAAGCCGCGGGCTTCTTTTCCTCGGCGGGCTTGTCAGCTGCGCCGCAGGCGGCAGCAGGAGCCTCCGCCTTCTTTTTGTTCCACCCGAAAAGATTGGAAAGTGCCATTGTTTGTTCCTCCGTTATATTTGATTCAGATGGGCGTCTTGCCCTCTGTGACTTTATTATAAACCCCTTTTTGCGATTGCACAAGTACGCACTTTTTTGTAGCGTAGTTACCGCTCGGGAACATTCGGGCGGTTACCGCAAGGTAACGATTTGATGTTTTCGGGTAAAATCGATTTTTTTGAAGGATGAAAAAATTTTTTGAATATCTTGCTTTTTTTGCTTCGGTATGGTATTATTTAAATATAAGTTACAAAAAGAAAATTTCGGGAGTGATTTTTTACGGACACCAAAACTACTAAAACCGTTTTACCGGCTTGTCCCGTCGAAACAACGCTGACACTGATCGGCGATAAATGGAAGGTTCTCATTCTGAGGGATCTTATGTCCGGAACGAAACGCTTCGGCGAGCTTCGCCGCTCTGTCGGCAATGTTTCGCAAAAAGTCCTGACCGCTCAATTACGTGACATGGAGCAAAAAGGACTTATTTCCCGCGCCGTGTTCGCGGAAGTACCGCCGCGGGTGGAGTATTCGCTGACCGAACTCGGAAAAAGTCTTGCTCCCGTGCTTGACGCGCTTCGTATTTGGGGAGAAGATTATAAAAAATCTTTTGGTTAATAATGAAAAAACTGCAAAACTGAGAGCCGCCCGAACAAGGGCGGCTCTCAGTTTTGACGGAGTTTCTCCGTCCGAATCATTTCTTTGTCAAATCTGTTTTTACGCTCTTTCTTGCGAGAACAAATCCGACGAGAAGCAGCGAGGGAAATGCGACAGCCGCAAAAATGCCCTTATGCAGATCTCCTCCGCAGACGCTTGAAACAAGTCCCGCAAGAGTCGGTCCTCCCGAGCATCCGAGATCTCCCGCCAGCGCCAGAAAAGCGAACAGCGCCGTTCCTCCGCCCTTAATTGCCGCGGAGGCTTTGCTGAATGTGCCCGGCCACATAATTCCGACGGAAAAGCCGCACACCGCGCAGCCTATCAGTCCGACCGCAGGCGACGGAAAGAACGCGATGACGAAATACGACACTATGCAGAGCACCGCGCTTGCCGTCATACATCTGTCGAGGTTGAGACGGTCGCCGTACTTGCCGTATATAAGCCGTGAAAGTCCCATAAGCCCTGCGAAAGCCGTCGGTCCCGCAAGATCTCCCACGGTCTTGCCGACGCCGAGACCTTTTTCCGCAAATGTTGACGCCCATTGGCTTACCGCCTGCTCGGAGGCTCCCGCGCAAGCCATCATCAGCATAAGAATCCAAAATGTTTTTTTCTTTATGAGCTGTTTCACGGTCAAGCCCGTTTTGCCGTCCTCTATAAGCGGAAAGAGCGGGACTTTTGTAAAAAACAGACCGTTTATAATCGGCACCGCCGCCCAAATAAGCGCAAGTATCTTCCAATTTCCCGTTCCGAACAGCGCAAAAAATGCGGTCGAAAGCAAAACCACGCCCATGTGTCCCCAGCAATAGAAAGAATGGAGAAGACTCATCGCCTTTTCTTTATTGTCCGTCGGGCACGCTTCGATAATGGGACTGATAAGAACTTCTATAAGACCGCCGCCGACGGCGTATATCGCAACGGCGGCAACTATGCCCGCGAACGCGTTCGGAAGCGCGTCGGGAAGAACGGTCAGAAGTATCAGCCCCGCCGCCGAGCAGCCGTGAGCGATAACGACCGCCGTTCTGTAACCTATCCTGTCAACGAACTTTGCCGACAGCAGATCCACAAGCAGTTGAATAACGAAGTTTATTGTTATAATAAGCGTTATCTGCGAAAGAGGAATTGAATATGTTTTCTGAAACGTGACGAACAGAAGCGGCACGAAATTATTGACGACAGCCTGAACGATATAGCCTGTAAAACAGGCGTACATTGTATTTTTGTAATGCGGTTTTTTCATTTCTTTTCAGTTTCCTCAAAGATCATCGAATTCATACAGTTTTTATATGTTTGTGCGGTTATCTTACATATTGTCTGCGTGAGGTCTTGTTTCCTTCCGTGTTGTGTGATATTATAACACCTGTAAAAATAAATGTCAATCGGAGTGATTTTGAACTTTTACAAAACTGTTCGAATTTTGACGACCGTTCCCGTGATTGCAACCGTTTTCTTTGTGCTTATGATGGTTTTTCACCCGACCGTCTTTCCCGGCATACCGCAATGGATTTATTCCGTTTTTTTATCGGGCTTATGCCGCTTCTTACATCAAAATCAATCCCTCTTTCCGTTATGACATATTTCAGCGCGGCGGGATTCCCCGCTTTGTCGGAAATGAAATTACCTCTTGACAAACCGTTCTTTCTTGTGTTATTATATTCACAGAGCACCGTACCTTGCCGTTCCGGTTGAGTCACCGCACTTGTTGTGTTGAATGCCGCCGTTGACAGGGTGGGTGCTTTATACATTGTATGCCCTATAAGATTTCCGACTTTATTGTTTTCGCTCGGACGCAATATTTCTTCGGCATATAAAGTATATCCGTTAACTTTGTATATAATCTAACGCCTTATACTGCTTATAAGCATAGTCAAACAATTGGTCTCCGAGTTTTAAAACACGGGGGTTTTCACCGTCCTTGTATCGGTAATCAAACCATGCTGTTTGTTCTTTTGCCCCAACATCAAGTTTTTCCCCTGCAACTTTCTGCATGGCAACGCGGTATTCTTCTTTTATATATCGTTTTTCTTCCAATGCTGGCTTAAGGCTCATCTCATACCCATTTATTCTTGCAGCCTCATCAACCATTTCACGAAGTTTTACATTATTCTTTTCAGGATCTTTCGCAAGTTCAAGATATTGTTTTTCTGTGGTCTCGGAAATAGTTTTCTTCTTGCTCTGCTTTTTGTCGAGGGCTTCCTCTTGACTTTTATCCGAAACTGTGGTATTATCTTGTTGAATGAACGGTGTATCATGCGTGACGGTCACTATACGACCCGATCCGACTTGATATTTTCCGTTCATTCTTTGTCTGTCATAGACAATTTCATTGTTTTTAAGATATGATTTCAAGTCTGTCGGCTCGTACTCAGTAACGATTATATTATAATACCCACCGTTATACCCATTCATATATTGCTCGTGTTTGAAGTTTTTTGGACTCTCCCCGTCCTCCGCAAAATCGATGGATAATACAACCTGTTTTTTTCTCTTCTCGCTGAAAAAAGAAACCACTTCCGCATATCTTCCGTTTCGCTGCAAGACAATATACTTCGGATGAATCATTTCTTTTGATATAGTTATAATATCATCTGTTGACAGCCCGTGAGGAGTCTTATCGTCTTCATATGTCGAGCCATCATATTCTTCCATGTTTTGCATCATATGCTCAACACTTGAAGCCAACGGGACTTTCATTACCTCTGTTTTTCCTTTTGAGTGTTCGTTGACAACATCAATATAGAATTGCGGAGTAGTGCGTGCAACAGGAATATAGCCGGTATCAAGTTCTCCCTCCTGAATCTGTTCAAGCAAATACCTCAAGTCGCTTTCCGTCAGCTGCGTGGCGTCTTTCGCGTTGCCGTCGCGGTCGGAATACAGCATACTTTCCCCCAAACCTTTTGGGTTTCCCTCAGGTCTCGACTCATGTCCAAAATGTTTAAGAACATCTGCGGACAAAACTTCCGGAAAGCACCTATTGACATAATCCAACAAATCTGTTATACTTATTTTAGAATCGGTAACGGAACTCACGGCTTTCGCCGCAGAACCGGGCGCAGGTTGCGCAGCCGATTCTTTTACTTTTACTGCATATAAAACATCCATTTTTGAAAGCGAGTTATCAAAAGTGTTTATTATAGATCGTACAATAAACCTTGATGAAGAATTTTCCGCGCACCCGATTAAAACATAACTTGATGTTGCATTTTTGTCCTTTGGTATGATTTCATTTATTTTCACAGAATGCTTAATAATCTCTCCCGCATTGAGAATTGCAAGAGAATTTATATCCATTGAAATATTCTTACTTCTGCGAAGTCCGTGTTTCAACCCGTCCGTTCCAAGAATAACATCTGTTCCGATATCGTCAACATAAACGCTGACGCTGCCGTCTTTCACATTGAACTTGCCGATTTTGGAAGCGTTTCGCTTCGCCTCGAATACGATATCCGCCCTGTTGCTCGGGGCTTCCGTTCCGATTTGCGTCACTTTCATATCAGGCTTCGAAACAAGGTTGTCGCAGGAATAGTCTCTGTCGGAATATTTTTCTGTACTATTAATGGTATTGACAGTAGTTATACTTTGTGATATACTACGGTCAGAGGTTGACGTTTTTATGAGAGAAGCGCGATTTGCGCGAGGGACTTTGCCGTCAACCTCTTTTTCTGTCGGGTTTGCTACTCTGTCAGAAAAAAGAATCTTGTCCGCAAAACTTCCGTTTTTCGCACGAAATTCTCCGAGGTGAGAAAGAACATTGTCAGACAAAATGCTCTGATGTGTACTATTGACAATATTCAATAAATCTGCTATACTGATTGTAGTAGCCTTGATAGGGTTAACCCCCTGTGACTTTGTGTCAACCTGGCTACTGTTTTTTTGCCTTCCGCTGACTGCGTGAGCAACATCAAACAATTCAAAACTGTCAATAGCCCCCGACTGCTGTTCAACGACAACGACCGCGATGAACTCACGATTTTGACTGTCATTACATAAAGAAACCATGGCATAAGTTCCCACAACATTCGGAGAATTATTTTTCAGTCCGTTTATTGGAATCGCATTTTTGACAACTGTCCCTATAACAGAACCTATTCGGGCATTTGTCAAAAGCCTCCTGTATGTCCCATCAAGTCCGTGACGTATTGTACTGTTGTCAACTCGTAATTCCCTATCAAGTTTATCAAGGAATTTACGGATTGCCTGCTTGAACTTGTTCCACAAAACCTTGTTTTTCTTTTTAAGGCTGTCGGCAAATTCAACAAAGGTTTCTTTGTCTTGAAACAGCGATTGCAAGGAATAGTCGCTACGACCACGAGATACCCGAATACCAAAAAGAGATCGACGCGCAAATCAATGCCGCGCTCGAAAACATTTTCTTTTCGGAAAACGGATAATTTTTGAGTTTTTTTTGAGTCCATTCTATCACACCACGCCAATTTTAACCCAAATTCAACAACGCTCCGTGATATTATTCACAGAGCGTTACTTTTTTCTCTCAATCACAAAACCCGCAAAAACCCTATAGCCACGCTGATCTTTATAACTATAGCAAAATAATATTGCCTTTATGGGGAGCGATTTGAGCTTGCATTGGCTTTTAGGGGAAACGGTGCGCTTCGCCGAATTGCGACCGTTGATACGGTGCCCGCAATTAAGACTGATAAATGCTACCTCGCACAAGCCTGACAGCGTTGCTTTTGCCCTGTTTTATTGTCTCGTCGCTTAAAATACGAAAGTATTCTCGCACTCCTCGACTTCAAAACAGAACAAAATCAAGGCTGTCAGGTCGAAGAGTTTCACGGAGATAATGTTTTTCTCCGTGAAGATGTCGCTTTGAAGCAATACTTTGTGTATTGCAAAAAGAGAACGCAATGCGGAGGGAAAGATTAGCCCGTGAAACCTTGCGTGGGGCAGCATTTATCAGTCTTCTTGCTCCCGACTTCGCGGCGGAAAAAGTTCCTTTTTTCGCCGTTCCGACGAACCCTTTTCGCCGCGAAAAGGGTTCGCTTGACCGCGTCAGCGCATAAAATAATCCCTCACACATTGTGTGAGGGATTATTTTATGGAGCTGATAGTGGGAATCGAACCCACGACCTGTTCATTACGAGTGAACCGCTCTACCGACTGAGCCATATCAGCATACAAGGCGCAAAATGTCTCATACCTGCATAGTATACCACACTTTGCGCCGAATTGCAAGAGGTAATTATTGAACTATTATCAAATTCTTCGGGCTGTGAGTGAGACTTTCGCAGCCGTCCTTTTTGATATGAACGATATCTTCGATACGGACACCGAATTTGCCCTCGAAATAAAGTCCCGGTTCATCGGAAAGAACCGCGTTTTCAGGGATTTCGCCCGTATATCTGGGGCTGAAATTCGGGCTTTCGTGAATGAAAAGTCCGAGAGAATGGCCGAGGGAATGACCGAACGCTTCCGCTACGCCGTGTTCGGCAAACAGATTTCTTGCTATTGCGTCGATGTCACAACCTCTGACACCCGCTTTTATCTGCTTCATCGCGGAAAGTTGCGCTTCGAGAACAAGTTCATAAATCTTGCGCTGTTCGTCGCTGACATAGCCTACGGCGAACGTTCTTGTCATATCGCTTGCATAGTCGTTATAGGACGAGCCGAAATCAAGTGTGACAAAATCCCCTTCCGCAATGATTTTATCGGAGGGAACGGCATGGGGGCGGGACGTGTTTTCGCCGGAAGCGCAGATAATATCAAACGGCATTTTTCCGGAGCCGTTTTTACGCAGGAAAAATTCAAGTTCGATCGCAACATCTTTTTCGGAGATGCCTTTCTTGTAATTTTCCTTTACAAAATCAAGAATATGCGCATAGCCTTTATCGGTTATTGCCTGCGATTTTTTGATATATTCTATCTCCTCGGGCGTCTTCTGCGCGCGGAGAGAGGCAAATATATCGTCGCCGGGAACAAACTCGTAAGCGGGCATCTCTTTTTGCATTGCGGTGCAGTACGAATAAGGAGCTTCCGCTTCAAAATAAACTTTTTTGATCTCTTCTTTTTCAAAAACGCTTATGCAGGACGCGGAGTGAGATGCTTCGAGAATGCGGACTTCAGCGGTTTTTATCGCGTTTTTCGCGGCTTCGATATATCTGAAATCCGTGAAAAACACCGCTTTTGTTTTCGTAACGGCAAGAACGCCGTTCGACGATTCAAATTCCGTAAAATATCTTCTGTTGTACTCGTCGCAGATTATCGCGCCGTCGCCGACGTTCATTTTTGCCTGCAATCTTTCAATGCCTGTCATATATCAATCATCCTTTCGGAATTTTCTTTTAATCGGTTTTTCGGCAATACGTTTGAGTCTTATCCAAAAGGTGGTTTTCGCGCCGCCGACGGGTTCAACGAGAATGCAGCGGATTTTCGCTCTCTTTGCGGCGGCGATATCCGTGAACAGCTGGTCGCCCATAAGAATTATTTCGTCTTTTTCGACACCGAGCCTGCGGCGCGCTTTTTCGATAAAAGCGGTCGAAGGCTTATGCGCGTTGCATTCGTATTCGGTATTCAAAGCTTCGGCAACGGGTCTGACGCGTTCCTCGGAGTTGTTGGAAACGATGCAGACCTTTATCCCGTTTTCCGCCAGCGATGCCGTCCAGCGTTTTACCTCGTCGGGCATATCCATACAGCCGTGCGGCGCAAGAGTGTCGTCAAGGTCGGTCAGCAATACGCCGACGCCGAGGGACGAAAGCAGTTCAGGGGTTATCTTTTTGAAACTCGAAACGTATATGTCGGGTTTGAAATTCATTTTTACCTCAAAAAAAGACAAAGGCTGCGACCGAAATCACAACCTTTAAAATCTTACTTATATTTGCGTTTTCTGGCAGCCTCGGACTTCTTCTTTCTTTTTACGGAAGGCTTTTCATAGTGCTCGCGTCTCTTGACCTCGGTCAGAATACCGGATCTCGCGCACTGCTTCTTAAAACGACGAAGAGCATTGTCCAAAGACTCATTCTCTTTAAGTTTTACTTCTGCCATATCAGACTACCCTCCCTCCATCGCTCGGAAAACCGCAACGACTTTGCGCATTACAAGAAAAGTGTATACCATTCTTGCTAAATCATTATACACCAAAATCGCGGGCTTGTCAATAGTAAATCAGGAAAATATGCGGCATTTTTTTTAACAAAGCTTTTATCATTCGAAAGAAACGGGCTTAAAATCTTCTTTGAGATAATTATAAGCGAATTTGGTGTTTGCAAATCTTTCTATATGACCGCCGTCGTGAACGACTTTTGACACTGCGTTCGCGCCTATCCCGATGACGGTTTGAATGTCGTCCATCATAAAGATATTGTAAAGACATTCGCGCCACGGCTTTGCGTAGCCGACGTTTTCGTGATTGCCGACGGTGTTTTTCTGCCTGTAAAGATAATACGGCAGATACCCGTTTTCGTCAAAATACTTTTCCGCGAAGCCGACCATTCTGCCCGCAAGCTCGCCGTTCTCCCTTTCCGCCGCGGGATTGGAGGAATGAAGCTCCGCCGCGCGTTTTACATACAAAGTATGCAGGGTTATGTTCGCGGGGTCGAGAGCGGCGACGCCGACAACGGTTTTTTCAAAGCTTTCGAACGTATCGGTCGGAAGTCCCGCGATTATATCGACATTTATGCGGAAATTCTCTTTTGCCGCAAGCTCGTATGCGTCGAAAAACTGCTCGCTCGTGTGTTTTCTGCCTATCACTTCAAGAACCTTGTCGTTCAGCGTTTGCGGATTGACGCTTATGCGGTTGACGCCGCGCTCTTTCAGGGTTCGGAGCTTTTTCGACGTCACGGTGTCCGGTCTGCCTGCCTCGACGGTTATTTCCTTTATATTATCATACGAAAAATACTTTTCATACGCGCGAAGTATCCTGTCCAGCTGTTCGGCGGAAAGAACGGTCGGCGTTCCGCCCCCGATATACAGGCTCAGAACCTTCAAGCCTCTTTCGCGGACGATCCTCGCCTTTTGTTCTATCTCCTCGACAAGGCGGTCAACATACGGGTCGAGAAAACGTCCCTCGGCGGACGTGGCGGAAGAAACAAAAGAACAGTAGCTGCACCTCGACGGACAAAACGGGACCGAGATATACACGCTGCAAGTGTCTTTTTGACACATCTGAACCGCATTTTTGCGTGTTTCGAGAATTTTTTCGCAGAGATCAGCCTTATCGTCGCGAACAAGGTAGCGTTCGGTGAAGACCTCCCGCGCTCTCTGCCCGTGAGCCTCTTTGAGCGCGCCGTAATAAAGCGCGGACTTGATGCCCGTCAGAAGTCCCCACGGGCTTGTTATCCCCGTGGCTTCGCTCATCGCGTCATAGGCGCAGCGTTTGACGGCAAGACGTTCCGAGTCAAACTCGTCCCTGACCTCTGCGGTTGCGGTATATTCGTTTTCGCCGAGTTTGAAAACGGCGGTTGCGGTGTTGCCCTCGACGGTGACGGACAATTCTTTTCCGTCATCGGAAGAAAAATCGGAACCGGGGAAAAACAACAAAGAAAGACATTGCAGGTCATATTCTCTGTCCGTGCCCGAAAGATAAATCCTCATATCAAAGCCCCAACGCCTGTTTCACGGCGTTTCCTATCGCTTCGGCAAGCCTCATGTGTCCGATATCCGACGGGTGATTTCCGTCAACGGTGCATTCGTCGCGGAAAAAGTCGTGCCCGAATATTTCTTTTCCGTCAACAAAATAAACGTGTTCGTCACCTGCGGCAATCGCGTTGTCGTAAGTTTTCTTTATAACAAGTCTGCGTTCCTCGCCCGAAACGGGGTCACTGTCATAATCGCATTTTGAAACAATTATTATCGGCATTTCGGGTCTTGCTTTTCGCAACACCTTAAAGAATTTTTCATGTGTTTTTTTAAGCCATGCTGCGTTCGGAGCATTCCAATCGTAATCCATGACAAAGGCGGCAAGGTCAAGTTTTGCAAACGCCTGAGCCATATATCTTTCACCTCTTGCGTTCGACGAAAAGCCCATACATATCGTCTCAACATTCAGCATTCTGCCGATAATGTTTGTATAAAGCAGTCCCGGACGCGTGCAGCAGCCGCCCTGCGTTATCGAAGAGCCGTAAACAAGCACGGGACGGCTGACCGCATATTCCGACGGAGCCTCGATACGCGCGTCGGGAGAAAGCCCTATTTCGAGTTTGTCGATACCGCTGTAAAGAGGCAGATTAACGGTATATTCGTTCATTTTGCCGTCTGTATTAAATGTCGAAAGGCTTTCGCTCTCACGGTTAAAGCAATAGCAGACGTGCCAGAACTTCTTTTCTTTTCCCGAACCGATGTATATATCCGTTCCGCCCGTTGCGTCGTCGCACATGTGCTCCATAAATTCGGGAGTGTTGCGGACGATATGAACGGAAAATACGGAAGAATCCGTTTTGAAAGAGACCTGCGCGCCCGATGTGTTGTTTGAACGTACTTTCAGACCGGGCGAAAGTTTGTCGTTCATTCTGTCGTCAAGACGGTGATAGTTGCCGTTTGTGTTCTTCCATGGAAGCCCCGTCAGGCGGAAAGCGTCGCAGTCGAGGACGTCAATATAAACTATTCCGTCTCGCTCTTCTTTTTTCGATGTAATATCTTTTACGCTTATCATTTTTCAATTCCTCTTTGTTTCATAAACGGATTGTTTTCGATTTCGGAGCCTATCGTCGTTGTGAAGCCGTGACCGGGATAAACGCGGGTATCGGGGTCAAGCGCCGCAAGTCTTTGCAAAGACTTTTCCATATCATCGGCACTTCCGAGTTCAAAATCGGTTCTGCCGCAACTGCGATAAAACAAAACGTCGCCGCAGAAAAGAGCGTCCTCGCCGTAAAGAGCGATTCCGCCCGGGGTATGTCCGGGAAGCTCAAGAACCCTGAATTTATAATCCGAAAACAGAAGAATGTCGCCGTCGCCGAGAAAAACATCAACGGGGTATCTCCTGTCCTCGCAATAAGGCATACAGTTATGCGGAGCGTAAAGCGTTCTGTTTTCAAGCAGCGGCGCGTCGTTTTTGCCGATATACACCCTTGCGCCGTACTTTTCACGCAAAACGGGAGCCTCGTAAATATGGTCTATATGCGCGTGCGTAAGCACGATGTCCGTCACTTTTTTATCCGCGATAAAATGCTCTATACGGGGAATGTCGAACGACGGGTCTATGAGCATAACGGTTTTTTCGTCGGCGGAAAAAACGACGTAGCAGTTGGTCGCATACTCACCGACCGCGATTCTTTTTACTTTCATTTTTTGATGATATCCTCCGAATTTACAACCAGCGTAACAGGACCGTCGTTGACAAAATCTATCTGCATATCCGCGCCGAAAACGCCTGTTTGAACGGGCGTTGAACGGCTTAAAGCCTCAACGAACAGCGTATACAGACGATCCGCCTCGTTCGGGGCGGCGGCGGGTGTGAAGGACGGGCGTTTGCCCTTTCGCACGTCGGCGCAGAGCGTGAAGTTCGAAACAACCATAATCTCGCCGCCTATATCGTTGACGGAAAGGTTCATCTTGCCGTTTTCGTCGGTAAAAAGTCTTAAACCGTCGATTTTTGACGAGAGAACCTCGACATCTTTTTCCGTATCACCGTCGCGGACGCCGAGCAGGATGAGAAGTCCTTTTTCTATCTTTGAATACGGCTTGCCGTCGGCGGAGAGCGCGCATTTCGAAACCCTTTGAATAACGGCGGTCATCAGCTGAGCGTTCCCCTTTCTATTTTGAACACGCTTCTTATCTTTTCAAGGCGGGCGCAGACGGAGCGCAAATGGTCGAGCCCGTGAACGTCTATCGTGATATAGACCTCGATACAGCCGTCGCTCATCTCCTTGCTCGACATTGAGTGAAGCGCGATACGCATCGCCGCAAGCGCGGAGGTTATATCCGCCATAAGGTCGATGCGGCTGAAAGCGGAGATAACAAGACTTGTTGCGAAATAGCCGTTGTCATAGCCCTCCCAGTGAACGCTGACAAGGCGTTCGGGGTCGGCGTTTTTGATATTGGCACAGTCGCACTTATGCACGGCGACGCCGTAGCCTCTCGTAACAAATCCGATTATATCGTCGCCGGGCAGAGGCACGCAGCATCTCGCCAGACGCACAAGGCAGTTGTCTATACCCTCGACAACAACGCCGTTGACCGCTTTTTTCGGTCTTTGAAGAGTCGGCGCGCCGGGAGTTGTTTCGCGCTGTTTTATAAGCCGTGTGTAATCGTCCTTGATCCGCGGAAGTATTTTTGAAATGGAAATGCCGCCGTAGCCTATCATCGCGTAAAACTCGTCGAGCGTTTCGACCTGATAGTGCTTCATCACGTTTGCGTAAACCTCTTCGCGTGTGAACACGTTGAAGGTCACGTTTATGCGGCGCAGTTCTCTTTCGAGGTCTTCGCGGCCGTTGACGATGTTTTCTTCCTTCTTCTCCTTTTTGAACCATTGACGGATCTTGCTCTTCGCCTCGTTGGTGCGAACGAGTTTGAGCCAGTCGCGGGAGGGACCGGTACTGTTGGAGGAAGTCAGTATTTCGCAGACGTCGCCGTTGCGCAGATGCGTTGTAAGTTCAACCATTCTGCCGTTGACCTTTGCGCCGATCATCTTGTTGCCTATGGCGCTGTGAATGGCGTAAGCGAAATCTATCGGGTTCGAATCGGCGGGAAGAGTTATTATATCGCCCTTCGGCGTCGAAACGAAAACCTGATCGGCAAAAAGATCTATCTTGAACGTCTGAACAAAGTCGTCGTGCTCGTTGACGTTGTCCTGAACCTCGAGAAGTTTGCGCACCCATGCAAGCTTCGAATCCATTTCGGCGGAGGCGCTTTCGCCGGACTTGTATTTCCAGTGCGCCGCGATACCCATTTCCGCTATGCGGTGCATTTCCTCCGTTCTTATCTGTATTTCGAAAATGTGTCCCTTGTAGGAAACCGTCGTGTGCAGGGACTGATACATATTCGGCTTGGGCGTTGCGATATAGTCTTTAAGTCTGCCGGGAATGGCGCGGAAAATATCGTGCATATAGCCGAGCGCGTTATAGCAGTCGTTGACCTTTTCAACGATTATTCTGAAAGCGTAAAGGTCGTATATCTCGTTGAACTGCTTGTTCTGATTGAACATTTTGCGATAAATGCTGTAAATGTGCTTTATACGCCCCGTGACGCGTGCTTTTATGCCCGCTTCCGCAAGCTTGTCGGTGATTATGCCGCGGATCTCGTTCAAAACATCGCTGTTGGCGTTGAACGCTTTCAGATCCGCCACAATCTCGTTATACCCGACGGGGTCGAGATATTTAAGAGAGGTGTCCTCAAGCTCCGTTTTAAGGCTCTGGATACCGAGACGGTGCGCGAGCGGCGCGTAAACCTCTATCGTTTCAAGCGCCTTTTCGCGGCGTTTTTCCTCGGACTGCGCGTCCATGGTTCTGATGTTGTGAAGCCTGTCCGCAAGTTTTATAAGAATAACGCGGATGTCCTTCGCCATCGCAAGCAGCATTTTTCTGATATTTTCTATCTGCTGCTCCTCACGGGAGTTGAAAGACAGCTTGTTCAGCTTCGTAACGCCGTCCACCAGCTGCATGACGTTTTCGCCGAACTCTTTTTTTATCTCTTCAATGGTTACGGGAGTGTCCTCGACGGTGTCGTGAAGCAAAGCGGCGATTATTGCGTCGGAATCGCTTTCGTAGGACGCAAGAATCTTAGCGACATGAATCGGGTGCGTGATATAGGGCTCTCCGCTTTTGCGGAACTGTCCCTCGTGGGCGGCGGTCGCAAAATCGAGCGCCTTCCCTATCCGCTCCATGTCGTAATTTCCGTTTTTTTCAAGAAGGTCTATAAGACCTATTCCGAAATCGTTCACTCTCACTCACCCCCGACGGCCTGCCACGTTTCGCTGTCGGCAAGATTTTTCTTGCTTTGCGTATCCCTGAACGTAATGTTTACGTTCCCGTTATATACGTATTCGATTATTCCGAGCTCCGAAAGTATGTTAAGACAAAGCATAAGCTTGCAGAAATCAAAGCCCGTAAAACCGCGCCCCGCAAAGCCCCTCGCAAGCGCGTGAGGCATATATCGGGTCTGCTTCGCGTTTATATAGTTTCTGTGCAGATGTCTGTATACGGCGGTAAACTCCTTTCTCGTCAGAGAAACGCCGTGTACGGGCGCGCCGTTCAAAAAAGCGATATAGCGGGCTTCCGCCTCCGCTTCTTTTTTCTCGGTTTCTGCGCAAAGACGCATACGTTTTATGCTCAGATTCAGAGAATATCTGTTGTTGAAAAAGTTTTCCGACATCGAAAAGACGATATCGACCTTATCCCCGACCGCAAAGTCGAGATCCTGCGGCGACGTGCCGAAAAGCATCGCGGAAAACTCCTGTCCGCCGTAAGAAAGCGTCAGTTTAAGATGTGCGCCCGCGCCGACGGCAAGAAAGTCCGCAAGAATGACGCCGCCGAAGGCGAAGCTCGGCGTGGGGTTGCCCGTGCCGAACGGCTCCAGCCGCTGAAGTTCGCGAACGGTGTCGAGAGAGATCTCCGAAAACGGTATGACGCATTCGGATTCAACGACGGGTATCATCATATCGTCGTTAATCTTCTCGTTTGCGATTGCGGTTATATCGCGCACAAACGCGTCAAAATCCTTTCTTTCAAGCGTCAGCCCCGCTGCCATTTCGTGTCCGCCGAATTTTTCGAGATGCGCCGACGCCTGCGTCAGCAGCTCGAACATACTGACATCTTTTATGCTTCTTGCGGAACCTTTTGCCCTGTCCCCGTCAAAGCATACCAGAATGCACGGGAGATGATATTTTTCAACTATCTTGGACGCAACTATTCCGATAACGCCGTGGTGCCAGCTTTCGGAGCCGACGACTATTATCCTGTCCTTCGGATCTCTGTTTTCAAGCATTTTTTCCACGTCGTCGATTATATCCGCTTCCATTTTTCTGCGAACGCGGTTCTCCTCGCAAAGTCCCTCGGCAAGAACCGCCGCGTTTTCGGGGTCTTCGCAGAGAAGCAGCTCCACCGACTGCTTGGGATCGCCTATTCTTCCCGCCGCGTTTATGCGCGGAGCAACCTGAAAAGCCACCGTCGAAGCGGTTATCTGCCCGTGCTTATAGCCGCCCGAAGCCTCCAGAAGCGCCTTGATGCCGCAGGACGGACGTTTTCTCAACAGATCGAGACCGAGAGAAACGAGCACGCGGTTTTCATCGACAAGCGGCATAATGTCCGCTATCGTGCCTATCGCGACAAGGTCGCCGTAAAGCGAAAACGCCTTCGCGCCGTCGCCGATAAGAGCGCAGACAAGCTTGAAAACAACGCCCACGCCGGCAAGCTCTTTATAAGGATAAACGCTGTCCGGGCGTTTCGGGTTCACAACGGCGACGCAATCGGGGATCGTCGGCTTGCACTCGTGGTGGTCGGTCACGATGACGTCCAGCCCGTACCCCTCCGCCTCCGCAATCTCTTCAACGGCGGTGGTGCCGGTGTCCACGGTGACGATAAGCGACGTGCCGGACTCGTATATGGAACGGAGCGCCGCAGTATTAAGCCCGTAGCCCTCCTCCGTTCTGTCGGGGATATAATAATCGACCTTTGCCCCAACGGAGACCAGATACCTGTAAAGCACGACCACGGACGTTATGCCGTCAACATCGTAATCGCCGTAAACGGTTATCTTTTCGCCGTTCGCAACAGCCTCGTTTATGCGCGCCGTTGCCTTTTCCATATCGGCAAGCAGAAGCGGATCGTGAAGATTTGCTATATCTATGTCAAAAAAGGACTCAATGGCGGCTTTGTCGGTCAGACCGCGGTTATAAAGCACGCGGGCGACGGCATCGCAAAAGCCGAACTGCTTCCGGATTTCGGAGACAGCCGCTTCGTCCTGTTTTTTAATCAACCATTTAATCATTAGAAAAACCCTGATTTATCGTATTTTCAGATGCCCTTGTATATTTTTTCGCATTCCGCCTTGTCAAGAGGCGCAAAAACGTGATTGTTAAGGCTCGGCATCGTAAGCCCGATATTTGAAAACTTCTCGGCGTCGGAATCGGAAATCTTTGTTTCGGGAATGAACTTTTTGAACAGTCCGCAGACAAAATCGCTCAATTCGCGCGCCGTCATATCGGCATAAGCCGCAAGCCCGTCCGCGTCGCACGCTTTTGAAAGAAACGCGGGCAGAAGCGCGGCGCAGGCAAAGCCGTGCTCGTAACCGAGATAATTCGTCAGCTGGTATCCGAGAGAATGCGCAAAGGAGGTTCCGCCTTCGTTTATCGCGCAGCCTGCGTATAAAGAGCCGACGTAAAGTTCTTCACGCGTCTCTTTCGAGCTTCCGTTTTCAACAAACCTTTTAAGCGCGGGAACGATAACGGAGATCGCCTTTCTGGCATACATTCTGCCGAAAGAGCCGACTTTTTTGCCGTAATACGCTTCAACCGCGTGGCAAATCGCGTCAAGCGCGGTTGCAACGGTCGTTCTTTCGGAAAGCGTCTGCGTATAAGTCGAATCGCAGAGGGCGCAGGTAGCATAGCTTTCGGCGGATTTTACGGTTTTTTTGACAATGCCTTCGGGAAAAGTAAAGGTCAGCACAGACGCGGAGGTGACCTCGCTGCCCGTTCCCGCGGTTGTTCCTATCAGAATAAGGGGAAGCGGCTTGTTGACAAAGGCGGAAGCGTTGAAAAGCTCCCCTTCCGTCACCTGCGGATTGGCGCAGAGCAAAGCCGTCGCCTTTGCGGCGTCCATGGCGCTGCCGCCGCCGACGCCGACGATGAAATCCGCTCCGAACGCGCGAACGGCGGAAACAGCGCGGACAACCGTTTCGTAAGACGGGTTGTTCTCGACCTCGAAAAAGGTTTTGTAATCAACGCCGCAGGCGCAAAGCCCCTTTTGAAGATCCGCAAACACGGAACTGCGCTTATACAGGTTTTTACCCGATACTATAAGGCACTTTTTACCGAGCTTCGAATACCCTTCATATCTTGCGACTATCCCCTCGCCCGAAACAAGGCGAACGGGCATATAGTAACCGTAACTCACTTTTTCTCTCCCGTTCCCTCGCTGAGCAGGCTGTGTTTAACGTCCCAAAGCTTTTGCGAAAGGTCAACATAATATGTCTGAGGGTTCTCGAAACGCTTGACTTCGTCCCAAAGCTTTCCGACCTGCTCCTCGCAGTATTTTTTCGATTCGATAACGGACGGCGTTTTGTAAACAAGTTTGCCTTTCCTGTATATCGGTTTCAGGATCTCCTCGACGCGGTAATGCTCAAACGTCTTTTTCTTCCACGTGTAAACGGGGTCAAAAAGCGTGATGGGCTTTGTGAAATCGAACTCCTCGTCGTGCAGGGCGATAAGGTCGGCGACCATATTTCCCGTTTCGTCGGAGAACAGACGGTATATCTTTTTGTAGCCGGGAGTGGTTATTTTTTCAACGTTCTCCGAAAGCTTGATCTTCGGAATGTATTTTCCGTCCTTTTCGGTCGCGACAAGCTTATAAACACCGCCGAAAACGGGCTCCGATTTCGAGGTTATGAGCCTTTCGCCCACACCGAAGGAGTCTATGCAAGCGCCCTGAAGCAGAATGTCGCGGATGATATACTCGTCAAGGGAGTTGGAAATGAATATCGTGCAGTCCTCAAGTCCCGCGTCGTCGAGCATTTTTCTGACCTTCTTTGTCAGGTACGTTATGTCGCCCGAATCTATTCTGATGCCTTTAAGTCTTTTGCCGAGCGGCTTGAGAACGTTTTCGTAAGCCTTGATCGCGTTCGGGATACCGGATTTTATGACGTTGTAGGTATCAACGAGAAGTATGCAGTTGTCGGGATAGTATTTCGCGTAAGCCTCAAACGCTTCAAGCTCGGTGTCGTACATCTGAATCCACGAATGCGCCATGGTGCCGACGGCGGGGATACCGTAAAGCTGCTCGCAGCAAGCGCACGCCGTTCCCGCGCAGCCGCCCACGAACGCCGCTCTCGCGCCGAGGATCGCCGCATTGCTGCCCTGCGCGCGTCTTGAACCGAACTCAAAAATCGGTCTGCCCTGCGCGGCGCGAACTATCCTGTTCGCCTTTGTGGCAATAAGGGACTGGTGATTTATCGTCAGCAACAGCATCGTTTCAAGCAGCTGCGCCTGTATGGCGGGACCTTTAACGGTCACAAGCGGCTCGTTCGGAAAAATGGGGGTTCCCTCTTCCACGGCGTAAACGTCGCATTCAAACCTGAAATTCGCCAGATACTGCAAAAACTCTTCGCTGAACTGGTTTTTCGAGCGAAGATACTCTATGTCCGCGTCGTCAAAATGAAGCTGCTCCAAAAACTCGATCATCTCGGAAAGACCCGCCGCGATGGCAAAGCCGCCGTTATCGGGAACTTTTCTGAAATAAAGATCGAAGCACGCCTGCATATCCTTTTTGCCGGAAAGCAGGTAGCCGTTGCCCATGGTCAGTTCATAAAAATCGCAAAGCAATGTTTGATTATAAGGTTTCATACCGTCCACTTTCTTTCGTATACAATTATTTTTATTATATCATAAATATATGCACAATTCAATCGGCGTCATAAAAAATTCGTACAATAAACAAGATAAAGCCCGCAGAACGGAAGCGTCGGCGGGCTGATAATAAAAAATATTCGGTTACGGGTGCGGAAAAAACGGCGTAAAAACCGAGGCGGCGTTACCGGCTTTTTTCCGGCGCGGCGGTTTCGGTTATCTGTTTTATCCACTTGCGCGAGCGGAAATGGCGGATGCAAAGTATGCCCTTGCTCACGTCCTCCGCAACGAACATAACTATAATTATAACAACAAAGTGCGTCGGTTTTATAAGAAGGCCTGTTATCAGAACCGCAGGGATTCCGACGCCGTAAAGTCCTATCATTTCATAAATACAGCCGGTTTTCGTGTCCCCTCCCGCGCGGAAAACTCCGCAGACAAGCGTATACTGAATCATTCTTAACGCTATCCAGCAGCCGTAAAACAAAAGGCAGTCGGACGCGACGGAACGGGCGGTTTCGGTCTCTATCGGGAACAGCGAAAGGATGGGGTTGCGCAGAGCGATGAGGGCTGCGCCGAGAACAACGCCGGTGCACGGCGTCATAACGGCAAAACGGCGGGCAACTCTGTAAGCCTCGTCGTGGTCGCCTTTTCCGACCTGCATTCCGACCATAATGGCGGCGGCGCCGCAGATACCGACGAAGAATACGAAGAATATCTGCTGAATATTTTCATACAAGGTATATCCCGCGTGATTTTCGACGCCCTGACGCGCGATAACCATAACATAGATGTTCGTGCCGATCGCCCACAGCGTTTCGTTCAGAAGCACGGGCGCGGCGATGCCGAAATATTTTTTGATAAACGGGCGCGAGAACGAAAAATAGTCGCGGATACTGCCTTTGAACGGAGTTTTTGCGACAAAAACGGCGATAATTATAACGACGGTCTGAACCGCACAGCCAATCACGGAGCCTATTGCGGCGCCGCGAAGACCGAGAGCTGGAAAACCGAGATTTCCGCCGATAAAGCAGTAATTGAAAAAGATGTTCACGCCGACCGACACAAACGAGGAAATGAGGGGTATCATAACGCTTTCGACGGAGCGGAGAGCGATGCACATTATCTGCGAAAAGACGAGAAACGGCACGGCAAATGCAAAAGCCGAAAGGTATTCGCCCGCAAGGTTCACTATCGTTTCGTTATCGGTGAAAATTCCCGCCAGCGCGCTCGGAAAAATCAAAAGAGCCGCCGTATATATCAGCCCGAAGCTCATCGCAACGGTTACGGCGAAACCCGTCGAACGGCGGATGTTGACGCGGTCGCCCGCGCCCCAGTATTGCGAAAGCAGCGCCGAACATCCCGACGCGAAGCCGAAGCAGATAACGTTCAGCAGAAAACTGAAACGGGAGGCAACACCCATGGCGGACGTCGCGTCATTTCCGAGCCCGACGACCATCGCCGTATCAACGAGAGTGGCGCAGGACGTCAGCAGATTCTGAAACGCGATGGGTATCGCCAGCCGCAGAGCCGTTTTAATAAAATTTCTGTTGTTTTTAATCTTGCTCATCTGACCTTGACCTGTTTTTTCATTACGTATTAAGCCGTTATATCTCGGCAGGTTTGATGATTATATCACAAATTCGGACAAAAATCATCCGAAAAGGCAAATTGTTCAATAATTGTTCACAGAGCGAAGCCCGGCGCACAGAAGAAACTGATGAAAAATATACAATATATAATGCGGAAGCGTTTTTTTGTCAAAAGGGGCTTGAAGTTTTTCGCGGCTTTTGGTATAATATATAAAGCAGTCGACCGGCAGAGGCTCGGTTTTTGATTTAAGGAGAGAAATTATGGATGTAATCGTCGGATTACTTTGCGGCGTTGCGCTGTTCCTGTTCGGAATGCTTCTCATGGGCAGCGGACTGAAAAACGTTGCGGGAAACAAGCTTGAAATGATTCTTTTCAAGCTGACAAACACCCCGCTGAAAGGCGTTTTGCTCGGAACGGGCGTTACCGCCATCATTCAGTCCTCATCGGCGACCTCGATCATGGCGGTCGGCTTTGTCAATTCGGGAATGATGAAGATGCGGCAGGCGATAGGCATTATTCTCGGAGCCATTCTCGGAACAAGCGTTACGGGTTGGGTCGTCTGTCTTTCAAGCATGGACGGCGGAGGAGGCGGCTCGGTTTGGGTCAAGATTCTTTCGACCTCGACGCTGACGTGCGCCGTTGCCGTTATCGGTATAATATTGCGGATGTTCTGCAAAAACCCGACGCAGAACCACATCGGAGATATTCTTCTCGGCTTTGCGGTTTTGATGACGGGAATGTCGATGATGAGCGACGTTATAAAGGACGAGACCGCGGTTTCCGAGCTTTTCAAGGGTTTTGCGACCACTTTTTCAAATCCCCTCGTCGGAATCGTTGCGGGAATTCTGATAACCTGCGTTCTGCAAAGCGCGTCCGCGACGGTCGGAATTTTGCAGGTGCTTTCTGTCACGGGCGCGATATCGTTTGAGATAGCTCTTCCGATAATTATGGGCATCGCAATAGGCGCCGCCGTTCCGGTGCTTCTTTCCGCGCTCGGCGCGAGCGTCGCGGGAAAAAGAACCGCGTTCGTATATTTGCTTATAGACATCCTCGGCGTTATAATCTGGGCGGCAGTATTCTACTCCGCAAACGCGATATTCGGCGGTTTTCCGTTTATGACGGCAAAAATGAATATGGTTTCGATAGCGCTGATGAACACGCTTTTCAGGCTTGCGACGGTCATCGTTCTTATGCCGTTTACAAAGACGCTCGAAAAGATCGTTACGGTCATTTTCAAGGACAAGCCCGACGACGAGGAGGACTCGGACGATATAGACAGGCTTGAGGAGCGCTTCCTCACCCACCCCGCGATTGCGCTTGAACAGAGCAACGAAGGGGTTTGCGCGATGGCACGAAAGGCAAGAAAAAATCTTTCACGCGCGATGAATCTGCTTTACAACTACACAGAAGAAGGCTACCGCAAGGTACAGGCGAAGGAGGAGGTTCTCGACCGCTACGAGGATAAACTCGGCACGTATCTTGTCAAGCTTACGCGGCGCGAGCTGACGCAGGAGCAGAGCAGCGAGGCATCAAAATTCCTGCACACGATAGGCGACTTTGAAAGAATAGGAGACCACGCCGTCAACATCGCGAACGCGGCAAAAGAGATGAACGCGAAAAAGCTTGTGTTCTCACCCTCCGCGCAGAAGGATCTCGGCGTTATCAGTTCCGCGCTTTCGAAGATCGTGGTTCTGACGGTCGATTCCTTCACGAACAACGACATTATTATGGCTAAAAAAGTTGAGCCGCTCGAACAGGTTATTGACGACCTCTGCGACGAAATAAAGATCCGTCACATAAAGCGTTTGAGAAACGGCGATTGCACGCTCGACCTCGGCTTTGTCTACAACGACCTGCTGACAAATCTTGAACGCATCGCGGATCATTGCTCCAACATCGCGGTGGCTATGATAGAGCTGAAAGCCGCGGAATTTGACACGCACGAATACCTCAACCGCGTAAAAACGGAAAGCTCCGAGGACTTCCAGAACACCTTTGAGGAATTCAGAAATGAGTTTACTCTGAATTAAAAACATACTTCAAATTAAAAATTCCGCCCTGAAACAGAGCGGAATTTTTTTATATATCTTTTTTTTCGCTGTCTTTTTTATCCTTTTTTCTGCTGAACAGGTAGCCGACCTCACGGAAAAAATACCTTGTGTTCGTGAACATTCCCCTGAAAATGCGGTGAATCGGCAGAAACGGACGCAAAAACCTGTGTCTGTAAAAAACGGGAAAGTATCTTTCAAGTTCGGCTTCGGAGACTTTGGACAAACGCTTTTTCACATACGCCGCCTTTGCTTTTCCCCTGTTGCCGTCAGCGCCGAGCCGCTTCAGGTTCAGGCGCATCATTTCATCGAAGTTACCGTACGTCCCGCAGTTCAGAAAATATAAAAGCAGTTCCTCGTCCTCCGCAGACAGGGAATCGGCTTCAAAGAGCGAAAACGCAAAGTTTCTCAGCCTTTCTTCGACCTCGAAAACGCCGAGCTTTTTCAATTCGGCATCAATATACTCCCTGTCAAGTTCAGCGCCGACATTCTTCAAAAACACATACAGATCGACAATGCTCCGAAGCCCCGTGCCCGAGGTTTTCAGATGCTTGTCAATGTGAACAACCGTATAAATATACTCATCGTTCTGCGAATATGCAAAGCGATTGGGGTCGGAGGCTCTTCTCAACGCGCGCTTCCACGAGTTTTTATAATACTCGAAATATACGCTGTCGGAAGGAACAAGACTGCGGTGCATTTCGAAAAGAAGAGGACCTTTCATAAAGCGTTCGTCGTGTCCGAGAAGGCTCCCGACCTCGAAACCGAGAGACTTCATAATCTCCACAAGCCTTTCACGGGCTGCCGCAAGAGTTTTTTCTCTTTCTTCATCGGTTTCGCCCGCGATATGAAAGATACCGTTTTCGTCCTGCTCGACAAGACCGTAAAGGATGTCGTTATCACCCATCGAGCGCATGCCCGGTTTAGGATAAAACCGAAGAAAATTAACACCCTTCAACGGCAGATATGACAATCCCGCCTTCCGCATTTCCGCGAAAAGCGTATTCCTTTCATTTTCAAAAAGAAATTCAATATACGAAAGCTTCTGATAAACGTCCTTCCAATATTCGAAGAGCTTATCGGAAGGCTTCTCGCTCATTTTTTCAACGGCAAGAAAAGTGATCCCCTCAAGAGAGTTTTTCTTCACCGCAAAAAACACTTTTTTCCAATCGGTCGTATCAGGAATACGACGCGGAGCGGAGTTGTCAAGCGCGCTTTTTACAAGATGCGCAAGATATTTTCCGGTTTCGGCATCCGATATCCGATCTTGAACCATATAAACTCCTCTCAAAACTTCCTTTGTATATCAAACGAATATTTTGCATAAAAATCAACTTCCGATGCTGCTCCGAAGCTCGTCAAGCTGTTTTTTGACCTCGGCAAGCTCTTTTTCCAGGCTCGCTATCTCCTGCTCTTCCTTTTCGGCGGTTCCGCCGCCCGATGCCTCAATCTCTTCAAAATATTTCCGCGCGTCCGACAAAGTCAAAAACTGAACCTTTTCGGGATTGTTATCCTTACTGGAAATGACAAATGATTTGACACGGTATTCTGAGCAATAACTGCCGAAGTTACTTGAATCAAAGCTTATATAAAAAGAATACATACCTCCCGAATCTTCAAGCGCGGAAAATATATGCAAGCGTCTCAAAGAAGCGTATTCAAACGCATAACTCATCCAAAGCTTATCCTCCCGAGGAAGATCCATATTCGCAGAAGAAACAGAATATATTTTACTGCTCGCGCACACGATGGAATCAAAGCCAAGCCTCTCCAGCTCCGAATCATAGTCCGGGGAGTACTCGTTGAGCGGAACATATAAGCTCTTAATATTGTTCACGCCGAGTCTTCGGGCGCGCTCAAGCAATTTTTCCAAATCTCCCACCGGATCATTGCTTTTCGTCGAAAACAAAAGGGCAACTTCCCATCCTGCCTGAGTAAGCTCGTTGAACTGCTCTGCCGTGATGCAACCGGAAGACCCGACAAAAAGGCTGTCTGTCAGAACAAGGACACCTTTATAGTTATGCTTTTTAAACTCGGGATAAACAATGTTGTAAACCTTTTTATGGGCTCCGACGCAAATCAATGAAGCGGTGCCTTTTCCGAGTTTCTTTCGCTCGGAAATCGCTTTTAAGGCGGCTATTTTTCGCTCAATCTGATTTTTTCGGTTGTCAAGCTTGTTAAACTGCGAAACCACCGAATCAGAAACGGAATCCTTGGTTTCCGCAAGTTTTTTGCCGCGCATAAGCGTTGCGCCGCCCGCAACGGCGCCGCAAAGCAAAAGGCATATCAAAATCAAGAAAAAGCTTTTTTTCATTTTGTTACTTCTTTTTAAATATCAAATGTTTGAGTTTGACCGCTATTCCCTTCATTTTGCAGAAAAGAACTCTTGCGGGATAAAAAAAACGACAAGCCCTGACATAAAGCTTATACCGAAAGCCGTTCAAATCAATTTTTCTGTCATTTCTGTAAATCTCTGTCAAAACGCCGAGAATATCCTTGTCTTTTATATCGTATTCTTTTCCGATGCAGTTATCGCCGCAAATAACATAACCGTCGGGCAAAACCTTAATAATTCTGTGCAGCACATACGAATCCCCTCTTTTATAAAGGGGTACGTCGTATTTTTTCAGTCTGCCCGTACAGGGACGAACGACAATATTATCGCGCCTGTCCCGAAGCAGCGGATACATACTGTAACCGGATGTCGTCGAAGCGTGATAGCCGTTCTTTTTTAATCCTTCTTCAATGCTCATTATGCAAAAAGACCCGCCGCGCTGATTTTGGAGATAAATTCCTTTATGCCGTCGGAAATATCCTCGGGCTTCGTGTCATGCTTCTCCGCCATGGACTTTATAACTTCTTCCTCGGACATATCGTGCGCCGAAAGAAGCTCCCATATCTCTTTTCCCGTAGAATTTAGCTTTATCATTCCGTGGAACGTCTTACTTATTTCGCCTGTCGCTATAACAACGGTATCACCCGCGATTTCTCTGAGAACGAAGCCTTCTTTGATCTTCATAATTATATATCCTCTTTCCTCTTATTATCTTCAAAATTTTTGCCCGTCAATGCCTCAAAACTGCATTTTACGGCGTCGTCGCTCATATCACAATGCAGAGAATAGAACGGCGCAAGCTTCAGGAATCTGTCGGTAAGCTCAAGCTGAGCCTGCGCGGACGGCGCTTTCTTGGGCAAATAAACCTGATGCATTATCGGCACAAGCGCCTCCGCAGCGGATATTCTTTCAACTGAATTTTCAGCGCCGCGATGAAGCACGCACACGCCGCCCAGAACAAAACCGACGTTGCGCTCCCAGCGTTCCTTCCCCGCCCACGGCGTTCCGAAAACAAGGCAAGTTCCGTCGTCTCTGATCTCGATAACGGGCTTATCCCCGTTCACTATTCCGACATTTTTTCCCAAGGCCTTGCGCCAAAGCTTGATATGCGTTGATTTGCCCGTGCCGCTTGCCGCGGTGAATATATACGCTTTGTCCTCAAACGAAATCGCGGCGCCGTGCATAACAAACCTGTTATAAAACGGAAGATTTTCCGCGATCGCGCGATATATGCAGAGAAATTCCGCTTCCCGTTCGTTTTGAGTGCCCTCTTTCATCTCTTCCGCGATCTGTTCATCCGTCGCGCAGACCTCAAAAACCGCGGAAGAGTTATCGGGCAACAAGTATTTCGAGCAAAACTCACGAAATTCGGGGAATCGGTACCGAACAGATATCGCCAGACCGGCAATTCCGAGCTTCAAACTGCCTGTTAATTGCATTTATTCTTTTCCCTTTCAAATCAAAACATCGTGCCGAACTGCTCGCCCGAAGGATCCTCATCCTTCACATCAAGCCCTCCGGACGCAGAGCCTGTCGGCTGCGCCTCCGTCGCGTTGTTTTGAGTCGTTTTTTCCTGACCGGACACGCTGCCCTGCTGTGTGGATGCAGAAGCGCTGCCGTCGCCGAAAAGAGAGCCGAAATCGCCCGACTCCTCATTACTCGGGTCGTAAGTCTTCTCCGTCAAGCCGCCCGCATACGACGATGTGGGAGAGGTTTCCTGTTGCGAGGGCGAAGGCTCCTCTGTTCCGTCGTCTTTTTTCGACGCGGTGCACGCGCAAAGCGAAAGCAACAAAACGACCGCAACACAAACCGAAATGCAAACAATACTACTCTTCATATATTTTGACCTCCTTGCGATATGAAGCGTTTAGGCATAAGCTATGCCAAAGGATCGGGAATGAACCGCTTTTCAGGGTTCATACCTCATCTTAAGGCACAGGATATAGCGTTTTTAAGGGTTTCCCGCCGAATAAACGGTCGCCCGAATATTCGGCGGGAAATCACATACTATCGACTAATTAATCGAATTCATCT
>CAKSFN010000015.1 GCA_934454405.1 uncultured Eubacteriales bacterium | reverse complement strand
GTGCGGGCCCCCGTCAATTCCTTTGAGTTTCAACCTTGCGGCCGTACTCCCCAGGTGGATTACTTATTGTGTTAACTGCGGCACAGACCGGTTCAGCCGGCCTACACCTAGTAATCATCGTTTACGGTGTGGACTACCAGGGTATCTAATCCTGTTTGCTCCCCACACTTTCGTGCCTCAGCGTCAGTAAAAGCCCAGCAAGCCGCCTTCGCCACTGGTGTTCCTCCCGATATCTATGCATTTCACCGCTACACCGGGAATTCCGCTTGCCTCTACTCCACTCAAGACCGTAAGTTTCAAATGCAGTTCGGAGGTTGAGCCTCCGTATTTCACATCTGACTTTACGACCCGCCTACGCACCCTTTACACCCAATAATTCCGGATAACGCTCGCCACCTACGTATTACCGCGACTGCTGGCACGTAGTTAGTCGTGGCTTCCTCCTATGGTACCGTCATTATCGTCCCATAAGACAAAAGTTTACAATCCGAAGACCTTCTTCCTTCACGCGGCGTTGCTGGGTCAGGCTTTCGCCCATTGCCCAATATTCCCCACTGCTGCCTCCCGTAGGAGTCTGGACCGTATCTCAGTTCCAATGTGGCCGTTCAACCTCTCAGTCCGGCTACTGATCGCAGACTTGGTGAGCCGTTACCTCACCAACTATCTAATCAGATATGAGCCCATCTTCAAGCGGATTGCTCCTTTGAAAGCAAATTCATGCGAATTCGCTTCGTTATGCGGTATTAGCAGTCGTTTCCGACTGTTATTCCCCTCTTGAAGGCAGGTTGCTCATACATTACTCACCCGTCCGCCACTAAGTCTGCATCTCGTCACCCCGAAGGGATCTGAAATACATCTTCGTTCGACTTGCATGTGTTAGGCACGCCGCCAGCGTTCATCCTGAGCCAGGATCAAACTCTCTGAAAATTATGGTTATATAACTCTTCCGAAAAAGAGATCATATACTTCCAGATTCGTTTGAAACCAACCTAAGTTTATCTGGTTCGTTTCCGTTATTTGTTTCGCTTACGCTGCGAGTTTTCTTCTCGCTTCTGTTAAATTAACAGGGTTGTATCATTGTTTAATTTTCAAGGTTCATTCGCGCCCCGTTTTTCGAGGGCTTAAACAGTATACCACGCCCGGAAGGTTTTGTCAATACCTTTTTCGGAAAATCTTTATAAGAGCTGAAATTGATTTCAGCCCGTTTTTTTATTGCAACTGTGGGGTTTTTCGGTTTTGGTACATATTTCATTCAAAATCAGTTTACATTTAACGTCGTTTTGCGTCGCCCTTTTACGCTAAAAAACGCGGCTTATACCGCAAAAAGCGATTGTCTGCCGAAAAACCGAAAAATCTACCTATTTATATATTCTCCGCAAAACGGAAAAGTTTATCGCGCGGCGCCCGTGTTTTCAATATGTTCCCGAAATTGCGGTTGACTTTTTTCCCCGATTGTGCTATGATATATGTTATGATATATTGAGTATCTTAATTGAAAGGTCACGAATGATGAGAAAGAAAAAAATATGCGCGTTTTTTCTTTGCGCGATCCTTACGGCAGCTTTTCTTTGCTCCTGCGCGAAAAAAGAACCGACATTCATATTGAGTCAGACGAATATCCAGATTAAAAGCGGAGAAACGTCGATCCTGACGGTATCGCTCGCGAACATCGGCTCCGACCCCTACGGGATCACATGGGAAAGCAACAACACGGAGGTTGCGACCGTGGCGAACGGCAAGGTAACGGGCGTTTCTTCAGGTTCCGCCATAATAAAAGCAAGAATAACAGTATATTCAAACAGCAAAACCCTGACGGGAGAGGTTTCCTGCACCGTAACGGTAATGGGAGAGGCTAAACTTGAAAGCCTGTCTTTTTCGAACACATCGCGAAAGGTCGCGCCGGGTTCGACACTGCTCCTCGTTCCCGAATCGAGCCCGACGGGAGCCTCCGCGAAGCTGTTATGGACATCATCGAACGAAGAGATCGCAACCGTTGACGATAACGGCCTCGTCACGGCACATAAAGAGGGAGCCGTGACGATTATTGTTTCCGCGGCGGGGACGAACATCGTTGCAACCTGCACTCTCACAGTCGCGCAAGACACTCAGGACGAAGGCGATGCTCTCACTCTTAACAGAACAAGCATATCGCTCTATCCCGGCGAATCGTTTCATCTGAAAGTTGCAAGCGGCTCAAACGGAACTCCGTCGTGGAAGTCTTCGAACGAAGCCCTCGCAACGGTTGACGCGAACGGAAGAGTCTACGCGCACAGCATGGGAACTGTGACGATAACGGCGACGGAAGACGGCAAAAGCGCAAGCTGCGTTTTGACGGTCATGCAGAAAAACGCGCCGCAAACAAAGCCCTCTCAAACACAGCCTTCGTCGTCGCAGCAACCGCCGACCGAACAGCCGCCGGAGCCTTCCTCGGAACCGCAGCAGACCGAAACCGTGCCGAGCCCGTCGGAAAATACCCCCGAAGAATAAGGAAAAAACAGAGAATAAACGCGGCTTCGTATCGGACGGAGCCGCTTTTTTCAAAGCGGCGGGAACCGTAATATTCAAGGCGGAGGCAAACGAATCCCGAACCCGTATCTTACGGTTTTGTTTTTATATCGAATTTGCTTTTATAAAGTTGACTTTTTCCGAGAGAACTGCTATAATAAATACTATAAAAAATACACAGAGGAGCTTCCGATGAAAAATATAATACTTACGGGCGACCGTCCGACGGGACGGCTTCACCTCGGACATTATGTGGGTTCTCTCAAAAAGAGAGTGGAACTTCAAAATTCGGGAAAGTTTGACGAGATCAATATTCTTATCGCCGACGATCAGGCGCTGACCGACAACGCCGATAACCCGGGGAAGATCAGAGAAAACATCATCAACGTCGTGCTTGATTATCTCTCGGTAGGCATTGATCCGACAAAATCGACGATATGCGTGCAATCCGCTCTGCCGGCGCTTCACGCGTTGACTTTTTATTATCTCAATCTCGTAACAACGGCAAGATTGTCGCGAAATCCGACGGTCAAGGCGGAAATACAGATGCGCGGCTTTGCCGACGAAGGCTTGCCCGCGGGCTTTTTCACATATCCCGTTTCGCAGGCGGCGGACATAACGGCGTTCAACGCAACGGTCGTGCCTGTCGGAGAAGACCAGCTTCCCATGCTTGAGCAAACGCGTGAGATCGTGGAAAAATTCAACAGAATATACGGGGAAACGCTCGTAATGCCCAAAGCCATGATTCCGGAGAATGAGACGCAGCGCAGACTGCCCGGCGTGGACGGCAAAGCGAAAATGAGCAAATCTCTCGGCAACTGCATCTATCTTTCCGACACGGCGGCGACGGTTAAAAAACAAATCAACGGAAAAATGTATACAGACCCGCTTCATTTGCAGATAAGCGACCCCGGACATATCGAAGGAAACGTCGTTTTCACTTATCTTGACGCGTTTTGCGAGGACTCTCATTTTGCGGAATATCTGCCCGAATACGCAAATCTTGACGAGATGAAGGAGCATTACCGCAGAGGCGGTCTCGGCGACGGAACCTGCAAGAAATTCCTTTTGAACGTTCTGGAGGAAACCCTGAGCCCGATAAGAGCCGAGCGCGCCAAATGGGAAAACGATATAGACGCGGTATACGATATTATAAAAGAAAGCACGGCAAAAGCGGTTGAAAAAACAAACGAAACGCTTGCGCGCGTTCGCAAAGCGATGAAAATAGATTATTTCGCGGATCGCTCCATTGTCAGGGAATGGGAAACGCTTCTTAAAAAAGCGAAGCAATGATTAAACATTAAAAAGTATAAGGCGGAACGTTTTTCGGCGTTCCGCCGCCTTGCTGCTCCGTTCTTTTTCATCCGCCGACGGGCGAAGGAAAAAGTTACGGCAAATTCCGCCGAAAGAACCGCTGCGCGCGCAAAAGACAAAAGGTTTCGGCACAGCTCTTTACTTTTTGCGATTTATTTGATATAATATAAACATCAACAGCAAAATCCGAAAAAAACGTCCCGCGGGAAGGCGGACGGACGGCAAAACAAGAGGGAAGTTATGGACAATACCGTTATATTTGAAGCGCTTGATACTTTTTCGGTTCCGACGAGGGTCGTGGACGAGCATCTGCACGCGCCCGCGACGGCGCTGAAACTGATTCTGTTTCTTTTAAGGAACAAAAACGCGTCGTATACGAAAGAAGATCTTATTTCGGCGGTTGCCGCCACCGAGCAGGAGCTTGACGACGCCTTTTCATATTGGTGCAAGGCGGGTATTCTTTTCAAAACGGCGAACCGTTATATGTTTGAACGTCCGAAGCTTTCCGCCGCGGAAATTATGAAATACACGCCGTCGCAGATAGCGGAAAGAGTGAAAAAAGACGGCGGACTGCGCTTTCTTTACGGAATGGCGGAAAAGCTTTTTGCAAAAACGGTTTCCGATACGGACGCTTCTCTTATCCTCTCTCTTGTTGACTGGAACGGCATAGACGCCGAAGCCGTCGCGCTCTTGCTTCAATACGCGGCGGACACGGGAATGTCTCTTTCAAAGGTTCAAAAGCTCGGAATAGAATGGATGGAAAACGGCATAACGACACCCGAAAAGGCGGAAAACTACATAAAAACGCAAAAAGAGAAAAAGGAACTGCTCAACAGAATCTCTCGTATGCTCGGCATAAGTCACAGAGCGCTGACGCAGGGCGAGAAAAACGCGTTCAAGACATGGACGGAGGAATACGGTTTCGGTCTTGATATGATAAATCTTGCGTATGACCGAACCGTTGCAAGCACGGGCAATTATTCTTACGCGTATATGAACAAGATACTGAAAGCATGGCACGAAAGCGGCTTCAAAACGGTTTTCGACGCGGAAGAGGGAGACAAAAAGCCCGAAAAGAAGGCTACAAAACAGGGAGGCGGGCAAAAACCGCGCTATCCGAAGAAAGAAAGATCGGAAGACAATAAGCAGTCGATGAAGGACAGCTGGGAGATAATTCTGAGCGACATCGAGGAGGAAAAGGAATGAGAAGAGAAGATTGCCGCCGCAAAACGGACGAGCTTTTTTCGCAAAAACAGGCGGACGTCATCACGCGGAAAGCGCAACACCGATCCGAAATATATGAAAAATTTCCGCAGGTAGCGGAAATCGAGCAAAAAATGGAGGCTGTCTCTTCGGCATTTTTCACAGCGATGGCGGACGGAGTTCTCTCCGAAGAAGAATTGAACCGTTTGAAGACGGAAAGCCTTGCACTGCAAAAGGAAAGAGAGACGATACTGACGGAAAACGGATATCCGTCGGACTATCTTTCCCTCCAATACGAATGCCCCGTTTGCCGCGACGAGGGTTTTGTCGGCACGGAAATGTGCATTTGCTACAAAAAAGCCCTTGCGGAGGAGTTTTTGAAATGCTCCAATATGCAAAAAATATATCAGAACAAAAATTTCAGAAATTTTGATCTGACTTTTTACGCGGAGGGCGAAGACCGCCGAAAAATGGAGGCGACGCTCGAATACTGCAAAACATACGCGCGAAAGTTTGACAAGGTTCCCCGCAACCTGCTTTTTCTCGGCGCGCCGGGAAGCGGAAAAACATTTCTTTCCTGCGCGATCGGAACGGAGCTTATTAAGACAGGCCATTTCGTTCTTTACACGCCCATACAGGATATGCTCGACGATTTTGAAAAGGTTCGGTTCGGCAAGGGCGACGCGGATATCGCGTCCTATAAGGAATGCGATTTGCTGATAATCGACGATTTCGGCGCGGAATTCAAAAATTCCTTTTCCGAAAGCGTTCTCTACAACATAATCAACGATCGCCTGAACGAGAAAAAGCCGATGATAGTCAGCACGAACTTCGACGAGGACGACATTCAGGAAAACTATCACGAAAGGCTTTTTTCCCGTATGATGTACGAATTTGCGAAAATCCGATTTGCGGACGTCGATATCAGGCGCGAAAAAGAGCGCAGACTGCTTGAAAAGCGGAAGAACGGAAAATGAGAAGCGGGGTTCTTGTCTGTCCCGTCTGCGGCGCGGCTCTGATAAAAGAGGAAAAACGCTTTGTCTGCAAAAACGGGCACAGCTTCGATATCGCGAAAGAGGGTTACGTCAATCTGCTGACGGGAAACCGCGTCGGGGGCGGTGACAACCCCGCGATGGTGGAGGCACGGCGAAGATTTCTCGGCGATGATTTTTACAAATGCCTCGGCGACGCACTTCGTCCCCTCGTTTACGGCACGGTCCTCGACGCCTGCTGCGGAGAAGGTTATTTTACGCAAGCCGTCGCCGAACGCGCCGACGATGCTTTTGCTTTTGATCTGAGCAAAGACGCCGTCAGGCGAGCCGCGAAAAAGATTAAGAATACAACTTTTTTTGTGGGCAATATAGCGGATATTCCCGTTGCCGACGGCTCCGTTGATGTGCTGACGCACATTTTCGCGCCGATGCACGAGGAATGCGCGCGGACACTGAAGGACGACGGACTTCTTTTGCAGGTCGTCCCCGGCAAAAGACACCTGTGGCAAATGAAAAAAGCGCTTTACGAAAACCCTTATGAAAACGACAACGCGTCGAATCTGCCGCCGTGTTTTCGGATAATCGGGGAGGTTCGGGTCGCGGACAAAATCACGGTTCCGCAGAAGCGGCTCGGAGACCTTATAAAAATGACTCCTTACGGATACAAAACGTCGGAGGACGCGACAAAAAGGTTTTTAGACCTTCCGCAGCTCGAAACGGAAATAGAGTTTATAATATACAAAGCAAAAAAATATCACGGATGATAAATCCGTGATATTTTTTTATTGTCAAACTCAGTTTCTCTTTGAAAGGACGTCTTTTTCGTACTTCTCTATTTCTTCGAACCATGCAAGGTCGGAAGCAACGCCGCATTCTTCGCAGAACTGCGCCCAAACAGCCCCGAACGGAAGCGTTTTCATTTCCTCCTGCATAACCATAAGCTTGGTAAACTCGGCGTTGTCCTGCAATTCCCTGAGCATTTCGTTCGGGGTGCACATCGAAGAAAGAAGCGCTTTCTTCCAGCTGCGAACGCCGACAACCCACGCCGCTATCCTGTTGATGCTTGCGTCAAAATAGTCAAGCGCCATATAAACTCTGTCCAGCGCGTCGTTGCGAACGATCTCTTTCGCCATTTCTTTCGTCTCGTCGTCGAGCAGAAGAACGTGGTCGGAGTCCCAGCGAACGCCTCTTGTGATATGAAGCGCGATTTCGGGATAGAAGCAAAGAAGCGCGGGGATCTTGTCGGAAACGACCTCGGTCGGATGATAATGCCCGTTATCCATCAGCGGCAGACAGCCGTCGTGAGTCGCGGCAAACGAAAGAGTGAACTCCGCGCTGCCGGCGGTGAAGCTCTCAACGCCGATGCCGAAGACCTTCGACTCAACGCAGGGCTTTACAAGCTTTTTGTCGAACGGCTCGGAAAGGATCTCCTCGATGGACTGCTTATATCTCATACGGGGTCCCATACGGTCGGAGGGAACGTCCTTGAAGCCGTCGCCCGTCCAGATGTTCATAACGCAGGGAACGCCCGTTTCTTCCGCAAAATACTGCGAAATTCTTATGCACGCCTTGCCGTGTTCTATCCAGAATCTGCGAACGTTTTCATCAGGGCTGGAAAGAGTAAGACCGTTTTTAACCATCGGATGAGAGAAGAACGTGGGGTTGAAGTCGATGCCCATATTTCTCTTTTTCGCAAATTCAACCCACTTTTTGAAGTGCTTCGGTTCGATTTTGTCTCTGTCAACAAAGCCGTCCTCGAAAATCGCATAGCACGCGTGAACGTTGAGCTTCATTTTTCCGGGGCAAAGAGAAATCGCTTTGTCCATATCGGCAAGAAGCTCTTCGGGGTTTCTCGCTTTTCCGGGGTAGTTGCCGGTCGTTTGGATTCCGCCGGTCAAAGGACCGTCGTGGTCAAAGCCGATAACGTCATCGCCCTGCCAGCAATGCAGGGAAAGAGGAACGTTTTTGAGTTTTGCGATGGCCGCGTCCGTATCAACGCCGTAAGCCGCGTAAGCCGCTTTGGCAAGTTCGTAATTTTTGTTCATATCGTAAATACCTCTTTCAAAAGGATTTTTTAATATTTTTTCCGAATCGGCGCATATTAAAATTGAGAAAACGAAAAGGAGGCGAAAGCCATTGTTTTGCTCTCATAAAAAGACCGATATTCTGATTGGAATGGCGGCGGGAATAGCCGTCGGAGCGGTTGCCGCGACCTGCACATGTATAGGAACCGACCGCAAAAAAATGAAAAAAATCAAAAACGGCGCGGTAAAAGCGTTCAGGCAGGTGTCCGACAGGCTCGGAAGGTTTATGTAAGGCGCTCGGAGCAGCCCGAACACGTTGACGATATAAACCCTCTTTTCCTTTTCAATCATATCAAAATAAGCATAAAAAGTCAAGTCCGTTCACAAAAAAACTTGACTTTTTGCTTTATAAATGATATAATACAAGTTGATAAAGATAAAGGAGAGTGTAAGAATGGCTCAGAAATTCATAACATATAAACAGCGGCCGCTTGTCAGAATGGGCAATCTGATATTTTACGGGGATCAAAACGAGAAATGCTACGTTATGATGTCCATACTCGATACGCAGAGCAAAGGCGACCTGCTGCTTTCGGGCAAGGTTGAAATTCAGCTTTTGCTGACGGACAAAAATGTTCCGCCTGCGGAAGCGCTTGTTAAAAAAGCCGAAAAACAGGGGCTTTACGCGGCGTTTGACTTAGCAAGCGTTTGGCTTGACATCGCAAATAAATAACTCCTTACAATAAATATCGGGGCGCGGATCTGAGATTTTTCTCGAAGAGCGTCCCGATATTTCTGCGTAATCTTTTCTATTTAATATATGCGAGATCTTTTTCCGTCAGATCCTTAATCTTCTCATAGTAATCGGCGCAGAGTTTTTTTGCGCCGGCAAGGTCGTGTTCACGAAAGTTTCCGCACTCTTTCGGCTCCGTTCCCGGAATTTTTCCGTCGTAATCCGCGATGAAGCGGACGGTTTCCTTAATCAGCGCAAGCGCGTCAGCGTGCGAAAGTCCTGCCGTCAGAAGATAAAACCCCGTGCGGCAGCCCATGGGTCCGAAATAAATGATGTTTTCGCCGTATCTGCCGTTGCGCGCGTGAACGGCGAAAAGGTGTTCGACCGTATGCATCGCGGCGTTTTCCATATACACGTTTTCGGGATTGTTCGGAATAATGAAACGCAAATCGTATGTCACAACGTCCCTGTCTATTCTCGAAAGGTATATTCCCTCTTTCAGTTTTGTATGATCCACCTCAAAGCTTGCGATCGTCTTCATTTTTCATTCCCCCTTGAACATATCGTAAACATCGCGGCGCAGCAGTCCGAATTTTTTTGCGACGGCGGCGGAAGCGGCGGATTTCGTCATACCGCCCTCCACGGCTTCGGCAAACGCCGCGCGGATATCTTCTTCCTTCGCGTCTTCGTCGCTCTTTTCGGGCGCGCCTTCAATAACAAGAACAAACTCTCCGCGAGGCTCGTTTTCTTTAAAATATTCAACGGCTCCGCTCAGCGTGGTCAGAATGACCTCTTCGTATTTTTTTGTGATTTCGCGAACAAGCGATATCTTTCTGTCGCCGAGAACAAGAAGAATATCGTCCAGCGTTCCGCGAAGCTTGTGCGGTGCCTCGTATATAACAACCGTTCTTTTTTCGTTGACAAGCGAATTCAGGTGCTTCATTCTCGAATTGCGCGCGGTGCTTAAAAATCCCTCGAAACAAAATCTTTTTGTGCTTATTCCGCTCATCGCGAGCGCGGTCACAACGGCGCAGGGACCGGGCAAGGCGCTGACGCGAAGACCGTTTTCGTGACATTGACGGACAAGAACCTCGCCGGGGTCGGAAACCGCGGGCATTCCCGCATCCGAAACAAGAGCGCAGGTTTCGCCTTTCAAAAGACGGTCTATTATTTCTTCTCCGCGTTTTGCGACATTATGCTCGTGATAACTGACAAGAGGCTTTTTTATGCCGAAGCATTTCAGAAGCACGCCGCTGTTTCTCGTGTCCTCCGCCGCCACGAAATCAACGCTTTTCAGCACTTCCACAGCGCGGGGCGACAAATCGGAAAGATTTCCTATCGGGGTCGCGACGACGTAAAGCGAAACATCTCTTTTTTCCATATCATTCCGCCCTTTTATATATTTTTTTAAGAAGAGGAGTATACCCGCCGTTATCTTCGTGAATAACTACGGTTTCCGTCTTCAATCCCTCGGAAGCGCCCTTTTTGCCCTCGACAAGAACGATATACGGAGGGTTCTCTCTTTTTGAGGAAACCGTCCACAGGCGTTTGGGTTCTATTCCGTTTTCCTTCATCGCAAAAAACAGAGTTGCAAGCCTGTCCGCCGGAAAAACCGCGCAAAATCTTCCTCCGCCGCGAAGCAAATGCTTTGCCGCGGCGCAAACGTCACCTATCGAGCAGAGCTTTTCGGAACGGGCATATTCTTTTCTGCCCGAAGCGTCGGCTCCCGAACCGTCGGAAAAATACGGCGGATTTGCGGTTACGAGGTCGAACTTTCCGTAAGGAAGCAGCCCCGAAACGTCCGCGACGTCCGCGCATAAAACCCTTATGCGGTCGTCAAGTCCGTTCAGAGCGACGCTTTTTTCGCAAAGCCCGGCGGCTTTTTTGTCTATCTCCACGCAAAGGAAAGACGCGCGGCTTTCAACGCTCATCAGCAGCGGAACTATTCCGCCGCCGCTGCACAGATCGCACGCGGAGACCGTTTTTTTCATTCCGGCGAAATACGCGAGAAGGACGCTGTCCGTGCCGTAAGCGAAAGCGTCCGTGTCCCGATATATTTTCAGTCCGCCGACGTGAAGGTCATCAAGTTCTATCATAAAATCAATCAAACACTCTGTTCAAAAATCAAAAATCGGCGACACCGAAAAAGATGTCGCCGACATTTCATTCCGCTCAGTCTCCGCAGCCTTATTCGGCAACAGGAGCGCCTACGGGACAAACATCCGCGCAAGCTCCGCAGTCGATGCACTTACCGGCGTCAACAACAAATTTGCCGTCGCCCTCGGAGATAGCCTCAACCGGGCAGCCGTCGGCGCAGGCGCCGCAGGAGATGCACTCATCAGTAATCTTGTATGCCATTGTGTTAGCCTCCTTGTATTTTTTCTATATAATAACATCTTTCTTCGGATTATGCAATACCTTTTCTGAAAAATTCATATTTTTCATACTTTCGGAAAATCACGGATATTTTATCAGTCCGTTTCAAGCTCCTTGATTTGTTCGGCGGACAGCTCCTCGGCGTCATCCGCGTTCTTTTGCTGTTTTCCGCCGCGCAGTATTTTTATATCCTTCGCGGGATACGTTTTTATCTCGACGTTCTCTTTTTCAAAACGAACCTTAACGGTTTCGTGCAGAACGCTGACCTCGCAGACCATTCCGATGCCGTCGGGAGTTGAGACCGTAAAGCCGACGCGGGGCATTGTTTTGAAAGCTTCCTCGTAAACGTTCTCCTCGTAGCTCAGGCAACAGATGAGCTTGCCGCACGAGCCCGTTATCTTTGTCGGATTGGTGGACATTCCCTGATCCTTCGCCATACGGACGGAAACGGGCACAAATTCGCTCAAAAACCGTTTGCAGCAGCAAACTCTTCCGCAGGTTCCGAGCGCGCCGAGAGCCTTTGTTTCGTCCCGGGCGCCTATTTGACGAAGTTCTATCCGCGTTCTGAAAACGCTCGCAAGATCTTTGACGAGTTCGCGAAAATCAACTCTCCCCTCCGCGACAAAAGAGAAGATTATTTTACTGTTGTCAAAGGTGTATTCAACATCGACCAGAGTCATTCCGAGCTTGTGCTTGGCGATTTTCTCCTCGCAGATTTTCAGCGCGTTTTTTTCTTTTTCGCGATTGATTCCGTCCTTTGCGATGTCGTCGGGCGTGGCGATGCGAAGAACGGGGCTGAGAGGAAGATAACAATCCTTTTCATCGACCATTCTGTTTGCGATCACAACGGTTCCTATTTCGACACCGCGCGAGGTTTCGACGATAACGCGCATATCCTCCGCAAGTGTCAGCCCTTTCGGGTCAAAATAATAGATTTTACTTACTTTTTTGAAGCGTACTCCGACAATTTCTACCATAAATACCTCGTTTATCTTATCTCTCTGCACTTTTTGACCGTATAAACGGACCAAAGGTTCAGATTGACGTTAATGTTACTGTTTTCCGCAGTCGTTCCGACCGCGCCGCAAAGTTTTGTCAGTTTCTCCGTTCCGAGAGAGGTCAGGGCGCGCTCGGTCTCCGAAAGCCCCTCGTCGGAGCCGGCAACGGCATATCCGAAACAGCGTTTGATATATTTTTCAAGAGCGGAGACATACTCCGTGAACTTCTGCCTCGCGTCCTTCCCGGCAAAGGTTAAAAGTGAGGTCATTTCAAGCCATTCGCGCAAGACAAAAGCGGCGGCGAATTTTTCGCATCTTTCAAAAAGAGCGTCGTCGCGTTTTTTGTAGATCTCAAGAGCCTGCCCGATATATCCGCCCGAAAGCATTATCGCGCGGTGAAGAGCCGTCGGGTCGGGCTCTTTGATTTTTTCCCGCAGCGCTTTTTCGAGAAGTTCGTCCGGCAGCGGTCGCAGCGAAAGAACGGCGCAGCGGCTCAATACGGTTTGCAGAAATGCGTCCGAAGAACGGGCGATAAGGATAACCGTCACAAATTCAGGAGGCTCTTCAAGCGTTTTCAAAAGCGTGTTTTGTTTTTGCTCGTTCAACCTGTCCGCGCCGTCGATGATATAAACCTTACGGGCGCCGTCCGCAGGATAAAGCTCGATATCATCAAGGCTTTCGCGCAGCTCCCTGACAGGCAGCGCGGGATCTATGCTCAAAAGGTCAAGGTGCATGCCCGCCGCGACTTTTTTGCAGGCAACGCACTTGCCGCACGGTTTTTTTTCTCCGTCGGACGAGCAGAGGCGGGACGCGGCGATAATACGGGCAAGAGTATGCTTTCCGCTTCCGTCCGGTCCCTCGATAAGAAAGGTGCCGAAATTTCCCGAACCGTTCAGAATTTTTTTGATATGTTCGTTTCCGTAAAGAGGCGACAGATCCGTCACGGCGGCTTCTCCTTTCTTTCGTTATCTGATACGTTATTTTTATTTTTCGTTTTCGGGAACCGTTTCGTCCTCTGCGGAAACGTCCGTTTCGGAAAGGCTTTCATTCTCCGCATCTTCTCCGACGGCGGCTTTGCGCGTTTTACGGCGCGCAAAAGCGAAAAGCCCCGAACAGATCAGACAAAGACAGGCGAATACGGCAAAAAGGATAAAGAAAAGTCTGTTAAGCATCTCTCTCGAAACGCCTCCGACGGTATCGGAAACAGGCTCCTTTACCTCAACATCAAGCTTTTTCAGAACATTCCCGTCGGCGTCGCACGCGCTTACCGTCGCCTTTCCGACGGAAACAAAGGTCGCCGTTCCGTCCGCGGAAACGACAACGACGTTTTCATCGGACGAGCGCCAAAAGATTTCAGCAGACGCAGGTTCGACAACGTATTTTATGCTCAGGCTTTTTCCGACATAAAGTCCCGAATCGCTCAAAAAGCCCAAAAGAGTAAGCTTTTCAACGGGTAAGGCAACTTTTGAAAGGTCAAGCACGCCCCATTTTCCGTTCTGTTTTGTCCAGGAACGGCTTCCGCTGACGGGAGTGGTTTTTTCATACTCACAGGCAACAACTTCTTTTCCGTTTTTGTCTGTCCAGCCCCATTTTCCGTCCCTGCAAACGGGAATGAAGCCCTCTTTTATGAGATATACGGAAGAATTATCGTGCAGTCTGCTCGGAACTTTTGTGTCCGAATATACAAAATCGGTAAGAGCCTTTCCTTTTTCATTTATATAAGCCCATTTTCCGTTCCTTTTAATCGCGGCGACGCCGTCCTCAAAACCGACGGCATCTTCAAGCGTTCCGTCGAAAACGACCGTTCCGTCGGAAAGTCTGTAACCGAAAACGCCCGAATGTCCGATTTTCGAAGAGTCGTAGCCGCCTTTCTTTCTGTCGGGAACGAGTGTCACCTTTTCAAAGGTCAGCGCGCCGTCCGTTTCGGGCGCGTCCTTCGCCGTTGTTCGGTCTCCGACGGAAACGATAACAACCTTATCGTTAAAATATGCGTAAAAACCGTAATAATCGGGGTGCGCCGCCGCTTCGGCTTCAGCGGATACCGTATAATCGTCCGCAAGCGTCAGCGCGTTTCTGCGTTCCGAATCGGTAAAAACAACGCCGCAGGAGCAGCGGAAAAGGTCGTCGTATTCAGCCTCGACCAACACCTTTCCCTCGGAATTTACAAGACCCTTTTTGCCGTTTTTCGTGAAAATGCAGACGCCGTTTTCAAAATACTCAACATCCTCGTAATCAAGCGTCGGCTCGATCGCCCATGAAACGGAGGACGCGGAAATGGAAGGAAAAAATCCCGAAAACAGGCCTACGCACAGGACAAGACAAATAAGTAAGGCAGTTTTTTTTCTCATAAAGACCTCGTCAAGAAAACAGTCGCAGAATGGGGCCCGACGTAAAGAAGCCGAGCAGAAAAACGGCGATTCCGATAAGAACGAAGATCAACGTCTTTATCCGGACGCGGCGGTCTTTTTTAACCGAGTAACGGTTTTTCGGACGGAAGATCATCTTTTTTTCCTTTCGAAATAAGGTGACGCGGACATTTTTCCGCGCACGCTCCGCAGCCGGAGCAGAGAGAGTAATCTATGACAGCAAGATTGTTGATGACTTTTACGGCGCCGTTCGGGCAGGTTTTTTCGCAAAGACGGCAGCCGATGCAGCCCTTTTCGCAGTATTTTCGGGTCAATACGCCTTTTTCCGTGTTTGAACAGCCGATTACGACTTCGTTTTCAAACGGAACCAGACGAATGATATGCTGCGGACAGGCGGAAACGCAAACGCCGCAGCCCTTGCACCTTTCGGGGATTATTTTTGCCGTTCCGTTTTCGATTTCGACGGCGTCGAAGGGGCAGGCCTCTTTACATTCTCCCAACCCGATGCATCCAAAAGGACACTCTTTCGCGCCTTTTCCGAGACGCGTGACGGACGAGCAGTTCATCATGCCCCTGTATTCGTATTTATCCTTCGCCACTCCCTCGCAGCCGACACAGAAAACCTCGGCGCGCATTCTTTTTCCTGCGGCGGACGACGTTCCCATGACAGACGATATCTTTTTCGCAACCTCCTCGCCGCCCGGAATGCACTTGTTTGCGGGAGCTCCGCTTTCAACAACGGCGGAGGCGTAGGCGGCGCAGCCCGCAAAGCCGCACGCGCCGCAGTTTGCGCCGGGAAGACAGGAAAGAACGGCATCCTCGCGTTCGTCCTTTTTAACGGCGAATATCTTGCTTGCGACGGCAAGAAGAACCCCGAGAACAAAGGCGACAGCGGAAAGAATGAGCACCGTTTTTGCAATTATCCACAACCATTCCATACTCTGCACCCCTTAAAACGGCAGCGTGAAGCCGGAAAAGCCCATAAACGCGACGGATAAAAGCCCTGACGCGATAAGAGCGATGGGGAATCCCCGGAAAGGTTCCGGAATATCGCAATACTCTATGCGTTCACGAACAAGAGACAGAAGCACGATTGCCAAAAGAAAGCCTACGCCTGCCGTAAAGCCGTAAACAACGGAGAAAAGAAAATTATACTCGTTTGTTATGTTCAGCAGGGCGACGCCGAGAACGGCGCAGTTGGTCGTTATCAGCGGCAGATATATGCCGAGCGCGGAATAAAGCGACGGCAGAACCTTCTGCAAACACATCTCCACAAACTGAACGAGAGCGGCGATGACGATGATGAACGCTATCGTTTTCAGATATTCAAGCCCCGAAGGAACGAGAATGAAGCGGTAGACAACGTATGTCAGCGCGGAGGCGAGCGTCATCGTAAAAATCACGGCAAAGCCCATACCGACGGCGGTATTCGTCTTTTTCGAAACACCGAGAAAAGGGCATATTCCGAGAAATCTGGAGAAAATGAAGTTTTCTATCAGTATGGCGTTCAGGCTGAGCGCGACGAGAGCCGCAAAGGTTTGCATCACTTATTTTCTCCTTTCTTTTTTCTCTTCGCCATAATAAACTGAACAAGAGCTATAAGCCCTCCGAGGATGAGAAATCCTCCTGCGGGGGAAACAATAAGCGTTGACGGCGAAAAGCCCGACGGCATTATATTTCTGCCGAAAAACGTTCCGCTGCCGAAAATTTCCCGAAGCACGCACATACAGAGCTGCGCGAGCATAAATCCTATCCCGGAAAAGAAGCCGTCCGCGACGGAGGGCAGGGGTTTGTTTTTGGAGGCGAAGCTTTCGGCTCTTGCGAGAATTATGCAGTTCACCACAATGAGGGGGATAAAAACACCGAGCGACGCGGAAAGGGTCGGCAGATACGCCTGCATGACAAGGTCGATAACCGTAACAAAGCCGGCTATTATAACGACATACGCCGCTATCCTGACCTTTTCCGGAATAAACTTTCTCAAAACGGAAATGAACAGATTTGAGAACATCAAAACGAATGTGACGCAGAATCCCATTCCGATACCGTTGAATACGGTGGTCGTTATGGCAAGCGTCGAGCACATTCCGAGCAGTTGAACAAAAACCGGGTTGTTATAAAGGATTCCGTCGAGGGCTATCTTTTTATAATCTGTCTTTTGCTTTTTCATCTTCCGCCCTCCTGTTCGGTTATTGCTCTTACGCAGGCAACGGCGGCTTTTATGCCGTCCTTAACGCCGCGTGAAGTTCTGGTTGCGCCCGAAACGGCATCGACGGAAGAAACTTCGGAAGACGCTCTGTCCGCAAAATTCGAAAGGTAATCGTCGGAAACGACTTTTGAACCTATGCCCGACGTTTCGGAACTCGAAACGCATCTGACGCCGAGAACCGTTTGTCCGTCGGAGGAAATGCCGACTATCAGCCCGATGCCGTCGGACGAATATCCTTTGCCCGTGACCTCGACGCACCAGCCCGCAAGTTCTCCGTTTTTCGTTCCGCGCCAGACGGCAACGGAATTTTTATCAAAGTTCGTTATTTCGGAATAATCAACGTTCAGCGCAGAAATATCAAAGGATTCGAACTCCGCGCCCCCGATAAGCTCTCCGCACGCGGCGTTTCGGGAAGCGGCGTTATTTGCCGCTATCCTGTCCTCCGTCACGGCGTTGACCGTGGCAAGCATCGCAACAACAACGGCGACGATAACTGTCAGGCGCATCGCGATGTTGAGAACATATTTTAAGTTCTTACCCTTCATCTGCGGCAGCCTCCTTTTTTCCGTATCTGCGAGGCTTTGCAACCCTGTCAAGAACAAACGCGAACACGTTCATTATCAAAATCGAATAGCTTACGCCCTCGTTCATTCCGCCGAAATAGCGCAGCGCCACGGTCAGAACGCCGCAGCCGATACCGAAAATCACCCGTCCTCCGTTCGTCGCGGGCGACGTGCTGTAATCGGTCGCCATAAAGAACGCGCCGAGGAAAAGACCTCCGCTCAGGATTTCGGCAAGCATAAAGTCAAAATCAAAGAAAACGGCTTCTCCTCCCTTTATATGGAACAAAAACGTCAAAAGAGCGACGGTTCCGATGTATGCGACGGGAATATGCCACGTTATGACGCGGCGAACAAGAAGGTATACGCCGCCGAGAAGAAGCGCGGCACAGCAGATCTCACCGATACACCCCCCCTTAAAGCCGAAGAACAGATCGGAAAACGATTCCGGAGGCAGAACGCCCGATTTAAGAGAAGAAAGAGGCGTCGCTCCCGTCACCCCGTCAAAAGTGTTCGAAGAGGAAAAAAGAGGCTCCGAAAAAGCCGAAACGGCTTTCGAGGCGGGATATGCCGCCCAGACGGACATAAGCCCCGGCCACGCGGTCAGGCACGCGGCGCGCGCGGAAAGAGCGGGATTGATGAAATTTTTTCCGAGACCGCCGAACAGCATCTTTGCGATAACGATGGCGAAAAACGCGCCGAAAACAGCAAGCCAGTAGGGCGCGACTATCGGAAGATTGAAAGCGAAAAGAACACCCGTCACAACGCAGGAGAGGTCAAACACCGTGTTTTTCCTTTTTCTTATTTTGTTAAAAAGCGTTTCGAAAAGAACGCAGGAAAGCACACTGACAAGAACAAGCGTCAACGCGCGAAGACCGAAAAAGACAACGGCGGCAACAAGCGCGGGGGCAAGAGCGATAACAACGTCGAGCATAACGCTCCGAACGGTTGTTTTTGCCCTGTAATGAGGAGAGGAACTGACAATGAAAAGCTTTTCCATATTATTTCCCCTCCCTCGCCTGCGCGGCTTTTTTCGCTCTGTCCGCGGTCTGCAGCTTGCCTTTTGCAAGCCTTATGGCCTGAACGAGCTGAATTTTTGCGGGACAGCCGTAGGCGCAGCTTCCGCATTCGATACAGTCGCCGACGTTTAGTTTTCGGCATTTTTCGTATTCGCCTTTTTCGGAATACATATTCAGATAAAGAGGCATAAGATGCATGGGACAGACGGCGGCGCACCTGCCGCAGCGAATGCATACGGGGTCGTCTGCGAAGCTTTCCTCGCCGCCGTAGTAAGCAAGAAGCGCCGAGGTGTTTTTGACAACGGGAATGTCAAGTGATATCTGCGCGCTTCCCATCATCGGTCCGCCCGAGATAATCTTAAACGGTTCTTTTTTGAAACCGCCGCAAGCGTCAAAAAGCGCGCTGTACGGCGTTCCGATGCGGACGAGCAGGTTTTTGGGTGTTACGACATTCGCGCCGCTGACGGTAACGACGCGCTTCATCAGCGGTTTTTGCTTTGCGACCGCGCGGTAAAGGCTGGCGCAGGTATCGACATTGAAAACGGCAAATCCGTAATCTGCGGGGAGTTTTCCGCCGGGGATCTCTACTCCTCCCACCGCTTTTATTATCTGCTTTTCGCCGCCCATCGGATATTTTGTCGGAAGCGCTTCCACCCTGATCCCGAAATCCGCGCCCTTTGCGCGCATAACGTCAATGGCGTCGGGTTTATTCTTCTCTATGCCCACGGTTGCGGTGTCAAGCCCGTAATATTTCATTATCAGACGTATTCCGCCGATTATCAGGTGAGGATATTCGAGCATTGCGCGATGATCCGCGGTTATATACGGCTCACATTCCGCGCCGTTGATAACTATATGCTTAACCTTGCCGAGACCCGAGCTGAGCTTGAAGTGCAGGGGAAATCCCGCGCCGCCCATTCCGGCAATACCCGCTTCACGGGCTCTTGAACATATAATGTCGGGGGTCATCGCGTCAAAAGAGAACTCGTCCTCTCTGTCAAGATAAGACGGATCTTTTTCGTCAAGAAAATCGTTTTCGACAACGACGCACGGCGCGCGAAGCCCCGACGGAACCCAGCGGGGCTCAATCGCCTTGACGGTTCCCGAAACGGTAGCGTGAACGGGCGCGGAAACGGGCGCCCCGGAGTCTCCTATCTTCTGCCCGAGCAGCACGCGGTCTCCCTCTTTTATAAGAGGCTCGCACGGCGCGCCGATATGCTGCGAAAGCGGAATTATAAGCTCGGCGGGCGAAGGCAGAACCTCGATGGGAGAATGCGCCGTTATTTTATTGTACGCGGGGTGTATTCCCCCTCTTATTCTGAAAGCCATATGTTTTTGTTTTTCCTGTTTTTAATAAAAATTCGGCAATAGTGTCTTTACAAAGGTAAATCAGCAAGAAAGCCCCTCTTGTCTTGTCCGTTGGCGAAGCAAGCATATCGTTCCCCAACCTTTTTATTCATATCGCGTATGGAATCTATACGGCATTTGTTTTTGAGAACACAATTCCGGCAATTGCCGAAAGAACATTTTACAAGCATTCCCTCAAACACATTTTTCCCGTCAGACAGGTGCTTTCGAAGTCTGCGAACAGAATCTTCACGGTAAAACTTTTTAAGTACGGAAAATATTTTTTCTTCGTCCACATTGCTCTGCTTGAATTCAAAATACTGCCTTAACATTGCGCAATAATCTTTTTCAGAAGAATCATCGGCAGCTTCCGCCGCCAGACTGAGATAATGGTTCAAAGCGTCGAATCTGCTCAATCTCATTGCGGCATAGGCAAAATGAACGGAGTACAGATACTGCTCATTTGCTTCGAAAAGAGGAATTCCCGCCATACGGCTGAAGTTTTGCGTTCGAGCTTTAATGCCGGCAACAAGTCCGCTGTAAATGAAAAGATCCGTAAGCAGCAAATCGTCCGCGGATTCAATATTTCGCAAACACTCACCGGCTCTGTGTCCGAACCAATATGTTTTATTTTTATCACAGAATCTTGTGTATCCGCCGGTTTCGGAAAAACCCGGAACAACTATCTTGAAAGACGGAAATCCAAGAAACGAAAAATTTCTGATATATACGGGTTTTTCGATTTCTTTATAGAGATTCAGCATCATTTTAAGCAATTCCTGATTGTTTTTATCGGAATTGTCTTTAAAATCGGACGGATTCTCGGAGCAAGTCAATTCATCAGAGAAAAAGTCGACTGTATATAAACCGTCCGACGTTCGGAGTTGGTTACTGATGTTCGCATACGGGTCAACATCTTTAACGTCCGTCAGAATTCTTGTATGACGGTTTTTATCAAAGAAATCAATGTTTCGTCCCTGGAAAGTTTCCGTCAGTGTTCTTTGCACGGCAATTTCAAAAACGGGATCAGCGGCGACATTGACGTGATACGAATGATTTCTTTTATTGATAATTCTTGTGGAAACAACGGGAAAATCTTTTCCCAACGAATAATCAAAAACGCTGATATCAAGATCGTTGTCCGCTTCAAGCGTTTCCAGTATTTTATTGACAACAGGAAACTTTTTAAGTCTGTCTCGCGGAATTTTCGGCGCGGACATACCGCTTGCGAGAATCTTTTCGCAATTATGCCGTTCCATTATCTCGGAAAGAGCGTGAATCCAGGCTTCATCCCTGCTGTTTCCGGCACAACATCCGTTTGCCGTATATGTCCGTATCAGGAAGGCTGCCGGCAAATATACATATTTATCCTCAAAAAGGCTGTAAAAAGGAATCGTCAGAACTTTATCGGAAAAAGAGTATAAGACACATCTTTTTGCTATATCTCTACGGCTCAGCGGTTCAGGGGAATCTTTAATTATCCAATCCATCCAATCGCCGTTTTCGACCAGCTCGTCTTCTGTCATGTATTTTTTATCGGGAGCGAATTCTTGAAGAAACGTTTCGGGAGAGGACTGCAAGTAACTATATGCATTACACAAAAGCCCCATTTGAAGCCTTTCCATAAACTCCGCATATCCGCTGGCTCTCGCAAAAGAGGGTGTAATACCTTTTCCGTTGGTTCCGACAAGGCCGCCCGCAAGCTGCACGCGCATACTGTTAAGGTTTTCAATATCGGTGTTACAAGGGTATTCCTCGACATCAATGCCTATTTCAGACAATATTTTTTGAACATACGCAACTGTTTCTTCAGGGGCTCTATCCTTAAATTTTTCATCGATATATTTCATATCGGAACGCTCCTCAATATAGATTTATTTTAAAGATTATTGACCTTGATCTCGCCCTTTACGATGACGAGCTTTATGTTGTAGTCCTTGTCGACAACGAGGATGTCGGCAAATTTGCCCTTTTCTATCGAACCCGTTCTGTCATCGACGCGGATCGCCCTTGCGGGGTTTATCGTCGCGGATTTTACAGCCTGCTTTTCGGGAATACCGAACGAGATAACATTCTTCAGTTCCTTGTAAACATTCGAGGTCGAAGCCGCGATTGTTCCGTCCGCAAGAAGCGCCTTGCCGTCGCGGACATAAACGGGTTGTCCGCCGAGGTCGTAGTCGCCGTCCGGGCAGCCCGCCGCCTTCATGGAATCGCTGATTATAACCGTTCCGTCCTCGCCCATTTCGCGGAAGGCTATGCGAAGCGTCGCGGGATGGATATGGAACCCGTCGCAGATAAGCTCGGCGCGAACGCCGTTTGCGCGGCCGACGTCGAACGCCGCGCCGACAACTCCGGGCTTTCTGTGATGAAGCCCCGATTGCGCGTTGAACAGGTGTGTTATATGGCGAACGCCGAGTTCTATCGCGTGAACAGCCTCATCGTAACCGGCGTCCGTATGCGCGATGGAAACGGGACAGATCGGCTGAATTTCTTTTATAAATTCGTCGCCGCCGTCGCATTCGGGAGCAATATCAACAACTCTTATCGCGCCGTTGCAGCCCTCGTAAAGCTTTTTGAACTCCTCTTTATCGGGATTTCTGACATAAAGCGGATTTTGCGCGCCCTTTTTCGACATCGCGATATACGGTCCCTCCATATTCGCGCCGTGGATATACGCGCCGCCGACCTTATCTTTCATCGCGTCGATGTTGGCAAATATCTTTGTGAGTTCTTCAAAAGAAAGCGTCATCGAAGCGGGGCAGAACGAAGTTACGCCGTTTTTCACAAGCGTTTGGGACATCGTTTCAAGCGCTTCGGGCGTCGCGTCGCCGGCATCGGCGCCGCCGCAGCCGTGAATATGCATATCAATAAGCCCCGGCATAACGACAAGACCCGTCAGGTCAATGCCGTCCTCAGCGGAAAAATCGCCTATTTCCGAGATTTTTTCGCCTTCTGTTTTAACGTCTGCTCTGATCTTTTCAAATTCGCCGTTGTAAACCTCGGCATTTTTGAGTATCATAATATATCTCCCTTTTATACAAAAAAAATTCAATCTTTTTTTATTCTCGCCTTGACGGCATTGATGGGGAAGCCGAGTTCGGAAAAACGCTTTTCGTATTCGGTCATAACCTCGTTTGCGATATCGCAGTTATGCAGATCGCGCGTTAAATCAAACGTTTCAAAGCCCGCAAGCTCAAGCTGTTCGAGGGTAAAGTCGAAAAGTCTGACATTGTCGGTCTTTATGCGAATGATTCCGTCCGGTTTCAGCAGTTTTTTATATGTTTGAAGAAAATTGATATGCGTTAAGCGGCGTTTTCTGTCCCTGTTTTTCGACCATGGGTCGGAAAAGTTCAGATAAAGCACGTCCACGCTTCCCTCAGGGCAGATATCCGGAAGCATAACGGCATCCGCGATAAGGAATTTGCAGTTTTTCAGTTCCGCGGCGGCGGCTTTTTCGACAGCCGTTACCATAACATCGGGAACCTTTTCAAGCGCGTAATAATCGACTTCCGGCATCAGCCGCGCCATACCGACGGCGAACGCGCCCTTGCCGCAGCCTATCTCAACGTGCAGAGGAACGCCTTCCCTCGGTTCAACGGTGTCAACGATAAGCTCTGCGTGCCGTTCAAGTCTCGGAACGGTATTTTTTTTCTTTCTCGCCCTCATAAAAATTCAGAAATCCTTTCAAAAAAACCGTGGAAAAACTTGCAAACGGCATATATATATGCTATAATAAACATACATTCCCACTATATCATTGTTATTATATCATATAACTGCGAACTTTTCAACAGTCGGAGCGAATAAAATGAAAAAAATCCTCAAAATCGGAATACTTTTCTTAATCGTTTTCACGCTTGCCGCCGCCGCGTTCGCAACCTACGGACTGCTCAAAAAAGACGAGCCCCGAAAGACGGAAGAGCCGAAATTCGACCGCGCGCAGCTTGACAAAGAGTCCTTTTTCGGAGACTATGTGTTCGAAGAGAAGGTCAGAGCCGCGCTGAACCTCGGAAAATCCGACAGGATAGAAGGCGGAGTGCTTGCATCGGCCACGGAGCTCGACCTTTCGTACAAAGGACCGTCTACAACGACCGATTACTGCATCCTTTCTCTTGAAGGACTTAAATACTTCCCGTCGCTGAACAAGCTCGTCATAGACGGAAACGATGTTAAGAGCCTCGAACCCGTCGCGGCTTGCGCGTCTCTTGTTTCTTTTTCGGCGCAGGGCTGCTCGCTTGACGACAAAAAATCGGAGCCTCTGAAAAAGCTTTCGGGGCTTGTGTATTTGAATGTTAAAGAAAACTCTCTGACAGACCTTTCTTTTCTGGCGTATCTGCCGAGACTTCAAACGCTGAACGTCGGGCAAAACGAGCTTTCTTCGGACAGGGTTTTTGCGGAGGTTTCTTTGCCCGAACTGAAAAGACTTTACGTCAACGCGTCGGGGCTGGCTTCCGTCGAAAACATCTCGCGGCTTCGGACGCTTGAATATCTCGATATTTCGGGGCTTTCGCTTTATGACGGGGACATCGCGTGCCTGAAAAACCTGACAAACCTTCAAACGCTTGTCTGCCGTTCAAACACGGTAAGAGAGGGTGACGTTTTCAATTCGCTTCCGAACCTGAAAGCGCTTGACCTTTACAACAACGAGATATACGACCTTTCAAAACTTGCGAATTGCAAAAACCTTGAAGAACTCGACGTTTCGGCAAATGTTCTTTACAAACTGAACGGAATAGAAAACCTGACGTCTCTCAAGCGCCTGACCGCTTACAACAACCACGTGACCGCGTTTTCCGTCCTTGACGGAATGACGGGGCTGGAATATATCAAAGTAGACAACGAAAACTATTGCAAAGGAGAATAAAAAAATGATTAAAGGAAACGCCGTTATCGGACAGTCCGGAGGTCCGACCTGCGCGATAAACGCAACTCTTGCGGGAGTATTTCTCGGACTTCGCGACAACGCAGACGTTAAAAATATCTACGGAATGAAAAACGGTATCGAGGGCTTTCTTAAAGAAGACCTCGTCGACCTTCGCGATATTCTGAAGGACGAAGACTCCGTTTTTGCGCTTGAATGCACGCCTTCCGCGGCTCTCGGTTCTTGCAGAAAAAAGTTGCCCGCAGACATGAACGATGCGCTCTACGAAGAGATCTTTGCGCTTTTTGAGAAGCACGACATCAGATATTTCTTCTATATCGGCGGCAACGATTCCATGGACACCGCGGCAAAACTTTCTGCTTATGCCGAAAAATGCGGCAGAGAAATGCATATCATGGGCGTTCCGAAAACAATAGACAACGACCTTGCGCAGACCGACCATACACCCGGTTTCGGCTCGGCGGCAAAATTTGTGGCAACCACCATGCAGGAAATTGCAAGAGACTGCGCCGTTTACAAGGTCAAAGCGGTTACGATAGTTGAGATTATGGGACGCGACGCAGGCTGGCTGACAGCGGCGGCGGGGCTTCCGCGACTCAACGGTTCGCTGACGGCAGACCTGATATATCTGCCCGAAGTCGATTTTGACAACGAAGCCTTTTTGGCAGCGGTCAGCGCGGAGCTCGAAAAGAAGCCGAATGTGACGGTCGCGGTATCCGAGGGAATACGCTACGCCGACGGGCGTTATGTCGGCGAGGGCGCGCAGAGCGGCGCAACCGATATATTCGGGCATAAATATCTCGCAGGAACGGCAAAGCAGCTTGAAATGCTTGTCAAGGCGGAAATAGGCTGCAAAGTCCGCTCCGTTGAGCTGAGCCTTCCGCAAAGATGCGCGGCGCATATCGCGTCAAAAACGGATATAGAAGAATCCGTCCGCATAGGTAAAGCGGCGGCGGAAGCGGCTCTCGGCGGTATGACGGCGGCGATACCGATGTTCGTGCGCAGATCCACGGAGCCTTATATCGTTGACATCGAATGCAAAAAGGTCTCCGAGGTTGCGAACGAAATAAGAAAAGTTCCGCGCGACGGCATTAACAAAGAAGGAAACAACGTTACGGACGCGCTTCTGAAAGAGATGATGCCTCTTATTGACGGACAGCTTGATATTCCTTACAAAAACGGGCTTCCCGTTCACCTTGTCATCGGCTGAAAAGGTAAACACAAATGAAAATCAAACCGATTCTTGCAAAAGCTGCCGCAATTCTTTTTGCGGGCTTGTTTGCGCTGACGGCGTGCGGAAAAAACGAGACGGAGAACACGGAAAAACCGTCGACGGAGCATGTCCACGCGTGGAAAGAAGCGACGCCTTACGAGCCCAAAACCTGCGCGGTATGCGGCGCGACGGAGGGAGAAAAGCTCCAACCCGAATTTGAGAAATACGGGATTGAATGCAGTCTTGAAGTCGGAAAAAGTTACGAATACAAAACCCGCTGCGTGCAGGACGAAACGCTTGAAACAAAGGGAACACTGACCGTTAAATCATTTGAGATATTCGACGCGGACGCCACACATGCGCCTAAGGACGGCTACGAATGGCGGGTTGTTAAAATGGAAGTTTCTTTTCGGGACGTCAACGCTTACGACAAAGGTTTTTCGTATGCGTTGGCAAGCGAGGATTATTACGGGATAGTCAACAGGGATAAAACTTACCGTAAGATCTCCGACACCGAAAGCGAATACACCGTCCGTCTCGACGGAGAGGACAAGACCGTGACGGAGGTGCTGTCGGCAAACCTCACGGGCTGGAACGATTTCGGCGTAAACACGCTTCGCACAGAATACTCGGTGCATGTTCCGAAAGGATACGACGGCGCGGTATTCGGATTTCTTTATCCGACGGACAAAGCGGAGGGGCAGCCGATATTCGATACAGATACAGCAAACGCTTTGCTTTTCAGATTGAAATAAAATTTTCTTATAATATATGTTGGGGTCTGCCCACGGGAAAAATCTCGAAGGCAGACCCCAATGTATTTTTTTGTAAATCTCGGACGCTTTTCCGTCGAAAACGGAATTGAAAAACGAGCGTCACTCTCTCTCTCTGAAAAGAAGATATTCACACCGAATGTTTCCAAAAGGGGCAAATTCCTTATCGTAGTTTACTTTTTTTGAAGGAGTGTGCTATAATGGCAAGCGCAAACAGGAAGGCGCGAAAAACACAGCTGTTTTTGAAATGTCACATCGGCTGACAGAAATTTCGATGTGCAAACTCAATCCGGTCGCGGAGGAAGATTTGCTTGACGCCGTCCGGAAAAACAGCGACGGATCATAACAATCTACTATACTTAAACATTATCCGATAATCTGTACGGACCATTTACAAAGGAGTGTTTTTCAAACGAAAAAAGGTATTTTCTGGGTTGCCGATTTCGAATCGGATCAAACCCTCTTGATTACGGTTGCGGCGCAATGCGATGCCGACGGAAAAACCGTTTCTTCGGTCGAATACAGTTCAAAATCAAAAAACAGCTTTAACCACAAAACAGAATGGCAAAAACTCCCAAAGACCGTTACGAAAGGTTTGCCTTACAATTACTACCCGAGAGGTCGTGTTGAAATAAAGAACAAAAGGGCGACCGTATTTTTGAATCCGGATATTAACACCGCAGCCACCGTAAAAAAAATAATCGATTTTTTGATCTCGAAACTTCAAACGGGCTGATATCCGTTAAAATAAAAAGCGACGGGTCAAAACATTATCAATATCTTTGCAAAACAATTTTCTGTATCAAACAAGGAGACAAAACAATATGAGTGAGAGATTATATAACGAGAAATGCATATATACGATAACGACCGCAGAGAAACTTGAGGAAAGCGAAAGAGAAACGCTCGACACGGGATATTTGCGAACTGTCGGATTTTTTCATGATTTCGCCGATGCCGAACTTGCGGTCATGGAAAATGACTGCGATATCAACGAAACAATTTACAAATATGCCGTCATAGAAGAGGTCTACCCGGGGCTGTACCCTCGCGGAGCAAAGCGATTTTATAAATTTAATTGTAAAGAAGACCGCTATGAACCGATTGCCAAACCGGACTGTGTTTCGGATTATGATGTATTTTCAATAGGATAAAGACACCGTTCCGTAAAAACAGAGGCGAAAACGGGCAAACAGCACTTGTCTGCCGCAAAGCGCGGGGAGAGGGAAATAAAATATGGAAACAAAAGAATACTTGCCGAAATATCCGAACGAATACAATCTCAACGGAAAAAGGTATATTGAAAAAATCCGTCGGTGCGTCGGGATGGGGCAGGACGGCGAAGACTTTCGTCTGAAATGTCGGATTCATCAGAGAGGAAAACATGAATACAAATATACTCCGGGAACCGACTTCATTGTCAAGCAATTTAACGACCACAAGGCTGTTTTTTTATCCGATGAGGCATTGAACTCCGTAACGACAGCAGTTCGCGAATACAAGGAAAAAGTCGCTGACGCAAAGCAGTGGGAATCGGTAAATTTTTCTGTCGAAGGTTTCGATTTTTTCTTATCCTGTAAGCAGAAAAAGGATGATTTCATATATTTTCTCGAATATTCCGACAACGAAAGACTCAAGAACCTGTTTTATGAAGATGAAATTTTCGGCAATCTTCACCAGTTACTCTGGAATATGAACGAGATTCTTCCGAAAAAATTCGATGATTGTCTTTCTGAAAGAAAATACGATTTTACATGCAGGAATACAGACGAAAACCCACTTTACCGTGCCGCTCTTGAACAGGGGAAGAAAATCTTAACGGCGCTGCTCAGACGTTATTACAGAATAGCCGATGAAAACGAATGCTCTTTTTTATCCGAACTTCTCGGTTATCGCATTCTTCCGTCGCTGTCCGAAGATTTTAACAGAGAATATATTGTTACAAATTGCGACGTTGATTTCAAATTGCTGGATCATTCGGGATATTTGCTTCTTCATACACCGTATTTCAGCATGATGGGGAAGACACACGATAAAATCACTCTCAATCCGCATCATAAACGCGGCGTTGACTCGGCGCCGGCAGACGCGGAGGCGATCACTTTTCGGGAATTTTTGAGTTTATTTGACAGCGAACGCGCAGCTGACGACGCAGAATAAGAATAGCGGAACATATCTCCAAAAAATTTAGAAAGAAGAATAATATGGACGACCAAAACAAAAAAGAAAATATATCTAAAAAAGTCTATTGCGAGAATTTTTTCAACACTGTTTTCGGCAGAAGAAACGATGACAGCGGCGAGAACATTGTTTGTTACGATGAATTTTATGAAAAAGCGACCCTGCTTGTAAAAAGCCTTCCCGAACCGAAAGATCAAATAATGGATATGATTTTCCGCGAAGGAAAAGATGAGGAAAAAATCGCAAGAACATTCAAACTGAGCCGGGAAAGAACACAAATGTATATCGCCGCTTCATTAAGGTATATACGTAATCCGCGCCAATTGAGACAGTTTTTTCGATTTCTTATTAAACCGCGCAACGATTCGACCTGAATTTCCGCGCGACACAGTATACTGATTTCTACCGGACGCGTTAAATGGTGAAAAAGCAAATAACGGACAGTAACCCCCTCCGAAAATGAAAACAGGAGGAGCGCAATCCTTTTTGTTACATGTTGTAAGCCTTTCCCTTAAAAACAATAACACGGCTGTAAAAAACGTAAGTTTTTACAGCCGTGCCTTTATCTGATTTTATATATCCCAAACGGGAACATAACTTTTCGTTGCGCTCGAAAGCTCCTGAACGAAGCCGTTTTCAAGCCCGAGCGACAGAAAACGGTCTACGACCGCGGAATATTCCCGACGTTTCAGTTTTCGCGAGATTTCGGGATATTTCCCGCTTTTCAGAAGTCCGTCGGGAGGAAAATACTGACAAAGCAGGCTGACGTAAACGTCGTGCGGAAGCTCGGACGCAATCATCTTCAGAATCTCAAAGGAGTCGTGAATATGTCCGGGAAGAACAAGGTGACGTATAAGAGTTCCGCGCAAAAGCTTTCCTTTTTCGTCAAAAACGCAGCCTCCGCTCTGCCGCCGCATTTCTTTTATCGCGGAAAACGCGACTTCGAAATAATCGGGGCAGTTTGCGTATCTGCGGCTCAACTCGGGGCTGAAAAACTTCAGGTCGGGCAAATAAACATCGACAAGCCCCTCAAAAAGGCGAAGAGTTTCGACCTTTTCATAGCCGCTTGAATTCCAGACGACGGGAACGGACGGCTTGTATTTTTTCAAAGCGGACAAAACCTCGAACGAAAAATGCGTCGCGGTAACGAACTCGATATTTTCCGCGCCGCGGTCTTCAAGCGTTTTCATCGCGCGAACAAGGTCTTCCTCCGAATATTTTCTGCCCCTCGGTTCGCGGCTGATCTCAAAATTCTGGCAGAAAACGCAGCCGAGGGAGCAGCCTGCGAAAAATATTGTTCCCGCACCGTTTTTGCCGCTTATGCAGGGTTCTTCGCCGCGATGCAGATCGACAAGCGAAACAAGCATATCTTTTCCGCAGCGACAGAAGCCTGTCTCTCCTCTTTCGCGCAGAACTCCGCAGCCGCGCGGACAAATACCGCATTCCATAATTTCTCTTTTATCTCCGAAACAAGAGGCTGCAAAGAAACCATTTTCTTTACAGCCCTCTCTTTTTATTTTTCGTCTTTTTTCTTTTCCGTCCGGCTTTCGTCGGCGAAAGGAAGCATAATATTAAAAGTCGTTCCCTTTCCGAGGTCGCTTTCAACGGTTATGCCGCCGCCGTGAAGCTCAACTATGCTGCTTGCTATCGAAAGCCCGAGCCCCGTTCCCTGCGCGGAGCCTCCGCGAGCCTTGTCCACCTTGTAGAATCTCTCGAAAATGAACGGAATGTCCTCTTTCGCTATTCCCTTGCCGGTATCTTTGACGGAAAGACATGCACAGTTGTCCACCTGAGATGTCGAAACGGTTATCGTTCCTCCCACGGGAGTGAATTTTATCGCGTTGTCGATAAAAATAATGAACAGCTGACGGATGCGATCCACATCTCCCCAGACGGGGCGGAGGCTGTGGCTTGTGTTGCAGATAAGAGAAATACTTTTCTTATCCGTTATAACCCGCATTTTCGACGTTATCTCAATTGCCATTTCCGAAAGATCTACTTCGGAGCAGTCAAGCTTGATTTTGCCCGCCTTCATTCGCGAAACGTCGAGAAGATCCTTTACGAGCTTTTCAAGAGCAACGGTCTCGCTTTCTATCCGCTCGTAAACCTGCGTCAGCATTTCGGGATCCGTTACCGCGCCGTCAAGCAGCAGCTCGGCGTTTCCCTTGATTATCGTAAGCGGCGTTCTGAACTCGTGCGAAACGTTTGAAACGAATTCGCGCCTTGTTTTTTCAAGCCGGACTTCCTTCGTTATATCGGAGGCGATAACGACGACCGCCTCAATGCTGTCATGTTTTTCGTTCCATATCGGAGACATTATAAACTTGATTACGTCCGCAAGCTCAATGGCGACAGCGCAGGTCTCTCCCGTTTTGAAAACGTCGTAAAGCGCGTCGGAGAAATCCTCGTTTTCCATAATATTCGCCGGGCAGAGGCTGACCCAGACGGAATTGTAACGGGTCAGTTTGCCGTCGGGAGTGAAGGACGCAAGCCCCTCTGACATATTCTGAAGAAGGTCGTTCAGCTTGTTCTTTTCGACCTCAAGTTCTCCGACCGTTGATTCAAGCGTTTCCGAAAGGTAATTCAGGCTCCTCGAAAGGTCCCCGATTTCGTCCTTGCCTCCGTCGGACGCGCGAACGGTATAGTCTCCCTCCGCCATTTTCTGCGCAAGGTTCCTCATTTCTATCAGAGGCTTTGAAACAAAACGCGCGAGAAGAGAAGAAATGATAACGGCGATTATTGCGGCGACGACGATCGCAACAACGAGGAAAGTCAGCGCCGAATTATACGTGGCGGCGATGTTCGACATCGAGCAGTGCACGGCAACGACGCCGCAATACTCGTCCTCTGCCGAAAGAACCTCGACAGGCACGAAAACGCTGATGGTCTTTTCGCCGAAATATCCGCTGAACTCGGTCGTCACAAAGCTTTCTCCGTTCAGGGCGCGTTCATAGCACGCGTATCCCTCGGAAGGAAGCTCTTTTGCATTATACGGCGTATCCGCGGAATTGTGAAGCCTGTCAAAAACCCCGTCGCGGTTGACTATCCACACCTGCGAAGAGAGAACCTCTTTCGCAAAAAGGTTGTAGTCCGAAATACTTTTCAGGTTATAGGAAGAAGTGCTCGCCTCGTCCCTTGCAACGAGAACGGATATGTTTTTCGCCATAGTTTTCAGCGTTTCTTCCTTCTCTTTTATCGCATAATCGGAAAAAAGAAGTGTGAAAACGATACTGGTGATTAAAACCACCAGTACCGTTACGGAAATTAAGACAGTCATCAATTCAGATGATATCTTTTTGAACATTATTGTTTGACCTCGAATTTGTAGCCTACGCCCCAAACGGTTTTGATATCAAACCCTACGGTCTCGTCAAGATTGAGCTTGGTGCGGATGCGCTTGATGTGCGTATCGACGGTTCTCGTATCTCCGAAGTATTCGTAACCCCAAATGTTTTCCAGAAGATGATCTCTGGTATAAACCTTGCCGGGGTTGGTGGCAAAGAGCCAAAGGATTTCTATTTCTTTCTTTGTCAGAACAACGGGCTTGCCGTTAACGTAAGCCTCATAGCTGTTCATATCAATGGTAAGACCGGCAACTTCGATTCTCTTGTTTCTCTCGTCATTCGCCTCGTCGCTGACTCTTCTGAGAACCGCTTTTATTCTCGTCATAACCTCGCGGGGGCTGAACGGTTTAACGACATAATCGTCCGCGCCGATATCAAGACCGAGGATTCTGTCGGCCTCTTCGCTTTTCGCCGTTACCATGATTATGGGAACGTTCGAGGTCTGCCTTATCTGTCTGCAAACGTCGTAACCGTTGATTTTGGGCATCATAACGTCGAGAAGGATCAGAACCGGGTTATACTCCTTCTGCATTTTGAGAGCCTGTTCGCCGTCGTATGCGCAAACGGTCTTATAACCTTCTTTCTGAGCGTAGATTTTAAGGATGTCCACGATATCCTTATTGTCGTCCGCTATAAGTAAAACTTTGTCCATCTTTTTTTACTCCCTTCAAAGCGGCTGGCCCGCTTTATTTCCCGCAATCTCTCTTTCCACGGGATCTTCCGTTTAAAATTATATCACACTTTTTTTCCCTTGTCAATCCGTGAGTTCGATTTTTTTTAATTTTTTTTTCACAAAGTACGATTTCGTGCCGTAATATATTGTAAACCTCTGTGAAAAAGCACTATTTTTTCCTCTTTTTCGCGTTTTTTCTTATGGAAGAGGTCGGATGCGGACGGCAGCCGTTCCGGGCTTTTGACTGCGGCGCGACCGCTCCCGAGGGCAAAAGAACCCTTATCAGGTCGGGTCTTCCCGCCTTTATCAGCGCCTTTTTGACTTTTTCGGCGTTTTCGGGGCGGGTGCATTGAAGCAGCGCGCGCTGATACGCTTTTTCCTCCGCGGTTCGCGGAACGTATACCTTTTTGCCGCTGAGAGGGTCTATACCCGTCCAAAACATACACGTGCTGACCGTTCCCGGCGTCGGATAAAAATCCTGAACCTGTTCGGGGTGATAATTTATCTCTTTAAGATAGAGGGCAAGCTCTATCGCGTCGTCAAGCGTCGCGCCGGGGTGCGAGGAGATCATATACGGAACCAGATACTGATCCATACCGAATTTCCTGTTCAATTCGTAAAAACGCCTGTAAAACTTTCTGTAAATCGAAAAATGCGGCTTTCCCATGCAGTCGAGAACCCTGTCCGAACAATGTTCGGGAGCCACCTTCAGCTGACCGCTGATATGGTGCTTGACAAGTTCCTCGAAAAACTCCTCGTTTTTATCTTCTATTAAATAATCGTACCGTATGCCGCTTCTGACGAACACCTTTTTGACCCTCGGCAGCTCTCTTATGCGGCGCAGAATGCGAAGATATTCCGTGTGGTCGGGCTTCATCGCGGGGCACGGATAAGGAGCAAGACATTTACGGTTCGTGCAAAGACTTTTTTTGTTGCAGGCGGGGTGTCTGAAATTCGCGGTAGGACCTCCGACATCGTGAATATATCCCTTAAAGTTCGGCGAATGCGTTATTTTTTCGGCTTCGCGAACCACGCTGTCCTCGGTTCTGGAAGTTACGTATCTGCCCTGATGAAAAACTATCGCGCAGAAATTGCAGCCGCCGAAACAGCCGCGGTTGTGCGTTACGGAATGTTCAACCTCCGCTATCGCGGGCACGCCGCCCTCCTCGTCGTATACGGGGTGCCATGCGCGCATAAAGGGCAGGTCGTAAACATCGTCCAAAGCCTTGCCGTCAAGCGGTTCGGACGGAGGATTCTGCTTCACCCACTTGTCGCCGTGACGCTGAACGAGAGTTTTTCCGATAAAAGCGTCCTGCTGCCCGTACTGTATGCGCGTCGCGTCCGCATACTGCTTTTTACTTGCCTCATCCGAGCCGCAGACCTTTTCGAAAGAGGGACATTCGACCGCGTCGGCAGGTTTTTCGTCAACAACGACGCATGTCCCCGCAATATCAGTCAAAGAGGAAACGGGTTCACCCGCCGCAAGACGCGTAACTATCCGCTCCGTCGAGGTTTCGCCCATACCGAAGCCGCAGATATCCGCGCCGCTGTCAAGCAGTATCGAACGTCTGACCTTATCGCTCCAATAATCGTAATGCGCAAAACGGCGCAAAGACGCTTCAAGACCGCCGATAACGAGAGGAACGTCTCCGTAAGCCTCTCTGATACGGTTGCAGTAAACAATAACCGCGCGGTCGGGTCTTTTGCCCGCCCTGCCGCCGGCGGTATATGCGTCGTCGCTTCTTCTTTTTTTTGCGGCGGTGTAATGATTGACCATCGAGTCAATGCAGCCGCCCGTTACGAGAAAAGCGTATTTCGGTCTGCCGTAAACGGTGAAATCCTTTGTCGAGCGCCAGTCGGGCTGTGAAATTATGCCGACGGTGAATCCGAGTTTTTCGATAACCCTGCCTATTATGGCAACGCCGAATGACGGGTGATCCACATAAGAATCGCCCGTCACATAAACAAAATCAAACTGTTTGATACCCATCGCGTCCATTTCGCGGCGCGTAACCGGCAAAAAGCCCGGATAAAGGGGATTTTTCATCAGAAGTCCTCCGGAACGCCGCCGTCCGACATCGCGGTGTCGGGATTTTCGGCGCGCATTTTCGCTTCCATCCATTCCTCTTTTGTCATAAGAACCTTGCGGGGCTTGCTTCCCTGAAAAGGACCCACCAAACCGCGCTTTTCCATATAGTCGATAAGCCTTGACGCGCGCGCGTAACCGAGACCGATACGGCGTTGAAGCATGGAAGTGGAAGCCTGTCCGCTCTCTATCACGACCTCAACGGCGCGATCGAACATTTCGTCGTCCGCCGCTTCGCTTTCGGCGGTCATTCCCGAACCGGAAGAGGAAAGGGACGTACCGTCCTTCTTGCCTTTCTGCTGCGCAAGCGCCGCCTGCTCAATCTGCCTGAGTATTTCCTTATTATATTCGGAGGGATTGTTCTGCTTCAGAGCCGCGACAACGGCTTCGACCTCCGTTTCGCTGACAAAACAGCCCTGTATACGCTGCGCTTTCGGCGCTCCGAGCGGGTCAAAGAGCATATCGCCCTTTCCGAGAAGCCTTTCCGCGCCGAGCTCGTCAAGAATGATACGGGAGTTTATGCCGCTCGAAACCGCAAGAGCGATTCGGGACGGAATGTTCGCCTTTATAGTACCCGTGATTACGTCTGCAGAGGGGCGCTGCGTTGCGATAATCAGATGCATGCCCGCGGCGCGCGCCATCTGCGCAAGCCGCATAACGGAATCCTCCACCTCTTTGGGGGAAGCCATCATCAGGTCGGCAAGCTCGTCTATGATAATGATTATCTGAGGAAGAGGTTTTTCGTCCTCTTCGAGATTTGCGTTGAAACTCTTGAAATCGCGGACGCCTTTTTCCGTGAACATCTGGTACCTCGAAAGCATCTCGGTCACCGCCCACGAAAGCGCGCCAGCCGCCTTTTTCGGGTCCGTCACAACGGGAATAAGCAGATGCGGAATGCCTTTATACACCGAAAACTCAACCATTTTCGGGTCAACGAGAATAAGCTTGACTTCGTCGGGCTTCGCCTTGTAAAGAAGGCTGACGATTATGGAGTTTATGCAAACGGATTTGCCCGTGCCCGTCGCGCCCGCGATAAGCAGGTGCGGCATTTTTGAGATATCGACGAAAATGTTTTCGCCGCTGATGTCCTTGCCGAGAGCCGCCGTCACCTTCGACTTTGCGTTTCTGAAATCGTCGCTGTCGATAAGGTCGCGGATATTCACCGTTTGCTGGATCTGGTTCGGGATCTCTATGCCTATCGCGGCTTTTCCCGGTATGGGAGCCTCGATACGAACGCTTTCCGCCGCAAGGCTCAATGCGATATCCGCTTCGAGGTTTGTTATTTTACTTATTTTTACGCCCTGTTCGGGAGCAAGCTCGTAACGCGTGACCGTGGGACCGTGCGAAGCGTGCAGAATGTGCGTTTCCACGTTGAAGCTTCTCAGCGTTTCGACAAGCTTTTCGCCCGTTGTGCGCAAATACTCCGCAATGCCTTCTTCACGGATAATTTTCGGCTTTGAAAGCAATTCTATATCGGGATAAACGTAAGGTTTTTCGGGCTGAATCGCCTTTTCCGCCTCTATCTCGGCAGTCACTTCGGCGGTCGCCTCGGCGATATCCTCTTTTGTTATCTTTTCCTCTTCGGGCGCGGCAGAGCCTGTCGCGGAAGAGGGGACGGAGGACATCTTCGAAAGATCGTCCAGATTGGTGGTGAAAGTCGGAATCTTTGTTTCCTCTTCGTCAAAGCTCGGTTCGCTTGAACAGTTCTGTCCGACCTTTTCCTTTCCTTTTTGCCCGTTTTTCGGAGCCTCGATTTCGTCGCCGTATTCGGGCAGAGTAAGCCGTATTTTCTTTTCGATACGCTTTTTGCGCGCCTCTTCCTCCGCCTGTTTTCTTATCTCGTCTCTTTCCTCGCGCGCCGCACGGCGTTCGTCGGGGGTTCCGATGAAAGAGGAAAATGTCAGTCCCGTTACGAAAATAAACGCGACAAGCATAACGATAAATATGATTATTCCGCTTATGAGAGCGCCGACAAGAAGCGTCAGCGGTTCGGCTATTGCGCCGCCGACAACGCCGCCGGAAGCAAATTCCGCGCCGCTTTTATAAAGGGAAGAAATGCACTCTGCGAGACCTTTTTTTTCGGCGACGAGAAGCCTGTCGGGGTCTTCGCAGACATTGATGAACGCCGAAAGAAGAACTATCGCGCCCGTTGAAAGAAGAACCTTTGAGGTGATTTTTTCATAGCGCAGAATCATCAGAACCGCATAAAAAACAAGCGCAACGGGGACGACCGCGCCCGCCCAGCCGAAAAGACCGAACAAAACGTCTCTTATCCAACGGCACAGAACGCCCGCCTCGGGAATCACGAGGCAGATGGTAAGACAAACGGCAACGCCGATAAGCACGACTGCAAAAATCGTGTCGCGAAGGTTCTTATCCATTTTTTTGTTCGGACGTCTTCCTCTCGCCTCCGTTTTCCGCGGAGCCGTGTTTTTCGGAGAATCCTTCTTTTTAACCGTTTTTTTCCGTTGAGCCATTTATACTCCTTTTACGATGCCGAAGATCAGTGCAGCGGCACCGACAACAAAACTGTACACAGAGAATATAATGAATTTTTTTGATTTGAGAATATATTGCAAAAGCTTTATCGCAAAAAATCCGACGACACCCGAAACAACCACGCCTATTATGTAAGACGGGATATCGGAGGCAACTATCGAATGTTCGGCGACTGCGTCCTTAAAACTCATCGCCGCGCCGGCGAGAATTGTGGGGATGGAAAGAATGAATGTATACTGCGCCGCAAATTCCCTGTCAAGCCCCGACGCGACGCCTGCGGTTATCGTGGAGCCGGAACGGGAAATGCCCGGAATTATCGCAACCGCCTGCATAAAACCGACCGCCAGAGAATTGCCGAGAGTCATATTCGCGGCGTTTCTTTTTCTGTCCGGCAGTCTGTCGCAAATCAGAAGAATCACGCCGTTTACAATAAGCGCCGCACCGACCGCCCACAGCGAATTTTTCAGATTTTCCGCATAGTCCTTAAATATAAGGGCAAGAAAAAGAGGCAGACAGGAAACGATGAGCATAAGAATCATCCTTTCCTCGGGTTCGGCCTTTTTCAGAGAAAACTTTCCGCGAAAAACCTTTCCGAGCATGGTGAAAAAGCCCTTGAACAGCCCCGCGATAAGCTTTCGGAACGCGATAAAAACCGCGACGAGAGTTCCGACGTGAAGAAGCGCTTCGAGAAAAAAGCCCGTCTCATTCATACCGAACAGTTTTTGCGCGATGGCAAGGTGCCCCGAACTCGAAATGGGAAGAAACTCCGTCAAGCCCTGAACTATTCCGAGAATAATGCTTTCGATAATGCTCATAAATCAATCACCTGAATCGTTTGTTTCGGTCGCGGTCAGTTTTTCTCCGCGAGCTGCTTTTCCGCGACGGCAAGCTTGCAGCAGACGCAGAAAACCTTTGCGGCGAGGGATATCTCCTCAACAGACGGAAAAGTCGGAGCTATTCTGATGTTCGAATCGTGAGGGTCTTTTCCGTAAGGATACGACGCGCCCGCGCCGGTCATTTTAACGCCGGCTTCCTTCATCAGCTCGACAACGCGTTTTGCGCAGCCGTCCGGGGTATAAAGAGAAATAAAATATCCGCCTTTGGGCTCGTGCCACGTGCAAAGCCCCGTAAGCTCCGCGTGCAGTTCTTTCAAAACGGCATCAAAATGCGGTTTTATAATTGCGGCGTGCTTCGTCATCAGGTCGAGCACTCCCTGCGCGTCCCTGAAAAACCTGACGTGACGCATCTGATTGAGTTTATTCGGACCGATGAACTGATATGAAAGGCTCTTTTCGTAATATTTCACGTTTGCGGGGCTGGCTATCATCGCCGCCACGCCCGCGCCGGGATAGGTTATCTTCGAAGTCGAGCAGAACATATAGATCATATCCTCGTTGCCGTACTTCTTCGCTTCGTCAAAGATATTGAGCAGATGATCGCAGTCGTTTCTGTCAAAATCGTGAACGGCATAGGCGTTATCCCAGAAAATTCTGAAATCCTTTGCGGCGGGCTTCAGCGCGGCGAAGCGTCTTACGACCTCGTCGCTGTAAGTTATGCCGTCGGGGTTGGAATACTTGGGAACGCACCAGATACCCTTTATCGTTTCGTTCGACGCGACAAGCTTTTCAACCATATCCATATCGGGGCCGTCGTCAAGCAGCGGAACATTTATCATATTTACGCCGAGACGCTCGGTAACGGCAAAGTGCCTGTCATAGCCGGGAACGACGCAGATAAACGATATGCCGTCATATTTCGACCACGGCTTATCGGAGCCGAGAACACCGGCGTACATCGCGTCCGAAAGCGCGTCGTACATCAGTTTCAGAGAAGAACTGTCGCCTGCGATGACCATATCGGGGGTAACGTCCATCAGGTCGGCGAAAATACGCTTCATCTCAACGATGCCGTCAAGCACGCCGTAGTTTCGAAGATCGACGCCGCCTTCGCCGTAACAGTCCCTGTTCGTAACGATATCCGCAAGCAGGGGTTCGCAAAGATCAAGCTGCTCGGTGCAGGGCTTGCCCCTCGACATATCGAGAGAAAGTCCGCGCGCCTTGTACTCCTCGTATTGTTTTTTGAGCTGCTCAAATTCATTTTCCGTAAATTTATACATAATATCACTCCTGTTCGACCGCGGGTCTCCAATCCCGTCGGTCGTTTATTTTATCAAAATTCAGCCGACCCGAGAGTTCTCGGGAACGGAAGCACGTCGCGAATGTTCGAAACACCCGTTATATACATAATCAGTCTTTCAAAGCCGAGACCGAAGCCCGCATGCTTGCAGCCGCCGTAACGGCGGAGATCGAGGTACCACGAATAATCTTTTTCGTCAAGCCCGAATTTATCAAGCGCGCGAAGAAGATAATCAAGTCTTTCCTCTCTCTGGCTGCCTCCGATTATCTCTCCTATGCCGGGAACGAGCAGGTCTGCTGCGGCAACCGTCTTTCCGTCGTCGTTAAGTCTCATATAAAACGCTTTTATATCCTGCGGATAATCCGTTACGAAAACGGGTTTTTTGTAAACCGTTTCCGTGAGGTATCTTTCATGCTCCGTTTGCAGGTCGCAGCCCCACGAAACGGGATATTCGAATTTATCGTTGTTCTTTTCGAGGATCTTCACCGCTTCGGTGTATGTCACGCGCACGAATTCGGACTCTACAACGCCTTTAAGTCTTTCGATAAGACCTTTGTCAACAAAGCTGTTGAAAAACTCCATTTCCGCGGCGCAGTTTTCCATAACGTAGGAAATAACGAATTTTATCATATCTCTCGCAAGATCCATATCGTCCGCAAGATCCGCGAACGCTATCTCGGGCTCGATCATCCAGAACTCCGCGGCGTGACGGGTCGTATTCGATTTCTCGGCGCGGAATGTCGGACCGAAAGTGTATATCGAACCGAAAGCAAGCGCGTAAGTTTCGGCTTCAAGCTGTCCGCTGACCGTCAGTTTTGCGGCTTTGCCGAAAAAGTCCTTCGACCAGTCGGGCTGACCGTCCTCCGTCACGGGAACGTTTTCGGGATCAAACGTCGTAACGCGGAACATCTCTCCCGCGCCTTCGCAGTCGCTGGCGGTGATTATCGGCGTGTGGACGTATACAAAGTGTCTGTCCTGAAAGAATTTGTGAATGGCGTAAGCCGCGACGGAACGCACCCTGAAAACAGCGCTGAAAAGGTTCGTTCTCGGACGAAGATGCGCTATCGTGCGCAAAAATTCGGGGGAGTGACGTTTCTTTTGAAGCGGATATTCGGGAACGGATTCGCCGCAAACGGTTATCTGCTCCGCCTTGATCTCAAACGGCTGCTTGTTTTCGGGCGTCAGTTCGAGAACGCCCTTCACCTCAACGGCGGAACCGACGCTGAGAGACGCTATCTGCTTGTAATTCTCCAATTTCGAAGCCTCGAAAACGACCTGAACGGACTTGAAATAACTGCCGTCGTTCAACTCGATAAAACCGAACGCTTTCGAATCGCGTATCGTTCTGCACCAGCCCGCGACGGTGACCGTTTTTCCTCCGAAACCGTCGGGGGACGCAAAAATCTCTCTGACCTGTACTCTTTCCATAATATGTCCTTCCCTCGTCCCGCGCGGGGACAAGAAATAATCTTTTATAAATTTTAGTATAGCAGAATAACCCCTGTTTTTCAAGAGATTTCGTTTTTTTTTCGGATTTACGGGGCTTCTGAGCCGCCAATCACAGCTTTTTCAGCTTTGTTTCGAGAAAATCCGCGATGTCCTTATCATACGGGAGGATAAAAGCGGAAGACGAATTGCCGTAGACGAAGATGCACCCCTTTGCCGCGGCAAATCCGACCATAACGCGGTACGGATAGCTTTTTTTGCCTCGTCCGTCGGGCGGAGACGCGGTAAAAGAATTATCGGAAAAATCGTATATGACGGTCTTTCCGAGCGTTCCGGACATCTTTTTTGAAGAAAGGAGGGGATACAGGCGCATCGAAAGAGCATAAACGGCGGCGACGGCTGCCGCGACGGAGGAAACGCCGAGAAACACATAAAAAAGATTGACGCCCGCCGCAACAGCATTCCGGGAATAAAAAACTGCCGAAAGAGCGACGCAGACCGCGAAAACCGCCGCGGAAACCGCGAAAACGGCTTTCGTTCTCGTTCCTTTTTTGTCGAAAACATAAGAAAAATATCTGCGCAAAAGATCTTTTGAATAAGTGACCGTGACCTGTTTTTTCATAAAATATCCTTTCGGCTCGGCAGTCCGGCGAATGCGGACAACGGATAATATAAAATATAATACCACAAATCGGGTCTGATTTCAAGCCCGCGCTCTTGCATTTCGTCGCGAAATGTGATATAATTCACACAACACGGATATATCCGAACGGAGAAGGAGGCGAACGGAATTGGTTATCGAGGGCGTTGTGGAGGACATCATTTACAAAAACGCCGAAAACGGCTATTGCGTGCTGAGACTCGAAACGAAAGAAGACGGCGTTGTTGCCGTGGGCACTCTTCCGCTCGTTTCCGAGGGCGAAACGCTTGAGCTTGAAGGAGATTACACGGAGCATAAAACCTACGGCAGACAGTTTGCCGTTACATCATTCCGTTCCCGTATGCCTGCGGACGAAACGGCTATACTACGCTATCTTTCGTCGGGCATAGTCAAGGGGATACGCGAAAAAACGGCGAAAGCCCTGATCTCGGTTTTCGGTCCCGACACTCTCGATATTCTCGAGAACGAGCCCGAACGGGTCTGCACGGTGAAGGGAATTTCGAGACAGCGCGCAGAGGCGATCTCACAATCTCTCAAAGAAACCGTCGGCGTCAAAACCATTCTTCTTTATTTTCAGCAGTTCGGCATAACGCCGTCCGTCGCGTTCAGAATATTCAAACAATGGGGCTTGCGCTCTTACGATATAATCAAATCAAACCCTTACAGGCTCTGCGAAATACCCGGCGTCGGCTTTCAGTCGGCGGATAAAATTGCCGTGCGCATGGGCTACGACACCGAAAGCTCAAACCGCATCGAGGCAGCTCTGATATTCGTTCTCAATCACAATATGTACGGGTCGGGGCACACTTTTTTGCCCAAAAACAAACTCCGCGACATTGTTTCCTCTTTGCTCGGCGTTGAGGCGGACACCGTTTCGGCAAGCCTCGAAAGGCTTATCTCGGACGGCGTTCTGGCGTATGTTCCCGAAATAGGGAACTCGGACGCGGTATATCAGAAATGGGTCTACGACAGCGAGCGGACGATAGCGCTCCGAACTCTTTTGATGGCACAGTTTTCCGGCGACGACCCGAAAAACTTCAACGGCGTCGTGTCTCTTGCGGAGAGGCGGCTCGGCATTGAGTTCGACGAGCTCCAGAAAAAAGCGGTTTTCGCGGCGGTCAAGGAACGCGTTTTGCTGTTGACGGGAGGCCCCGGAACGGGAAAAACGACGACGCTGAACGGCATTATCAGAGTTTTTGAATCGGAGGGAGTTTCCTTTGCGCTTTGCGCCCCGACGGGACGCGCGGCGAAAAGAATTTCCGAGCTGACGGGAAGAGATGCGAAAACGCTGCACAGGCTTCTCGAATACGCGCCGAGAAACGGGGAATACGTTTTCAACAGAAACAAGGACAATCAGCTTCAATACGACGCGGTTATCGCGGACGAAAGCTCGATGATAGATCTTTCGCTTTTTTCGCACCTGCTCGAAGCCCTTCCTCTTAAATCAAAGCTTATACTCGTCGGCGACGCGGCGCAGCTGCCTCCCGTCGGCGCGGGCAACGTTTTTCGCGACCTGCTCGAATGCGGATATCTGCCCACTGTTCGCCTTGACAGAATTTTCAGACAGGCGCGGCGCAGCCTCATAGTGACGAACGCGCACGAGATACTTAACGGACGTATGCCCGTACTGAACGCGAAGGACAGGGATTTTTTCTTTATTTCCACGCATAGCTCGGACGAGCTTCACGACCTTGTGCGCGCTCTTTGCACGTCGAGACTTCCCAACGCTTACGGCTTCGACCCGTTTAAGGATATACAGGTGCTTTCGCCGACGCGAAAGGGCGGTTCGGGGACGTCCGCGCTGAACGAAACTCTCAGGGACGCGCTGAATCCCGCTTCCGCGTCGAAGAAAGAGCTTACGCTCAGAGGTCTTGTCTTTCGGGAAGGAGACAAGGTCATGCAGATAAGAAACGACTACGACCTTGTCGGCGAAAAACCCGACGGAGACATCGAAAACGGCATTTTTAACGGCGATATAGGAACGATTGAGAAAATAGACACGCGTTCCGAAACGCTTTCCGTCAGATTCGACGACCGCCTTTATACATATTCGGTCAATTCATCGGAAACGGAAGAACTCGAACCGGCTTACGCGATAACGGTTCACAAATCGCAGGGCAGCGAATTTGACGCTGTCGTACTGCCCCTTTTCGAAGGTCCCGAGCTTCTTTATACGCGAAATCTGCTTTATACGGCGGTCACCCGCGCAAAAAAAATCCTTATCATCGTAGGCGACGCGCGCAAAATAAAATATATGGTCGATAACGCGAGAAGCAACAAAAGATACTCGGGGCTTAAGCATTGGATGAAGAAATTCGCAAGCGCCGCGGCGGCGGAGGCTTTTACGGCGGACGAGAACGCGGAGGAAAAATGAAAATAAACGAAAAAGCCGAAAAAATCATAAAAATGATGAACGACGCAGGAGAAAAAGCATATTGCGTCGGCGGCTGCGTGCGCGATTATCTTCTCGGAAAAGAGCCTCACGACTTCGACATCTGCACCTCGGCGCATCCCGAGAAAACAGAAGAGATAATGAAAGATTTTCCCGTCATCGAAACAGGGATAAAGCACGGAACCGTTACCGTTCTCGTTGACGGCGAACCGTTTGAGATAACCACATGGCGGATAGACGGAAAATATTCCGACAACCGCCGTCCCGAAAAAGTCACCTTCACGCCGAGTCTTGAGGAAGACCTTAAAAGACGCGATTTTACGATAAACGCGATGGCTTTTGACGGCAGGGAAATCATAGACCCGTTCGGCGGAAAAGAAGATTTGAAAAACGGAATTATCCGCGCCGTGGGTAACCCCGACGAAAGATTTGACGAAGACGCTCTCCGCATTTTGCGCGCGCTTCGGCTTGCGTCGGAGCTCGGCTTTAAGACAGAGCCGAAAACCGCGGAGGCTATGCGGAAGAAAAAAGAACTGCTGAACGAAATCTCCGCCGAGCGTATTTTTTCGGAGCTGAAACAGATTCTTTGCGGAAAAAACGCGACAGGGACACTTCTTGATTTTTCCGATATTATCGGGCAGATAATTCCCGAAATAAAACCGACGATAGGCTTTGAACAGAAAAACAAGCATCATATTTACGACGTTTACACGCACACCGCTGTCTCCGTCGGAAGCATCGACCCCGATCCGACGCTGCGGCTGACGATGCTTTTTCACGATATAGGCAAGCCCGCCGTTTATCATTACGAGAACGGACAGGGGCATTTCCACGGGCATCCCGAAGTCTCCGCGGAAATCGCGAGAACAGTGTTGAACAGGCTCAGATGCGACAACGAAACAAAGGACACCGTGCTGACGCTGATTAGGGAGCATGACAACCGTTTTCCTCCCGATAAAAAAAGCGTGGGGCGGATGCTTTGCAAAATCGGCGAAAAAAACTATTCGCTGCTGATGAAGGTCAAAAAAGCGGACACCGCAGCGCAAAGCGACTGCATGAAGGATGAAAAATACGCGCAGATAAACGCGCTTGTCAAAACGGCGGAACGGATAAAAGAAGAAAAAGGGTGTTTTTCGCTTTCGCAGCTTGCAATTAACGGAAACGACCTGCTCTCTTTTCTGTCGGGCAGGGAGATAGGGCAGGCGCTTCACGATTGCCTTTCGCGGGTCATAGACGAAGAGCTGCCGAACGAAAAAAACACTCTTCTCTCTTTTGTTCGGAAAAAGTACAGCGGCGAAAAACAAGATGAAAAGCCTTAAAAATACTTCGTTCCTGCGAAGGGTAAAACACGGGCGTTTTCAGCGACGAAAAAATCGGAGGTCGGGCTTTTGCCTTTCCTCCGATATTCTTTTTTATTTTCTGCGCGGCGCTTTCTTTTTCTTCCGAACAGAGAAGCCGAACGTGCCTATTTTTTTTCCGAGTTCGAAATACGTCCCGTGCGCGTAAGCCATAAGCCCCGCCTTCTCTATGCGCAATTTGCCGCCGTCGTCTATAACCGAGTCGTCAACCGTGACCGCGACGATGTCGGCGACGAACATATCGTGAGTTCCGAGAGAAACGACGTCCGTCACCCTGCATTCAAGGGCAATAGGGCAATCCGCAAGCGTGGGGCAGGCAACGGAAACGGACGGGGTTTTACAAAGTCCGCATTCCTCGAATTTGTCAATGCCTCTGCCGGTTATCACGCCCGCTTTGTCTGCGGCGCGAACAAGCTTTGAGGGAGTTACGTTTATAACAAACTCTCCGCTTTGCTTTATCAATTCGTGAGAAAACCTCGACGGACGGACGCTGACGTAAGTTTTTGCGGGATCGGAGTTCAAAATGCCCGTCCACGCAACGGTCAGCACGTTTTCGGGAAGATCCCCTCCGCCGCACGTCACAAGCGCGGGCGGAACGGGGGAAAGGAGCGTTCCCGCTCTCCAAATCTGTCTGCTCATACATTAAACCTGAACAGGACGACGTCTCCGTCCTGCATCACATATTCCTTTCCCTCGGAGCGAACGAGGCCTTTTTCTTTTGCGGCGGTCATCGTTTCGTTCGCGACAAGGTCGTTAAAAGATATAACTTCGGCGCGGATAAAGCCTTTTTCGAAATCGGAATGTATCTTTCCCGCCGCCTGAGGCGCTTTCGTTCCTTTTTTTATCGTCCACGCGCGAACCTCGTCGCTGCCGGCGGTCAGATAGCTGATAAGACCGAGCAGGGAGTACGACGCTTTTATAAGGCGCGCAAGACCGCTTTCCGAAAGACCGATGTCCGAAAGGAACATCTCCCTGTCCTCCGCGTCGAGGTCGGAGATTTCCTCCTCGAGCTTTGCGCATATCGGAAGAACTTTTGAACCCTCCGCCGCCGCGAAATCCTCAACGGCTTTCAGATATTTGTTCTTTGAGGAATCGCCGAACTCCTCTTCGTTCATATTCGCCGCGTAGATAACGGGCTTTATCGTAAGAAAGTTTGCGGCGTAAACCTTTTTGTATTCGTCCTCGTCCATCTCCATGCTTCTTATGGGCTTTTCTTCTTCAAGAGTCTGCTTTACTCTCTCGAAAAGCTCAACGTCGGCAAGAGCCTTTTTATCTCCCTTTGCGTCTTTTTTCGCTTTATCAAGGCGTTTTTCAGCGGTTTCCATATCGGCAAAAATGAGTTCGAGATTTATCGTTCCGATATCGCGGACGGGATCGACGGAGCTCTCGACATGAACGATATTCTCGTCATCGAAGCAGCGAACGACGTGAACTATCGCGTCAACCTCTCTGATATGCGAAAGGAACTTGTTTCCGAGCCCCTCGCCTCTCGACGCACCCTTGACAAGCCCGGCGATATCAACAAATTCAATGGTGGCGGGGGTGGTCTTTTTCGGGGAATACATCCTTGTCAGAACGTCCAGCCGTTCGTCGGGAACGCTGACAACGCCGACGTTCGGTTCTATCGTGCAGAAGGCGTAGTTTGCCGCTTCTGCGGAACGCGTGTTTGTTATCGCGTTGAAAAGAGTGCTCTTTCCGACGTTCGGAAGACCGACTATACCAAGTTTCATAATATACCTCTTATATTTCGATTTGACATCATTATATATCAAATTCTTTCCAAAATCAAGTTAAAAAGCAAAAGTCAAACAATTTGTCAAATTTATATGACGACGCTTGACAAGAGAAGAGTTTTCTTATATAATAATCGGGTATAGGTGGAATTTCCGCCTGTCAACCCCTTGAAAACGGCAATAGTCCGTTTTCCGTAAGACCGGAAGGAGGTGTTTCGGAATGACTAAGTATGAATGTTTGTTCGTATTGAGCACCAAGACGCTCGACGACGCCGCGCTTGAAGCGACGACCGAGAAGTTTAAGGATCTCATCACGAAAAACGGCGGAGTCATCGAGAATGTAGACGTATGGGGCAAGCGCAGACTTGCTTATGCCATCAATTATGAAACAGAAGGCTATTACGTTCTCGTCAACTTCGAGGCTGACTCGAAAGTACCCGCCGAGCTCGACCGTGTTTTCAATATCACGACGGGCGTACTTCGTTCCATGATAATCAAGAAGTAGAACGAATGAAAATATGAAACTGACCGAGAGGAGTCCGCTGTTATGAATATCAATAAAGTATTCCTTATGGGAAGGCTCACCGCCGATCCCGAACTCAGAGTAAGCGCAAACGGCAACGTTCCCGTTATCAGGTTCACCATTGCCGTATCTCGCAGGATGAAGAGAGACGAGACGGACTTCATCGATTGCGTCGCTTTCAGACAGACCGCAGAATTCATTTCCAAGTTTTTCAGAAAGGGTTCCGCGATCATCGCTTTCGGTTCCATTCAGGTTGATAACTGGAAGGACAAGGAAGGCAAAAACCAGCGTTCGACGAAAGTTATCGTCGAAGAAGTTCAGTTCGGAGAAAGACGCGCAGACTCTCCCTCCGCAGGCAACGTTCCTGCAGAGAGAAAAGAGCCCGTGGCATTCACGAACAATCAGAGCGAAGGCTTCGGCGACATTGCCGACGTTTCGGACGACGATCTGCCGTTTTAAGCGACCGACCGCCGCGGAAGCGTAAAAGCCGCTCTTCGCCCCGCTTTTTGAAGCGGAGGCATTATGACGACGCGCAAATGCGCCGCCGAGAAAGGAGATAAACCGATTATGGATAACGAAAATAAAGAAGTTGTCGAGGCTGCGACCGAGGTCGTTGCCGAGGCTGCACCGGCTCAGGAGGCTGCTCCCGCAGAAGCAAAAGCTCCCGCGCAGAGAACGGAAAGACCCGAAAGACCGGATTACAGAAACAACAGAAGACCGCGTAAAAAGGTCTGCCAGTTCTGCGCGGACAAGAACGCGACCATCGACTACAAGGACACCGCGAAACTTCGCAAGTTCATCAGCGAGAGAGGCAAGATCCTTCCCCGCCGTGTGACCTGCACCTGCGCGATGCACCAGAGAGAGCTGACCGAGGCGATCAAGAGAGCAAGACAGGTTGCCCTTCTTCCCTACGTTGCAGACTAATTGTTAAAAAGAATTTCCGCCGAAGTTTTTCGGCGGATTTTTTTTGCGTTTTCAGAAAGGTTCTTTGTTTTTTCATTTTTGAATTTTTCGAACCGCCTTTTAAGACCGTGGAAAAATCCCGGCGAAGAGAGAGGGAAAAAACATCTTATTCCATTTCGAGACAATTCGCCGCCGTCATCGCCGCAATGCAGCCAAAAGAACACCCGCGTTTCCGAAAGGACGGAAACGTGCTTTTATCGTCAAAGTCAAAGTCCTTTTGAGCAAGAGCCGCCGCCGAAGGTCAAAAAAAAGAGGAGAAAGTTTGAAAAACCCACAAAAAAGACCGCAAGGCTTCAAAATAAATTCAATTGCGCCTATTGAAATCCGAAAACGATGTTGTTATAATAATTGCGGATTTTCGGAAGGAGGGCTTTTTATGAAAACAGGCGGAAAAACGCCCCGTTCGGGGTTGCTCGAAAAAATATCCCACCCGATAGATCTGACGCAGGGAACGCCGTGGAAAGTCATACTCCGTTACTCCGCGCCGATAATACTTTCATATCTGCTCCAACAGATATATGTGCTGACGGACGCCATCATCTGCGGGCAGGTGCTGACGGCGGAAGAGGTTGCGGGCGTCAACGACACATTTCCGCTGACATTCATATTTTTGCAGTTCGCGTTCGGTTGCACGGCGGGGTTCAGCGTAATAACCGCAAAATGCGTCGGGGCGGCGGATATGAAGGGAGCGAGACAGTCGTTTGTCGTTCAAACGTATCTTTCCGTTGCAATATCCGCATTTTTAACGGTCGTATCGGTGCTTTCGCTGCCGTGGATGCTTCGCCTTATAAACGTAACTCCCGAAAACGCGGAAGTTTACAACGCGGCATACAATTACTGCTTCGTTATCTTTCTGGGCATAATCGCGCAAATGGGTTACAACTTTATCTGCGGGATTTTGCGCGCTTACGGAGATTCTGTCACTCCTCTTATATTCCTTGTTATCTCAACGGCTCTCAACGTCGGGCTTGACCTGCTTTTCCTTGTCCCTCTCGGTATGGGACCGACGGGAGCGGCTGTCGCAACGGTTCTTGCGCAGGCGATAAGCGTTGTTATCTGCGCGATATATACGTTTGTCAGATACGCGGATCTGCGTATACAAAAAGAAGATTGGCGCGTCAGCGGCTCGTATGTTTCAATGCATATCAAAAACGGACTCCCTCTCGGATTCCAATTTTCGATACTTGCCGTGGGTATCCTCGTCATGCAGGGCTCCGTCGTCAAGTTTGACCTTGATAAAAACGGTATTATGGTTGCCGGAACGCCTGCCCAGAACGGCTTCGGCGCGGCAAACAAAATGATAAATTTCCTGCTTGCTTTTTACAACGGTCTCGGCTCGGCGATACTCGGCTTCAACGCGCAGAATTACGGAAAATACCGTTTTGACCGCGTTAAAAAGGGCTTGAAACAGACTTGGGCGCTGATGCTTGTTTTCTTTGCGCTTTGCTTTGCGGCGGCAATGCTTTTGTCGATAGGCGGAACGTATCAGCACATATTTATGAGCGAAGATAAAATTTCGGAAGCGTCGATACGATTCGGCAACACCTATATATACGTCGATTTCATTCTTTATTTCATTCTCGGATTTCTTGTTGTCACGAGAAGCGCCGTACAGGGAATATTCAAACCGGGATACGTTCTCGGCGCGGGCATAGCCGAACTCGGCGCAAGGATCCTTATATGCTGTTTTCTGCCCGAGATCGTCAACGGCGCGCCGATAACTGCGTCGGCGTCAACCGCGTCCTTTGCGGCGCTCTGCTTCGGCGACCCCGGCGCATGGCTTGCAGCCTCGGTCGTGTTGCTTTTCCCAACGTTCAAATACATTCTGAAAGAAAAGGACGCAAGACTGAAAACATCAAAATAATAACGAACGCTTACAAAATTAAAGGATAAGACAGGGGCAACCGTTTTTCGCGACTGCCCCTGATTTTCATTTATCCGATTTCTTTTTTTCGGGAGAATAATAACTTTTTCTTTTGCCGTGTTTTTTCGAGAACGGCGCTTCCGAAGAACGGCGCTTTTTCTTCTTTTTGCCGGAAAGAAGAGCTTCCTCTTCGCGTTTTTCCTGCATCTTTGCAAGCTTGTTCGACAGCATCGTCAGGAATCGGAACACCGTTGCGGACGCAAGGGAGAAAACAACGAGAAGAAGAACGCAGATCCATGACATTCCTCTTATGGCGAAAAGGTCGTTTAATACTATTCCGCAGAAAAGAAGCAAAACGACGTTGACAACGACTATTCCGACCTTGAGCTTGTTGAACGGCTTGCTGATATCGAGAAGTATCATAAACCCGACAACCGCAAGCAGCATCGTTCCGGCGGTTGCGATATCATCGGTCGGAAGTCCGAAAACGTGACCGCACACAACAAGTCCCGCGATTGCCAAGGTATCCGTAAGTCCTGCGGGAAACGCCTTCATCAGAACATTTTTCATAAAGTGACCCTTTATGCGTTCCTTGTTCGGTTCAAGCGCAAGCAAAAAGCCGGGAAATCCTATCGTGAACATACTTATAAGGGATATCTGCGCGGGTTCGAAAGGATATGTGAGGAAAAAGACCGCGGAAAAAACAGCCATTAAGACCGAGAAAATGTTTTTGACGAGGAACAGAGCCGCCGAACGCTGAATGTTGTTGACGACCTGTCTTCCTTCAAGCACGACGCTCGGCATCCGCGCGAAATCCGAATCAAGCAAAACCACCTGCGCGACCTGCGCCGCCGCCTCGCTTCCCGACGACATCGCAACGCTGCAATCCGCGTCTTTCATCGCAAGAATATCGTTCACGCCGTCGCCCGTCATCGCAACTGTATGCCCGCCGCGCTGCAAAGCGCGAACGAGTTTCTGTTTTTGCTTCGGGGTAACTCTGCCGAAAACCGTGTATCGCTCCGCCGCCGCTCTCAACAATTCGGGGGTGTCAAGCGTTGCGGCGTCAACAAAGTTTTCCGCGCCGTCTATTCCCGCCTGCTTCGCTATTTCCGCGACCGTGGCGGGGTTATCGCCCGATATGACTTTTATCTGAACGCCCTGTTCCCTGAAATATCCGAAAGTTTCTTTCGCGTTCTTTCTTATGGGGTTTGAAAGCACAATATACGCCAGCGGTTCGGCAGGTGCTGTCAACCCCCCTTTTGCGTCGCCGTCATAAGAGGCAAAAAGCAAAACGCGGTATCCTTTTTCCGTAAAAGGTCTTATCTCGTGTTCAAAGCGGCTGTAACGCTCTCTCAAAACAAATTCGGGCGCGCCGAGAAGATATGTCCCCTCGGAAAAAGTGATCGCGCCGTATTTAACGGAAGACGAAAAGGGAAAAACGTCAAGCGCGGTTCGCGGCATCGAAGATTTTTTTTCGTTCGCGTCTATATATTCGCGCAACGCCTGCATGGTGGCGTTCGTGTCATTTGCGGCGGCAACGTAATCGGAAAGGAGCGAAAAAGTGTTGTCACCGCCCGCGCGGACGACTATATCGGAAACGCACATTTCGGGTTCGGTTATGGTTCCCGTCTTGTCAACGCAGAGAACGTCCACCCTCGCCAATGTTTCTATGCTTTTCATATCGTGCAAAAGAACCTGTCTTTTTGCGAGGCGTATCGTGCTGAGGGCAAGCGCTATCGTGGTCAGAAGATAGAGCCCCTCGGGGATCATGCCTATGATCGCCGCTACCGTAGAGGTCACGCTTTTCTGGAAGGTTTCGCCGTTCGCAAACATACCCTGAAAGAAAAGTATCAGTCCTATCGGAATAACCGCGATGCCGACCCACTTGATTATCTTGTTTATCGAGCGGATCATTTCGGACTGCTCGCCGCCCGCCATGGACTTCGCTTCCGACGTCAATTTTGAAATATACGATTCGCTTCCGACCTTGACAAGCCTTGCGTGGCACGCGCCCGAAACAACAAAACTGCCCGAAAGAAGCTCCGCCCCCTCGGTTTTGCTTATTTCGTCGGCTTCGCCCGTCAAAAGAGACTCGTTAACCTGTATTCCGCCGTCAATCACCGTTGCATCGGCGCAGATCTGGTCTCCGGCGCGAAGCAGAACCACGTCGTCTTTGACAAGCTCTTCGGATGTAACGCGTTTCAACTCCCCGTCGCGAATAACCTGCGCGTGCGGCGCGTTGAGCAGATTCATTTTGTCAAGCGTCTTTTTTGCGCGCAGCCCCTGAATTATTCCTATTAAAGTGTTTCCGATTATTATAGGAAGAAACGTCAGGTTTCTGTAAGACCCGACAACCGTCAAAAGCACGGCGATTATAAGAAATATGAGGTTGAAATACGTCAACACGTTTGAGCGGACTATCTCTTTTGTCGACGTTCCCGTTGAAATATCCGCTTTGTTGACCTCTCCCCGCTCGACTCTCTCTCTGACTTCGGCGGAAGTCAAACCGAGCGGTTGTCTTTCCTCTTGTCCCATTTTTTCTCTTTCCTCTGCATCTGCAAACTTGAAAAACATTCCTGTTTTACCAATCTATATTTTAACACAAAAAAAAGCCTTTGTCAACGAAAAAATACGGCAAAGCGTCGGCAAGCGAATACTTTGTGTATTTGCAAGGTTTTTGAGAAAGTTCAGGCAAAAATCAGCCCGCAAAAACCAATAAGAGGTCAGCTTTTTACGGCTCGTTGCGAACCGGATTTCGCATAAATGCGAAACGTTCGAAATGGGGTGGAACTTCCGAAAATTAAGACCAACCCGTTTGGGTTTCTTTGCCTGAAATACAAGATAACTACCAACCCGGAAGTTTGCCCTGCGGGCAGGAAATCCTGCCTTGCCGCGACCTCGCAAGCGGGGAGCGCGGGAAAAATCTATTCCAAAACAAAAAGGCTTTTTCAAAACGAAAAAAGAACCCGAAAATCGGGTTCTTTAAAACAAACTATTTTGAAAGTTTTTGTTCTATTGTGATACAAGAAGAAGTCAACATTCTTCTTATTCGTCCGCAGAGATTACGAAGTTTTTTAAATTCAACATCCTCTATAATCTTTGTATTGATTACTGTCTCCGTATCATTTTTTGTGATCTTTTATATATTCATATACCTTCTTTATATTGTTATTTTTATCAAAAAAGTCCAATCCACCTATAATATTGCCGTACATCTCATTGAATCCAACAATACATCTTTTCTTGGCATCGTCATCGAGAGAATTTAAATTTGTAACTTCATCAATTTTATCTTTAAATTTGATGTTACCGAAAGCGAACATCACTGTGTTAAAAACGTCTCTCTGATCTATAATAGTATCATAAACTGCACTTATGTGATTTTCATCCGTGCTACCGTCCAACCGTAAGTTTTCTGATATTTCAGTATAGTAATTTGTTATCAATTGACAATGACATATTGCTTCATCAGTGAGCTCTTTCGTCTCTCTATAACCTTTGCAACCCAACACCACTATTTCTTCTTTGTTAAACCCTGCATATTCAACTTCCAATAACTGTATCTCATCTGTAACGCATTCCAATTTATCTAAAAAATCTTCATCAGGTTCTGTATCTGAAAATTCATTAAGAAGTTCTTCGCAATCAACGCACGCTATATTAAAACCCGAAATCTCTCGCAAAAATTCCTCATAACCAAATATGTTTATAGCATTGGCTATGGAATCGTTTATAATATTCTTTATATCTTCCATTGATACTGTAATACGCTTTTCGTTATCCATAAGTGCCTCCTGCTGAATTTTTCATATTCTCAAACACATATTCACATTTGCGAATTGCGTTTTTTGTTATGGAAGTCTTCCCCGATTGCAAGACTATCATAACATAATTTCAATTGTTTTTCAATAGCATTTTGGATTTTTCTTGTTCCGGGAACTGTAAAGGTATCAACTGTCACTTATGCCTTACGAATCCCGTCTGTGGCAAAATGTCCGAAGTGGGGTAGAACCTCCAAAATAAAGACCAACCCGTTTGTTTTCCTTGCCTGAAATATAAGTAACTAATACCCGGAAATTTGCCCTGCGGGCAGGAAATCCTGCCTTGCCGCGACCTCGCAAGCGGTTCGCGCTCTGCGGCGGATTTGCGAACCG
>CAKSFN010000014.1 GCA_934454405.1 uncultured Eubacteriales bacterium | reverse complement strand
GTCGTGCCCCAGTCAACAACGGAGTTGCAGACTTCGCAGAACGTTCTGCCCGTGTAGCCCGCTTCCGTGCAGGTCGCCGCCTTGTCCGCAAGAGCAACGGCTGTATGCTCATGCCAAGAAGTAACATTGAGAGTTCCGCCCTCGTTGCCCTTGTTGACACCGATATAGCCGTAAGCGCACATCGCTTCGCTGTCTATTTGGATCTTTGCGGAAGAGAATGTTCCGAAAGTTCCGTCTTCAAATACGACGCGTCCCGCTTTTGTCAGAAGTTGAATATCCATCGGATATACGCATTTCTTCTGCGTTATAATCCAGTTGGAATCTTTGCCGAGAGCGTTATGCGGATACCATGCGCGAATGGGAACGGAAGCAATAACAGCTTCTCCTCTATCGGAAACGGTCGATGTTTTTCTTAATGTTAATTCAAGAATTCCGTTATCGGCGGGGTCAAACATATATTCCGAAGAGAATCCTCCGGCGGTTGTTATACCTGCGGGTTCCCAGTCGTTAACATTATTGACTTTGAGAGTAACAGAAACCGTATTGACAGCGCTGATATCCGTCGCAACGATGTCTATATAATAAAGAGAACCTACAAGAGTTGACGTCATATCGGCATCTCTCGGAAGCACCTTTACGGTATTCTCCAAAGAACCGGTATCCATTGTAAACGTTCTCACAATATGAGAAACATTGCCTTGTCTGTCCGCGATTTCAAACTTCACGGTATGAACGCCGTCAGCGAAATCAACGGGATTGAGAACGGTAATTTTCCCGTTCTTGTATTCGGCGGCAACATCGTTTCCGTCAATATATGCCTTTGCGGAGGCGGGATTTATACCCGTTGCGTTGGATTTTTTCGTATTTTCCGACACAGACGCCGCAAAATCCACACCGTTGTAAATTATCGTTGCGTTATCTTTCAGTATTGCGGAATCGGACATACCTGTCGCAGCATAAGAAACATCACCGAAAACAGGGGGTTCGCGGTCATCCACAACGGAAGAATAGTCTACCGTTATATCGTCGATGAAAAGCGTAAATTTTCCCGTATAAGATTTTGTTTTATTGTTTTTCCAGGCGCGGTCTTCTATATACCATTCAACCATGGCTCCGTAATAGCGTTCCGCTTTATACCCGTTTTTGGACGAGGTGCAGGAAAGACGGTTATTCTGCATAGACATGGCATAGTAACCGGAGAAAGCGGAAAGGTCGGCGTAGAAGTAGTACCAGCCGTCGCTTCCCATGCCCTCGCGATTTATGAGGAACTCGGTCATTGCGGTTGATCCTCGCGTCCAAGCGTCCGTCGCAGTTTTCTTGTAGCCGAAAACAAAACGGGGATTAAGACCTGCAATGTCCACTTCATCGGGAAGATATACCCAAAAACCGAGACCTGTCGCTCCGGTTATGTTGACATAATCGTCCGGAGTGCCGTACATCTGAACTCCGTCTGCGTCTGTTCCCAAGCCGTGCGCCTTTATGGAATCGGCATTATAGGTCATCATTGACGTTATATAGTCTTCATAATATGTAAGCTGACTGAAATCAACGGAATATGCCATCGAATAGTTGCCTGAGTGAACTTTTCCGTTTTTCGCATCCGCAACGGATATGGTAGTGGAGACATCTGCATTATAATAGTCAAAAAATCCCCATCTGTCAACATTTGCATCTTCGAAGTCAAAAAGGACTTCTGAACCTTTTCCCACATTGAGAGGAACGGTTGCGCTGACGGAAGTACCGACAACGGTCGCTGTTATCTCTCCGCTGCCGGTAACGGAGGTATCGGCAGTCGCGTTAAAAGTCAATCCGCTCACGGAACCGAATTTACCGTCCGAAAGAGAGAACTCAATATCTGCGGCGTCAAATGCCACAGCGTAGCCGAATTCGCCGTAGGTCAAAGTCAACCCTATCTCGGAAGATTTTCCGTAAGGAGTGGCAAGAGCGGTCGAAGTAAACGCTATCTCATCGGGAACGACGATGTGAACCGTTGTTTCTCCGACGGTTTTCCCGTTATAGACCATCTGAATAACGGCATCGCCCGTTTTTGCGGGAACAAAAATACCGTTTTCTATCGTGCCGAAAGATTCATCCGCAAGTTTCAGAACCGCATCTGCGGGAATTTCAGCAGCCGTTCCGGACGGGCTTATACCCTTTGCGGAAATCGCTGTTTTTGCATTTACGGTAATGAACTCGTGTTCCGGTGTCAATGCAGCCCTGTCAAAAGCATCGGACGGAGCTGCCGTCGAAGCGATTATAAGACCTGCGGAAATGGAGCGCTCGGAGCCGTCGGAGGGGCGGTTGACGATGGAAACGCTGTCCTCTCCCTCCTGCTTCGCGACATAAGTCGTCGAGCCGCCGCCGTCAAGGTTTATCGCGGCGACACAGCCCGCTTCAAGCATAATCTGCGCAATTTCGTGCATTGAACCGCCGCAGGAGAACGGCTCCTGTCTGCCGTCGAGAACCATGAAGACGACCTTGCCCTCAGCTGTTATTCCCACGCTTGTGCGGCAATGTCTGTCGGTATTGTACGAGCCGCTTGCGGAAGCGGTCACGTCTTTTCCGTCGCGAACAAGCCATTGGGAACCGCCGGCTGCCTGCATAATAGCCCTGTCGCCGGTATAGTTCTTTTCGTTTGCGCGATAGTCGATAACGGCGCTGCCGTCTTTCAGGATAGCAAAGAAATTGTCATAACTTGCGGTTCCGAAAGAAACGCCGTCAATGTAAGTGATGCCGGAGGGTTGTCCCGTCGTCATATTGTAGAACGACGCGTTGACACCGGCGACAACATTGTAGTATTCGCTGATAAACTGCGGAGACGCAGGATCGCTGTAATACTCATTTGCGGAAGCGACCTGTTCCGTCAGCTTGGACATTCCGAGAACCTTGTTTCTGTACTGGTCTTTATAAGACGTCTGCACAACAACATCGTCTCTGGAAATATCCGCGACGGTCACATAATAGACCATCTGGTTGCCGTCCTTGGCATAGGCGTAGTTGATATACTGTTCTACGCCGGGCGCAAGGGTTGCGGATGTGCTTTTGAACACATCATGCGTTTCGGACACAAATTCTTTGTTATACGCCGACGCGGAAACGGACAAAAGTCCGAACAGCATGGCAAAACAAAGAATAAGCGCGGAGAGAGTTTTTGCGAAATTTCTTCGTTTCATGTGGTTGCTCCTTTTCTAAAATATTAATATCTGTTATAATTTCTTTCTGGTTTCTTCGTTCCTTTTAATTCTGATTTTTCCGTCAGTAAGTTTTTCAATATAATCCGTATACGGTCGAGTTAAATCAATAACTTCCGCATAATGGTGTCCGACCTGTTGCTCCTGCGGAAGTTCGGCGCGCCAGTCGCCGTATTTTTGCGTCAGATATTCGTCATACTTTTCCGGAACGCGAACGGACAAGCCCTCAAAAGTCGCGATTTTTCCGTTGCCGTACTGTTCTCGCGGAGCATATTCGAGGTTTCCCTGCCAGTTCCCGTGGTTACAGAGAATATCCGAGCGCGACCCCTTATACCGGGTCAGAGCGTCTTCAAGTTTTTCCACGTTTACGCGTATCTTGCGGTCGTAATGAAAGAGTTTGCCGAAAAACCCGAAAAGCGCGGCGCGACCGGTCTTTTTTGAACAATATGCGACGCTCAATTTCAGGTACTGTTTTGTTTTTTTCCTTTCGAGTTTTTTTTGCTCCGCTCTGTCCGAGGGATACTCGTCCAAAGGAAAGATGTCGATATATACGCCGTGATTGACGGGCAGCTTCGAAACGCTTTTTTCTATATAGGTCGTTTCGGAGTTTCGCAGCTTGCTGAAAATCTGCGGAAAACTCGGTTCCGTATGATAATTCTGAAGAAAAAGATTTTCGGGAAGCAGCGCCTGCGCCTCTTTTATAAAGATTTCATAATCACGACGCGGAAGCGCAATATCCATATCATCGTCCCACGGAATAAAACCGCGATATTTAATTGCGCCGAGAGCACTTCCGCAGACAAGGTAATATGTCAATTTCAGTTCCGAACACACTCTTACGACTTCTTTGAGCATATCAAATTCAATTTTTTGAAGTTCGTTCATTTACACCGTTTTCCCATACAAATCAATATATTGGGTGAATTTATCGTTTTTATCAAAATGCGACGCGCGGAGAACGCAGTTTTCACGGGCAATAAAATCCTTGCCTGAACAAATATCCTCAACTGCGCGTTCAAGCGCTTCTGCATTGTTTTTTTCTATGACCCGTCCGCATGTTTTATCAAGTATCTCGGCAGAGCCTCCCGTGTCAAAAGTAACAACGGGAACCCCGCACGCAAGAGCCTCGATATTAACCGTGGGGAAAGTATCTTCCCTTGTGGGATTTACAAAAACATCCGCCGCGGTATATATTTCCGCAAGCTCCTTTTGATTTGCGGTTCTGTGAACGGAAATAATATTATCGGGAAGTTTTCCGTCAATTTCGGATGTGGTTCCGACCAACACTATCTTATACTCTGCGGAATTAAGGCGCGAAGACAAGTCGACAAATACATTCAAGCCTTTTTTTTCGTTCCAAACAAACGAAACGCCGAGAACGATTTTTTGAAGATCCGAAATTCCGTATCTTTTTCTGAAATCCGATTTCGTCGGACGAAAAACCGAAAGATCTATTCCGTTATTAACGATGCATACGGGATAATTTTTCAAAAACGACTGTTTCACCTGCGAGGCGAGCCATTCGGACGGCGTTACAACGGTCATTTTCCGTATGTCGGAAAACCATCTCTTTTTTTTGCGAAACATTTTTCGGGAATTGTCCGAAAGGCTTTGAGGATATTCCCTGTAAAGGGGGCAGGAGAAGCACTCGGTCTTCCACTTATCACAGGATATCATATCATAATGCGGACAATGACCCGTAAAAGCCCAACAATCGTGAAGAGTCCACACAACGGCAATGTTTGATTTCTTTATAAACCCGAACAGTGCGGGAAGATTTATAAAGCCGCCGTGAATATTATGCAGCTGAATTATATCGGGAGAAAACCGTTTGATTTTTTTGATGACTTTTTTTGTGACGAAGCATGAAAAACAGCCTTCGGAGCCCGTAATTCTGTTAAGAAGAACATTTAACCGCCGTGAATTGAAAGTTCCGATTTTTTCATATTCAAAGCCCGGTTCCCTGTTCCGGTTTGTAGCCGTCACGGGAGAAAAGCACAAACATTTATCTCCGTTTTTTTTCAGTGTCTCGGCAATACCGAACATAATCGTTCCGGTGCTGCCGAACACACCGCCGTTGATCTGAACAACTCGCATACTTTTTCTCCGCTATTTTTTTAATTTGCCGAAGAGAACCGCTTTAAGAGGCGCACACCGATTGATGATATATATTACGACAGCAGACAAAAGCACGGTTAAAATATAATTCATCAGACACGTTTCAAATGCCTCGAAAGAATAAAACGATGTTCCCGCAGGCAGGCGGATCATATTCAGGAACAGATAGTGTATCAAATAAAAGCCCAATGATTCGCGTCCGATAACTGTCACGCCTTTTTTAAGAGTTTCAAGCCACGCGCACGCTTTGAACTCTTCAAAAAACTTCACGGAAAAGAAGATTACGGAAATACAGCCCGTCAGAGAACATATAATTCTGGTTGCGATTTCCGAAACGGATTCTCCGAGATAATAAACATTGCGGTTTAGAGTGATTGCAACAAATGCGACAAACGATAACGCCGCGACGGAAGTTTCGACAACGCGAAACTTTTTCCCGTTTTCAAACGTCCCGTAAAACGACGCAAAAACATACCCGAGGAAAAAGAACGGGATATAATAAAGGGTCAGTTTAATATTCAGGAAAGACAATCCCGCTTTGAGACCGACAAAAAACAGTCCGACGGAAAGAGCTGCGGAAAAAACCGAGCAGAGGATGACACGAGGGACTCTTTTTTCGGTCAGTTTGTTTGCAATAAAGGAGCCTGTCCCCCATACTGCGCATATTGTCCAAAGAGAGAAAAGGAACCAATAGCCCGAATCCATATTCCACAGCAGCGAAACAGCTTCGTTCTTAACCGTTCCGAGAGTCCAACCGCCGAAAGCGAACCCGCGGAAAAGAGTCCAAACACCCCACGGAAGAAGATAACACAGACTTCTTCTGCCGAAGAACGACGCCAGCGCCTTTCCCGAATCAATGGGGCGAGAATACTTTGTGACGTAACCGCTGACAAGCATAAAAAGAGGCATTTGCAAGGCAAATATCACTTTATACATTCCGCTGTCCGCAAAATCGTTCATTCCGTTATTGGAAACGGTATGCCCGAGCATGACCAACAAAATGGCAATTCCGCGAATATAATCAACATGTGCGTTTCGTTGCTTCATAACATTTTTTCAGACATTTTTCAGACCGCATCGCTGAAAAAGACGAATCCTTTCTTTCGGAGTCTGTTTTTTACCGCTATCGCAAGTTTTTTCGGAAGGATTTTCTTTCCTGCGGCGAAAACTTTTATGCGGATTTCTTCTTTGCGAGAGATAACTTCTCTTTCGGGAAGTTCTCTTCCGTTCCGTTTCAGCCAACGGGACGCTTTGTGCAGAAGTTTTCCCTTTCGGATAACGTCAAGTATCTCAAACTCTCCGCCTTTACTGAGAACACATCTTGCGCCGAGTTCACGGGCAGTCGGAGTTAAAGACACCTCATATTTCCATATTGTCTGAGCTTCTTTCAGCGTCTTTTCAACAAAATCCCTGCGCCAGATTCCCTGATAAAGATTGACCGCGTAGTTTACGTCAAGCGGTATCTCGTACAGTTTTTTGTATTTTTTAAACGGTTTTCGGGAATTAGGGTCTGCAAAAAGTCTGATATAATCAAGTTTTTCCGCATCCATAATCTCAATAAGTCTTTCAAGGCGACAGTTCTCGATTTTTTTGATCGGGAAATAATCGTCAAGCGTGATAAGAATATATTCTGTTTTAATTCTCGGAAGCGCCGCCGCCATACGCTGAGGGTACTCTTTTTTTTCTCCGGCGGAAAAAATTTCAACGCCTTCAAAACTTGCGGAGGTATCCTTATCCGTAACAAGAAGAGTCTCTGCTTCTCGGTCAGGCCAGCTTTTATTCAAAATATCAATGTGGTTTTCCCACAGATCCGAAAATTTATCGCATGAATTTATTACAAGGGTAAGTTTTTCTTTCAGCATGGTTATCCTCCGCACACGTTGTTGACGACGGACTCGAATATTTCGGTGCTCTTTTCCAGTCTGTGGTTTTTCGCGACCACTTCGGCGCTCTTTTCGTAGTTTTCTTTCTGCCGCGCGGGGTCGAAAATAAGACTTCTCAAAGACTTTTCAAGTTCGTTTTTGTCAACGCAGGTAACTATGCAACCGACGGACTCCGCATATTCAATGGCTCCGCAATCGCGCGAACCGTAGGCGAAAACGGCAACGCCGGAAGAAAGAGAATCCGCAACCTTTGTCGAAAGAGAATACCTGGTTATATCAACGTCTTTTTTACGAAAGCCTTCAACAACTATAACGATGTCGCTTTCAACCGTTTTTTTCGCAACCTCGCGATACGGAACGGCTCCGCAAAAGCGTATGTTGGGATCCCCGTCGAAAAGCTTGCAGAACTTCGGGTCATTCTCGTTCGAATACACGTTAAGCACATAATTGCGGTCAATACGCCCGAGAGCTTGCCCGATATCTTTCAATGACTCGTTTCTGCCGAGACGTATATTTCCGAAATATGAAATTTCGGGATTTGTTTCCGAGATCGTTCTGAAAGGTCTTCTCTCGATTGAAGAAGTAAGATAAACGGTCTTTCCTTCAAGTCCGAAGCTTGCGTTGTACTTATCCCGTATTTTGTCTCCTATATATATCGCGCTGCCTTTATGGGCGAACACTTTTCTGATAAGCTTTCTGTACGCAAGTTTATATATGTGATAAAAGGGAGAAAGAGAAAACTTATAATTGAAATAGTAATCGTCTCCGATGGAAGAAACTATGGGAATATTGTACCTTTCGGCGACAAACAATGCTATTTGCGGAATAAAAAAGTCATCCGAAAAACTGAGAAACACACATTCGGGAGAAAACTCATCCAGCCACGAAAGAAGTTTTTCGCTGCACCAATACTTCCGTTTCCAAATAAACTTTCGAAGCAGGTATACAAAAGAGTTTTTCCGACTTCCGAAACGATACATTTTTGCAACGCCGTTGCTCACTTCAAGAGAACTGTCGTCCCATTTATCCGCGAGATCGCCGTAGTTAAACACAACGCCCGTTTCCGTTTTTCTGTTGAAGCGCCGTTTGAGCATTCTCTCGTCCGTAATCTGAAAAAGGGTGCCGCAGTGCCCCTTGACGGGGGCTTTTGCGTTGGAAAAGATCTGCGCGAGATTTTCCTTTTCCCAAAAACGAAAATATGAATCGAACGCTCTTGACGTTGACATCTCGTTATACGGAACGGTTCCTACTATCAGAACGCGTTTATGTGTTTGCATAAAACCTGTTTCCCTGCTTCACAATAATTTTTATATGAGATTTTTTTATAGATCTTAATAGCTCTGTACCCGCGTATGCCCGCGCGCGTGTACGCGTTATGCCCGTCGCTCTCACCTTCCGTAACGGGAAACGCAGATGTCTTCGAAAAAAAGAAACCTCCGCACAAACCGAGCAGGCAAAAAAGCAAAACACTATTTTCTGAGTATTTTCTGGTAAACAATGCGGCGGACGTTTCCGCGCGCGATAACGCATTGAACAAAGCGCATCGTTATGTTTGCGGCATATTGAAAAGCGCTCGTCAAGCCTGATTTTCGCTTATCTTTTTCAAGTTCCTTCAAAGAGCGGAAATACTCCGCGCCGCCGCGCCGCTCGTACATATCGGGACTGACGCGCATATAAACGAGAGTCTCGGGCAGATTCAAAAAGCGGCAGCCGTCGGCCAGCATCCGAAGCCATAAATCATAATCTTCGACCAAATGTCTGCCCCTGTAATTGCCGGCTTTGAGGGCAGAAGACTTTTTGAACATAACCGTCGGATGATTGAACGCGTTTCGTTTTTTCAGAAACGCCGCGATTTCGCCGTGTTCGGCAGGTACGCTTCTCTTGCCCGAAACATCGGAAACATCGTTTTCAAATTCAAGAACCTGTCCGCCGACAAGATCGAGCGTCGGATCTTTTTCAAACGCGTTTAACTGCAACTCAAACCGGGAAGAAACGGAAACGTCGTCCGTGTCCATTCTGGCGATAAGCTCGTTTGTTGAGGATTCCACCCCGACGCGCAGAGCGTTTCCCAGCCCGCCGTTTTTCTCAAAAGGAATATACTTTATCCGGACGGGGCAGGTCTTCAAAAACGAATCAATAACCTCCTGCAAGCACTCCGGCACGGCGCCGTCCCTGATAAGGACTATTTCGTCCGGAACCGACGTTTGGCAAAGGATACTGTTCATCGCCTCTTCGAAATATTCCGGTTTTTCGTTTTTGTAAATACTCATCAAGACCGAAAATGGCTGCATCTATTTACCCTCTGTAAACCTTATCGAAGTTTCGGTGTCGGTTACGGCGAATTTTTCCGAATACTCGCTCATCGACATATCGTAAACCAGATCACCGAACGCCTTTTCCGCCGAGCCCGCAACTTTTCGCAGCAAATAAAGCGCCGGATTGAATATTACGGTCGGGCGAAACTTTTTTCCGTTATATTTGCAAATCAGTTCGGCAAGCCGCGTGGTATTGACATACTCTTTGTTTTGAGGAAAGAAAAGTCCGCGATCGCGATTATCTATAAGCGCTCGAACAAACCCGCAGAGATTTTCTATGTAAAGCATGGATCTTTTATTATCTATATTCGGAAAAAAAGGAGATTTCAACGCGATTTTTTTCAACGTGTTATAATTTCCCCTGCACCCCTTGCCGTAAATCATCGGAGGTCTGAGAACAGCGACTGCGAAATCCGCCGATTCCGATTTCTTCAACGCGATTTCCGCCTGCAATTTGGATTTTCCGTAATTCGTTTTCGGGTTCGGAAGAGTATCGGAATCGATATAACCGCTGTTCAGCCCGTACACGCTCATCGAACTGAGAAAAACGAACTGTTTCACGCCGTCGTTTTTCGCTTTCGCCGCGCAATCCGCCGCCAAATCGCGATTCACTTTGTAATACAGCTCCGCATTTTTTTCGGTTTCTTTTCTATGCGCTATTCCGGCGACGTGAAAAACGGCGTCATAACCGGAAAAATCTTTTTCACGCCACGATGCGTCCGTCATATCGACGGTATCGACGGAATACGCCTCTCCGAAGCTTTGAAGGTACTTTTCAAAGGACGTGCCTATGTAACTGTTCGCGCCCGTTATCAACACTTTTTTCATCTGATCCCGAACCTGTATTATATCTTTGAAATAACTGTGTTATATAAATATTACTACGGATACAGTATATCACAGGAGGGTCTTTATGTCAAGTGTATTTCAGCAACAAATGACAAAACCCGAAACAAAAAATAAGGGTTTTTTATGTTGTTTTTTTCGGCGAATATTACAAAAAGCACACATAAAGATCGATTTGTTGCGTATATTGATGCGGAAAAAGAGACAGACGCCCGTTTCGGCAGATACCGAGACGGGCGTTTGCATAAAATCCCATATTAAAAATAAATGATTACTTGCTTAAAAGCTGCTTTGCTTTTTCCTGTTTTTCTTTATATTCGGTTTCTCCGACCTTTCCTTCAAAAACGAGCCAGTCGCCGAAGTCAACGTCCGAAGAAGTGCCGGAACGAACGGTGTCCCTGCGTTTCAGAACACGCCCTACGGTCATAAGAATTATTTTCAGATCCCCGAAGAACGTTATCCCGTTATCTATGTAAAGGAGGTCGTATTCAAACTTCTGTTCCCACGTTATGTTGTTTCTTCCGCTGACCTGGGCAAGCCCCGTCAGTCCGGGACGCACGTTATGACGGCGGCGCTGCTCCTCAGACATAAACACCATATCGCGGACGAGCTGCGGGCGGGGACCTACTATGGAAAGATCCCCGAAGAAAATATTTATCAGCTCAGGCAATTCGTCTATGGAAGTGGATCGGAGCCATCTGCCGTAACCGTTCAGCCGCTGCTCATCGGGGAGCAGTTTTCCGTTCGAATCCTTTTTGTTGCTCATCGTGCGGAATTTGATAAGGCGGAAAATCTTTTCGTTCCCGTCTTTCCCCTTTTTGCCGGGACGCAGCTGCGTAAAGAACGGATTTCCGCGCATGGCAACAGCGCCTATAACGGAAAAAATCAGCAAAAACGGGAATAAAACCGTCAAGGCAAGAAATGAAAGGATAATATCAAGCGCGCGCTTGAAAAAGTTTGCGTACATAAAACCGCTCCGTTCTTACGTGTCAAACCGCTTCATTCTCACGCGTCAATCGAAGCAGCTTCTGACGATCTCTATTATCATATCCTGCTGTTCGGGCGTCATCTTGTTATCGCTCGGCAGACAAAGGCCGCGCTCAAAGATATCACGTCCGATGTCGGAGCCGTCGTCAGCGGACACAAACGGGCAGTCTTTATAAAGAGGCTGCAAATGCATGGGTTTCCAGATGGGGCGACCTTCCGCATTGTATGCGGCGATCGTATCAAGGATCTCGGTCGGGCAGGTCTTACCCTTTGCGGAAATATATGAAGCCGACGTCGAGGTTCTGACCTGCTCGCACATTGCATCGCCGTCTATCAAAAGGCAGGAAAGCCAGAAATTCGGAGAGCTTCGCTCCTCGTCATAGGGATTCATCGCAACCGGCAGATCCGAAAAAGCCTTTTTATATCTTTCGTATATCGCTTTTTTCTGATTTATATGTTCTTGCAGATACGGCAGCTGTCCGCGGACAACACCCGCGATGACATTGCTCATACGATAGTTGTAGCCAAGCTCCTCGTGCTGATACCACGGAGCTTTTTCACGGCTTTGCGTGGACCATTTCCGAGCCGTCGCGGCGGCGGACGCATCGTCTGTCAACAGCATTCCGCCCGATGAGCCCGTTATTATTTTGTTGCCGTTGAAGCTTATCGCGTTATACTTGCCGAAAGTGCCCGTCATTTTGCCGTCATACATCGCGCCGAAGGATTCCGCGGCGTCTTCGATAAGAACAGCGTTATGCTTTTTGCATATTTCGGAGATTTCTGTCAGGCGCGCGGGCGTGCCGTAAAGGTTTGCGACGATAACGACTCTGACATCAGGATAAAGGGTAAACGCTCTTTCAAGAGCTTTCGGATCCATATTCCACGAGCCGCGCTCGCTGTCTATGAATACGGGGATTCCGCCCTCGTAAACAACGGGATTGACCGTTGCGGAAAAAGTCAAATCCGAACAAAAGACTTTTTCGCCGGGTCTGAGCCCCGCAAGCTTCAGACAAAGGTGTATGGCCGCCGTTCCGCAGGAAAGCGCAACAACGTCCTTGCACCCGAGCATTTCGGAAACTCTTTTTTCCAAAACATTCAGGTTTTCACCGAGAGTTGACATCCAGTTCGTTTCGAACGCTTCCGTCATATATCTTAATTCGTCGCCGTGCATGGTCGGAGACGAGAGATATACTTTTCTCTCGAAAGGTTTAAGTTTCATAAAAAAATTGCCCCCACCGAAGTATAATACCGTCCGCGCGGAAAAACCGCTCCGAATCAGGTCAATCGGAATTGTGCGGAATTACCGAACGGCTCTCTTCTTTATTTTGTTTTTCGGCGCGTTCCCGCGCGATCTCCCCCGTTCCTCCTTCAACAACCCCCTTATGCTGAAAAACAGAAGAAATCGTTCCGAAAAAGCATTTAATATCAAACGCAAAACTCAGATTTTGAACGTATTCGCCGTCGAATTTCGCCTTTTCGGGAATTTCGAGCTCATCGCGTCCGTTTATCTGCGCCCAGCCCGTAAGACCGGGAAGAACGTCGTTTGCGCCGTATTTTTCACGTTCTTTTATTAAATCGAACTGATTCCAAAGAGCGGGACGAGGTCCGATAAAACTCATCTTTCCCGCAAAAATCTGATATATCTGCGGCAACTCATCAAGACTTGCCTTGCGAAGGAATTTTCCGACTCTTGTTATATATCCGTCCGGGTCGCTCAAAAGATGCGTCGGCACGTCGTGCGGAGCGGAGACCTTCATGGTTCTGAATTTATAAAGATTGAAGTATGTAATTTCGCCGTTCTTTTTCCGTCCGACCCTCTTTTGTTTGAAGAACACGGGACCGGGATCGTCAACAACTATTAAAAGACAGATGACGAGAAAGGGAAGAGCCAAAAGAAGTATTGCCAAAAACGACAAAAAAACGTCGAAAAAACGCTTAAAAAAGCGAGAATACATATAAAACCCCAATGTTGACGACAGCCGAAAAAAACATCTCCGTCAAGCCGTTTATCAACAAAATCAACAAATTAAAGCTTACTGAATAATAATATCATAAAACCGTTGAAATGTCAATAGCACACCATAATTTTGAAAAGACTGATTTCCGAAAACCCTCCGTGACGCTCGCGCAAATGTTTTTTCAAACTTACGAATAATTTTTTTTGGAAAAATATACATTAATAACCGACGAAAAAAACTCAATAATACTATTGCGACCGAAAGATCGCGTGATGAAAAAAGTAATCACTGAAAAAGTGCAATTACGCACAAAGGAGATTCACAAAATGGCTAACAAGAGTCTTGTTCCCTCTGCAAAGGAAGCTCTCAACAGATTCAAAATGGAAGCTGCTTCCGAAGTGGGAGTAAATCTTAAACAGGGCTACAACGGCGACCTTACCGCAAAACAGGCGGGTTCCGTGGGTGGTCAGATGGTTAAGAAAATGATCGAAAGCTACGAGAACGGCATGAAGTAAACCCTTTTCGGGGATGACCTTTCTCGGAGTTCGGGGACGCGTCTTTGGGCGCGTCCCCTTTCCTTATCAAATAAAACCGATGAATAATATCCCATATTTCGTGAATAATATAAAGGCACAGACAGGCAAAAAGCCGGAAATAATCATGGGAGATATATAACAATGAAAGCAACGGGAATTGTCAGAAGAATAGATGATCTCGGAAGAGTGGTTATACCGAAGGAGATCCGAAGAACCATGCGCATCAGGGAAGGCGCGCCTCTTGAAATTTTTACCAACAAGGACGGAGAAGTTATCTTCAAAAAGTATTCGCCGATAGGAGAAATCAGCGAATACGTCGATGTTTATGCGGAGACCGTCAACAGAGGAACGGCAAATACGGCGATCGTATCGGACAAAGACACGATACTGTCGGTCTCGGGCGAAAAAAAACGCCAGCTTGCGGACAAAAAGCTCTCTCCCGAAACAGAAAGACTGCTTGAAGAAAGAAAAACCTATGTTTACAGGATCGGAGACCCGCGCATACCCGTTTCGGAAAGCGCGGAAAACTGCCACGCGGGCATTGTCTGTCCGCTGATAGTGGACAGCGACGTTGTCGGCGGAATAATCGTCCTTATCAGAAACGACGGGGCTGCGCCGAGCGAAACGGACGTAAAAATCGCCGAAACCGCCGCGATCCTTTTTTCAAAACAGCTCGAAAGCTGAAAGTTTTACGGAAAAAAGACAGAAAAGACAGGCTCGGGCCGCGGCTCGTCCTGTCTTTTTTCCGTCGAAAATGCGGAGATATTGACAAAAAAAGAAAAAAATGTTAATATATAAAAAAGGTCCAAATCAAAGCCAAAAATCGAAAGGAAAAGGATTTTATGAAAAAAGTACTGTCTCTTCTCTTACTTCTCTGCGCAGTTTTCTCTCTGGTCGCATGCGTGCCGGAAAAAGAACCGACGACAGAGGCGCCGACAACGACAACGGAGCAATCCGTTACGGAACCCGCGCCGCAAAGCGAAGAATCAACTCCCCTGTTCTGGAAGGTTTCCGGCAACGGGTATGACGGAGAGTTTTATCTGCTCGGCTCGATACACATCGGCACAGAGAACACAAACAATTATCCGAAACAGATTATTGATGCGTTTGAAAAATGCGCCGCGCTTGCGGTCGAAAGCGACATTATCGCGCTTGAAGAAGATCCCGCCGCGCTCATTGAGGGCATAAAACCTTTTGTCTATTCGGACGGAACGACCATTAAAGACCATATCGACAAAGAACTTTATGACGATGCCGTTGCCCTTATGACGGAACTCGGCATATACAACCTTGCGATGGATTATTACAAACCGACGTTTTGGGAATCGATGATCTCGTCAATGCTGACGGATATGACCGAAAACTATAAAACCGAAAACGGCGTTGACCGTTGGTTTCTGAGCAAGGCAAAAGAGACGAACAAAGAGATAATCGAACTCGAAGATTACAAAAAGATATACGCCGACGCAGCGGCGCTTTCGGACAAAACACAGGAATTTGTTTTGAAAAGCGATATCCGCGGTTTTAAGACGGATAATTACGTAAAGGAATACGAAGAGTCGGTAAAAGAGCTTTTCGACATATGGAAAAAGGGAGACCTGACCAAAGCAGAGGAAATTCTTTTTTCCGAAGTAGATGAGAGCAAGTATACGGCAGAAGAGATCAGATGCGCCGAAGAATACAACAACGTCATTTTGATCGACCGCAATGCGGAAATGGTTAAAAAAGCTCTTGATCTTCTGAAAAACGGCAAGAGCGTTTTCTATGTGGTCGGAATGGCGCACATGCTCGGAAACGACGGACTGGTAAAAAAACTGACGGAAGCGGGATATACCGTCGAGCTTGTCAGATTCGATTAAAGACTTATATCGCAAAAATAATGAGGCTGTAAAAACCCCGTGTTTTGAAGTGCACCCCAAAAGTTAGACGCTTTTGGGGTGCACTTCAGTTTTTACAGCCCGTTTTTTCGGTTCAGTCTGCGACGGTTTTCGCCATTTCTTCAGCGGAAATGCGATAAATCGCGCCGTCGATGTTATTTTCGATAAGTGCGCGCAAAACGTCATCTTTTTCATATCGGCAGCCTGTCAAAGCGGAACAGATGACCTCCGGGTCAAGCGTTGAGAAAAAATCGCCGAAAACGGACGCGTTTTTGATAACTCCCCTGTCAACGTCAAGCCTGAACGTGATTTTTCCGCCTTCGAAGCGTCCCGTTCTTTCAATGTTGAATTTCGGGTTGACGCCGAAAATGCTTTGCCAGCTTTCGAATTTTTCTTTCGCTATCTCGCGAATACGCCTGTCGTCCTCCGGCGTTACCGTATACGAAGCGTCGCTTCCGCGCATTATATGCCTGACCATACATTTTTTGAATTCGTCGGGGTTCATCGGCGAAGGCAGGTGCTCGGCGATGTTCGTCACCCTGTCGCGAACGGATTTTATGCTTTTCGACGTGATTTTATAGCTGTCAACCGTGGTTGACGCCACCATTTGACCGATATCGGTGTCAAACAGCAGCGAGCCGTGATGAACAAGGCTGTCGCCGAGGCGGTACTGCGCGTTGCCGGAAAACTTTTTTCCGTCTATCGTCAAATCGTTTCTGCCGTTAAAGCCTGCGTTGACGCCCATTTCGCGGAGAGCATCCGTCACGGGCGCTATAAAACGGTTAAAATCTATTTCCTTCGCAGCCCCCTGACAGATAAAAGTGAACTGCCATCCGCCGGGATCGGTATATATGGTGCCCCCGCCCGACATACGGCGAACGAGCTTTATTCCGTGTTCGTCGGCATAGGGTTTGTTTATTTCCTCCGCGACGTTCTGATACTTTCCGACCATAAGCGTCGGAGTAGTGCGCCAAAACAGAAAAACCGTGTCGGACAGTTTTTTTTCTACGGTAAAATAATACTCAAGTCCGAAGTTGTAATAAACGTCGTCCGAGCCGGTCTCAATATAGATCATGCGCATCCTCCAACACTTCCCACGCGCGATAAGAGCTGCGCGCGAGCGGCGCCGACGCGACGTGACGGAAGCCCTTCGCGAGAGCCGTTTCTTTATATCTTGCAAAGTCCTCGGGTGTGGCGTACCGCGCAAGAGGATAATGTTCGGGCGACGGCTGCAGATACTGACCTATCGTCAGAATATCGCAACCCGTTTTCAGAATATCGTCCATCAATTCCGAAATCTCGTCTTCCGTTTCTCCGAGCCCGACCATAAAGCCCGTTTTGGTCAAAACGGACGGGTCTTTCTGCTTGCAGTAACGCAAAACGCCGAGCGAACGTTCATAATCCGCCTGAGGACGAACGGCTTTTTGAAGAGATCTGACGGTTTCGACGTTATGATTTATAACGTCGGGGCGCGACGCGACAACGACGTCGAGCGCGTCGGTGTTGAACTTCATATCGGAAATAAGAGTTTCAACGGTGGCGGAGGGACAAAGCCTGCGTATCGCCGCGACGGTCTTCGCAAACTGTTCGGCGCCGCCGTCCGGCAGATCGTCACGCGTGGAGCAGGTCAGAACAACATGGCGCAAGCCGAGCTTTTTTGCCGCAAGCGCAACATTTTCGGGTTCGTCGGGGTCGGGCGGCAGCGGACGGCCGGTCGTCACGTTGCAGAAACGGCAGTTACGCGTGCAGATGCTTCCGAGAATCATAAAAGTCGCCGTATGCTTGCGGTAACATTCTCCCAGATTAGGGCAGTTAGCCTCTTTGCAGACGGTGTTGAGCTTCAGGTCGCGCATAAGCTCCGCAACTTCGTTTACCGCGTCACGGTTATAGCGAACCCTGAGCCATTCGGGTTTTCTTTCCATAAACCTTTATTCAACCTCGATAACGGCGACTGTCGCGTCAACGGCAACGGTGTCTCCGTCTTCAAAAAATTTCTTTTTCAGAACGCCGTTTTCCGTCGCTTCGACCTGATTGACGACCTTGTCCGTTTCTATCTCGAAAACGGGTTCGCCGACGCTTACGCGGTCTCCCTCTTCTTTGAGCCAGGCGCAAAGCACGCCCTCCTTCATTTCGGGGCGCAGTTTCGGCATTTTGATTTCTTTTTCCATAATATCTTTTCCTTTCAAAAGGTACTTTTTCAAGTATGATTTCACATAAAAAGACTAAACAGCTCTCCGTTTTCGTCATCGGAAAGCTTTAAGCAAACATCCTCAAAAACTTCGGGACAGAGAAACGCCCCGTTCAGAAGCGCGGCGGCAAGCGCGCCGTCTATCCACGGACTTTCGACAACGGCGTCCGAAACGACGCCTTTTTTTGCTTTATAGGAGATATAAAAGGGCTCGTCTCCGTATACGCCCGCTTTTTCGTAAACGAACGGCGGAGTTGTTCCCCATGTCCATTCGCGGCTTTTATATTTCTCATCCCGAAGCTTTTCAACTTCCGCAGACTGTTCCGACGTCAGTTCGACGGTCTTGCAATCAGGCGGCAAAAGCTCTTTCGCAAGCGCGGTTTGAAAATCTTCGACGGGCATCGGTTTTTCGAGATATTCCGATATGTTCGCGACGGAGCTTATCGCGGAAAGAGTTCCCTTTGTTTTGAAGCACTCGTTTTTTCCGAACGTCGTCAACGCGTCAAGCGCGCCGAGATCGCATGAATACAAAAGCGTTCCGTGATGAAGCACTCTGCCCCTGACAACGCGCTGCGCGCTTCCCGAAATCTTCCTGTCCCCTATTGAAATGTCGCAAACGCCGCTTTTATGAGCCGAAACGCCGAGCGAATTGAGCGCGGCGGCGACGGGAGCGATGCATTCGCCGTAATCGGGCAGTCCGTCAACACTTTTGATATAAGTGTAATTGATGTTTCCGGGATCGTGGTAGACCGTGCCGCCGCCCGAAATACGGCGAACAACGGGAATATTCGCCCGACGCAGCGCCGGAACGCTGACTTCGCGGCAGATATTCTGCGAACAGCCGACGACGACGGCGGGCGAATTGCGCCAGAAAAACATTATATCGTCGTCCCGAAACGTATTGAAAACATATTCTTCAAACGCCTGATTGTAAAAAGGGTCGTGAGAAACATTGTTGAAAGTTATCATTATTCGTTCTCCGAAAAAGGCTCTATAACACCGCCGCCGAGAACGATGTCGCCGTCATAAAGAACCGCCGCCTGCCCCGGAGTTATCGCGCGTTGAGGCTCGTCAAAGACAACTTTTACGGTTCCGTCGGCACGGGGAGCCGCCGACGCAGGCTGCTCCTGCTGGCGGTATCTGACTTTTACCTTGCAGCGGAACGGTTCGGACGGAGCCTCGCCCGAAATCCAGTTAAAATCGCCGACCGAAAACTCACGGCTGAAAAGTTCCTCGCTGCTGCCGAGTACGACCTCATTGGTATCGGGTCTTATGCGGCAGACGTATTTTTTTTCGGAAAGAGACAGCCCGAGCCGGCGGTGCTGCCCTATTGTGTAACGGATTATTCCGTTATGCCTGCCGAGGACGTTTCCTTTTGTATCAACAAAGCTGCCCCGTTCCGTTTTTTTCCCAGTAAAACGCTCTATAACGCCGGCATAGTCACCGTCGGGAACGAAGCATATATCCTGGCTGTCGGGCTTTTCCGCGTTTACAAAGCCGCTTTCGTCCGCAAGTTTTCGGGTCTCGGTTTTATGAAGTCCGCCGAGAGGAAAAAGAGTTCTTGCGAGCTGCGCCTGCGTCATGGCATAAAGCACATAACTTTGGTCTTTTGTCGGGTCAACAGCCTTTTTGAGGACGTATTTTCCGTTTATTTTCTCAATTCGGGCATAATGCCCCGTCGCGATGCAGTCACATTCGAGAACGTCCGCGCGCTCGAAAAGTTTATCAAACTTCATAAAACGGTTGCAGTCTATGCAGGGATTGGGGGTCATACCCTTTGAATACGCGGAGATAAACCTTTTCACGACTTTTTCCCTGAAATCATCGGAAAAATTGAACACAAAATACGGCATGCCGAGTTTTTTTGCGACGCTCCGCGCGTCCTCAACATCGTCAAGAGAGCAGCAGGTGTGCCCCTGCGGAAGCCCCGCGTCTTCGTTGTTGTACAGTTTCATCGTACAGCCGACGCAGGAGTGCCCCGCGTCGGTCAATATTTTTGCCGCGACGCTCGAATCAACGCCGCCGCTCATAGCAACCAATACTTTCATATTACAGTCTTCTTTCGCGAATCATTTTTCCGCGCCCGGCAGGAAGCCCTCGAAAATAAAAACTTCAAACAACGGATTTTTCAGCTCGTTTTCATTCCGCGCCGTCCAGCCGACGGGAACGGCGAAAAGCCGCTTCGAGCATATCCCGAACGGAACGGAGGACGAAAAACGCAGATTAAATGCGATAAAATCGGGGCGGGAAAGAAAATTAAACAAAAAACCGGAGGAGCAAAAAGCCGTAAAAATCCGCTCGCTTTCTCTTGCCGCGCCGAAGGAAGTCGCAAGCTGTCCGCGAAGGATCTCGGGACGGTGGATCTTGTACCAGCGTAAAGCAAAAGGATTGAAAGACTCCACCACATAAGAGCCGCTGTAATGACGAAGCTGCAGCTCGCACTGAGGGCAAACGGAAACGTCGGTTCCGTCCGCCTTCATCTCAATCAGAAGCGGAACGGAGCCGTCAACAAGGTCGAGAACCTCGCGAAGAGTCGGTATTCCGTCCCCCGTATCCAGAAGCTTCAGCTTTTTCAGCTCGTCGACGTTCAGATCATCGACGTTTTTGTTCACGCCGCACATCCGTATAAGGGAACGGTCGTGCATGACCACGGGAATCCCGTCCTTTGAAAGGCGAACATCAAACTCTATTCCGCAGCCGAACTTAATCGCCGCTTTAAATGCGGAGAGCGAGTTTTCGGCAACTATTCTATTGTCGAAAAGCCCCCTGTGCGCAAAAAGCTTCGATTGCGCGAAAGCGTCGGAACGGGGTCTGAAATGCTTCGGGCGGGGAAAAATCAAAAAAAGATAAAGTCCGCCGAGCAAAATCAGAATCAGCAGTAAATAAACAAACCACATATATAAAAACAACTCCGTTTTTTATCGGTTTTTGTCGGAAATCGCCGCGTCGATATACGCCGCCCACGGAATCTCGCGAGAAGAAACGAATCGGACGGTTCTGCCTGTGTCAACGGTTGCGAGCACACCCGTCGCCCGAAACGAGAAAAGCACGGTATACGACCCGTTCTTTCCCTTAAAATCAAAAAGCAGAGTGTCCGTCAAAAGGTCGTTGTCAAGCCATGCGGCGGCAACATTCGTCAGGCTGAATTCTTCTTTTCCGTTCTCATCGACCCGCGATGTAAAAACATTTTTCTTAACGAGAGACGAAAGGGTTATTTCAAAAAGCTCGGGATTGGTCTGTTCGAGAACTTTATCCACGGTGTCGCGCGCATTCATCAAGCCCAACGCGCGAAAATTGGATTTCAGATAATTTGCGGGATTGACATCCGTCAGGCACGAGCGATCAAACCACACGTTCGGTTCCGGCTCCGTTTCGCGCCGCATATAAATAAACTGCGACATCAGGAACATAAACCATTCGTTATACGACAGTTCAAGGTCTATGCCGAAAGGAACGTCAACGGTCTTACGGAAGCCCTTCGTAAACTGACCGTCAAGCCACGAACAGAGCATTTTCGTGTCAAAATACGCGAAAACGGTATTCACTTTTCTTTCCTCGTTACGGGTGAAAACATACCATATCCCCTTGCGGGCGCAACAGTTCCAAAGCCCGTCGTCGCTTTTTTTCCGACCCACGGTCAGAACATTTTCGGGACGCATAAGGATTTTCGCAAGCAATAATCCCTCCGCTGAAATACGGGTTTCCTCCCCCTGCTCTTTTTTTTCAAAAAGACCGAGTTGCGAAAGTCCGCGCACATTCTCGTCAAGCATTCTGCCCTCAACCTTCGTTCCCTCTTTCAGAAACGAAGAGAGCGGAGATCTGACGCTCGGGGTAAGCCCGGATGAAGCGCAGAGAATGCGAAGCTCGCTGTCGGATATGAGATATATCATACGGAGTTCCTCCCCGATTCGGTTATCTGCGGAAACCTGCTCTGCTTCAAATATGAGCCGGAAGAAGATTCCGCGGTGTAAAGCTCGCATTTTTCCTTTGCGAACCGCTGAACCTGAGGCTCGGAGCTTCCGACCTTGACCTCCATGGTGAACGGAAGCTTCAAAAGCTGATGAACGCTTGATTTGTCAACGCCCGTATCCGAAAGTATCCCGGAGATCGCGGTCTCGTTCTTTTCAAAGAAATCCTCATCGAAAAACGGCCGCGCGGCGCGTATTCGGCTTCCGTCGGAGGAGCGGGCAGCCATATAGACGGCGGAAAGCTTTTCAACGGTCTTTCCGTAAGCGCCCTTGAACGCGGCGTCGAGAGTTCCCTCGGGATCGAGGTATGAGCCGAGCGAAAACAGCGTTAAATCGGCGACGGTGGAATCGTCGGAGCGATGAAACTCAACGGCGTTGGTCAGCTCATAGGCGGCGATGCCCATTCCTATATCTGAAAGAGGCCATTTTATATTTTTTTCCGCCGCGGCGGCAATATCCGATTTCTTTTTCGGGGCTTCCGCCGTTTTTGCCTGGGTTTCTATCTTGTTCATAATAGTCGCGTGGCTTCTGCGCTGTCTTTTTTCGATTTTCTCGCGTTCTATCGTGCTGTTTTTCTTCTGCGAGGAAAATATCCACAGCACAAGCGCAAAGGCGCAAAGAACGGTAACGCCGCAAACGATCTGCGGCACAAGTCCGGAGCGGGGAAGCCCGTTCATAACGGTCTTGCCTTCGAGAGAAAGGGCTTCAAGCCGCTGCGCGGTCTGTTTGTCGGAGCAGGAGCAGAGAGCGCAGCTGCTTCCGCATTTTTCGCAGATCAGAATACTGCCCGCGCCCGTTTCAATCACGCGGGAGGATCTTCCGCACCAGCAGGAGCAGGAACATAACGAGGGGTCTTCTCCGCATTTCGCGCAGCGCCCGTCTTCATTGAGAAGTCTGTCGCAGCGGCAGCGCGAACCGTCCGCAAAGGAGACGGCGGCAAGAAGAAAGACGGACAGCAGAAGACAGAAAACAAAAATTCTCTTTTTAATATCGCGTCTCATAATATGCCTCCCGAAACAACCACCCATACGGCGGTCATAAGCACGCAGCAGAGCGCGGAGATCCCGAAAAGACGAAATATCGAGGCGGCGGGACGTCCCTCCTTGCGGTAAAAGACAAGCGAAGCGTCAAGGCTTACCGCCATAGCGGCAATAAAGAAAAAGATATGACTTACGCCTTTTCCGAAAAGCAGACTGCCCATAACGCAAAGAGCCGTAAACGGGGCGAACAGCAGCCAGCTTTTGCCTTCCGCGTCGGGCATAAAGCCCGATGAAAAGAACCAAAAGCCAAACCCTATAACGGCACTGACCGCACCGTAAATCGCGCTCGCCGCATATCCCGCGCCGCAAAAAACGGCGCCGCAGACGCTCATAATGAGTATGCACACAAGTCCGAATATTTTATATCGTTTCTTTTCCATATTTATCTCGCTTTTCTTCGTTTTTCGTCGAAAGACGGTTCAAATGATAAGCCATATCACAAACAGATGAACCGCGCCGACGGCGGTAACGGTAAAAAGAGAAATCATTTTGCGTTTTTTTATTCCGCCGAGATTCAGATAGATAAGCAAATAATACAACGGGATAAGCTGCGTCAGCGCCGTGACGAGCAAAAACGCGCCCGAAACGTCAAGCGAAAAAGCGATGCGCAGAACGGCGCCGACAAAGGAAACGGTCAGGGGAACGCCGAACGAGGCTCCGATGGCATACGAGAGTTCCTGAAAGGAGACCGCATCGGAGGTGAACAGCGAAATGATTTTTATGACCGCCGCGCGGAAAAATACCGAACAGACCCCGAGCGCGAGCCCGAGAAGCGAAAGTTCAACGACATCAGCGGCGCCGCAAAGTCCGTAAGAATATTTGTCAAGCCCGACGCAGAGCAGAGAAAGGATACCCGTCAGCGCGGGCAAAATAAGACTGAACAGCCACAGATGCGGCAGTTTTTCCTCATAAAAAAACTGCGGACATATCCCTGCCTGAATATAATTTTTCAGCTTTTCCCTCATATTTTTCTTCCGACAGAACGCCGCACGCTTCGCCCTAAAAAAACACGAACGGCGAACAATAAAAGTTTATTTGTTATTATTTTATATTATAACACAGTTTTCGACATTTTGCAAGCCCCGAAAAACCGTTAAAATACGGCATTTCCAAAAGAAAGGAAACGCCGCGTCACGAAAACGGACGCGGTGTTTTTTATTTGTGAGAGAATAATTCAAAATCTTACTTTATAGATCGCTTTTGTGATTTTTGCGGGTTCTCCGTCCGCAACCATGGGCATATGAACGTCGTTGGGCAGGCACACGCAGAAACAGCCGGCTTTGAGGTCTACAACAGCCTGCGGCTTTCCGTCCGCGAGCAGATAATCGCCCTCGGCATCGTATTCTTTCGTCACTTTCATCTCGGAAATATCCGAAACGTAAACTTTTTCGCAGCCGACAACGTCAACGTGGATGTCAACGTAAACGCGATGCGCTTCATAGGTGTTTTTTTCGAGAGGAACGGTCTCGCCGTCTTTGACGAAATTGTAGTAAATATCGTCGCCGTCAACATCGTTTCTGCCGGCAACCGATTTTGAAAAATCATTGTGCGCGGCATGCTCGAGAGCGCGGTAAATGCGTTCGTTTATGCCTTTGTAGTTTTCGTAATTCGTGAGTTTATCGCAGATCATAACAAGATCTCCTTTTTTTTGTATTCATTTCTTTTGTGTTTTGCGTAGAAACAGGGAGAGCAGGGACAAAAACTTCGGCTCTGCGAAGTCGCGGACGCGAGGCGTATCGGGTATACGGCGAGCGTCAGGACAATGCGGAGAGGAGAAGTTCCAGACCCTATATTTCTTTCCGGATAAGGAGGAAAAACTTCGGCTCTGCGAAGTCGCGGAACGCGAGGCGTATCGGGTATACGGCGAGCGTCAGGACAATGCAGAACGGAGAAGTTCCAGACCCTATATTTCTTTCCGGATAAAGATGTGTCTCTGATATAGATTGAGCAGATAAGGAGGAAAAACTTCGCCTCTGCGAAGTCGCGGAACGCGAGGCGTATCGGGTATACGGCGAGCGTCAAGACAAAGCAGAACGGAGTTTTAACCCTTATCTCAGAGTTCAATTTCGGTGGCGGCGGTCATATACTGCCCTTGTTCCGCAAACCAATGGCTCATGAGTATATGTCCGTTTTGAAGGACGATGGCGCCGGGTTGACCGAATTTGAGGAAACTGAAGATCTCGGCGGCTTTTTTATCCTGAACCACGGGCGTTGCGGGAGCCCAGACAAGAAGTTCGTCTTCTATATCCCATTTGCCGTTTTCAAGGTTTACGACATAGGCGTAAATGCCGGGTCTGTCGGTATCTCTTCTGCAGGCGTGAAGGGCAAGAAGCTTATTTCCGCCGATCGCGCAGACGCTCGAAGCCTGTCCTCTGATGCCCGTATCCATGGGCTTGGAGAAGGTCTTTCCGTTATCGTAGGAGATCGTGAAGTGGTTGTTCATTCTCTCTCCGGTCTTAACATTTTCGTTCCAGCCGATAACGACAATCGCGCCGTTTTCAAGCTGGCAGCATCTCTGCTCGTAGCACGTCACGCAGTCGCCCTCGAATTCCATGCAAACGGTCTCGTCGTTCCATGTTTTGCCCTCGTCCGAGCTGTGAAGAAGTCTGCCGCAGAGGCGGGACGACATTTTGCCGCTCCAATCGGGGAATCCGGTTATCGGGCTTACCCAATCGCCGTTTTTGAGCACGGTTATGGGCGCGGACGCCTCCGTATGATGACCCCATGCGTTCGGAACCTCCTCATGCTTCGACCATGTTTTTCCGCCGTCCTCGGAACGGGTTATGTAAACACGGTCGTCTATAAGTCCGCCGGTCTGAGGATTTCCGATGGGACGCTCCGGATGATCTCTGTCATACTCATAGCCGATGCCGACAACGCGGTTGCCGCCGAGAGAGGTTACCTTGCAGCAGTCCGTTACGGGAACCTTCTCCCACGATTTGTCGAACATCTGAAAAGGACCCTCCCACGTTTTGCCGTTGTCCGAGCTGCGGGAGATATAGCTTGTTCCGTCAACGCTTTCAAACGCCTCGCCTATCTGATAGGAGCAAATAACCGTTCCGTCGCCGAGCTGCGCAAGAAACGGGAACGCCGCCTGACGGGAACGAAGCTGCGGAAGCGGATTGTCGTAAATAATAGAGTGAGAAATAACTTTCATGATATTTCCTCCGATTTTTCGTTATTATATGTGAGTATACAATATATTTCTCCCTTTTTCAATAGGCGAAAGCAAAATTTCGGAAAAAAAACTATTGAAAATCATCCTGTTTTATGATATAGTAAATGTTATAAGTATGATTATGCCGTCAAAAAACGGTAAATTTTCGCGGACGGACGGCTTTCCGCCGCAAAAGAAAGGAAATACAAATGTCGGAATTGTCAAAAGTCGTTATACTTGTTCCGTCTTTTGAGCCGGACGAAAAGCTTCCGAAACTGCTCAACGAATTGCAGGGCTATCCGTTCGAAAGAATACTGATTGTCAATGACGGCAGCGATAAAAAATACGAACCCGTATTCGACGAATGCCGCGCTTTCCCGAATGTTGAAATTATCGGATACAAAGAAAACCGCGGAAAAGGATACGCTCTCAAAAAAGGGTTCAGATATATTCAGAAAAACTATCCCGATTTCAAAGCCGTCGTAACCGCGGACAGCGACGGACAGCACACGCCGGAAGATATATGCAGAACGGCAAAAACAACGCTTGACAATCCCGAAAAGCTCGTTCTGGGCTCCAGAAGCTGGAAGGAAGAAAATGTGCCTTTCCGTTCCCGTTTCGGCAACAAAATCACCCGCGCCGTTTTCAAATGGATAAGCGGAACAAAGGTTGAAGACACTCAAACGGGACTTCGCGGTTTTTCGCCCGCTGTTATCACGGAATTTCTGAAAACGAAAGGCGACCGTTTCGAATATGAGATGAACATGCTGATGGAAGCGCGTCTTCGCCATATCGAAATTCTGGAAATACCCATCGAAACCGTTTATATAGAAGAAAACAAATCGTCGCATTTTCGTCCTTTTCGGGACTCGGTCAAGATATATACCGTCTTTTTCAAGCATTTGAGCAAGTTTGTGATTTCAAGTATGTCCGCAACGGTCATAGACTTTGCCATCTACGCCGTGATGCTGAATGCCATTTTCGGTTACACGGAGGAAAACACGAGCTTTTTGGACAACCTGACCGATTATCGAATAGTAATCTCTTTTATAGTTGCCAGAGTTCTCTCCTCGGCGTTCAATTTCCTGATCAACAAATACGTCGTCTTCAAGGAACGCAAAAGAAACGCAAAGGAAGTTGCCAAGTATTACGCGATAGTCGTCGCGGTCTTTCTCTGCACGGTGCTTCTGAACAGCTTCTTCCTGACGGTGGGAGTCGCGCAATGGCTCTGTCAGCCGCTCGCAACATTTATTATGTTTTTTATCAGTTACTACTTTCAAAGAGTTATCGTATTCAAATAACGGAAAGGAAAAAGCAATATGGGCATTAACATTTTCGGCAGCAAGAAAAAAAATCCGCTGAAAAAGAAACCGTTTAACAAAAACTGGTATATCATTTTTTCATTTTTGATTCCCTTTATCCTGATGTTTCTGTTTTATGCTCTCGAAAACTTTTCGGGCTTCAACAAGATCGTGCCCGAATTTGTTTACACCATGCTCAGAAATCTCGGTTTCTCCATAAGACAGGACGAGCAGCAGATACTTGTCATAGATATGTGGCACCAGTATTTCCCGTTCTTTAAGGAATTGAGCGAAACAATGAAAGAGGGCGGCAGTCTTCTTTATCAGTGGAACAGCGGTCTCGGAACAAGCTTTCTGCCGATAATCGCCTATTACTGCGCTTCTCCGCTCAATCTGCTTTCTCTCGTTATTCCGTCGTCGCACCTTGTCGAGGGCATGGCGCTTCTTGTCATAATAAAGATCTCGCTTGCGTCGACATTTATGTTCATATACCTGAAAAAATCGTTTAACCGCAACGATTCGGCAACGCTGCTTTTTGCAATTATGTACGGAATGTGCTCGTTCAATATGGGCTATTCATGGTGCACGATGTGGCTCGATGCGGTGATGCTTCTGCCGATTTGCGTTCTCGGTTTCAACCGGCTTGTGGACGAAGGCAAGTTCCTGCTCTATTCCGTCACGCTCGGTCTGATAATGTACTCGAATTATTATATCGGGTTTATGATATGCGTTTTCATGGTTTGCTACTTCCCCATCCGCTACTTCTCGAACCCTGAAAAAAGAGGCGCGAAAAAGTTCTTTTCGACGACCGCGGAGGTCATCGCGTTTTCGGCGCTCGGATGCGGTCTGGCGGCGTTCATGCTCGTTCCGACGTTTTTGGCGATGACGAACAACTCCTATATGGGAAAAAGCTTTTCGGCGGCGCTTTCAACATATCAGACGTTTATACGAAGCCTCGGAAACCTGATGCCGGGAGTGGACGTGACATACAGAAACGGTCTGCCCAACATCTATTGCGGATTTCTTGCCGCAATACTCGGCGCAACATATTTTGTAAATAAAAAGATCCCGACCAAAGAAAAGGTCCTCCACGGCGCGCTGCTCGGCTTCTTTATTCTGAGCTTTAACTGGAATATTCTGAATTTTATCTGGCACGGACTTCATTTTCCGAACGAACTGCCTTACAGATTTTCTTTCCTTTTCTCGTTTGTGCTTATAACCGTAGCGTTCAAATCCTTCAACAATATCGAGGGCGTTTCAAAGAAAGGCATGGCGGGCGTTGCGGCGGGAATATTCGCGTTTCTGCTGCTTCTCGAAGCGATAGAAAAGGAACAGTTCTCTTATGAGGTCATATATATCAGCATAGCGCTGCTTGTGTTCTACACCCTCGCGCTTTACGCCTACAAAAAAGGAAAACTCAAAAAATGGGGAAGTCAGCTCGTTCTGGTCATCGTCGCAGTCTGCGAAATCGGGGCGGTTTCGTTTTACAGCATAGCGCACGTGGGCTCGTCGAGCAGATCCGGATACGTTGCGACGTATGACGACGTTCAGACTTTGCTCAACAGGGCGAGAACCGAATCTTCCGGATTTTTCAGGACGGAGATGGCGCAGAACTGGACCGTCAACGACCCGGCGCTTTATGATTACAATGGCGTTTCGGAGTTCTCATCCGTCATCAACACGGATTTTACAAGCTTTTTGAGCTCGCTCGGTCTCAACGCGCGGCAGGGAGCAAACAGCATTGTTTACGAACACTCTTCGCCCGTTGTCAATTCCCTTTTCAACATCAAATATATCATCGGCAACGGTAAAACCGTGGCGAACGACTCATCTTTGAAACTCGTCGCAAAATCAAACGGTTCGACGCTGTACGAAAACAAATATCCGCTGTCACTCGGCTTTATGGTCAAAAACAGCATATACGACTACAATAAAAGCTATACGACAAGAGCCGACGCACAGGAAAAATTCGTCAACCTTGCAACGGGACTTGACGTTTCGCTTTTCAGAGAGATAGATTCGCCGACCGTCAGCGCAACCAATATGACCGCGACGTATAACGGCAACGGAAGAATCGCCTGCTCGAACATCGTGAACAGCAAGCAGACGTCAACGGTTTCTCTCGAATACGTTTCGGACAGGGAGCAGGATATTTATTTCCGGGTCTCCGCTTCGGGAATTAACAGCATAACCGTTTCCGTGGGCGACGGCGACGAAATAAAATATCCGAGTCAGGGAAGAGACACCATGATCGCGGGCGGCCACGCAAAAGAGGGCGACACCGTTTATATCGACGTCACATTTTCGGCGGGCAAGACAGACACGCTGAAAGCGAGAGTTTACGGATTCAATAAGGACTCATGGGAAAAAGCTTACGCGCAGCTCGGCAAAAATATGATGACCGTTACGGATTATACGGACAGAACCGTCCGCGGCACGGTCACCGCCGATGAGGAAGGGGTTCTTCTGACCTCGATCCCCTATGACAAGGGCTGGAGCGTTAAGGTTGACGGCAAAAAAGTTGACATCAAGCCTCTTGCAAACGCGCTTTGCGCGATCCCCCTTACGGCGGGAGAGCATACGGTAGAGTTTTCGTTCTTCACGCACGGGCTGACGCTCGGCATAGTTGCAAGCGTATTCTGTGCGGGAGTTCTGGCGCTCATATTCTTTCTGTCAAAGAAAAAACCCGACAGAAAAATGAACGGCGCAAAAGACGGCGACGCTGAAGATGCAAAAGATACGGCTGATACGGTTTTTGACGAACAGACCGTGACCGACGGGGCGGAGGAACCGACGGACGGCGCGCAGACGAAGGAGGAAATCCCCTGCGAAAGCGAACAGCCGAACGAACCGCAGACGACCGAAGAAGATCGGGAAAAAGAACAAACTGAAGAATAGAAGAAAAAGGCGGCGGTGCGAAAGTTTCCGCCGCTTTTTCTGCATAATCGCCGCGGAATGCGACAATACTTTTTCCGAGGTGATATAAATGCAATTAACGCAAAAAGAAGCTTCTCTGCTGAAAGATTTGAAGGATCAGGAAAAGCTTTGCGCGGAGAAGTACGAAAAGCACGCGGCGGCGGCGATAGATCCGCAGCTGAAAAATCTGTTCTCGCAGCTCGCGCAAACAGAAAGAGCGCATTACGATATGCTTGTTCAGATGGAACAGGGCGCGGTGCCCCAGCCTCCGACGGGAGGGGGAAAGCAAACGTTTACCGCCGTATATCAGATTGCGGATACGCCCGAAAAACAAAACGACTGCTATCTTTGCTCGGATCTGCTGACGGCGGAAAAGCACGCTTCACATTTGTATGATACCTGCGTTTTTGAATTTACGGATGAAAACGCGCGAAATCTGCTGAACGGAATTCAAAAACAGGAACAGGGCCACGGAAAAACGATCTATGATTATATGAGCGCGAACGGGATGTATTCGTAATCTCGCTGTGCATCGGAACTAAGACGCGTCTGCCGAAATATCGGAATTTCAAACGTTTCCGACCTGAAACCCCGCCCCGTATCTGAATGTCGGGGCGGGGTCGCACATATCATCTTTATCAAATTTTATCACAAAAATTTACATTTTTATCTACTCTTTTCCTGTATAATGGAAACATAATACTTTGCGAAAGGGCTGAGGAGCCTGAAAAAACGGAAAGACAGAAAGGAGCGCGCAATATGAAAGAGAAAGAAAAATATTACTTAAAAAAACTTGCAAACGACTGCACCTTGCCGCTTTTTGATAAAGACCTTTACGCAAAATACGATGTCAAACGCGGCCTTCGCGACATAAACGGAAAGGGAGTTGTTGCCGGGCTGTCGGAGATTTCGGAAGTCAGCGCATCGAAGATCGTAGACGGGAAATCCGTGCCTGCCGACGGAGAGCTTTATTACCGCGGTTATCCGATAGAAAAGCTTGTCGAAGGGTGCTTGAAGGACAGGCGATTCGGGTTTGAGGAAACGACCTATCTGCTGCTGACCGGCAGGCTTCCGAAGGAAAAGGAGCTTGCGGATTTCAGAGAGTATCTGACGTCTTTTTATACCCTTCCGAAGAATTTTGTGCGCGATATTATAATGAAATCGCCGTCCGAGGATATGATGAACACGCTGATACGCAGCGTTCTTTCCCTTTTCCCGTACGACCCGAAGGCGAACGATACTTCCATTGAGAACGTTGTCCGCCAATGCGTTATGCTGACGGCTGTTTTGCCCGTATTTTCCGTTTACAGCTATGCCGCCTGCAATTTTTACAAAAAGGGAGAGTCTCTTATAATTCACAGACCCCGTCCCGATCTCTCAACCGCGGAAAACATTCTTTATATGCTGCGTCCGGACTGCAAGTACACGGAACTTGAAGCGCGCGTTCTCGATGTTGCGCTCATCCTGCACGCCGAGCACGGCGGAGGAAACAACTCAACCTTTACGACACACGTTGTAACATCCTCCGGCACGGATACATATTCGGCTATCGCGGCGGCTCTTTGCTCGCTCAAAGGTCCCAAGCACGGCGGCGCGAACATCAAGGTCGGCAAAATGATAAAAGATATGGAAAAGCACGTTCACGCTTCAAACGACGGCGAGGTCAGAAAATATCTGGAAAATCTTCTCGACGGCAAAGCGTTTGACGGCGCGGGGCTTATATACGGCATGGGACATGCGGTTTACAGCATTTCCGACCCGAGAGCGAAAATCTTCAAGAGTTTTGTGGAAAAACTTGCCCTCGCAAAGCATCGCGAAAAGACGTTTGCGCTTTATGACAAGATAGAGAGGCTTGCCCCCGAAGTGATCGCGGAAAAAAGACATATCTATAAGGGCGTTTCCGCAAACGTCGACTTTTACAGCGGCTTTGTTTACGAGATGCTCGGTATTCCCGTAGAACTCTTCACTCCCATATTCGCGGTTGCCCGTATCGCGGGCTGGAGCGCGCACAGGATAGAAGAGCTGACAAATGCGGGAAAAATAATCCGCCCCGCATACAAGGCGATCGGTGAACATCGGGACTATGTGCCGATGAACGAAAGATGACCTCTTTCAACTGTTCTGCCCGATAAAAAAACTCATACAAAAAGCCCGTCGCCGCTCCTTTCGGAGCGGCGACGGGCTTTTTCAGACTTAATATTCAGGCTGATTCTTCTTGTCAATAGTAACGACCGTATCCGAAGCCGTTGCTTGAAATATGGGAAAAAAGGACAATGAGGGAGATCAGCCAAATAACGAATAAAACGGTTAAAACAATACCCAAAATCAAGCCGATTTTGGCGAGAATGCCTCCGACCTTGCCGCCTTTGTTGAGGGGCTGACCGGTCATTTCCGTGTAAAGCTTTGCCTTGGACATTGCGATTGCGGAAAAGATAATTCCGAGGAAGCTGAGAAATAAGGTGTCTGCGAATACCAAACCCAAGATACCCCACATAAGGACGTTCGGAAGTTTCTTCTGTTCAACGGGATTGCCGTAAACCGCCTGCTGAGGCTCGTAAACGGGCGTTTCAAAATTTTGAAGTTCGGACTGAACCGATTGTCCGCAATTCGGGCAGAAGATTGCGCCGTCGGCAATTTCCGCGCCGCAGTTTTTGCAATACATAATATATACCGCCTTTCCGCGACTGTGTCGCGATAAAAATTATTTAAGTTTTTCAAGAAAACCGGTTACCGCCGCATCGTAGCCTTGCGTATCGACAGGACGGATACGCGAGTGCGCGCCGTGTTCAAACCAGACTATTTCCTTATCATCGCTGCCGCAGTCGGCGAACAGTTTTTCGGCGTTTTTCGGAACGGAGAACTCGTCCTCCCTGCTGTGAAGAAACAGTATGGGCTTTTTCAGTTTCGAAACGCGCTTTATGGGACCGTCGGTCACAACGTTTGCGCCCGAGATGACCCTGATCCAGAACATCGTTTCAAGCGTGAACGGAAAATTCGGATGTTTGAGCAAAAGCATGTGCTGCCTGAACGAATCATAGAAATTGATGTACATTCCCTCGGCAACCATACCGCTCATATAATCGGGACAGCCGTCCGCCGTCAATGCGAACAGCGCCGCCGAAGCGCCGATGCAAATTCCGTGCATAACGATTTTTTTGTTTCCGAGCGTATCGTGCAGCATTCTGCCCCACGCCAAAAGATCCCTATATTCTTTATAGCCGAGGGACGCAGTCCTGCCCTCGGAGAGTCCGTGGGCGCGGTTATCGATTGCAAGAACATTATATCCCTCAAGTCTGTAAGGCTCGGCAAAATAGCAGCAATACAGGCATGATTCCATTCGTCCGGCGATGATTATAACGGCCTTGTCACAGCCGAAATCAAAATATTCGCCGCGAAGTTTAAGCCCGTCGCTTTCAACGCTGACCTCGGTCATTCTGTCCCTGTATTTTTCCCGCCACGCAACGCCGTCTTCAAACATTCCCCTATACTCGACGTCTTCGGGCATACTGCACTCGCGCCCCCACTTTTCGGGCTTTGTCCGAACAAGCAACACGCGGTAGAGCGCAAGCGACATAAAAAACGTCGGGATAACGAAAAAGAGAACGGCAGCGCCGACAACGGCAAGTATTATCCACCCTGTAATTCCCATAAATCTCCTTTTTTACGCAACGCCGATAATCCAGCGTCTTACGCGTTGACCGCCGCCGATAAACGTAACTTCAAGCAGCGGATATCTTTCTTCAAGGGCTTCCCGCAACTCATCCTCGTCCTCGTCGGATGCGGAAACACCGCGAAAAACAACGCAGACTTCCTTATCTTCAATTCCGTCTATCTTTTCAAGAGCGGCAAGCACACATTCCGTGCGGTCGTCGCGGCAGGCAACGACTTTTCCGTTCAGAAGCGCAATCTCCTCGCCCTCCTTGCAGCTTATCTCGCCGTCGGAATAGTTTCTTGAAGCGCGCGCCTGAGAAACGGAGTCAACGCTTTCTATCGTGTTCTTCATAACTTCAAAACGCTTTTCGAAATCGTGGCTGTCCCCGATATCCATCGCAAGCGCAAAATAGCATTTTGCAAAATCCGTAGAAGGAAGAACCGACACGTTTGAGCGACCGCAGATGTGAGCCGCCTGCTCCGCCACCGCCACGGCGGCGGGGTCGTTCGGAAGAACAACAACACGCTCCGCGTCCGTCATATTTATCGCCTTAAGAAATTCTTCGACGGAAACATTTAAGGTGTCCCCTCCGTCGATGACGACGTCGCAGCCGAGCTCGCGGAACGCCTTTTTGATTCCGCTTCCCGTCGCAACGGCTATAACAGCCAGCGGTTTATGCGAAGTTTCTGTTTTTTTGTTCGCCTCACGGATATTGCGCTGAATTTGCATATTATCCGTTTTGAACGCTATAAACTCGCCGAATCGGCGGCTTGACGCAATAACTTTTTCGGGTTGAAACGTATGTATGTGAACCTTAACGCGGGAACCGTCGCGAACAACCACAATCGAATCGCCCAAAAGCTTTAACTCTTCTATAAACGCGTTCTCTTCAAAATCACGCAGATACGCGCCGCCGTTCATAAGTTGCAGAATAAACTCCGTGCAGTAACCTTCTTCAAACGCGCTGTTTGCATTGAATATTTCCTCGTCAATCTTCGTCAGCGCTTTTTCCGACGGCTCGTTTTCGAAAAACGGGTCTGTTATCTCTCCGTAAAGATACTTTCGCATTCCCTCAAAGACAGTTATGAACCCGACGCCGCCGCTGTCAACCACGCCCTCTTCTTTCAACACCGAAAGCATATCGGGCGTGCATTCCAAAGTTTTTTTCATCTCCGAAATATAACCGGAGAGAAGCTCCGCCTCCGTCATATCGGGCGTCAAAACAGCCGCAAGCCTTTCGGTGCCCTCGCGCATAACTGTCAGCATCGTGCCCTCAACGGGATGAACGACCGCCTTGTAAGCCGTCCGCCACCCTTTTTCAAAAGCGCGTAACAGCGTTTCGGCGTCGGCGGTGAAAGCGTCGGACAAGCCGAGATATATGCCCTTGAAAAACTGTGAAAGAATAACTCCCGAATTGCCTCTTGCGCCGAGCAGCATCCCGTCGCTGACTTCTTTCATGTACTCGCCGACAGAATTTTTCGGTTCGGCGGTTTTGACACCGTGTTCAAGTGTCATTCGCATATTCGAGCCCGTATCCCCGTCCGGAACCGGGAATACGTTGAGCATGTTTATTTCTTCTTCGTGCGCTTCAAGCTCCGCAAGCCCGTTCCTGAGCATACCGCAGAGCAAAACGCCGTCAATGCCGTGTTTTTCCATAATTTCACTTTCTGTTGCCGGTTTTATTTTTTTTGCCCATATTCACCAGTGATTTGGGAAGCATAAATGTCAAAACAAACGCGAGCAGCGTTCCCGCGGCGCTGATAACCGTCATAAGATATATCGGATTGAAGGAGTTCGGGTCAAAAAGATTCCCTGCGGAAACCTTCAAAGCGTTGAGCACTATATACGAGCCGATTGCCGTCGCAACGCCCGAGAAAAGCCCCTGCACGGCAAAATACATCGCAGAATTTGCAACTCCGGTCTTCTTTTCCTCTTCCGCCGCGAGCTGCGAAGGAACGGAGTACGCAACGGAGAAAAGCGCGCCTATCGCAAGCGAACAGATAACGCCGCCCAAAACGGAGAAAACGGTTTTTGCCGTTCCCGCGGGGATATTCGAAACGAAGAAAAGAGCAAGCATACCCGCGCTGAACATCGCCAGCGCGTAACGGAACGCAACGCCGAAGCCGTGCCTCTTGAATATCCTGTCATATATAAGCAGGGCAAACGGAACCGGGGCAAAGGAAGCCGCCATAACGAGAATCATATTCATACCCGTTCCCGCGAAATATTCGTTGATACCGCTCAAAAAGAGCTGAACGCCGAATGTCATAAACGAATAGACTATCATCCAGAGAACAAAGGTTTTGTTTTTCATCGTGCAGCAGAGAGAACGGATAAGACCGACGCTCTCCTGTTTTTCCGTTTCCGAGTTTCTGTTATCCGGCTCTTTTATCATAAACAGCGGAATGATCATGGTCAAAACGAGCGGAAGCACGATAACAGCGACCGTTCGGATATTTATGCCGTTCAGCATAACGCGAACGCCGACATAGCCGAGAATGAAATAGAATATATCGCAGACGGATTTGACGTTTGAGATAAACTCTCTGTCCTCGGTCGAATCCACTATCTCGGTAAACGTCGCGTAATATGTAACCATCGTCAATGTATATGCCGAATAGAAAAGGCACAGCACAACGCCGAGATAAACGGTATTAAGCAGCGTTGCCTGTCCCGGATTCGGCACAACAAGGAACAGAAGATAAGCGGCTATCATCGGAACCATTCCGATAACGAGAGCCGGTCTTCTGCGCCCGAAACGCGAACGGAGATTGTCTGCAAAAGCCGCCATGGGCACGTCTATAACACCGTCGATTATCTTTGCTGTCACGCCGAAAACCGCCCAGACGGAAACGATAACGAGGTCTACGCCCGCAAAAGTCTGAAAAGGCTTCACCTCTTCGGCAAACCCGCGGGCTATTATCGCGCTGCAAAGATATGAGCCCATCATAAGATTGAGCATGTTGACGCCGAGTCCCGAAACGGCATAGAGGATTTTTTGTCCCCGTGTTGTCAGTTTTCTCATTTGCTCTCAATCTCTTTGGTGAACTTTTCAATAAGTCCGCGTTCATATTCAAGGTCTTTTGTTATGGGCTTGCCCATAAAATATGCGCCCATAAGTCCGGGGCCGACGTTAATTCCGCTTGACGGATATGTGTCCATGATTATAACTTCTTTCGGGGAGAACTTATCTTCAATCATTTTTTTGTACGCTTCCGCCTGAGCAAGACGGTCGGACTGCGCGATAAAAACAGTCTGCTCTTTCAGATTTTCCGCAATTTCGTTTATGTACATCAACAAAACGGCATAAGCGGTTTTCGCGCCCTTAATCTTTCCTATTATCGTCGTAAGACCCGTAGCGTCTATCTCTCCTATCGGCTTTATTCCCGCAAGAGTTCCGAAAAACGCTTTCGCGTGGGTAAGTCTGCCTTTCTTCGCAACGAACGAAAGATCGTCAAGCCAGCCGACCTGATGAAAACGCTGTTTGTTTTCTTCAAGCCATTCGCAGGTCTGCTCAAAAGTCAGCCCCTCGCTTCTTTTCATTGAGGCGTAAACGGCAAGAAGCCCGAAGCCGGGACCGTAACGCAGGCTGTCAAAGCAGTATATCTTCGCGTCGGGATATTTTTCAAGCACCTGTTCGCGTGCCTTGCAGGAAAACGCGTGGCTGCCGCTCAGTGCGCCGGAAATGGACATCGAAAGAACAGCCTCTCCCTGCGCGACGTGCTTTTCAAACGCCTCGGCGTATTCGTCTATGCTCGCGGGCGCGGTCGTAAACGACGCGGGGTCTTTGCGCAGGGCGGTGTAGAAGTCCTTCATCGAAACGGTCTCCCATTTCAAAAACGATTTCATTTCCTTTTTGCCGGGAAGCATAAGATGACCGAAAATAATCTCGATGTCATACTTTTTCTGAAACTCCTCGGTAAGATCGCAGGTACTGTCTGCAATAATGACGAATTTTTCCATATATTTTTCCTTTCTCTTAAAAACGGGGAATTATAAATTTTTCAAAAATCATTTCCGCTTCCCTGCCTCCGGCAAGAAAAGCGGCGGTATGGTGCGCGCCCTCGACGGCGTACATCTTTTTTTCCGCGGCGCACGCTTCGTAATTGTTTTTTCCGTCGGAAAAGGGAACCGTGCCGTCACGGGTTCCGTGCAGGAACAAAGAGGGGATACCGCTTTCGGAAAGAGGTTTTTTCGCGCTTTTTTTCATATCTTCGCCGAGCGCGAGCCTGACAACGAGCCGGGTCCACGCAACGACGGGCGCGGACGGAAAGTGCCGTTTTTTCAGATCAAAGCACAGCTGGGAATACGGAGACAGAAAACCGCAATCGTACACGGCGGCTTTGACAAAAGACGGGTCGAACTCAGCAGACGCGCTTTCGGCTGCAAAGCATCCCATGGACATTCCGTAAACGAGAGCCTCCTTGGCATGCGTCTGCGTTTTTACCCAATCAAGCCATGCGAGCAGGTCGTATTTTTCATAAATGCCGAGCGTCGATTTTCCCCCGCTTTCACCGTGACCGCGCTGAGAGGGTAAAAGGAGATTGAACCCTTTGTCATACAGAAAAGACGCCTGAACGCCGAAGTTCACGAGAGGCTCGGCATGGTATCCGTGAAACAGCACGGCGGTTTTTTCGGAGCCGTTGTCGATATAAAGCCCGCAAAGCGGCGTGTTTTTGAAGCCGTTGATATAAACGGTTTTGCCGTTCAGACCTTTCAGCCGTTCGACCGCCGCCTCGATTTTTTCGATATACGGTTTGAAATACGGCGTTGCGGCAAGCTCCTCCACACCCACGGTTTTTCTTCTCGCAAAAACGGCAAAGTAAGCAAAAATGCCGGGAGCGGCGATAAAAGCGACATAAGCCGCGATAAGCACCGAAATTGTTATGATCGCAATTTTCATGTTCTTTTCTCCGCGGAAATTTCCGAAAACGAGCCGTCCTTCGGCTCAACGAAAACAATTCTTGCCGAATCGGCGTTCTCTCCGCAGCAGGACAAAACAAGGTCTTTTTCTTCAAAAACGGACGTCACGGTTTTCTTTGCGGAGACAGCGGTTTTTTCGGGGAAAAAGATTTTACCGTCGCCGGCTTTGAAAATACTCTCTTTTGCCGTCCAAATCTTCAGAAATTCAAGAGAAGAATTTTTCGAAAGCTCTTTTTCTTCTTTTGTAAACGCGTGTTTTCTCATTCTCGCAAGGGTTTTTTCGTCGCACCTCGCGCCGCGGCTTATATTTTCGATATCAACGCCGCAGGGGGCGTTGGAAACGGCGACGGCGACGGTTTTATCGGTGTGCGAAAGCGAAAAAAAGAATTCTTTGCAGACCCATTTTCCGTTTCGTCTCTTCTCAAAAGTCAACGCGTCGGGCTCTGTTCCGAACACGCGTTTCGCGGCATATTCAAGCAGTTTCCAGTCCGTATAACGGGCTTTTTTCAGGCTTTCGTTCCGACACGCCGCAATATCCTCGTTCCGTTTATCCGAAAAGACTTTTTCAACGCGAATGTCGCCCGGAATATCCGAAACAAAGACCGAAAACACGGAGCGGTTAAGCCAGCGCCTACGCGCAGCGTCCTCCTGCTCGCTGTATTTGCAGCCGAAAACACACTCATAGGCAAAATGCTCGCAGTTGTTGTGCAGCAGATCGTATCCGCCCCCGCCGAGCCTCTCGCGCGCGTTCTCGACCGTTTTTTTCGGCGGGATACGCCTTTTTTTTTCTTTTCGGTCAAGAGCCGCGACCTCAACGATATTTCCGCACGAAAAAGCGTCGATGTCGCTTTTCAAAACAACTATATCGCCGTCGGTCTTATATTGCGGCAACGGCGGCATTCCGAACTGTATGACCTCGTCATCTGCGACGAATACGCCGTAATGATATATGCTTCCGAGTTTAACGCGGATCATATCTCCCGGCTTGCAATCGGAGGGCTGCCACTTCATTTCAGTTTCGCCTCGATATAGTTCACAACGTCGCCGAGCGTCTCAAAATCCGCCATGCCGACATTGTCAAACCGTATGCCGAATTCCTCTTCAACGGCGATGACTATATACAGAACGCCGACGGAGGAAAGCCCGAAGTCCTCAACCAGACGAGCCTGCTCCGAGCAGTTCTCGACCGAAGCCGCGTTGCCGTCGTTCGCCGCAAGCAAAATATCTTTGAGTTTGTCAATAATTTCCTGTCTTGTCAGTTGCATTTTTTATATCTCGCAATCTTCATGCTCGGTGTTCTCGCAAAATCCGTGTCACGAACGGAAATGCGCTGTACTCTCTGGAACGGAGGAAGCGTTTTGTTGATCTTTTCAAGCTCTTCAATGATAAACCCGTTCGGGTTCTGAATCCCGAGTTTCGCGATTTCGGTCATACGGGGAACGACTTCGAGCGCAAGTATATGCGTTCCGTTTTCGAGAACATCCTCGAAAACCTGAGAATCCTGTATGATCGCAAGCTCATTGAAATGAGCTTCGACTTCAGCCGGCGAAACGTTTTCACCGTTCGACAATATAATTATCTCTTTAATTCTGCCGGTTATGTAAAGAAGTCCGTTTTCGTCAACTCTGACAAGGTCGCCGGTCTTGAACCAGCCGTCCTCAAACGGGTCTTCGTCCTCGCCCACATAGCAGGTCAACATATTTTTGCCTTTAATCCAAAGCTCGCCGTCAACTATCTTAAACTCCTGATTCGGATACGGATAACCGACCGATTCGGGATATTTCAAAGGCTCCGGATTTCCGGAAACAAGGTTTGCCGATTCGGTAAGCCCGTAGCCGGGACAAAGCGTTACGCCGAATTTCACATATTCTTTTACAAGATACGGAGAGACGGGCGCCGCGCCGCAGATTATATACTTCAAATCTTCGCCGAGCATATTCTTTCCGAACTTTTTCGAAAGGGTCAGCGCCATTTCGGCAAGCGCGGGAACAAGAACGATTATGGTCGGGCGAAAAACGGCGATGTCGCGGAACATATCCTTATTGTTCGAGCATATCCAAAGCGCGCTGCCCGTATATATCGAGGTCAGCAGATTGCGGATAAGCCCGAAAACGTGAGAAAGCGGCAGAACGAGCATATAGCGCTGTCCGAAAACTTCGTTATAGCCGTAACAGCCGTTGACGACGCCCTGCATAACGGCGCCGTGCGAAAGAAGCGCGCCCTTGCTTTTGCCCGTGGTACCTCCCGTGAACATTATAACGCAGGGCGTTTCGGCAACGCATTTCGCAGCGGGCGCGGTCTCGGTTGAAAGGCCGTCCGCCTTCACAAGCGAAACTTCGGGACGCTTTGCTTTGACTGTCTGCAGTTTTTCTTCAAAATCGGGCTGATAAACGATTTCGCCTATTCCGAATTTCATCGAACAGCCGAAAACCGTCATCGCGTCAAGATGCGCGGGCAGCACGACGGCGGTCTTGCCGAGCGTTGTTATCGCAAAAAACGCTTTGACGAAATCATAAGAGTTTGAGGCAATCAGTCCCACTCTTTCCGCCGTCTTTGAAAGAAGCGGACGAAAATGCTCCACATCGGAGCCGAGCTCGGCGTAAGTATGCTTTTTCCCGTTGAATTCAACGGCAACGGCCTCCCCGTATTCGGAAACGGAGCGCGCGAACATCTCGGTCAGGGTATCCGTTTCGACGATTTTCGAAAAAGTTTTCTCGTCTGCGAATTTTGCAAAAAAATCTCTGCCGGGTGTCGTTACTGTCATAGTTCTTTCTCCTTATAAAATATTTTTAAGATTTTCTTCTTTTTCTTCAACGATTTTCGCAACGGCGTTTATCTCTTTTATCGAGGGTCTGCCGCCGAGTATCCCGCAAACGTCAACGGGTTCTCCTATCGCCATGACAAGGCGGTTGTAAAAATGCTTTTTCGGCTTTATATAAACGGGAACGATGGGGCTTTTGCCCATCATCGCCATAAGCACCATTCCCGATTTGAAAGAATTCATTTTTTTGTCCTCTTCCTCGCTTATATGCCCTTCGGGAAACATCGAAACTATCTCTCCCGCCGAAAGTTCGGATGAGATCCGGCGCATCGTGTCCATGCCGACATCCTCCCTGTCTATCGGGATGCAGAGAAAAAATCTGAACAGCGGCGCCGCGCGCCCCTCAAAAAACTCTTTCAGACAAACGAAATGATGGCGCCTGTACCAAATCGCGAATTGCAGATAAACGGGGTCAAGATAGCCGATATGGTTCGAAACGACTATCGCGCCGCCCTTTATATGTTTCTTCGCCGCGTCGCTTTCATACACGAGCTTGGGACGAAGCCAAAGCAGTCCGGGAGGCGCCGCAAGCAATTTCAGCGCGTCATGAAAAAAATAACGGACAGAATACACGTCAGCTTTTCCTTTCGTCTTCCGAAGGCAGGTATTTCTGAAGCTCGACGACCTTTTGTCGCAGCCCTTCGGAAATTTTTTCGAGTTCTTCCTTTTCTGAAAGCCCTTCCGGGCAAAAATCCTTTGCGTAAACAGGTTTTCCGACAACGACACGGGCGCGTTTTTTGCCGAAATACCGCCCGTTCGTATATACGGGGATCACGGGCGCGCCGCTCGCAAGCGCAAGATAGGCGGCACCTGCCTTGAACGGCAGCGGACGCTTTTCGCCCTCGCGCGGAAGCCTTCCTTCGGGAAATATCCCGACGACCCCGCCCTTTTCAAGAATTTTTTCGGACTTTGCAACGCACGACATATCATGCGCGTTTCTGTCCACGTATATTCCGCCGAGCGCGCGAAGAAAAATTCCGAGAATTTTTCTTTCGAACAGAACCTCCGCCATCTGAACGCGGAGCGTTCTTCCGAAAAAAACAAAAAGATAAACGGCGTAATCGAAAACGGACGTATGATTGGAAACGATTATCGCTCCGCCGCTAATACGGCGGCTTTGAACGCTTTTATCCTCGTAATACACTTTTGTTTTGAAGCACAGATAAGCGACGGGAAAAGCGGTCAGTTTTACAAACCAATTAAACAGAAACACCCACATCGTTCAAAGAAGCCTTTACAAATTCATATAATTCTCCGGTTTTTCCGAAAGGACGAACGCCCGCGAAGGATACGGAAAACTCCTCGCTCAGCTTCGAGGTCATTGCAAAATAATCGAAGCTTGAGCCTCCTCCGTCAATAAAGAAATCAAAATCCGCGCCGACAGCGTCGGCATCTGCGCCGAGAGCCGCGGCGACAAAATTTCTTATCTCGTCAAAAAGAGGATCGTCCACGCCGTTTTTTTCGGCGGCAAAAGTGATTTTCGGAAGCGCGCCGCTTTCCGCTTCCGCGGCAAGCCTGCGGCGGTTCGGTTTGAACTCCTCGCCCTTAATAAGCGGCTCGGAAGTGAAATATATGTTTTTAATCTGAGAAAGAAGATCAAGCAGGGCAATCTTTTCCTTGACCGCGTCCGAAACCGCTGAAAAGCTTTCTTTCGAGAGATATCCGCTGACGGAAACAATGAGCGTCGGCGTTTTCGGTGCGGTTTTTCCGACGCCGACAAGGCATACGCCCGCGACGCCCGGGATATCAAACCGCGGCTCTATAAGACACGGATTGAGGTTTTCACCGGAGGCGGCAACGACAAGATCGTCATTCCTGCCCAGAATTCTGTACCTGCCGCCGACGAACTCGGCAAGGTCGTTTGTCTCAAACCATTCGGAACGGTCGCGCCGCTTCCCTTTTTCGAGAATGTATTTTGCAAGGCAGTCGCCGCGCACAAGCAGACGACCGTCCTCTATGCGATATTCCACTCCCTTAAAAGGAAGCCCTACCGAGCCCGAATTCAACAATTTCTTTTTATCCGAAAGCTCAACGGACGTTATTCCGATCTCGGTCATTCCGTAACCGTTTGCGAGATGATAGCCTATCGCATTGAAAAATTCAAGCGTTTTCAGGTTTATCGTGCTGCCTCCGCTTATCATAAAGCGGATGCTTTCGCCGAAAATATTCTCTCGAACCTCCCGAAACGCGATTTTTGAAAAAAGAGAACCGAGAAGCGGAACGTCTCCTATGATTCGGCTTATACGAAGCCCTTTTTCGAATTTTGCGACGGTCTTTTCCCCGCGGGCTTTTATGCCCTTCATCGCCTGCGAATAAACAGTTTCCCAGAACAGCGGAACGGCAAAAATATGCGTGACGCCGTGCCTTTTGACGGTGTTGACTATGGTTTGAGGAGCCATATCCGAAAGATGCACGAACACGCGGGAGAAAAACGCGAACCAAATATATACGGCGACAAGCCCGAAAATATGATAAAAAGGAAGGAACGCAAGCTGCTTCAACGCGCCGTTATAATGCTTTTTCATCCGTTTGCAGCGTTTAATGATGTCGTAGCTGCCGATAACAAGGCGCCGAAACTCTTCCGCCGAATACGCGCAGACCTTAACGCTTTCGGACGTGCCGGAGGACATAACGAATATCTCGCTTCCGAAGCGTGACGGCGAAAAATCCGTCGGCGTCCGACCAAGTCCGTCGGCTTCAACAGTCTTGACAAAAAAACTTCTTCCGTCGCTGACGACCGCTTTCGCGCCGCTTTCGGCAAGCGCTTTGTCAAGAATCTTATCGTCAAGGCGCAGGTTGAGCAGCAGCGGGCGGAAGCCGCACGCAAGACATGCCCAAAACGTTTCTATCCACTCAACGCCGTTCGCCATACTTATCCCGACAACATCGTCGTATTCAAGCTCGGGAAGCGCTTTTTTCAGCGCGCCTGCAACGGATAACGCCTGTTTTTTCGCTTCGCCGTAAGTTGTTTTGACTATCCTGTAACCGACGCTGCGCTCGTACATAACATTTTCGGGTTCGCTGAACATTAACTCAAAAAACCGTGAAAAATCGGCATTTCCGTCACCGAAAACGCGGAGTTTTGCGCTGACGAACGAATTTATCGTCCTGTATTTTCCAAGTCCGAGCTTTTTCATCTGCGCAAGCGCTCCTTTGCGTTGTAATAATTATAGTTATTTATAAGATATTATATATTCGCCTTGTATTATACTAAATTCGGAGTGAATCCGCAATATAATTTAACCGTTATGCAAAAAATGTCGATTTTTGTTCACTTTTGTCAAGCTTCTCAAAAAAAACGAGCGCCCGAAACCGAGCGCCCGAGGCCGTGTCAGCCGACACTTTACCGTGTTCTTTATCTTGATTGAACGAATTTCATCTCGCCGTTTTCGTCAAGATCTATCATCGCAAGAGAGTGAACCTCGACGCCCATATCGCGAATAATGGCGCCGCCGTCCTGAAATACTTTTTCAACGCAGATTCCGACGCCCGCAACCTCTGCACCCGCCTGCTCGGCGATGTCGAGAAGGCCGAGAACGGCTTTTCCGTTTGCGAGAAAATCGTCGATTATCAGAAGCCTGTCATCGGGAGAGATGTACTTTTTCGCCACGCGAACCATAAACTCCCTGCCGTGGGTAAAAGACATAACGGGCGTTTGATAAACGTCGTCGTCAACATTTTTGGTCTGCGCTTTTTTTGCAAACACGACGGGAAGATTTCCCATACGGCGCGCCGCGCAAATGGCTATCGCTATGCCCGAAGCCTCGATAGTCAGAATTTTTGTTATTTTCTTATCCCCGAAAAGACGGGCGAACTCCTTGCCGCACTCGTCGAGCAATTCAACGTCAAGCTGATGATTCAAAAAATTATCGACCTTGACTATTCCGCCGGGTTTTACGGTTCCGTCCCTGATTATTTTTTCTTCAAGCAGTTTCATTTCAAACCGTCCTCCTCTGTTTTGAAGCCTCTGCCCACAACCTCGGAAACATCTCCGACGATGACAAAAGCGTGCTCATCCGTTTCTTTCACGATTTTTTTCAGCTTAAAAAGTTCCATCGGGCGAACGACCGTTATCAGCATGGGCTTTGGTTCGTTCGTATATCCGCCGAAAGCGTTCACTCGCGTCACGCCGCGGTGAAGCTTTTTTGTTACGGCTTCGCAGATCGCGTCGCCCTTGCCGCTTATTATATACACGACCTTTGCGCTGTCGAGACCGTTCAGCAGCTTATCCACGATGAAGCCGTAAATGCAAACGATGATGGCGGCGTGGAAAACCGACGTAAGACTTTGAGAAACAAAGCCCGCCGCGCAGACGATGACAAGGTCGATGAAAACGATCAGTCTGCCGTAAGAGATGAACGGGAAAAGCTTTTCGAGCAGCAGGGCTATCAGATCGACGCCGCCCGTCGTTATTCCGCGCATAAAGATGATTCCGAGACCGATACCCGTCAGCGCGCCGCCGAAAATACAGGCGAGCAAAGGGTCTTCCGTATATTTCGGAAACCACGGAATGGCGGCGGTTATGTCTATCAGAGCAGATGTTACGATAATGGCTATCGCGCTTTTGAAAAGGGTTTTTCTGCTGACGAATTTGAAAGACAGCAGAAAAAGAAATATGTTGACGGCAACGACGAAAAGTCCTATCGGGACATTAAACAGATAGTTCATTATGGAGCCTATGCCGGTAATACCCGAAACAACTATTTTATTCGGCGCGCTGAACGTGTTTATCGCTATCGCGTATATAATTCCGCCGATAAAAATAACGCCTAAATCGCAGATAAATCCGACGACCTTCTTTTTCACGGAAAAATCCTCCTATTTAACCATCAATTCAAAAAGCTCTTCTATTCTTTCCGTTTTGCCCGAAAGATAAAGATATCCGAAAAGCGTTTCCAGCCCCGTCGCGCGCTTGTAGACCGCAACATCGGTGTTCTTAGGCGGAACGGCGTCGGAATTTCTGCCGCGCTTAAAAACGGAAAGCTCTTCCGATGTCAGTATTTCCAATATCTTATCGACAAATTCGCTCTGCGCCTTCGCCGATACGTAATGAGTGGCTTCGAAATGAAGTTTGCCGTTGGTTTTATGGGAGTTGACAACGAGCATCTCCCGAACGAGAAGCTCGAAAACGGCGTCGCCGAGATATGCGAGCGTCAGCGCCGATTGCTGAGACGCTTCGGCGGAGGAAACGGGTTTATCGTTCAGAAGCATTACATCTCTCTCCTGTTTTCCAGCGAACGCGAAAGCGTTATTTCGTCCGCATATTCGATATCACCGCCCACGGGTATGCCGAACGCCAGCCGCGTAACGCTTACGCCGAGCGGTTTCAGCAGATTTGCAAGGAAAATGGCGGTCGCGTCGCCTTCCACGGTCGGCGCGGTCGCAACGATGACCTCTTTGACATCGTCGCCGCTCAAACGGGCGAGAAGCTCGGTTATTTTCAAATCCTTCGGTCCGATATGGTCGGACGGGGAAAGAACGCCGTGAAGCACGTGATAAACGCCCCTGAATTCGTTCGTTTTTTCTATCGAAATAACGTCCTGAGGAGACGAAACGACGCAGATAACGGATTTATCTCTTTTTTCGTTGCCGCAGATCGAGCACACTTCGCCGTCCGTCAGGTTTTGACAAACGGGACAAAGATGAATTATATTTCTTGCCTCTTCTATCGAATGCAAAAACTCGTCCGCCTGCCCGTCGGTCATACGCAAAATATGAAACGCTATGCGCTGCGCGGACTTTTTTCCTATTCCGGGAAGTTTTCTGAACTGTTCGGTCAGAACATCGAGAGGATTGACGTTATATGCCATATCAGAAGCCGAGACCGGGAATATTAAGCCCCGACGTTATTTTCGACATTTCCTCTTCCGCAGTCTGCTCAACCTTGCTTATCGCCTCGTTCACCGCGGCAACTATAAGATCTTCAAGCATTTCAACATCTTCGGGATCAACCACCGTCGGGTCGATTTTCAAAGACCTTATTTCTTTTGCACCGGATATGGTTATCTTAACCATTCCTCCGCCGGAGGTGACTTCGTATTCGGCGGCTTCAAGCTCCGCCTGCTTGTTCTGCATATCCTCCTGCATCTGCTGAACCTTTTTCATCATCGCGGCCTGTCCGCCGCCCTGGTTGGGGATTCTTACCTTCATAATAAGATTTCCTTTCTCGGTATTTACGCTCTATTCAAAATCGAAAAGAGGATTGTTTTCAAGGTCTTTATATTCATCGGAGCTGAGGTATTCGCCCTTTCTGCCGATTTTAATATTTACGGTGTAATGCGTCTTTCGCAGCGCGTCGAGAGCCTTTTTCATACTTTCGCGGCAATGAGAATTGTCTATATCTCTCATATCCTGCTCGTTTTTGCAGAGAATGAGCAGCTCCGTGTTGCGGTAAACGGCGCTGCAAGCCGTTTTAAGCATCATTCCGAGGAACATATCGTCATCAGCGACAAGCCTGCAAAAGTCGTCCCACGAACCGAACTCGCGGTATTCGCCGTCGTGTATTTCCTCCGCCGCCGCAGCCTTTTTGACCTGTTCGGCCGCAGGTTCCTCCTTTGCGGGCGCAGAAACGGGCGCGACCTTTTTCGGAGGCTCGGAATATTCGGAAACATCGGGCAACAAGGGGTCGTCGCCGGTGTCGGGAGGCGGCGCGGGAATAAAATCGTCCTCATCGGCGGAAGAAAAAGCGATCGGCGGTGCGCCGAAAACATCTTCCGGCGTCGGAGGAGCCGCGTCGGCTTTTTTCGCTGTTTTTTTTGCGGAAACGGGAGTATCGGTCCTTCTCGCCTCCGCATAGCCCGTCACGGGCGCGGAAAAGGCAGCCTGAGATGAAACGGAAAAGCCTCCGTTTTTCAGCTTATCAAGCTCTTTTTCAAGCTCGGCGACTCTCGCAGTCAGAGCTTTGACGCCGTCGCTCAATTTCGGACGCGAAATTCGCAGAAGGCATATTTCCATATCCGCACGCTTGTTCGAGCTGCGCGAAAGCTCCTGCAACGTCTGCTGCGCTGCGTCTATCGCATAAAGAATATGCTCGGTGGTATAAAGTTCCGCGATCTCTTCAAGTCTTTTTTCGTCCCTCTCGTAAAGCTCAAGGATTCCCTTCCTGTCACGGACGTTTTTAACAACGAGAAGTGCCCTGTATTCGTCGAGCAGCTCACGGCAGAGAACGCCGAGATCCTTTGCTCCGTTATAAAGAGAATTTATCGCGGTGTAAAGCGCGTCCGTGTTCTGCTCCGCGGCGGCTTTCATCAAATCATGTATCAGCTCGGTGTCGATAACCCCGAGAACCTCGCGAACCTCTTCCGCAGACGAAAGACCTATAACTTTGTCAAGCACGGAAAGGCTGTCGCGAACGGAGCCGTCGCCGAGACGGGCGACCGTCAAAAGACTTTCGTCGTCCATCGTCATTCCTTCGGACAAAACGATTTTTTTCAGATGCCCGACAAGCATTCCCACGCTTACGCGGCGGAAATCGAAACGCTGGCAGCGCGAAGCTATCGTGGAAGGAACCTTGTTGACCTCGGTTGTCGCAAGAATGAAAACCGCATGCGAAGGAGGCTCTTCAACAGTCTTCAAAAGCGCGTTGTACGCCGCTGGCGAAAGCATGTGAACTTCGTCGATTATATAAACCTTGTATTTCGCAAGAACGGGCGAAAAAGCGACTTCCTCGCGCAGCTCGCGAACGCTGTCAACGCCGCTGTTCGTCGCCGCGTCTATCTCAACGACGTCGGTAACGCTGCCTTCCGCTATTCCGCGGCACACCTCGCACTTTCCGCAGGGCTCGCCGTCAACGGGCGCAAGGCAGTTTATCGCCTTCGCAAAAATCCGCGCACAGGTCGTTTTGCCCGTACCTCTCGTTCCCGTAAAAAGATATGCGTGAGCAAAGGTTGAATTTTTTATCTGATTTTTCAGCGTTTTCGTAACAGGCTCCTGCCCGATAACATCGCCGAAGGCAGTCGGTCTGTATTTGCGATAAAGTGCTTGGTACAACCCTTTTCACGTCCTTTCAATAATCGAAAAAAAGCGGGTTCCTTGCTGTGCATCCCGAAATTCCCTTAATGCTGCTCAGTTCCCTGCCTGACATGGTTCGAGACACGGAATCACGCAAGACCCGCTTCTATTGTATTATACACTATAAAAGAAAAATAATCAAGACCTTTACCGTGTTTTTTTATTTAGTTAACAATTTTTTTCATACGCAATAGAATAATACGGGAGAGAAAAAATCTCCCGTGGGCGACGGTCGAACCTCGCCAAAAAAGAAAGGATGAAAGACAAATGCCCGAAAACTTATTTCTTCAGGACGAACAGGGGCTCCCGACGATAGCGATGCCGTGCCGCGGCTGTGAGGAATGCCGGACGTATTTCTGCATAGACGGGGCGAACGCTCCGCTTGCAACGTCGTACACTCCCATGCAGGTCTTTGACGATATTTACGCCCCCGAAAAGGGTTACGCGAGGGGAACGATATTCGCCGCGCTTGACAAACCGTTCCTTGCAGGAGGTATGTGATATGAAAAAACAGAGAAACGAACTGCTTGCGGAGCTCGGCGCTTACGCCTTTGCCGCGCATGACACCGCTCTTTTCCTCGACACGCACCCGAACGACGAAACGGCGATGAAAGCATTTTGCGCTTACCGCGACAAGGCGGACGGTTTGAGGCGCGAATACGCCTCGCAATGCGGACCTCTGCGGAAAAGCGACGTGGCAAAAAGCTGGAACGAATGGATAAAATCACCGTGGCCGTGGCAATAAGGAAAGGACGGAAAAAAGACAATGTTTGATTATGAAAAAAGGCTGCAATACCCGATAAAGATCAAGAATCCCGACCCCGCCATGGCAAAGTTCATCATCAGCCAATACGGCGGACCTCACGGCGAAATAGGCGCATCTCTGCGGTATCTTTCACAGAGATACACCATGCCTTACGAAGAACTCCGCGCCGCGTTAAATGACATCGGCACGGAGGAGCTTTCACATTTTGAAATGGTCGGAACGATAGTTCATCAACTGACGCGCGGACTGAAAGAAAGCGAGATAAAAAACAGTCCTCTTGCGGATTATTTCATCGACCACACCGCGGGCGTTTACCCGGTTGCGGCAAGCGGCGCGCCGTTTTCGGCGACAACTTTTGCGTCAACGGGAGATACGATAACGGACTTGACGGAAGACCTTGCGGCGGAGCAAAAAGCGCGTCTGACCTACGATAACATTCTCCGCTTCGCGGACGATCCCGACGTGCGCGACCCGATCAAATTCCTGCGCGAACGCGAGCTTGTTCATTACCAAAGATTCGGCGAATGTCTGCGCATTTTGCAGGACAGACTGAACTGCCGCAACTTCTACGCGTTCAACCCGTCGTTCGACAAATCGGCAAACTGAATCAGCAAAGGTTCGATCAACCAACGCAACAAGGCTGCAAAAACGTATATTTTTGCAGCCTTGTCTTTATAAAACAGTTTTTAATTTGCAGATGTATCATTCTGCACTTCTTCAACCGTAAAAGTCAATTTGAATGCGGAAGTTGCAGAAGAACAACGAATATCCACACGCCCGTCGAGCCCGGAGATATCAATGCTTTTATCTGTTCCGACAGGCATATCCGCAATAATTTTGCCGTCATTTACAACATAAACTCGAACTGATATGCACCCCAAAAGTTAGAAACTTATGGAGGTGCATATCATATGTGGATGGTTCTGTTTTTGTGAATGGACTATAAAAAAGATATTTTCGAAAATTTACAGTATGGTTTTGGACTATCGCAATTAAATTCTATCGCTGTATGGCAAAGATTTCATATAGTTATCCATCCACTCCCAATCAGGGACAAACCCATCATCTGAGAATTCTTTGTCTGAATCTATGAAATAACCATCTTCATTTTTTTGCGCGGGAAGTTTCACTTTGCTATTTGAAATCGTATCCCGCCGCATTTTTCTGCCATAGTTAAACAAGTCTCTATTTGCAAATGTTAAAATGGTGACAAAGAACAGTAATTCTTTTTCAGTCCATTCACGACCAACGGGATGCATGCCTTGCACATGAGCAAAACCTATAAATGCTTCTGGCTGATAAAAGAATGTGTTGTCCTCGGTTGTATCACTGAAGGTGATAATATTGCCATGTTCGGTAGGTGCCAATGAGCAAAAACCATGGATGCCATTATTCATTGCACTATTGGCGACAACAGGAATTGTGCCTCCGTCGTCCAAATCCCTCCAAGACATACCTTTGTAGTCTTTAGTCGGATAAATATCAAACATTTTGCCGATTTGGAAATACTTCCAATCTCGAACATCCAATTCAATATTAACCTTTCTCTCGTCTGAAATGTGATTGTCCACATGTAAAGACTGAACATACTCAAACATCCATTCCTTATCATTCTCCTTAAGCGAACCCTTTCTTACCAAGTAGGAGAAGTATCGTTCAAGCGTAGTTTGAAAATCCTTTTTAGATAACTCTGAGTAGTCTTTTTCCATGTAAGCTTCCGCTAACCATTCATCTTTCCAAGTCACCTTACGCATTACAGATAATCCTGGAACCTCACGCCTGTTTTTGTATAGATCGAGCCACAATTCTTCAACTTTTACCCAAAGACTATTTCCACTGATATCAGTTTTCTCGACTCTGCCTAATCCCTTTCTTTTTACAAACTTATCGTCTTTATAGTAGCCGAAAAAGGTGTCACGATCAGATTTGCTGTGTTTTTGAGAGAGATCAAAAATCATACAACATGCTACTGCTGATGCTCCAGGGTAAAACATATCGGTGGGAAGAGAAAAAACCGCATCAAGAGTATAGTTGTCTAACATTTTCTTCTTGAACGGCTTGACATCGCCACTATTGCCTATCGCTGCTTGCATGGGCAACAAGACTGCCATCTTACATGTGGCGGGTGCGTGACGAGCAACCCATTCAACAAAATGCCACCCTTTAGAAGGGTCTTCTTTTGTGCTTGCATTCCAAGTCTTTGTGTAATCCGGATCACAGCACTTTTTAGTGGCGTTGTATGGTGGATTCATTAGAACAACATTGATTGCATTGTCCTTGATCCATTTCCCACGGTTGAACATAGAATCTTGGACAACGTTTGAGTTGCCGTCACCATGTATCAACATATTAGTGGAAGAAAGGCCAAATGCGCCTTCTTCGTATTCGATACCCAAAATTTGATGCTTTTTAACTTTTTCTCGTTCTTCCTCCGTATCGCAATCGTCCATAGCATCAGTCATTGCTCTAACCAAGAATGCACCACTACCACAACAGGGATCGAGAACTCTTGATTTTTTGCTAACGCCAACAGCTTTGCTCATGAAATCACAAATGTGGTCGGGAGTAAACGCCTGATTCTTGTCGGACTTGCCAACATATTTGTTAAATGTTGTAAAGAAAAGGTTAAGTAAGTCCTGTCCAGCAGTATTCTTATCGTTGATATATGGTACAACATTTTCGTCAATAAATTGAAGTATTTCCTTGAGTTCTCTGTATGTCAAGCTTGTAACATCTTGATCTTCGAGTACCTTATTGTTAAGAATGGCAAGCTTTCCAGCCTTATTTACACTTCCGCTTTTAGTAAGAAGCCCCAAAAGAATCTTCTTTGTACTATCAAGTAGTACCTCTTCCCTTGACATTGTGCGGCCAGTCTCTGGATCGATAGTCTCTTTAACACCGTCATAAACTAGACCATGTTTGAGTGCAAGGAGGCAAGTCCCAACAAATTGGCTACGCAATTTTTCGTTGATGCCATCAGCATGAAGTGTCTCATTCAAAGTTTTAATTGAATCAACAACCTTAATTTTGTCGTTGACTTTACCAAAGCACAGATCCTCATACTCAGCAAATGTACGAATAAAAGTCTCGTTGCTTGCCATGTGGTCATCGTCAATAATCACTGACTGACCGTACCATACCCAAACCTCGTCACCATCTGTCTCCGCAAGAATGGCAACAATCTTTTTATCAGAATAGGCTTTCTCAAAACGTACATAATCCTGTAACTGTCCTTGAATTTTGACTTTGTCCCACTTGGAGAACATATTCTTTGTTTCAACAAGAATAGCAAGGCGATCGTTTTCAAAACGAAGATCAAGGAATTTGTGCTGTGTGCCCGTAGTTGCTTTTTGAAAATCCTTAATATCCTTGCCGACAGATTTTAATGCTTTCACATAACTAAATTCACCAGTTTCCGTGTTTCCAACATGGTATTTATCGCCAATTCTGCTTATAATATCAATTCTGTTCATTTTCTTTTCCCTCCAAATCTTTTGCCAGTATATCAGTCAAATACTGATTGATGCTATATCCGCGTTCGTCCTTTTTCTTCTTTTGCACCTCGTCCATCATTCGGTTGTAAATCTCCGGTGGCAGACGCAGAGGAATCATTATTTTTTCATATGTCGGGATTTTCGTTTTGTTCACAACCACACCTCCATTTTGATATCATAATATCTTGATATTATGATATCAAAAATTGTAAAGAAAGTCAAGCCTTTTCGAAAAGAAAAAGTAGCATAGTTTGTTCTATGCTACTTGAATATGGCGATGTTGTTAGAGTTCAAAACTGGTCTGAGAAAAATATCTTTTTTGTACGCAAAAACCGAAAACTAAAATTTTACTCATAAAAACAGAAAAAACCCTGATAAAATCAGAGTTTATCTGTGGCTATATCTTTTTTATAGCCCTTTGATGGCAGGGGCAGAAGGGATCGAACCCTCGGCACGCGGTTTTGGAGACCGCTGCTCTACCTGCTGAGCTATACCCCTATTAAAATTAAAAAAAAGTGGTGGGGATTCAGGGACTCGAACCCGGGACCGACCGGTTATGAGCCGGTAGCTCTGACCAACTGAGCTAAATCCCCATATACCTTATTTTAATGGTGACCCGTACGAGAATCGAACTCGTGTTTTCGGCGTGAGAGGCCGACGTCTTAGCCGCTTGACTAACGGGCCTTGTTAAGGCACGTATATACAACCACTTTTTATAATTAAAAAAAGGAAGAGTGTCGGCATCGCCCTATTTTCCCGGGCCGCTTCCAGCCAAGTATCTTCAGCACCTGTGAGCTTA
>CAKSFN010000013.1 GCA_934454405.1 uncultured Eubacteriales bacterium | reverse complement strand
TTTATCTTTTAAGCCATTGCTTTTTTTGTATTTTTCAGCCTTTTTTGCGGTCTGGGCTTTTTTTACATCCCCTTTTTGAATCCTTCCGACGGTTTTTTTCAGCTGATATTGTCGCGGAGATCGGGCTTCCGAAAGAGGAAGAAGCGTCGGATATGAAAAAAGAGACGGTCTTTTGATAAAAGAAGCGGGCATATTCTTTGAAAGAGAATGCCCGCTATATATTTTCACGCAAAAACGGATTCGCAACAAATACCGGGACGCGCCGCGAGAAAACTCTCACAGACGCGCCCCGGATATTGATTTGAAGTTTGATTCAAAACTGTAAAAAACGCTATTTAATGATTCCGCGTGCAACGAGAACGTCAACAACGGCAACGAGAACCACGAAAAGGATTCCGACGATAATGGTCAGTCTCTTCAAAAACGCGTCTTTTCCGTCTTTTTTCGAGTTATTATAGAAATTGGACTGTCCCGTAACGGCGCCGCCCATGCCCTCGCCTCTGTTTGTCTGCGCCGCAACGATGACAACAAGAAGAACGCTGAGAACAACGATTGCTATCGAAAAAATAATAATGGAAGTACTCACGGTAATAAACCTCCTTCTTTCTGTGAAACGGCATAACGCCGCAATTTTCTTATCTTAATGATTATATCATACGAAAGCTGTTTTTGCAAGGGGTAAATACAAAAAAAATATGATATTTCGAGATTTTTTCGCCTTTTTTTGCAAAAGAGGCTATTTGCTCTTCTTTGAAAGCGTCACAACATTGATTTCGGGAGGGATGAGACGGAAAGGCACACCCGAACAGCCGATACCTCTCGAAACAACGAGTTTTTTGCCCTTGACGGAATAAACACCCTTGTAATATTTCGGCAGATACGAGTCTTTTTTGAAATATTTCAGAACGCTGTTGCCCGAACGCGGACGGACAAGCCCCCCGACAAACGGGAGCTCCATAAAACCGCCGTGGATATGCCCCGAAAGGGTCAGCTGAGGGCGTCTGAAAATATCGTCGAAAACTTCGGGATCATGGGCGAGAAGAACTGAAAATCCGTCGGAAAAATCGGGAGGCTCGCAGTTGAAGCCCATGCCGTAAACGGTCAGCCCGCGAAACTCTTCCGAGGAGTTTTCAAGCACGTGAACGCCGAATTCGCGCAGTCTGTTATAGAAAAACGCGTCGCTGACAAACGGGTCGTGATTGCCCCGAACAAAAAAGACGGGGCATATACGGCAGAGCCGCTTTGCAAGCCTGAAAAACGGTGTCCTTTTTCTTTCGCGGTTGTGCATATCGCCGCAAACGGCTATCATATCGGGGCGCAGCTCCTTAATCTTTTTCGCAAGCCGCCGGTTTAAGTCACGGTCGTGCAGGTCGGAGATCAGAACGATTTTCAGTCCGTCCGCGCTTTCGGGCAGAGAAGAAAACGAAACGGCGTCTTCCCGAACAGTCAGAACATTTGTCGCAACTGCCGCATAAACGGCGAAAACCGCGACAAGAATCAAAATCACGATGAGAAAAACCATGAAAATCCCCTTTCCCCTCAGCCTACGTGAACAGTATAACATTTTATCCGTTTTGTGTCAAGTCTCGGAGGTCTTGCAGTTTTTTTCAAAAACCTCTTTACAGAACCGCCGAAATATTGTATAATATATTATGCAGTATTATATTTATATCTGACGGAGTTACGAAAAATGCTTTGGGAGCTTCTGACGGGAACGCAGGACCCGACCGCGACGACGGGCAGCCGAACCGCTTTTGATGTTGTATATTCTATTTTGATATATACCGTGTGCGCCTTTGCCGTGTTTTCGTTTCATGATTTCACGCAACGGAAAAAAGCAAAAAAATACGGGCTTGAAGTTTTCGGAAAGGGAGTCAGAAGCCGCTTCACGAACGGCTACGACTGGTTTGCGGTCGCCATGTTCGTTATGTTCGGCGTTGCGTTCAAGCAGCGCGTCGCGCTTTCGCGGGATCCCGGCAGAAAAAAGAGCTTTATGCTTTCGCTTTGCGGCGTTTTTTGGTGCTTTGTCGCCTCTGCGGGCGCGTTCGTTCTGTTGCAGGGCGCGTATCTGCTCCGCGACAATGCGGGCGTCGGTTTGGTCGGCATTTTCATTCCGTGGCTGACCGCGCTTTTCACAACGCTTGTCACCGTCGCCGTTTTTTCCGTTATCCTCTGCGTGGTTCCGAACGACGGCGGCCATATTCTCGCGGCGGTTGCGCCGTATGAGGCGAGAGATAAGCTTCTTGCCGTTCCGACTTACGTTTCAGTTTTTCTCACGGTCGTTTTTGCCTTGATTTTCGCAAAAACGTATTTCACAAACGCGGTCATCGGAAAAGTCTGGGATATGTTCAACTTTGTCTGGACAGGCGTCGCGGGACTTTTTGTCAAATAGAAAAACATACGAAAAAAAGAAAATAAGGATTTGAAAAGAGAATATGTTGGTAAGAGTATTTCTTAGTGCGGGAAGTTTTCCGCAAAAATTGCTGTTACTCGTTCTCGCTGCGGCAGCGGTTATCGCAGCACTGTATATTCACGACCTTGCGCAGGCGCTTGCTGCGTATCTGTTCGGGGACGAAACGGCAAGAATACAGGGGCGGTTGAGTTTTAACCCGTTCAAACACATCGAACCTTTCGGATTTGCCGCGCTTTTAATTTTTTTTATCGGCTGGGCAAGACCTGCGAACATACTCTCCGAAAGATTTCTCAGCCCGCGTTTCGGAACGGCGACGGTCTCTCTCGCGGGACCCGTTTCAAACTTTGTTTTCGGAAATATCTTCGTTATTTTCTGGGTGCTTTGCGCAGGCTCTGAAATGGCTGACAAGTCGGCATTCATAAAATATCTGATGTACTTTTCGGAATATGCTGCGATGTATAATTTTTCGCTCGGTTTTTTTGAACTGTTGCCGATACCGTCCCTTGACGGAGCAAACATCGTGGGGCAGATCCTTCCCGAAAAGATTCGAGGCTCATACTTCGCATTTGAAAGATACGGGCTTATCGTTGCGGGAGGTGCCGTCCTCGCACTTCATTACACGGGAGTTTTTGACATCCTCTTGGACAAGACTTTTATGTTTTCCGTGACGAGGCTTGTTTTTAACTGAAAAAACATTTTACAGGAGAATAGATATGCTCATTAACGCGATATACAGCCTTATCGGAGGAGCGGACCCCGTCTCGGTTCTGCAATCCGTTGTTTTTGCTCTCGTCGCAATTGTCGTCGCTCTGACGCTTCACGAATTTGCACACGCGGCGGTCGCAAGCCTTTGCGGAGACAAGACCTCGAAAGCGCAGGGCAGGCTGAGTCTGAACCCGCTTAAGCACGTAGACCCCGTCGGATTTATCATGCTTTTCGTGTTCGGCTTCGGTTGGGCAAAGCCCGTCAATATCCGTCCTGCAAGGTTTCGGCATCCCCGTCTCGGTTGCGCCCTGACGGCGGCTGCGGGACCTTTGTGCAACCTGTTGCAGGCGTTTGTTTTTTCTCTTCCGGCATATATTCTCTATATCGAAGCGGAAATAAAGGATTCCGCTATTGCCGGAAATTTTGCGTTGCTTTTCTCATATCTTTTTTCCATCAACATTTCTCTTTTCATTTTCAACCTTATCCCCATTCCTCCTCTTGACGGCTCAAAAATAGTCGGAGAAATGCTTCCTTTCAAAGCGCAGAGAGCGTATTATTCTATAGAAAGATACGGTTTCTTTATCGTTGTCGCCGTTTCCATTCTGCTTAACAGACTCGGCTTTTACGATTATATAATGAACACCATTTCGCTGTGGTTCTTCAAAATATGGGGACCGCTGATAATCGGGATTCTGTCATGACAACATCGCCGACTTATAAATTCGAGGTTTTCGAAGGACCGCTCGACCTGCTTTTGAGCCTTATCGAAAAGCACAAGATTGATATTTACGACATAAAAATATCCCTGCTGCTCGAGCAGTATATGCTCTATATCAAGGAAGCGAAAGAGCGGAACTGGGATTTGACAGCCGATTTTATCGAAATGGCGGCGCGGCTGATGTATATCAAGTCCTATTCCCTGCTTCCGCCGAAAGAGGGAGAGGACGAGGAAGAAGACCCGAAGCTCGACCTTGAAAGAATGCTTCGCGCTTACGCAAAGTACAAGCAGCTTTCCGAGCAGATGCGGGAGGACTATATCGGCAACCGAATATTTTTCCGCGACGTGCGTCAGGAGGGGCTTCCGAAGCCGCCGCAGGAATACAACTACGAGGCGGAACGGCTTGAAAAAATATATCGCCGGCTGATGATAAAGTATTCCGCAAAAACGCTTTCGTCGCGCAGTTTTCAGGCTCTTATCGGCACAAAAGTCGTCTCCGTGGGTTCGCGCATCGTTTATGTTGAGGAACGGTTGAGCGGCGGCAAGCCCGTTATGTTTCATTCTCTTTTCACCTCCTGCAAAAGCCGCTCGGAAATAGTCGCGACGTTTCTTGCGGTGCTTGAGCTTTTGCGAAACGGCAGAATAGATATGGAGGACGACGGCGACGACATCGCGCTTGAGCTCATAGAAGAATAAAAAAGGAAAAAGATAAAAAAATATGGAAAACAAAGATCTGCGCCCCGTTGTAGAGGCTATTCTTTACGCATCGGGCGCGCCCGTGGAAATTTCAAGACTCGAAGGAACTCTCGACGCGCCGCGAAAGGTGCTGCTTGAAGTTCTCGACGAGATCAAAGAGGAATACGCGGACGAGCGTCACGGGTTCGAACTTATTCGCACGGGCGACAATTTCCGCTTTGTTACAAAACTCGCGCTCGGACAGACCGTTTCGACGTATCTCGCGACGAGGAAGACCAATCTGTCCAACGCGGCGATGGAAACGCTTGCGATAACGGCGTACAACCAGCCCGTAACAAAAACGTATATCAGTCAGATACGCGGCGTATCGTCGGGCGAAGTTGTGGAAGCGCTCGTGGAAAAGGGATTGCTCGCCGAGGACGGCAAAGTCGATCTGCCCGGAAGGCCGATGTCCTACATCACAACGGACAGGTTCCTTACCGTTTTCGGGCTTTCGGATATTTCGGAGCTGCCCGAAGCGGACTTTATGACAGACGAGCTCGCAGACCTTGCCGCGCCGCACGAAAAGCAGCTTCTGCTCAGCGGTCAGACCGAGGAAGAGGGCTACGAATCGGGACAGATAGGCAACGAAAAGCTGAACGCCTGACACAGGCGTTTCCGCGGAGAACGATAAGGAAGAAAGGCGGCGCGAAATGGGTGTTTTTCTGAAAATCCTCGGCATCGTCGGGATAGTTGCCGCGTGCGTCGTCGGGCTTGTGCTTCTTCTTGCCGCAATACTGCTTCCGTCAAAGGTCAAGGTCAGGATAGGCTATATCGAAAACCGTTTTATCCTTTCCTTCAGTTTTCTCTGCTTTAAGTACACGGTTTCGCCCGAAAAAGAGAAAAAGGCGAAAAAAAAGAAGAAAAAGAAAGAGCCCGAAAAAACGGAAAAAAAGAAAAAAGAGGGTTTTTTCAGTCATCAAACCTCGGAGTTCGGCGTTTACGATTATATTGAACTGATAAAAATAGTGTTGGAGAAGTTCGTTGCGAAGATATACTTTGAAAAACTCGACGTCGATATAACCGTTTCTTCGGACGACGCGGCTCAGACGGCGCTGAATTTCGGCAGGCTCAACGCCGCTGTCTATCCTCTTGCGGGGCTGATAAACGGACACAAAAAAATCAAAAGCCTGCATATCGGGATAACGCCCGATTTCACAAAAACAAACTCTGTTTACAACGCGGAGGCTGTCGCATACATTCGGATATACAATGTGATTGCCGCCGTTATATCGATTATAAAATACTTACTGTAAAGGAAGTGCCTGATATGGAACAAAGACACGCGCTCGAAGGCGTTATGGACACCTCGATGAAAAACCTCAAGGAAATGGTTGACGCGAACACCGTTATAGGCGATCCCGTTACCACACCCACGGGAACGGTCATCATTCCCGTTTCGAAAGTCAGCTTCGGATTTGCTTCCGGCGGCTCCGACTTCAACACGAAGAACGGAGTTCCCGACAAGCCCGTTTTCGGCGGCGGCAGCGGCGCAGGCATAACCCTCACTCCGCTTGCGTTTCTTATAGTTTCCGCCGACGGAAAAATAGACCTGAAAATGCTTTCTCCCGATTCGAAAAATATGCTTGACAAGGCCATTGATATGGCTCCCGGCATAATCGACAAAATAAAAGGCTTTTCCTCCAAAAAGGAAAAGGAAGAAGATTCCGGGAAATAGTTTTTCGAAAACAAAGAAAAACCCGAACGCGACGGACGAAGGTCCGTCTTGTTCGGGTTGTTTTTTTGCGGTATGAAAGCTTGCCGTTATCCTTTTATTTCGTCGATATTGAACGGCGTTATCTGATATACGAAATAGTTCAGCCAGTTCGAATAGATAAGGTTTGCGTGACTGCGCCAGCGAACAACGGGCTCTTTCGTATCGTCGTCGTTCGGGAAGTAGTTTTTCGGCACGGCTATCGGAAGTCCCGCGTTTTTATCGCGCAGATATTCGTTTTTCAGCGTGTCCGCGTCGTACTCGGAATGTCCCGTTATAAAAATCTGCTTGCCGCGCTCGGTCGCAACGGCGTAAACGCCGGCTTCTTCCGAGGACGCAAGGATTTTCAGCTCGGGATGCTTTTCTATGTCCTCGCGAAGCACCGTCGTATGCCGTGACTGCGGCACCCAGAACTCATCGTCGAATCCGCGCAGGAGCATGGAGCGTTTATGCTCGGCTTTGTGCGGAAAAACGCCGAAAAGTTTTTTGTCAAGCGGGTATTTCGGTATGCCGTAGTGATAATAAAGCCCCGCCTGTGCGCCCCAGCAGATATGAAAAGTGCTTGTGACGTTTGTCTTGCTCCATTCCATTATGCGGCAGAGCTCGTCCCAATATTCAACCTCTTCAAACGGCATCTGTTCAACAGGCGCGCCCGTTATTATCAAGCCGTCGTACTTGTTGTCCTTAACATCTTCAAAATGCTTGTAAAAGGAGATCATATGCTCCGCGGACGTGTTCTTGGGCGTGTGCGAAGCGGTTTGCAGGAACTCCATATCAACTTGAAGAGGAGAGTTTCCGAGCAAACGCGCAAGCTGCGTCTCGGTCGCTATCTTCGTCGGCATAAGGTTGAGAAGCAGAATTTTCAGCGGACGTATATCCTGCGTCAACGCGCGGGATTCCGTCATAACGAAAATGTTCTCCTTATGCAGCGTCTCGGTAGCAGGCAGGTCTGCTGGAATTTTTATCGGCATTTTTCCACCTCGTCAAGCGCTTGTTTTATATCGTCTATTATATCTTCGACGTTTTCTATACCGACGGACATACGGATCATATCGGGACCTATGCCGCAGGCTGCAAGCTGTTCGTCGGAAAGCTGCCTGTGCGTCGTCGAAGCCGGGTGCAGAACTCCCGTTCTCGCGTCCGCTACGTGAACGACTATCGCGGCAAGTCTGAGACTGTCCATGAATTTGACCGCAGCTTCTCTTCCGCCTCTTATGCCGTAAGAAATAACGCCGCTGCATCCGTTCGGAAGATATTTTTTCGCGAGCTCGCGGTCGGGGCTCGATTCAAGTCCGGGATAAGACACCCACGTCACGCGCGGATCGCTTTCAAGATACTTCGCAACGGCAAGCGCGTTTTCGCAATGGCGGGGAACGCGCAGATGAAGCGTTTCAAGCCCGATGTTGAGCAAAAATGCGTTCATCGGCGACGGAATGGAGCCGAGGTCGCGCATAAGTTGAACTTTTGCTTTTGTCAGATACGCCGCGTTTCCGAAGCTCTTTGTGTAAACAATGCCGTGATACGACTCGTCGGGTTCGCAGAGTTCGGGAAACTTGCCGTTCTCCCAATTAAAACGGCCGCCGTCAACCACAACGCCGCCCACGCTCGTTGCGTGACCGTCCATATATTTCGTGGTCGAATGAACCACTATATCCGCGCCGAAATCAAACGGGCGGCAAAGCACGGGCGTCGCAAACGTGTTATCCACAACAAGCGGAATGCCGTGCTTGTGCGCTATTTTCGCGTATTTTTCGATGTCAAAGATTTTGAGCGCGGGATTTGCTATGGTCTCGCCGAAAATGAGGCGCGTTTTGTCGTCAATAAGCCCGTCGATTTCTTCTTCGCTCATTTCGGGAGAGCAGAAGCGGACTTCGATACCCATTTTTTTCAGCGTTACGGCAAACAGGTTGACCGTTCCGCCGTAAATCGCGGGAGAGGAAACGATGTTCTGCCCCGCGCAGGTGATGTTCAGTATTGCGAAAAGGTTCGCCGCCTGCCCCGACGAGGTCAGAACGGCTCCGACGCCGCCTTCAAGCGCCGCTATCTTTTTTTCGACCGCATCGAGCGTCGGGTTGGCAAGGCGGGTGTAGAAAAATCCTTCTTTTTTCAAATCGAAAAGGTCTCCCACGTCTGCGGCTGAATCATACTTAAAAGTCGTGCTCTGAACGACGGGCAAAACGCGCGGTTCACCGCTTTTCGGGCTGTAACCGCCCTGAACGCACTCTGTTTCTATCTTGTATTTCGACATAATATACCCCTTAAAACATTCAATATACATATTATATTACACTCCGCGCCGCCGTTTGTCAAGTCCGTTCCCGACTTTTATGCGAAATGTTCGCAAAAGGATGGAATTCTCTTGATTGAAAGAGCAAAATATGGTATAATTAACTTTACAGAAGCTATAAAAGCACGGAGAATATATGAAAAAAACGCTTTCTTACTTAAAATCATACAAAAAGGAATGTATCTCTGCGCCGCTTTTCAAACTGCTTGAAGCGTGCTTCGAGCTGTTTGTTCCGCTCGTCATCGCATCTGTCATCGACATGGGAATAGCGGGCGGCGACAAGGGATATGTTTGGGGACGCGTCGGAGTTTTGGCGCTGCTTGCGGTGTGCGGCCTTGCGTTTGCGATAACCGCGCAGTATTTTGCGGCAAAAGCGGCAGTCGGTTTCGCCTCAAAACTCCGTCACGCGCTGTTCACGCGCATACAGTCGCTTTCCTACGCGGACACGGACAAACTCGGAGCCCCGACGCTGATAACGCGTATGACGGCAGACGTCGAACAGGTTCAGCAGGGCGTCAATATGGTTCTTCGGCTGCTTTTGCGCTCCCCGTTCGTCGTATTCGGCGCGGCGATAATGGCGTTCACCGTCGACGCGAAAAGCGCCGTCACTTTTGCGGTTGTCATTCCCGTTATATCGGCGGCGGTTATGGCGATAATGCTCATAACCATTCCGCTTTATAAAAAGGTTCAGGCAAAGCTTGACTCCCTTCTCGGCATAACGCGCGAAAATCTTTCGGGCGTTCGCGTTATCCGCGCTTTTCGGAAGGAAAACTCCGAATACGAACGGTTTGTTTCGACAAATAACGACCTTACAAAAAGCCAGAAGTTCGTCGGCAGGATTTCCGCGCTGATGAACCCGCTGACTTATGTTCTCATCAACTGCGGCGTTATCGCGCTTATTTATGTCGGCGCTGTTCGCGTCAGCTCGGGCGCGATCTCGCAGGGACAGGTCGTCGCGCTTTACAACTATATGTCGCAGATACTCGTCGAGCTTGTCAAGCTTGCGATGCTGATAATAACGCTGACGCGCGCGGTCGCCTGCGCAAAGAGGGTGGACGGCGTGCTGACAACCGAAAACTCGATGGACGAAAACTGCGACAAAGAGAAAAAACATACCGATATAGGCGGCGATGTTGAATTTGACGGCGTTGAGCTCACTTATCCCGAGGCAGGAGCCCCGTCGCTTTCGGGCGTGAACTTTTACGCGCCGAGCGGCTCGACCGTCGGAGTTATCGGCGGCACGGGCAGCGGCAAAACGTCGCTTGTCAACCTCATTCCGCGTTTTTACGATGTCACGAAAGGCTGCGTCAGGGTCGGGGGAACAGATGTCCGCGAGCTTGACGCGGAGGAATTGAGAAAAAATATCGGCATAGTGCCCCAGCGCGCAGCGCTTTTCAAGGGAACGATACGCTCAAATCTGCTTTGGGGCAAAGAGGACGCGACCGACGAGGAGCTTTGGGAGGCTCTCAAAACGGCGCAGGCGGAGCAGGTCGCGCTTGACAAGGGCGGGCTTGACGCGCCTGTCGAGCAGGACGGGCGCAACTTCTCCGGAGGTCAGCGTCAGCGTTTAACCGTTGCCCGCGCGCTTGTAAGAAAGCCGAGAATACTCATTCTCGACGATTCGGCGTCGGCTCTCGATCTGAAAACGGACGCGGAGCTCCGAAAAGCGATATCCGCGCTTGAATATGCGCCGACGGTTTTTATAGTTTCCCAGAGGGCGGCGGCGGTGATGAACGCGGACATCATTATTGCGCTTGACGAGGGCTGCGTCGCGGGAAAGGGAACGCACGACGAGCTGATAAAGACCTGCCCCGTATACGAAGAAATATACAGTTCGCAGTTCAAAAAGGAGGCGGACAGATGAAAAGCAAAACGCTGAAAAAGGTCCTGAACCGCCTGAAAAAGTATCGTTTTGAGACAGTCGTTTCCGTTCTGATTGCGGCGGTAACGGCGGCTGCGGCGCTGTACGTCCCGAAAATCGTCGGCGAAGCGATAGACCTTATCGTCGGCAAAAACGAAGTTGATTTCGGCGGCATCGTCTCGCTGCTTGTCCGTCTCGGCATCGTTGTGGGAGTAACCGGGCTTCTTCAATGGATAATGGGCGTTATAAACAACCGCATAACGTTCGGCGTCGTGCGCGACCTGCGCAATGAGGCGGCAGAAAAGCTGAAAACACTTCCCGTCTCTTATATCGACGCGCACTATCACGGAGATATTGTCAGCCGCGTTATTTCGGACGCCGACCAATTCGCGGACGGTCTTCTGCTCGGATTTTCACAGCTGTTCACGGGCGTTGTAACGATACTTCTGACGCTCGGTTTTATGCTTGCGATAAACCCTCTTATCGCGCTGATAGTTGTTGTTTTAACCCCCGTTTCGCTGTTTATCGCGGCTTTTATCGCCAAAAACACGCACAAAATGTTTTCTCTCCGCTCCGAAACGAGAGGCGAACAGACCGCGCTGATAAACGAACTTATCGGTCAGACAAAGGTTGTCCGCGCATTCGGACACGAACAGAAAGCGACGGAGGATTTCGACGAGGTCAACGAAAGACTTCGCAAATGCTCTCTTCGCGCAACGTTTTTTTCTTCGATAGTCAACCCTTCCACGAGATTTGTCAACGGGCTTATATACGCGGCGGTCAGCCTTGCGGGCGCGCTTGCCGTAATAGCAAGCGGCGGCGCGTCGCTTTCCGTCGGCGGTCTGGCGTGCCTTTTGAGCTACGCGACCCAGTACGCAAAGCCGTTCAATGAAATTTCGGGGGTCGTAACGGAAATGCAGAACGCGCTTGTCTGCGCGGAAAGGCTGTTTTCGCTGATAGAAGAGCCGTCCGAAATATCAGACAAGGGCAAGGAGACCCTGACCGACGTCGAAGGTCGCGTTACGGCGGAAAAAGTCTGCTTCTCATACGTCAAAGACAAAAAACTTATCGAAAATCTCAATCTTTCGGTCGAACACGGTCAGCGCATCGCCATAGTCGGTCCGACAGGCTGCGGCAAAAGCACGATAATAAACCTGCTCATGCGTTTTTACGACGTTGACTCGGGTTCAATCAAGGTGGACGGAAAAGACATTCGCGACATAACCCGAGACAGCCTGCGCGCAGGCTACGGTATGGTGTTGCAGGAAACTTGGCTGCGCAGCGGCACGGTGCGCGAAAACATCGTTATGGGCAAACCCGACGCAACGGAAGAAGAAGTTATCGCGGCGGCGAAAAAATCGCGCGCGCACGGCTTTATAACAAGACTTCCGAACGGTTACGACACGGTTCTTTCCGAGGACGGGGGGCTTCTTTCGCAGGGGCAGAAACAGCTGCTCTGCATAACGCGCGTTATGCTTGCGCTGCCGCCCATGCTCATTCTTGACGAGGCGACCTCGTCCATCGACACGCGCACCGAACAGCAGATACAAAAAGCGTTCGCGGAAATGATGAAAGGCAGAACGAGCTTTATCGTGGCGCACCGCCTTTCGACAATACGGGAAGCCGACCTGATACTTGTTATGAAAGACGGCAAAATAATCGAGCAGGGCACGCACGACGAACTGCTGGCAAAGAAAGGCTTCTACTCCGAACTCTACGAATCGCAGTTTGCGCATTAAACAAAGCAAAGGGAAACGCGACCCGCATTTTCGGCGCCGCTTTTTTCAAATGCGGCAATATCGGAATTTATTCCGTTTATGTAAGCCTAAAAGGTCAGACCGACCCCGTGTTTGCGGACGACCCGGAGGGAGAGTACAACGCGCCCGGAGTGCATCTCGCAAACAAATAGAGATCCCGAAAGGCGATTGTCCGTAAAAATATGACGGTAAAGCCCTGTTGCAGGGTGTCCGGGCTTTAATTATCAAATCGTGCGGATAGACAGCCTTATTCCGAAGCCTTTCTTTCCGGACGGTAATGGGCAATTCAGACAAAAAAGACGGCAGACGCTTTTGCGTCTGCCGTGTACTTTTGTTTTGTGGTTTTTTTATCTTTCTTCTCTGAAATAGGAAAGACCGAGACCCTCGGGGGCTTGGTTTTCTTTCTTGCTTCTGATGCTCGTTACGATAAGAACGATTATCGTTACAACATAGGGAAGCATTTTGATAAGCGGTTTTTGCGTGGTGGAGATGCCGGGAATGTAGTTGCCTATCTTGTAGAGAGCGCCGAAAACGAACGAGCCGAGAATTGCGAGGTTGGGCTTCCACAGCGAGAAGATAACCAGCGCGATGGCAAGCCAGCCGATGGCGTCGATGGTGTATTCCCAGTTGCCGCCGAGATTGTCCATGATATATCCGAGACCGCCGAGACCCGCGATGCCGCTGCCGAGAACCGTTGCGATATAGCGGTATTTGGTAACGCTTATGCCTGCCGCGTCGGCAGTTGCGGGGTCTTCTCCGACCGCGCGCAGGTGAAGTCCCGTTCTCGTCTTTTTCAGAACGAAAGCGCAGACAAGAGCAACAACCACGGAAAGATAGACCATCGCGCCGTAGGAGAATATGAGTTTGCCGAACGCGCCGAGTTTGTCCGCAAACGGGAGATATGCCGTGAAGAATTTGCTTGCGGTCGAAAAACTGGAAGCCTCGACAAGCGAGATCATAAAGTCGGAAACGCCGATACCGAGCGTTGTGAGGACAAGCCCCGTAACATTTTGATTGGCGCGCAGGGTAACGGTGAGGAAGCAGTAGATAAGTCCCATAAGACCGCCGCCGAGGAACGTTGCGAGAATGGGCAGCAGCACCGCAAGAAACGGGTTTGCCGCGTCTATGCCGCCGACGCTTGTTACATATATCGACTCCGCGCAGCAGCCGAATGCCGCGCCTACGCACATTGTTCCGGGAATGCCGAGGTTGAGGTGCCCCGATTTTTCGGTCAGTATCTCGCCCGTCGAGCCGAAAAGGAACGCCATGCTCGAACGAACTGTCTGAAAGAGAAAGTTAATGATATCCACGGTCGGAAACCTCCTTTGACGAATGACGGAACATAATCCTGTAGTTTATGAAGAATTCGCTTCCGACAACGAACAGAAGCACGATAGCCGTGACAATGTCCGAAATGGAGCCGTCTATCTTGAATCCCGTTGCGACCTGCGTCGTTCCGACTTCGAGGAACGAAACAAGCGCGGAGGTCAGAACCATAAGCAGAGGGTTGAATTTTGCCATCCACGAAACAAGGATAGCCGTGAAGCCTATCGAGCCTATCGTGTCTGTCGGGCTTATGGTGCAGTCAACGCCGCCGACGATAAGGAATCCGACAAGACCGCATATCGCGCCCGAAAGGAGCATTGTTCTGATGATAACTTTTTTGACGTTTATGCCGATATAAAGAGCCGTGTTGCGGCTTTCCCCGACAACCGTGATCTCATAGCCGTGCTTGGAGAATTTGAGATATATGAATATCAGCACGGTCATAATCGCGACAACGAGAATGGAAAGAAGCCATTTATTCTCTATCTGCGGAAGCGCGTAAGCGTTCATCGGCTGAAGCTTGCCCGAACCGTTCGGCGCCCAGACCGTTATGCAGGCTTCGACCGCCTGCACGGCGATGTAGTTCATCATCAGCGTAAACAGCGTTTCGTTTGTGTTCCACTTCGCTTTGAAAATTGCGGGAAGCGCCGCCCAGATCATGCCCGAAACAAGGCTGGCGGCAAGCATGAACACCCAAAGCAGTCCGTTCGGTATTTTTCCGCCGAAATAGAACATAATCGCGGTGGTGGAAAGTGCGCCGACAAGTGCCTGTCCGTTGCCGCCGATATTCCAGAACTTCATCTTGAATGCAGGGGTCAGCGCAAGCGCCACGCAAAGAAGAATCGCGGTTTTATAAAGAAAAATCCAGAATCTGCGCGGTGTCTTTGCCAGACCCTCGAGCATTGCCGTGATAAACGCAACGGGGCTTCTGCCCGTCATCAGCACAACTATAAACATGCAGACAAGGAACGCAAGCACGACCGCCCCTATTCTTACGGGAACGCTTAAACCGAAAGGCGCGGAGGAACGCTTGACGATATGGAAAAGCGGTTCGTGAGTTTTCTTTTCGTTTGCCATCATTCTTCCTCCTTTTCGACGCCTGTCGTTTTTGTCATAAGCAGACCTATCTCTTCTTTCTTTGCGGTTCTGCCGTCAACCACGCCCGTAACCTTGCCCGATCCTATTACAAGTATGCGGTCGCAAAGTTCTATGAGAACATCGAGGTCTTCGCCCACGAAAATAACGGCGACGCCTTTCTGCTTTTGCTCGTTGAGCAGGTTGTATATCATATATGAGGAGTTAATGTCAAGTCCTCTCACGGGATACGCCGCCATAAGCACGGTCGGCGCCGCCGCTATCTCTCTGCCGACAAGCACTTTTTGGACGTTTCCGCCCGAAAGTCTGCGGACGGGCGTCGATGCGGAGGGAGTTGCGACTTCAAGCTGTTTGATTATGGTTGCCGCGAGGTCTTTCGGCTGTTTTCTGTGCAGGAATGCGCCTCTGCCTTTTCTGTAAGAGCGGAGCATCATATTGTCAACGATGTCCATATTCCCGACAAGCCCCATGCCGAGACGATCCTCGGGAACAAAGGAAAGACGAACTCCGAGCTCTCTTATCTGGAGAGGCGTTTTGTCGCGAAGATTCTCAGTCTTTCCGTTTTTCGGGTTGTTGTAGAGAATTTCGCCGGTCTGAACCTTTTGAAGTCCTGCTATGGATTCAAGCAGTTCTCTCTGTCCGCTGCCCGCGATGCCCGCAATTCCGAGAATTTCGCCCGAACGAGCCGTGAACGATACGTCGTCGAGAATTTGAACCCCGTCTCTGTTCTTGCAGTTAAGCCCTCTCACGGTAAGTCTGTCCGTCGGGTCTTTGGGCTCGGATCTGTCTATATCGAGGCTGATTTTTTTGCCGACCATCATTTCGGTCAATTCCGCCTCGTTTGTCTCTTTTGTGGTGACCGTTCCGATGTATTCGCCTTTTCTCAGAACGGACACCTTGTCGGAAATATCGAGAACCTCGTGCAGTTTGTGCGTTATGATGATTATGGATTTTCCGTCCTCCTTCATCTTGCGAAGAACGGCAAAAAGTTTTTTTGTTTCCTGCGGCGTCAGAACCGCCGTAGGCTCGTCAAGAATGAGAATATCCGCGCCGCGATAAAGCACTTTTATTATTTCAACCGTCTGTTTTTCTGAAACGGACATATCGGAAATGCGCTTTGTCGGGTCTATCTCAAAACCGTAAGCCTCGCTTATCGCGCGGATCTTTTCAATACTTTTTTTGGGGTCGTATTTTTCGTTTTTGAGCCCGAGAATGATGTTTTCCGCCGCCGTAAAAACGTTGATGAGCTTGAAATGCTGGTGTATCATTCCGATGCCGTATTCAAAGGCGTCTTTCGGGGAACGGATAACGACCTCCCTGCCGTTTATCAGAATTTCGCCCGAATCGGGGAAATATATTCCCGAAATCATATTCATCAGCGTCGTTTTGCCGCTTCCGTTTTCGCCGAGAACAGAAAGAATTTCACCCCTGTTGACGGTCATTGAAACGTCTTTGTTTGCAACGATGCTTCCGAAGGTCTTTGTTATGTTTTTCAGTTCTATCGCGGGTGTTCCCATGCTGACCTCCTGCTTTATGTTGATGTTTCAAAAACATATTGCGCGCAATACATTTTTCAGACATCAACCTGCTTTTAATTAAAGCAAAGGCGGGGCTTTGAAACCCCGCCTTTTGCGGTTCGACGGATAAAGTATCCGCCTGATTACTTGTCAAGTCTGGTGATACCGTCTATGTCTATATTGAAATAGGGAGCGGAACGGTATTCGGATTCGTGGAAGTAGCCGTCGGAGATGGCGTTCGTTTCGGGAACAAAGTCGCCCATATCGTCAACGTCCGCAAGATACTCCGTAAGAGTTTCGCCGTTTACGGTGAATTTGGAGGTGTCGAATACTTTAAGAGTGCCTGCTTCGAGATCTTTCTTTGCAGCCTCAACCGCTTCTTTGGTTCCCTTTGCGGCAACAGCCTCGTTGATGTCGGTCAGAACAACGGAGCCGGTAGCAAGAGTGCCGGTCCAGTCTGCCGCGATGGTCTCGCCCTTGGCAACGCAGTTGATGATGTATTCAAAGTACGGCTCCCAGTCGATTCTGGAGGAAACAAGGAAAGTGTTCGGGCAGGAATCAATGGTGGAACCGTTGTAAGATACGTTGGGAACGTTTCTTGCTTCGCAAGCGGAGGGAGCGCCCATGGAGTCCGCGTGCTGGGAAATAAGAACCGCGCCTTTATCCATAAGGGAGTTTGCAACGTCTCTTTCTGAGTCAACGCTGTACCAGGCGCCGGTGAAGTCTACCTTCATCGTAACGGACGGGCAAACGGAACGCGCGCCGAGGAAGAACGAGGTGTATCCGGAAATAACTTCTGCGTAGGGGAAAGCGCCTACATAGCCTATAACTGCCTGCTCAGCGGTGATTTTGCCAGATTCGATCATTTCGTTGAGCTTCATGCCTGCGGTGATACCTGCAAGGTAACGGCCTTCATAAATGGACGCGAATGCGTTGTGGAAGTTTGCGACTTTTTCGGTGTGCGCTTTTGTGCCGGTTGCGTGGCAGAACTGAACGTCGGGGAATTCTTTTGCTGCCTGAAGAATGAAGGATTCATGACCGAAGCTGTCTGCAAAAACGATGTTGCATCCCTGGTCTGCAAGGTCAGCCGCAGCGTCATAGCAAGCGGAGGATTCGTCAACGGGATACTTGAAGATAACCTGATCGTCGGAAAGACCGAGTTTTTTCTGCGCTGCTTTTGCGGCGTTCATGAAGTTAAGGTCATAGGTGGACTTGTCGTCATGAAGGAAAATGAAACCGATCTTGATCTTGGAATAGTCTACTTTAGCGTCGCCGCCGTCTGTGGACTTGGTAGCATCGGTTGTGTTAGTTGTGTCTCCGCCTTTGCAACCTGCAAGCGCGAAGAGAGAGCATACCATGATTGCCGCGAGGCAAAGAGCAAAAATCTTCTTGCACATAGTACTACGTACCTCCTGAAAAAGAAAAGAATGTTATTTCTCGGATACGGGAGTTCCCATATCGTCATAGACTGAAAATAAAAAATCGGCGTACCGCCGCGGCACACCGTTCATAAAACAACAATAACCCCTATGAAAAAAAGAGGGGAAAAGGTTATTGAAGCTTATAGTCGGAACATTTACGGCGTCCGGTAGAAACTTTCTGTCCATATCACAGATGATATACAAGCCTTGTTCAATTACAAATTCATTTTAGCAGAAAAAATATCCGTTGTCAACCCCGAAATTGCTTTGTTTGATATTTGTCACATTTTGCCGAAAACAGCGGAAAAGAGTCGTTATAAAATACCAAAAAGAGAGGTAAACAGACCATCCGTTTTGCTCAAAATGCCAAGGGGCCGCAAAAAACCTGCGTTCTTTGCAACCCCTTGCTTCGTTTTATTTGTTTTCTTTATAACTGTCTTTAAGCCCGACGGTCAAGCCGAACGTGTTCTCTTTGCGGCTGTCCTTGCAGAAGTATCCCGTTCTGACAAACTGGAATGTGTCGCCCGCCTTCGCGTCGGCAACGGCTTTTTCCGCCTTGCAGTTTTCGAGAACCGTCAGTGAATTGGGATTGAGATAATCGTCAAGCACGATGCCCTTTTCACGCGTGTTTTCTATATTGAAAAGATTTTCGTAAAGGTTGACGGTCACGTTTTCGCAATCGGAAGCGGACACCCAATGTATGGTTCCCTTTACTTTTCTTCCGTCCGCGGGCATTCCGCAGCCCGTTTCGAGGTCTGCTTCGCAGCGCAGTTCTTTTATGCTGCCGTCTTCGTTTTTGACAATCTCTTTCAGTTTTACTATATACGAACCCATAAGCCTCACTTCCCCGTCCGGCTTGAGACGGAAGAACTTCGGCGGCGGAACTTCCGCAAAATCGTCGGCGTCGATGTAAAGCTCGCGGGTAAACGCAACCTTTCTCTTGCCCGCCTCGTCGTTTTTCGGAATGTTCGGAAGCTCGAAATACTCTTTTTTATCCTCGGGGTAGTTCTCTATAACGACCTTTATCGGGTGCAGAACAACCACTCTTCGCGGCGCCGTTTCGTTCAGTTCTTCTCTTATGCAATGTTCGAGAAGCGCGCTGTCAACAAGCGAAACCGCCTTTGCAACGCCCGCTCTTGCGATAAAATCGAAAATGGCGGAGGGAGTGTATCCTCTTCTTCTCATACCGCAAACGGTCGGCATACGCGGGTCGTCCCAGCCGTCAACCGTGCCGTTCTCCACAAGCTTGCGGAGCAGGCGTTTCGAGGTTACGGTGTTTGTGATAAACAGTTTTGCAAACTCTCTCTGCTTCGGCTTTTTCTCAAATCCGACGTTGTCGATGACCCATTCGTAAAGCGGTCTGTGATTTTCAAACTCTATCGAGCACATCGAATGGGTTATGCCTTCGAGTGCGTCCTGAATGGGGTGCGCAAAGTCGTAGAGGGGGTAGATGCACCATTTGTCGCCCTGTCTGTGGTGGCGGCAATGCAGGATTCTGTAAATAACGGGATCTCGCATATTAAGGTTCGGCGAAGACATATCTATTTTTGCGCGCAGACATCTCTCGCCGTCCGCGAACTCGCCGTTTTTCATCCTTTCGAAAAGATCGAGGTTTTCCTCAACGCTTCTGTTTCTGTAAGGGCTTTCTTTGCCCGGCTCTGTCAGCGATCCGCGGTATTTTTCGTCCCATTCGTCCGCGGAAAGATCGCACACGAACGCCTTGCCGTCCTTTATGAGTTTTACGGCATATTCGTAGCATTTATCGAAATAGTCCGAGCCGTAGAACACGCCGTCCGGATCTTCGCCGATGAGCCATTTCAGGTCTTCGTAGATCGAATCCACAAACTCAACGTCCTCTTTTGTGGGGTTCGTATCGTCGTAGCGCAGATTGAATTTGCCGTTATACTGCTTTTTTGCGGTGTAGTTTATATATATCGCCTTGATGTGACCTATGTGCAGATACCCGTTCGGCTCGGGCGGAAAACGCGTGTGCACCTTGTCGCAAACACCGTCCGCGAGGTCCTTTTCTATTATATCGAACAGGAAGTTCGAAACTTTGTTTTCTTCCATATTATATATATCCTTTCTTAAAGGGCTTTTTTCGCTCTTGCAATTCTTTCGCAAACCCTGTCTTTGCCGAGAACCTTCATCACAAAATATGTGTCCGGCGATTGCTGCCGTCCCGTTATCGCAACGCGGAGTATCATCGCAACGTCGCCGACGTGGCCGCGGTATTTTTCCGGCTCCTGCTTGAAAAGCTTCATTTCAGGCGCAAAACCGAGCTTTTCCGCGATGGCTTTAAGGTCGTCGAACCACTCGTTTTGCTCTTTTGTTTCGTCATAGACCGACGGGTATATATCGAGAACCTTTTCAATATCCTCTTTTTGCAGATTTTCGGGGTATGAGTAATCGGGAGCGAACAGCTCGTCGTAGAAAAAGTCCATATACGGTCTTACATCGGCGTATACCGCAAAGTCCTTGCGCGGTTTTTTGCCGCCGCGCCCTATCGCGAGAATGGATTTTGCGTATTCGGGGTCGCGGTCAAGCAACGCAAAAAATTCGGGGTCGAACTTTTTCGCCCAATCCGCCGTGCCCTTGTATATCTCGTCCGCGGAAAGTTTTGAAAGCACGTTCTTGGAAACGTCGTTCAGTTTGTCAAAGTCAAACAGACAGCCCGACGAACTCATTTTTTTGATGCTGAACGGGAAATCGAGATACGACTTGTCCGCGTTCTGCGCGTGCCACTCCTCAAAGTTGGAATTGAGCAGCGTCATAACATATTCCGCCACGCATTCGGGGGCATAGCCCATACGCTCGTAATCGTTGAGGTTTGCACCCATATCGCGCTTTGACAACTTCTTTTTGGAGCCGTTTTCATCAAGGCGCATAAGCTGCGCGATGTGCATATATTTAACGGGTTTGAAGCCGAGATATCTGAAAAGTTGCAGGTGTTTCGGCAAACTCGGCAGCCACTCTTCGCCGCGTACAACGTGCGTTGTTCCCATAAGGTGGTCGTCCACCGCATGCGCAAAGTGATATGTCGGAATACCGTCGGATTTCAGAAGAACGAAATCCTCGTCGTTTTCGGGCAGTTCGAGAGTTCCTTTTATAAGGTCGGTGAATTTCAGTTTCTTTTCGCCGTCGCCGTCCGCAAGAATATTCAGCGAATACGGGTCGCCCGCCGCCAGATGCCTCTCCACTTCTTCAAGCGTTATCGCGCGCTGTCGCGTCTGCTGTTCGCGTCTTTCCCGCGCCGCGCCGTCCCAGTCCTTTTCGGAATTTTCGGATTTCTTGTCCGCGCTCTTTATTTTTTCGAGTTCTTCTTTTGTTGTGAATACGGGATATGCTTTTCCCTCTTCGACAAGTCTTTTTGCAAAAACGTGATATATTTCGGCGCGCTTGCTTTGTCGATAAGGTCCGTATGCGCCTTTATCTTCGATTTTGCCGTCGTCTCCGATTATCGCGCCCTCGTCAAAATGCACGCCGTAATGCTCAAGCGTTTTAACAAGTCCCTCCGCCGCGCCTTCGACCTCGCGCTTCGCGTCCGTATCCTCTATTCGGAGGTAAAACACGCCGCCGCTTTGGTGCGCCAGTCTTTCGCTGACAAAAACGGGGAAAAGTCCTCCGAAATGAACGAATCCCGTCGGGCTCGGTCCGAAACGGGTAACTTTCGCGCCCTCGGGCAGTTCTCTCTGCGGATATCTTTTAGCGATATCCTCCTCCGTAAGCGTTACGTCTCCGAACAAAAGCTGTGCAAGTCTTGCGTTATCCATATATCCTCACCGTTCGCATCGCGTCCGCTCTTTTGAACCGCAGACGCATATTTTCCTATTATAATATGTTAGTATACCATATTATCGCGTTCATTTCAAGATATTTGCGAAAATTTTCGCCGCGTGACGCCCGTTTTTGAGAGGGAAAGCCTCCGTTTTGCGCGGATGCCCCGAAAAACAGGCTGAATTTGAAAAAAGTTTACATAAACGCTATTGACATATAATATTATATGCCGTATAATATTGTACAGAAAACAGCAGAGGTGATGAAATGGTATTTCAGATAGGTTCGGCGCTGCTTGACGCGTGCGTGCTTGCCGTTTTGTCCGACGGGGACACTTACGGCTACGTCCTGACGCAGAAAGTCAGGCAGGCGATAGATGTTTCGGAATCGACGCTTTATCCCGTTTTGCGGCGATTGCAGAAGGACGGGTCGCTGACCACGTACGATGTGCCTTTCGGCGGACGCAACAGGCGTTATTACCGCATAACGGCGCAGGGGCTTGAAAAGTATCGCGAATACTTTTCGGCATGGAACGAATATAAAAAAAGCGTAGACGAGGTTTTGGGAGGAAAAAGCGATGAACAAAAATGAATTTCTTCGCATATTAAAAGAAAATCTGAGCGGGCTGCCCGCGGAAGAAGCGGAAAGCGCCGTCAGGTATTATTCGGAGTATATCGACGACGCGGGCGGCTCGGACGCGGTCTTTGAAGAACTCGGAGACCCTGCGGAACTCGCGAAAAAGATAAGAAACGACGGTCAGACGAAAGACGGTGTTGAGAAAGAGCCTGTCGCGGTTTCCGAAAAGAAAACAAAAATGCCTGTCTGGGCAAAAATACTTATAACGGTGTTGACTTTTCCGCTTTGGATTGGTCCCGTTGCCGCGATCTTCGGCGCAACGGTCGCGCTCGTGTCCGTTTCGGCGAGCTTCCTCCTCGGCGGAGCGGCGGCGTTCGGCAGCGGAATATATTTCGCTTTTCAGGACGTTGCGGCAGGTCTTCTCTGCTCAGGTTCGGGGCTTTTGCTGGTCGGACTCGGCGGTCTTATCGGCGTGGGAATGTTTTATGTTTGCAAATATGAGGGCATAGGCGTCGGCAAGCTGTGCCGTTTGATCTTCACGAACGGAGGTAAAAAATAATGAAAGCTTTTGCAAAGATCCTGATAATATCCGCCTGCTTTGTGCTTGTCGGCGCGATAATCGCGGGCGTCGGCGTCGGTCTCGGCGCGAAGGGTTTTGTTTTTGACCGCAGCGGAAAAATAATCACCGTGAAAAAAGAGAACCGGGACGGCGCGGTTAATATCAGCGAAAGGCTTGAAGCGTTTTCGTCCGCGAGGATTGACGTAAGCTTCGGGAAAGTAACGGTCGTTTCGGGAAATGAATACTCGATAGAGATAAAATGCCCCTCCGAAAAAATGAAACCGACATACTCCGTCAGGAACGGAGAACTTGAAGTCGCATCTCCGAACGACGGGTTCTTTCTGAATTTCGGAATGTTTGATTTTGACAAAAACTATGTTAAAGTTACCGTTCCCCGTGACGCGCTTAAAAATCTTTCCGTTGACAGCAGCGCGGGGGAGGTCGATATCTCGGGACTTACAGGCACTTCCGACGGAAAAATCACGGTCAGAGCAAGCGCGGGCGGCATAGATATAGAAAATGTTTACGGCTTCGGAGAACTTGATGTGAAGTCGAGCGCGGGCGGCGTTGACCTTGACGGTGTGACGGTAGGAAAAGCCGTTGTCAAATCAAGCGCGGGCGGTATAGAGATAGAGGATTTCGAGGGAAGTCTTGACGCGGACAGCTCCGCGGGCGGCGTTGAAGTGTCTTTGCGCGGCGGCGTATATTTGGACGCGAAATACTCGGTTTCGCTGAAAGCGAGCGCGGGAAGCCTTGAAGTTGACGGCAGGAACATAAAAGGTTCGGAATACTCTTTCGGCAGCGGAAGCGAATATATCATACGCGTAAAATCAAGCGCGGGAAGCATACGGTTCGATACGAACAGATAGAGATAAGATATACTTAAAAAACAGGAAAGCGCGAAGTCGGTGTCTTCGCGCTTTTCTGTTTTTTGCGGTTGAAATGACATAATATTATGCTATACTGTATTCAGTATTGGAAGAAAGAGACGATATTATGAAAAAGGGACTTATTCTTGAAGGCGGCGCGATGCGTGGGCTTTTTACTGCGGGAGTGCTTGACGTTTTGATGGAAAACGGCGTGACGTTCGACGGCGCAGTCGGCGTTTCCGCGGGCGCGGCGTTCGGCTGCAACATAAAATCTCACCAGGCAGGCAGGGTTTTGCGGTACAATACGCGGTTTTGCTCGGATAAACGCTATTGCGGCATGAGTTCTCTTCTCAAAACGGGAAATATATACAGTACCGAATTTTGTTACGGCGAAGTTCCTCTCAAATACGACCCGTTTGATTTTGAAACGTATGAAAAAGATCCGATGGAGTTTTATACGGTCAGCACCGATGTAGAAACCGGCAAGCCCGTTTATCACAAATACGCGGGTATGAGTGACGGCGGCTTTGACTGGATAAGAGCTTCGGCGTCGATGCCTCTTGTTTCGCGGATAGTCGAAATAAACGGACAAAAACTGCTTGACGGCGGAATTTCGGACTCCATACCCGTCGAATTTTTCGAAAGCCTCGGCTATGACCGAAACGTTGCCGTTCTTACGCAGCCGAAAACGTACCGAAAGGGCAAAAACAGGTTGATGCCGCTTATAAGATTGAAATACCGGAAATATCCGAGGTTCATCGAAGCCGTCGCAAACAGGCACGTTATGTATAACGCCGAGACCGCGCTTGTTTCGGAAAAGGAAACGCAAGGCTCTCTTTTTGTTATCCGTCCCGAAAGACCTCTGTCCGTCGGGAAGGTCGAAAAAGACCCCGAAAAACTCAAAGAGGCTTACGAAACGGGAAGACGCGTTGCGGAGGAACGGTTCGAAGCTCTTACGGAATATCTGAATAAATAAAATCAATTAAAAAAGACCGTCGCGGGAGAATGTACTGAGCCGCGACGGTCTTTTCCGCAATCGGAAAAAAGAACCCTTTTCCTTTCTCTCCGTCCTTGCAGAGCCCCGTCTTTGCAGAACGCCGAAGCTTTGCGCAGTCTCTCATTTTCAAAGAAGGAAATCTTTTTTTTGTTTCAAAAGAAGCAAATAAATGGGAATGAACGGTAAATTTTTACCAAATATTTTTTGTGCATATTGCACATATATTTAACTGAGAATTTGATTTTGATGTAGGAAATGAAAAAAATAATTGACAATCTTATATATATATGTTATAATTATAATACAAAAATGCCGGCATTAAGCATATAAATTTTACGTCCCCTCGAATACGAAAAAAAGGAGAATGGTTATGATAAAAGCGAAAAGGATTCTCAGCGTTCTTCTCATCGTCGCGCTGACGGCGACTTTTATGGGCGCGCTTTCGTTAAGCTCGTCGGCGGTGACGCCTCTCGGCTGCGTGATACAGAAGGACGCAAAATGGAAGTCTTATTACTACGGCGGAGGAAACCTGTACGACACGGGCTGCGGCATTTTTTCGCTTGTCAACGCGGTGGGCTATCTGACCGGCAAGCGTATGAGCGTGACCGAGGTCGCGGCATGGGCGCACGAGATAGGTGCGTATAACGCAGGCTCTTCCGCGGGAGGAACCACAAGAGGATACCTCTATCCGAAGGTGCAGGCGCAGTACGGCTCGCGTTACGGCTTTACCGTTGACTGCGGCGGAAGCGGCGGCACCGGATATTGGAACGTCACGTCTTACAACACAACGCTTCAAAACCATCTTGCGAACGGAGGCGTTGCGATAGGTCACGTTCCCGGACACTTTATTGCGCTTGTGAATTATTCGGGCGGCAAGTATCATGTTTACGAAAGCTATCCGTCGTCCACAAGAGGCACTCAAAACGCGACCACGGGCAGCATCTGGCTGACGCCCGCGCAGCTGAATTCCGGTTATTCGGGAATGAAGCTGGACTGGTTCTGTCTGCTTTCGTATACGGGCGGCGGAACGGAGACCGGAGGCTCGACGGAAAATCCGAGCAATCCCGGCGGAGGCGGAAACACGACCTCGACTTCGACGCAGCCTTTCCGTACTTTTTATTTTAATCTGAACGGAACCACGGACGAAGCGTCGTCTTCCCTGAACGATTTTAATTCCTACGGAATGAACTATCCGGGCGGCTTTATCAACAGCCCCTCCTATGTCGGAGCTTACAGCACGCTTTCTTCCAACTGGAGCGCGGTTGCCGGCGAACTGACAAGGAACTGCACTCTCACAACGAGAGGCACGGAATATAAAACATCGCTTCCCATAAGACTTTACCTTGACGGAAGAACGCTGACGGCTGTCTCCGGCGGCTACGCTTTCAGACAGGAAAAGGCAAATACGACGACCATCACGGGCAACACGTTCGTCGTCAGCTCCGAGGAGGGCTCCGAAAGCTTCGGAATCATCAACGGAAACGGCAACTGCGACACGATCGAGCAGTCTGCCGGAACAATAAATTTCCGCAATCTGACGCTCAATTCTTCGAGCTCAAGCGGCAACAACAACGCTTTTTATCAGATCGCGGGCGACGCTACTTTCCGCGGCGTGACCGTGAGGGCTTCGGGCTCGGATTACGGCGCGGCGGTCGGCATCAAGGGCAAGCTTTCCTCCGTTGCGAATTCAAATTTCATCTCCGAAAGAACTTCTGCGGGCTCCCCGGACGCTTCCTCCGGAATACATCTGCGCGGCGGCTCGATAGGCACATGGACAAACTCGAATATAACGACTTCTTACGGCGAGGCGCTCTGGGTTGACGGCGGTTCGGTTTCGATAATCAACGGCGGCAGCTTCACGGGCGGAACCAACGGCAACGGCATCTACATAAGCAACAACGGCACCGTGGGCACGGTGATGAACGGCGTTTTCGCCTCGACCGGTGCGAATGCGGGCATTAACATAACTTCCGGCTCGACGTTGAACACGATAAGCGGCGGCACGGTAAAAGGTATAACGATTTCCGGTACGCTCGGCTCCGTCAGCGGCGGCACTTTTGATTTCACATCCTATAAAACAAGCACCTACAACACCATAAAGGACTATATCGCCTCCGGAAAAATCGCGAGACTAGATTCGACCTCCGGCAGCGGAATTTTCACGATAGTTTCGAACAGCGGATTGACTTCGGGCACATATATGTCCGCGCCGGACGGCGTTGATTATACCACGGGCACGGCAACGATAAACGGCGTTTCGTATACGACTTATACCGTTTCAACGCAGACTGTTCCCGTCGAGAGCGTTTCTCTTGATAAAAACACGCTTTCTCTTTCCGTCGGCGGAACGGGCACACTTGTTGCTGCGGTAAATCCGTCGAACGCAACGGATAAAACGATAACATGGACTACTTCAAACGGAAGTGTTGCCACGGTTTATAACGGTGTCGTAACCGCAAACGGCGTCGGCACGGCTGTTCTTACGGCAACTGCGGGCGGCAAGAGCGCGTCCTGCACCGTAACGGTAACGCAGGCGACCTCTGCAACGATAACGATAGACAGGGGCTATGCCGCCGTCAATAAAGGCGGAACGGTCACTCTTACCGCGACCTGCAGCGGCGGCGCGGTTTCGTGGGCGTCGTCGAACACTTCGGTCGCAACCGTTTCGAACGGCGTTGTGACGGGTGTTGCGAAGGGAGAAGCGACCGTAACAGCTTCCTGCGGCTCCGCATCGGTCAGCGCAACGGTTCGGGTAACTGATTACACCTCTCCCGCATGGGGCGTTGACGTTTCTCATCATCAGGGCACGATAGACTGGGCAAAGCTCAGGCAGAGCGGCGTTGAGTTTGCGATAATCAGGCTCGGTCTCGGCGTGACCGATTCTACGGGAACGCTGACTTACGACCGTCAATGGGCGGCGAATATCGCGGGCGCGAGAGCCGCCGGCATAGACATAGGCGTTTATCTTTACGCTTATGCGACGACGACTTCCGCGGCGCTTCGCGAAGCGCAGCTCGTTGTGGCGGAGCTCAATAAATATCCCGGTTACTTTACGTATCCCGTCTGGTACGATTTTGAGAACGACAACGCGAAATCCACTTCGAGAAAGACCGCAAACGCGGAAGTGATAAAAACCTTCTGCGACTATGTTGGAAACGCGGGATACTATACGGGCGTTTACACATACACGTCCTTCTTCACGAGCTATATTGACGATTCGCAGCTTACTTCCTATGATCACTGGGTTGCTCAATACGGCGCGAACGACGGCGAACCGCATTCCGTTTCGTATACGGGCGCTTACGGAATGTGGCAGTATACGTCTCTCGGAGGCGGCAAGGTTCTTTCCGGCTCCGTTCAGAGTTCGGGTCTCGACCTTGACTATGCTTATAAAAACTATCCGTCGATAATCATCAACAACGGATTGAACAAGTTTGATATATCGGCAAAAACCGCGACGGGCGGCGTCCCGGAGGTCGCCGTGTCAAGTGTTTCCCTTAACAGAACATCCGCTTCCGTGCTTGTCGGCGAAAGGCTGACGCTGACGGCGACGGTAAATCCGTCGAACGCAACGGATAAGACCGTTGTCTGGTCCACCTCGAACGGAAGCGTCGCGACGGTCTACGACGGCGTCGTGACCGCAAACGGCGCGGGAAGCGCAACGATAACGGCAACCGCGGGCGGCAAAAGCGCGTCCTGCGCGGTGACGGTTTCTTCTACCGTGCCCGCGACGGGAATAACTCTTGACAGAACCTCCGCGACGATGAACATCGGCGAGAATATTACGCTGATTGCGACGGTTCTGCCTGCGAACGCGGCGGATAAAACGGTTACGTGGACTTCAACGTCGCCCACGGTCGCAACCGTCGAAAACGGCGTTGTCAGCAGCCTTGCGGCGGGAAATACGACGATCAGGGCCGAAAGCGCGGGAGGTCACGTTGCGGAATGCGCGGTAACGGTTACCTCGTCTTACGTTTCGACCTCCAAAGTCACGCTGTCCGCTTCGACCTTAGATCTTCGCGTCGGCGAAGTATTCGGGCTGTCTTCAAAAATCGCTCCCGTCAACGCAACGAACAAAGCCGTTACATGGACTTCCGATGACGAAAGCGTTATAGAAGTGTCCGCCGACGGAAATGTTTCCGCGCGCGGCGTGGGCAAAGCGAACGTAACGGTGACCACCGCCGACGGAAAGAGCGATATATGCACGGTAACGGTTACTCTCAACGGGGAGTCGGCAACGGATCTTTCTCTCAACACAAATCTGCTTCATCTGAATGCGAACGGAACATATACTCTCCGCGCGACGATGAATAACGGGCTTTTGGCTGCCTCTGGCGTTACTTGGACGTCTTCCGACGAATCCGTTGCAACCGTTCTGAACGGCAAGGTGACCGCCGTCGGCGCGGGAAGAGCGACGGTAACGGCGACGGTCGCGGACAAGAGCGCGGATTGCGCGGTATTCGTTTCTTCCGCTTACATTCTTGCGGAGGACGTGACCGTTGACAGGGATTCGCTTTCGCTTACTCCGGGAACGGTATTCGCGCTGACCGCGACGGTTACGCCGTCCGACGCGACAAATGCGGCTCTTATCTGGGAAAGCTCGGATTCAACGGTCGCAACCGTTGAAAACGGCGTCGTTGTCGCGATATCCGAGGGAACAGCCGAAATAACGGCAAGGTCAGCGGACGGAGCTTATGCCGTTTGCGCCGTTACCGTTACCGACCCGAGACCCGTTGTCGAGCAGGGCTCCTGCGGAGATTCCGCCGCATACACCCTTTACGGCGACGGAGAACTTCTGATAAAGGGCTTCGGAAAAATGGACTCCTTCACTTCGGGGAATACGCCGTGGAAGGCGCATACGTCGGACATAAAGAAGGTCACCGTTCTCGACGGCGTCACGTCAATAGGCTATTATGCGTTCGCAGGTTGTGAAAACCTTGAAACGGTCGTTATTCCCGAGAGCATCAAAACCGTTGGCAGATACGCCTTCGCGGGCGCTTCGAGCCTTGTTTCCGTCGAGTTTCCCGACACGGTGACAGAGATAGGCTCTCACGCATTTTTCGGCTGCTCGTCTTTGAAGAGCGCGGTTCTTCCCGCGGGAGTGAAAAGACTCTCTCCGTCCGTTTTCGAGGACTGCGTTTCGCTTGAAACGGTCGTTCTCCATAACGGTGTGAAAACCATAGGGGAAAGCGCTTTTGAAGGCTGCGCGGCGCTGAAAACGATAAACATTCCGTCAGGTGCGACGGTTAAGCCCTACGCTTTTGACGGCTGTTCAAATCTTAATCTCGGATAAAAACAAAAAAACGCTTTGAGATAAAGTCGCCGCGAAGGGGTTTTCGTTCGCGGCGACGGAACGGCGGTCTGTCGGGCATTTATATTTCTCTTGACAAAAAAGGAAAACTATTGTATTATAATAAGTAAGCAGACTTATTGTATGTTTTCTGCGCGCGGAAGAGCGGAAAGTCCGTAAAAGCGCTTGCCCTTCGCGGAAAATCCGATATTTTCATTCCATCTGAAGAAAAAATTTTATTTCATACACGGAAGGAGTTCTTGCTATGAAAAAAGAGTTCAAAAGACTGTTGGCAACCGTGCTGTTCGTTGCGATGGCGCTGTCGCTGACCGTCGGTTTTTCGATTTCGAGCGCGGCGGCGTCGGTTCCGATAGACATCGGCTATGCGGCTACCTCGGGCGCCGCGTGTGACGGCTGGTTCTACTCTCTGGGTTACGGCGGATATATAACGTCTTCAAACGTTTCTTCGTCGTATATCAATTACAGAATCAACCTTGTCACGGCATTCGGCGATACGGAAAACTATGCTTCCAAACCCGCGTATTTCGAAAAATTCAATCAGAACGTGGAAGGATACACATCCGGCACGATGCGTCCCCTTTCCGCGCCCGCATATATTTATATGCAGGGCTACCGCTACGGAACGGCGTCTCTCGTTTATAATCACAATCAGGCGAACACAACGATTATAAACGGTAAAGCCTATTCCGATTCCGCGCCGTATACGGGCACGGGCAGCTCCGTCGGAACTATTTACAAGAGCGCGGCGACCGACGACCTCGTGATATTGAGCAAGGGTAATCTTACTTTTACCAATATACTTCTCGATCATCGCGCGACTTCGGGAAACTATGACTCGGTTTTCCAGACGGGCGGAACGCTGACCTTCACGAATTCCACCGCGCAGACTGCGTCTCAGGGCGCAGGACTTCACGTTCAGGGCACCGGCGTTATCGACAGGATTGAGAACTCGACCGTTAAAAACACGAGCTCCGCGGCTGCGACTGAAAACAATAAGAACTCGGCACTTCTCGTCGGTATGGGCGGAAACTATACGTCGAAGGTCGGAACCGTCAACACGATAACAAACTCGACTTTCAGTTCCGTTAACGGCTACGGTATCTGGACGCGGGGAACGATAGGCTCTATCGGCGGAAACACCACTGTAACCTCCACCCAGAACGATGCGGTATGGGTTGCAAACAGCGGCGTTATCAACACGATAAACGGCGGCACCTTTACGGGAGGTTCCGGCGGTAACGGTCTTTGGATAAGCAACGGCGGTACGGTCGGAACGATAAGCGGCGGTACATTTACCTCCACGGGAACCGCGGGTCTTAAAGTCGATACCGATTCCAAGATAAACTCAATCACCGGCGGTACGTTTAACGGCGTTATCAACAACGGAACCATCGGTTCGATAAGCGGCGGTACCTTTGACTTCACATCCTACAAATCAAGCTTCAACACAATCAAAAACTCTATCGCTTCCGGCAAAATCGCGAGACTTGACTCTACCTCCGGCGGCGGCAAATTCGTTGTTGCAAACAACTCCGGACTGACTTCCGGCACATATATGTCCGTTCCGAACTGCGCTTCGGGATACGGCTACACCACGGGCACGACCAACCTCAACGGCACGTCCTTCACAACCTATACCGTGGGCGTTGCAAACATTCCCGTTCAAAGCGTAACGGTAACTCCGAGCGTTGTCAATCTCACTATCGGCGAAACGGCGACGGTAACGGTAACTATAACTCCGTCGGACGCAACCGATCAGAACGTTGCGTGGACGACGTCGAACAGCGGCGTCGCAACCGTTTCGAACAGAACGATCACGGCGACGGGCGAGGGTTCGGCGACCCTGACGGCGACCGTTGACGGAAAAACCGCGCAGGTTACCGTCAATGTTGCAAAACCCGATACAAGAATAGACGTTTCCGAATACAAGGCGAGCGGAACGTACCCCGAACTGACGGGCAAGCTGTTCGCGGGCTGGTTCGTCGACGAAGACTTCACCGAGCCTTATACCGCGGACACGGGACTTGCGTATGCAAAATTCGTTGATAAGGACGTTCTTGTTGTAAGAGGTCAGCTTTCGTCGGGATCGACTACGGCTTCCGCGTCGGTCAATCTCAGACTTATAACGACCGTTGATTCGGATATGTATTCGCGCGTCGGATTCAGAATCACCTACGGCGGAAAAACCGTAAATGTTGATACGCGCCGCGTTTACAGCGCGATAAGCGCAAGCAACGGCGATCTTGCGGTTACGTACAGACCTTCCGATATATGCTCCTCTTCAAAATACTTTATGACGTTTGTTCTTGCGAACGTTCCCTCCTCGGCATATTCTTCAACGATTTCGGTCGTTCCCTATTGGAGAACGCTTGACAATACTCTCGTATTCGGCAAGCAGTCGAATATCGTTATTGCCGAGCAGCTTCCCAACCCCGAAATCCCCGTACAAAGCGTTTCCGTAAGTCCCTCGACCGTCAATATGACAGTCGGTGAGACCGCAACCGTAACGGTTACGATAACACCGTCCGACGCGACGAATCAAACCGTTACGTGGAGAACCTCCAACGGCAGCGTTGCGACCGTTTGGGACAGAACCATAACCGCAAACGGCGCGGGCACCGCGGTTCTTACTGCGACCGTTGACGGCGTTGAAGCGACCTGCACCGTAAACGTAACCGCCGCAACGCAGGATTCCGAATATATAGCCTATATGAGAAGAAGGTATCCGAATTATGTCGAATCCACAAGAGGTCTCGACATAACCTTCAAGGAAGACCTTGTCGGCATCTGCTATTCGACCTGGCACGACTATGCAAACATCTACAACGCGGGAACATATTATAACGTCACCGAAATTCTCGGGTCCACAAATGTTTTCGGTCCCTACCCGATGTACCACTACTGGGCAAAGCCGGCTCTCGGATATTATTCGAGCAGCAGCGCGAGCGTTATAAGAACTCACATGACGCAGCTTTCGAACGCCGGGGTTGACTTTATCATCCTCGACAACACAAACGCTTCCTCCGCTATCGTCGATGCAACGATAAACGCTTCCGTTTCTCAGCAGACCTACTGGGACAGCGTTATCACGTCAAGCGTGACGGCGCTTCTCGATACCTGCCTGCAAATGCGTTCCGAGGGACTTAAAACTCCGTATATCGTGTTCTGGAACAAAAACACGGACGATGAAACGTGGTCAATATTCGGAAGAATCAATTCTCAATTCCTGAGCAAGGATAAATACAAGGATCTCTTTGTATATCTTGTCAACGATAACAACGGTCTTGCAAAGCCGCTCGTTCTCGGCACGGGCTCGACCACTTCGACACAGGGCTCGACCGAATCAAATCTTCCGGCTTACTGCCACACGCTGTTCACTTACAGAACGATGTGGGGACTTCAAACGGTTCGTCCGACGACCGATTGGAGCTATATCCTCAAAAACAACAATCAGCCGAGACGCGGTTCGACCGATCCTTCGACCGGCAAAACCTATTATGAGGAAATGCCCGTCGCTCCCGCAATGCAGCAGACGTATATGACAAATACAAGCACCGCAACGGGAAGAAAGAACGGCGCCACCTTCCACACCCAGTGGCAGAACGCCTTCAATGTCAGACCCAAGATAGTGGTTCTTGCATGGTGGAACGAATGGGTTGCGCAGAACTACGGCTCAACTTCGTCCCCGACGTTCACGGATAACTACAACCGTGAATACAGCCGCGACATAGAACCCATGACAGGCGGTCACGGCGCGAAGTATTACAATATGATGAAACAGTATATTGCGGCATACAAGGCTCACGCAAGCTGCCCGAACCTGACGGAATCAAACGTTTCATCAACGATATCTTAACAGCACCTTCAATCGAAAGGGGATGTAAAAAAAGCCCAGACCGCAAAAAAGGCTGAAAAATATAAAAAAGCAATAGTCTAAAAGATAAACAAAACGACTCAAAACAGCGATTTTTATATTTTTTCATAAAATAAGGTTTTAATACGCCTTTTTTGCTACGGGCGAATCTCACCTCTCGACGTACCTATGTACGCCTTCGGATTCGATTCACCCATTCTGAACCTTTTTTCCTATCCCCAAAGGGGCTGTAAAAAAAACTTGCGTTTTTTTTACAGCCCCTTTACGCGGAACGGTTTTTTTCAAAAGGGTATACGCGGAAAGGCTCTTGCATTGAACAAATTGCGACACTTTGCCGTATTCGTTGCAAAACGGGAAAAACTGTGCTAAAATAAAGCGTATTACATTTTAAGGAGAATGACGGATGATAACTGTTTCCGATGTGACCTTTAATTTCGGAGGTCAGGTACTTTTCAAGGACGTTGATCTGAAATTCACTCCGGGCAACTGCTACGGCATAATCGGCGCAAACGGCGCGGGAAAATCGACTTTTCTGAAAATGATATGCGGCGAGCTCGAACCGACAAAGGGAACGGTATCCATTCCCGAAAAAACGAGACTTTCGGTTCTTAAACAGGATCACTTCGCATACGACGAATTTACAGTTCTCGACACGATAATAATGGGCAACGGGCGTCTTTATGAAATAATGAAGGAAAAGGACGCTCTTTACGCAAAGGAGGACTTTTCCGAGGAGGACGGAATAAAGGCGTCCGAGCTTGAAGGTGAATTTGCCGAACTGAACGGGTGGGAGGCCGAATCCGACGCGTCAAAGCTTATACAGGGGCTCGGACTTGACGAAAGCGCGCTTTATGAGCAGATGTCGGGACTGAAAGAAAGTGAAAAGGTTAAGGTTCTGCTTGCGCAGGCGCTTTTCGGCGATCCCGAGATCATTTTGCTTGACGAGCCCACGAACGGTCTCGATATCGAGGCTGTGGCTTGGCTTGAAGACTTTTTGAGTGATTATTTCGGCACCGTTCTGGTTGTCAGCCACGACCGTCACTTCCTCAACAACGTCTGCACGAACATCGTTGACATCGACTACGGCGGAATCAAGATGTATGTCGGCAACTATGAGTTCTGGTATGAGTCAAGCCAGCTTATGCAGCGCGTGCTGAAACAGCAGAACAAGAAAAACGAAGAAAAAATAAGGGAATTGCAGGAGTTTATATCCCGCTTTTCCGCAAATAAATCGAAGTCCCGACAGGCAACGGCAAGAAAGAAGCTTCTTGACAAGCTGACCGTCGAGGAAATTCCCGCTTCAAGCCGCCGCTACCCGTTTATCGGGTTCGATATGGACAGAGAGGCGGGCAAGGATATTCTTTTCGTTGAAAATCTTTCGGCGACCGCGCCCGACGGAACCGCGCTTTTTAAGGACGTGACTTTCACCGTGAACAAGGGCGAAAAAATCGCTTTTGTCGGAAACGAGATGTCGATAACAGCGCTTTTCGAAATTCTTGTCGGCAATGCGGAGCCTGCCGCCGGCTCGTATAAATGGGGACAGAGCATAACCTTCTCGTACTTCCCGCATGACAACTCGTCGTTCTTTAACGGTTGCACCCTTTCCATTCTTGACTGGATGAGGCAGTATTCAAAGGATCAGACGGAAACATATCTGCGCGGCTTCCTCGGAAGAATGCTTTTTTCAAACGAAAGCGTTTACAAAGAGGTTCGCGTGCTGAGCGGCGGCGAAAAGGCGAGATGTATGTTTTCCCGAATGATGCTTTTCGGCTCCAATATGCTTATTCTCGACCGTCCGACGGATCATCTCGACCTTGAATCCATAACCGCTGTCAACAACGGGCTTTCGGCGTTTAAGGGCAATGTTATGTTTATGTCGCACGACTATGAAATAGTGAACACCGTCGCGGACAGAGTTATAGAACTCACGCCCGACAGAATGATTGACAGAAAGGGCAACTACGAGGATTACGTTGCTTTCAAGAAGTCGCAGGGCGAGGGCAAGATAATACTCGGAACTTCTTATTCCGAATAATCCCGAAAGTTAAAACCGCAGGTTCCGTGAGCCTGCGGTTTGAAAGTCAAAGATCTTGCCTGTCATATCATATATTTTTCAAATTTCTGCGCGTCTTTGCCCAGAACGGCCTCGACACGGATGCCTTCCTGCTCATATTCTTCGGAAATAACGTCGTGTCTGTCATGCAATTCGCTTATTGCGCCGGCGTCCGAATACGGAATGAGCAGCGTATATTTTTTCGAGGGAACCAGCCTGTCAAGCAGCTTTTGCCGAAGGTCGTCAAGCCCCTCTCCCGTCCTTGCGCTGACCCAGCATACCTCGTCCGTGAAAAGGTCGGGCGGGATAACGACGGTTCTGTTTCTCGGAATAAGGTCGTTTTTGTTGAAAACTATAAAAGACGGCTTGTTTTCGGCGCCGAGATCCGCAAGGATTTTCCGAACGATGCGGATCTGGCTTTCCGCTTCCGGATCGGAATAATCGACAACGAGCAAAAGCACATCCGCGTATATCGACTCCTCAAGCGTTGACCGAAAAGCCTTGACAAGAGCCGTCGGAAGCTTGCGGATAAAGCCGACCGTATCAACAAGGAGAACCTCGCGGTTATCGTCCGTTTTGAGCTTTCGGACTGTGGGGTCAAGCGTCGCGAAAAGCTGATCCATAACATAAACGTCGGCTCCCGAACAAAGCGCGTTCATCAAAGACGATTTTCCCGCGTTTGTATAGCCGACGAGCGCCGCTGTCGGAGTTCCCTCTTTTTCGCGCCTGCGCCTGTTCTGCTCTCGCCGTTTTTCAACTTCGGCAAGTTCCTGCTCGATATGCGTTATTCTGCGCTGTATATGGCGTCTGTCCGTTTCGAGCTTTGTTTCGCCGGGACCTCTCGTGCCTATTCCGCCGCCGAGACGCGAAAGAGCCTTGCCCATGCCCTGAAGACGGGGCAGGCGGTATTTTAACTGCGCCAGCTCGACTTGCAGTTTGCCCTCCGTCGATCGCGCGCGCTGCGCAAAAATATCAAGAATCAGAGTTGTTCTGTCGATGACCCTGCAATCGAAGATCTCTTCAAGCTCACGAACCTGCGAGCCTTTCAGCTCATCGTCGGCAATCGCGATATTTACGCCGTTGTTCTTTATAAAATCGGCGATTTCTTCGGCTTTTCCGCGCCCGATATATGTTGCGGCCTCCTGTTTTTCGCGGCGTTGGAGAGCCTTTGCCGCAACCTCTATGCCTGCGGTGTCGCAAAGGCGTTCAAGTTCGTCAAGCGAAAGCTCCGCCTCTCCGCCGTCCGTATCAAGCCCTATCAGCACGGCAATATCTTTTTCTTCTTCACGGGTCGGATAAGTTTCTGTCATATATTTTCTCCATATAGCGATTTTCTGTATTTTACCACATTTTTATAAAAATTTCAAGCATCTGCGAGGTATTTTATGAACGCAAGACAAAAAAGCAAGATAGATCTGTTTTTCGGGGGGCTTGCATCAAAGTTCGAGTCCTCGCGCGAGTTCTTCGTCGAGCTGGCGTGGAAGACGGTTTCGGGAAGAAAGGAATACGGCGGAAGCGCCGTTCTGCGCGACGGAAAGCTTTTTTACAGCTTTGCCGGAACGCGCGAATATGAGGACATGCGAACGCTTCTTTCGGATCTCTGCGCCGTTATTCTGCAATACGACGGCGCGGTTGTCGAATATCGCGAAAGGGGGCGCGGCTGTCGGGTTATTATCGACGATAAGAACGTCAAACTTGAAAATTTTGAGATAAAAGAAGATATTTCAGCCACGCAGGGCTTGAAAAACAAGGAATATAACATAGACCTTGCAAAGGCGGCGCCGCTTCTGAAGCGTCTCGGCTTTATGACAGCGGAGGGAAAAATCAAAAACGATATGATCCGGAAATACAATCAGACCGACCGTTTTCTGGATCTTGTCGGCGGAATGTTTGACGGAATGAACGACATAACCGTCGTTGACTGCGCCTGCGGAAAATCATATCTTTCATTTATTCTGAATTATTATCTTTGGGAACAGCGTCATGTCCGCGCAAAATTCATCGGGATAGACATAAAACCGAATGTTATAGAGGAAAGCTCCCGTATCGCCGCAGACTTGGGCTATAACAATATGCGTTTTGTCTGCGAGGATCTCAGAACCTACGACGCTCCCCGCGCAGATGCCGTCATATCGCTTCACGCCTGCGACACGGCAACGGATATGGCGCTCGGCTTCGCCATAAGACACGAAGCAAAGAATATTATATGCGTTCCGTGTTGTCACAAGGAGCTGCTCGACGTCTACAAAAAGCCCGACCTTGACCCCATAATAAAACACGGCGTTTTCAGGGCGCGTCTCAACGATATTCTGACCGACGGTCTGCGCTGCCTGAAACTTGAAGCCTGCGGATACAAGGTTTCCTGCGTCGAATACTGCTCGCCTCTCGATACCCCGAAAAACCTGCTCATAAAGGCAAAAAAGGTCGCGGACAGGGATTCAAGGGCGGAGGCGGAGTATCGTCGGCTGCTTTCGGAGCTCGGTGTTCGCCCGTCTATCGAATATTATTCGGTCAGGAGCGACGGCTGACGAAGAATAATAAGGGGCGTGAAAATTCGTCTCTTCACGCGTTTCGCGAAGCCGAGCCTTGCAAACGACTGTGTAAAAAATGTTTAATCTTCAAAATATTTCTCTTGCATTTCGGCGGAAAATGTGATAAACTGACTTTGTATATTTATTAAAAGGGCGGATTGAAAATGTATTACATATCAACGAGAGGCGGTTCGGAGAAAAAAACCTCCGCGCAGGTCATCAAACAGGGCCTTGCCGAGGACGGCGGACTTTTCGTCCCCGAAAGCATACCGACGGTTTCAAGTGATTTCATCAAAAAGCTTGCGGAAGAGGATTACGCGCGCCGCGCGGCGGACGTGCTTTCTCTTTACCTGACGGATTATACCTATGACGAGCTGCTCGCCGCGGCGACCGACGCATATAAGGAAGAGAGCTTCGGCAAATACGCCGCGCCCGTAAAGAGCCTTGACGAAACGCACAAAGTGCTTGAACTCTGGCACGGTCCGACCTGCGCCTTCAAGGATATGGCGCTTCAGATAATGCCGCGTCTGCTCTCCACGGCGCTCAAAAAGACGGGCGAAAAAAGAACGGCGCTCATTCTTGTTGCGACCTCGGGCGATACGGGCAAAGCCGCGCTTGAAGGTTACAAGGATGTTGACGGCGTGAAAATAATGGTCTTCTATCCCGAGGACGGCGTTTCCGACATACAGAAACTTCAAATGGCGTCGCAAGAGGGCGAAAACGTCAACGTCTGCGCGATAAAAGGCAATTTCGACGACGCGCAAACGGGCGTCAAACAGATATTCTCCGACGCAAATATCGCAAAAGAGCTTGATGAAAAGGGCTGCTTCCTTTCGAGCGCGAACTCAATAAACTGGGGCAGACTTGCGCCGCAGATAGTTTACTATTTCAGCTCATACTGCGACCTGATGAACGCGGGTGAAATCAGGCTCGGCGACGAAATTGACATTTGCGTTCCGACGGGCAACTTCGGCAATATTTTTGCGGCGTATCTCGCAAAGAAAATGGGGCTTCCCGTCCGTCGCTTTATCTGCGCGTCAAACGTCAACAATGTGCTGACGGACTTCATTAAAACAGGCGTTTACAACAGAAACAGACCTTTTCATACCACGATCTCACCGTCGATGGACATTCTCATCTCTTCAAATCTTGAAAGGCTTCTTTGGTTCATTCAGGGCGAGGAAGAGACCGCGAAATGTATGAAAATGCTCAAAGAAACCGGCAGATATGAGGTTTCTGCCGAGGTCAGAGAAAAAATCGCTTCCGAATTTGTCGGCTGCTTCGCAAGCGAAGACGAGACCAAACAGACGATTGCGGAAACGTTTGAAAAGCACCGCTATCTCATCGACACGCACACCGCGGTGGCACTTTTCGCGGCAAAGAAAAACGCGGCTGATATACCCGTTGTTACGGCGTCCACCGCAAGCCCCTATAAATTCGCGGCTGATGTGCTCTCCGCGCTGACGGGCAAACGGGATAACGGCAACGACTTTTTCCGCATCCTGCGCGAACTCAACGCAAAAACGGGAGCAGACGTTCCGCGTCCGCTTGCCGCGCTTGAAAACAAGACCCGCCGCTTCACGACGTCCGTCGGAAAGAGCAAGGACGAAATGTTCGCGGAAGTCGAAAAATTCGCGGACTGACACACAAAAACAAAAAATCAAGGGGCTGTAAAAAAAACTTGCGTTTTTTTTTACAGCCCCTTTGGGGATAGGAAAAAATGTTCAGAATGGGTGAATCGAATCCGAAGGCGTACATAGGTACGTCGAGAGGTGAGATTCGCCCGTAGCAAAAAAGGCGTATTAAAACCTTATTTTATGGAAAAACACAAAAATTGCTGTTTTGAGTCGTTTTGTTTATCTTTTAAGCCATTGCTTTTTTGTATGTTTCAGCCTTTTTTGCGGTCTGGGCTTTTTTTACATCCCCTTTTGTTCTGAATAAAATTGCGGCGTTCCGAAAGCTTCCGCTTTGAATTACAGTTTGGAAACGATCTCTTTTGTTTCTCTTGCGATTTCGAGTTCTTCGTTTGTCGCAAGAACAAGAGTTCTTATCGTTGCGCCGGGAGCGGAGATATCCGCCTCTTTGCCCTGAATGGTCTTTTCATTGAGCTCGGGATCTATTTTGATTCCGAGAAATTCAAGGTCGGAGGTTATTCTTGCGCGTGTCTCTGCTCTGTTTTCACCGACGCCTGCGGTGAATACGACAGCATCGCAACCTCCCATGGCGGCGATGTAGCCCGCCATTATTTTTTTGCACTGATAGCCGAACATATCAAGCGCAAGCTTTGCGTCCTCGTCACCGATGTCCGCGGCGGCGTTGATGTCGCGGAAGTCGGGCGAAATGCCGCTGACTGCTTTGAGTCCGCTCTGCTTGTTCATCAGCGTGTCCATTTCCGCGGGAGAAAGATGCTCCCTGTCCATTATATAGGTAACAGCGGCAGGGTCAATGGAGCCGCAGCGCGTTCCCATAAGGCAGCCTTCAAGCGGGGTAAGCCCCATTGAGGTGTCAACGCAGACACCGTTTTTAACGGCGCAGAGAGACGACCCGTTGCCGAGATGAAGCGTTACCAGACGCAGTTCTTCGGGCTTTTTGCCGAGAAACTCCGCGGCGCGGCGTGAAATAAACTTGTGGCTCGTGCCGTGGAAGCCGTAACGTCTGATCTTATATTCGTCGTAATACTTTTTCGGAAGACCGTAGCGGTAAGCATAAGCGGGCATGGTCTGATGAAAGCCCGTGTCGAAGACCGCGACCTGCGGAACGCCCGGCATAATCTTTTCGCACGATTCGATACCTTTCAGGTTTGCGGGATTGTGCAGAGGTCCGAGAGGGATACATTCTCTTATCGCGTCTTTTACCTCCTCCGTCACAAGAACGGAGCCGCTGAACCTGTCGCCGCCGTGAAGCACGCGGTGACCGACCGCCCCGACCTCGGAAACGGACGCGATAACGCCGTGTTCCGGATCAACGAGCGTATCCATAACTATTTTTATCGCCTCGGTATGCGAGGGCATCTGATAAATTATCTGATACTGCTCCCTGTCGGGGTATTTCATCGTAAAAATCCCGTCCGCGATACCTATTCTTTCGCAGGAGCCTTTGCAGAGAACGCTTTCGTTCTCCATATCGATAAGCTGATATTTGAGCGAGGAGCTGCCGGAATTGATAATAAGAATCTTCATAAACTTCCGTCGGCGGTTGTCCGCCGTCCTTTCTTTCAGTTGGTTTCTGTGTTTATATTTTCGGTTTTTTCAATATTTGTATTCCCGTTATTTTTCGGGAATCCTTTTTTTTCGCCCTTTTTCCGCCCCGAAAACACGGCTATGCATGCTGTCGCGGCAACACCGACGGTCGCAACGGCTATGCCGATAACATTTATCCGAAGCGCGAGTGAATCCTTGTAAATATTCAGGTAGTCAAGCACTGCCTGCGAGCTGAAATTGAAAAATTTATTCCCGTTCAAAACGTCGAGGAACACGCCGACGACTATCGTCATAAGTCCCGCGCCGCTCAGGGCGTAAAGCGTCTGACGGACGGCGTTTATTGCTTTTCCGCGTTCAAGCAGACAAAGAAGCCCGAAGAAAACGCCGACGGCAACGATAAAACCTATCGCTGCGGCGGCAACGATTTTTGTCTCGTAAACGGCGCTGACCGCGGGGTAAACGCTTGCGAAAAAAGGAAGCGCAATCACTGCAACGACCTGCGAATCAACGTATTTTACAAAATCGTCTATCTCTTTTTCGGTTGAGGAAAAGCCTGCTGCCTTCGCCTCTTCCGAGGACGCGTAGGCAAGGCACGCGGCGCGGAGTTTTTCGTCAAATTCGGGCAAAGTAAATTTGCCGTTCGGCTCTTTTACAACAAAGCGTACATATTCCTTAAATGATGTAACGGCGTAATCGTATTCGAGAAGCCCTTCAAAGGTCTCCTTCGGAAAACCGCCGAGCGTTCCCCGGGAAACAAGCCGCGCGCAGGTGTTTTTATACATATCTTTATAAAAATCGTTCTTTTCCTGCGCCTTGTCCGCTATCGATATATACGCGTCCGCGTCGGTCAAAAAACCGCCGAGCGAAAAATACAGCGTTCCCGCAAACAGGGTTATGCAGAGGCAGAGCATCAAAACGATTGAGCCGACGGCGCGCAGCGTTTGCAGCGCGATGTTTTTTTTCATACCGTCACCTCACGATCTTCGGTCCCGAAACCATATCGGCATACACAACCATGCGCTGCGTCGCGTTTGAAGGCTTGCGCAGGGGATAACACGTGAAAAACACAAGTTCGTATCCCTTATCCGAGACCTTGAACGCGTCGGGATCGTTCTTATCAACGATTTTTATTGATTTTACGCGATAGACGTAATTCCCGTAATGTGTGCGGATAAGAATCTCGTCTCCCTCGCCGAGCCTGTCAAGACGGACAACATTGTTGTTGTGCGTGCTGATAAGCGTCGTTCCGCCGTAACCGGGGATATATCCCGACGTATAGACCGCCGCGCCGTCCGTTATCGCCTGCTCGCTTTCGCCCATTATCAGGTTGAGCGTTCTTCCGATTTTGGGAAGCTCAATCTCTCCGAAAACCGTGTTGAAATGCGGAAAATCTATATCTTTTATGCTGATAAGATCCTCGTCCGGCTTGTCGGGGCCTGTCGGCGCCTCCGTCTCTGTTTCGGAAGGCGTTGTGTGTTCCGGCGTCGTCGGCTCCCCGCCGCCCGAAGGCTCTTCTCCCGACGGGGAAGTCGGGTCGTTTACGTCGGAAGGCAAGGTCGGCTGCGGATCGTTGTTTTCGTGATAGATGTCTTTTCTGTCGGGAAATTCAAAAATTCCGTCGCCGCCGAAAACCGTTCTTATCGTGTCAAGCGCAAGCTTCGGGTTTACCACCTTGACCGATACGACCGTATAGATGAGCGTAAAGGATATGCATGCCAAAAAAATCGGCATGCATATACATTCAAGAACTATTCTGAGTTTTTTGTTTTTCGTTTCAAACATAATAATTTACCGAACAGTCCTTTGCGCTGAATGCGCGCGGGATTTTGTTTAGCCTCGAACGGTGCGCTTTCTCGCTATGAGGAAAGCCGCCGCAAGAACGGCAACGACCGCAAGAGCGGAGCAGGCAACGATAACGGGAACATTTATTCCCGCCGCGGTTTCGGGCTGACCGAAAATGTAAACGAATGCGGAGGAGTCCGAATTGCTGCGAAGGACGATAGAGCCCTGCGCGTTCGGGTTTGTTCTGTCAAAATCCGAGCTGATAACCACGGAAGCGTCGATGGCTTTTGCGAGCTCCCTGAACACAGTCAACGTCTTGTTGTAGAAATCGTCGGAAACTTCCTCAAGCTTCAGCGTTTTAGCGGATGCGTCGACGGAAAGCTCCGTTCTTATCAGATTTTCGAGATTCTTGATCTGAGCCTCGGCTGCGGCGAACTGATTGTCGGTTATATCCACCATCATTAAATATGTGTTGGCTTTTGCCGCATAATCGGACGGAAGCTTGATGTAAACGCCGTTTTCTTTTGTCTGATACTCTTTGTTGCAATAATCGAGGAGTTTTTGCTCATAAGTGTTGATCTCCGCGGCAAATGCGCCCGCGCAAAGACAGAAAAGCATAACAGCGACCATTGCAATAGCCAATAATTTTTTCATAATAGTTTCCTCCGAAACAAATTTACGGTTTTTGTGTGTTGCCTGATTTATTCTGATTTTTTTATCGTAATTAATGATTTTGCCCGGAAAATCCGGAAGCCGGACGGTCAAAACCGACGGTTATCGAGCTGCGGCGACCTATCCGAAATATTCGTAAGAGCGGTTGAGGATACGGTCGGTTTTCTGCCTTCCGTGTTCGCGGTACAAGCCACGAAGCACCTCGGAGAAATCCGGATTACGGACGTTTATGCCATGCGCGTCCGTCGCAAAAAGATCTATCAGATCGTGTTTCATCATCATTTCCGCCGTTCCCCTGAACGGAGATGAGGGAAGAAAGCTTGAAAAGTTGACCTGAAAGAGAACGTCCGCATCGCGAAGCTTTTTCAGCTTTCGCAAAAAGCCGAAGCTTTTATATCTTTCGGCGTGCGCAAGTATCAGTATAACGTCGGAGCGCGAACGGGAGGCGACGATATTTGAAACTTTTTCGGCGGACAGTTCCGTTGCAAACTCAACAAGAACGAAAGGCGTTTCGCCTATCGAAAGCGCGGAGAGATCTATAAAACCGAACATATTCGAAGAATACATTATTTCCGCGCCGAGCATGATTTCGCACAGCTCCTCACCGCTTGCCCGAACCGCGGACAAAAGCTTTTCATAAGCGTTTTGCCTCTGTTCGAGGAACCTTTCAACGGAAACGTCGCGAAAGTCAAAATGCGGTGTGGCAACGATTTTTTTCACGCCCTGCTCTTTCCATTTGCGGAGCATCTGCAAAGAAGTTTCAACGTCGGGAGACCCGTCGTCTATTCCCGGAAGAAGATGCGTATGGACGTCGATGAATTTCATCCGTTATCCTTAGCCTCTGGTTTTTTCTTCCTTTTAGGCGCTTTTCGGCGTCTGCGCGGAGGAAGATCGTCGTTTTCGTCGTCGTCGTTGCTTCCGTAGCCGTAACCGTAGCCGTAGCCGTAGCGCTTATATCTGCCGTATCTTCTGTATTTTCCGTATCTGCCGCCCTTCGGCTCGAACGAAGCGTCGTTGATAACCACGCCGATCAGGTCGAGGTTTGCCATCTCGATATTTCTCAAAGATTCTTTGAATTCCGAGTGTACGGAATCGTTTTCGCGAACAACGAAAAGGATCGCCGTTTTATGGCTTGCGACAACCATCGCGTCCGAAACGATGTTCATAGGCGGCGTGTCGATTATGATATAGTCGAAAATCTTTTCGAGACTGTCAAAAAGAGTATCCATGAATTTGCCGTTCAGCAATTCCGCGGGATTCGGGGGAAGCGCCCCGGATTTGATAACGTAAAGATTTTCGTATTTTGTTTTGAAAAGGCATTTTTCGAGATTCGCCTGTCCGCTCAGGAAATTCGAAAGACCCGTATCGTTCTTTATTTTCAGATACTTGTGAACCTTCGGGGAACGCATATCCGCGTCAACAAGACAGACCTTGTTTCCCGTTTCCGCAAGAACGTAGGCGAGGTTTATCGAGACGAGGCTTTTTCCCTCGGAAGGGAGAGAGCTTGTAACGGCTATTCTGTGATTTTCACGGGACGCCATACAGAACGAAAGATTCGTTCTGAGCGTTTTGAAGGCCTCGGAAAAAAGAAAATTCTTCTCCGTATCAAGAGGGATTATCTCTTCGGCCGAGTGTTTTTTTGTTGCCATCGGACAGCCCCTCTCTTACTGAATTGTCTCGGGAGGAATAACTCCGAGAACGGGAACATTGTACGATCTGAGAATATCTTCCTGGGTTTTGATTCTGTCGTCGGTTACATAAAGAATGAACACGATGCCTATGGCGAGCGCCAGCCCGACGATCGTTGACAATAAAACCTTCATCCAAATGCTGGAACCGTTTTCAACAGTAGGAACTTCTGCGCGGCGGAGAACCGATATCTGTCCGAAGCCGAGATCGCCGTCCTCTCCCGCAAGGTTTACGCTCGCGTCCGCAACGGCATTCGCAACGTCGCACGCCACCCAGCGGTTTGATGCCGTGGCTGAAATGGTGAGGAAATACGTATCCTCGACCTGCGAAACGCTGATCATCCCCGCAAGAGTGCCCGAGGTGTAATCGTTGTAAATTATCTTCGGGTTTTCATGAAGAATATCCGCCGCGTCCTGCAAGGTCGTGCTCTGCGTTATCATATATTTGAAAGACTTCGCAACATCCTTGGATGTGGAAAGCGTCGAACCGTCAATATTGCCTGAGGACGCCTGCTTGGAGCTGCACGCGACGATGGCGGTTGAGGTGTATTGCGGAACGTAGGTCACGTAAAAATACACATACGCCGCCGTGCCCGCCGCAACGGGCAGAATTATTACAAGCGCGAGCCATTTTTTCAGAACCCTGAAAAAATCACCCAAATTAAAATCCGTATGAGACATTTAGGCTTTACCCTTCCTTCTGCCTGTATCAAACTCGTTAAAAGAGAAATATCAAGCTGTTTTGTCTGTTTTGACGCGTGACGGGCGTCTTTTTTTCGGAAAGTTCCGAAAGTGTCGTCCGTTCGCAAAAACAAAGAAAACAATGCTTTTTGATATATCGGTATCATGCAAAAGGGCACAATACCCCCTTTGCGGATATTATACCACATTAAACAGATAGTGTCAATACGCAAAATACGGAATTTTCAAGGAACAAAAGCCCTGAAAGCCCTTGTTTTGTGACTTTCGGAAAAGGCTGTTTACTTCTGCTCCGAAACTATTCTGTAAGTATCTCTCGCTATCTCGAGCTCCTCGTTTGTCGTCAGAACAAGAGTCTTTATCTTTGCGCCGTCGGCGGTTATGTCTCTGTCCTGTCCGCGGAAATCGTTTTTAGAGAGGTCTATCTTTATGCCGAGCTCTTCAAGTCCGTCGCAGATGGCTTCTCTCGTTTCGGGACCGTTTTCGCCCTGTCCCGCGGTGAATACCACGGCGTCCACCCTGCCGAGAACGGCAATATAGGAGCCGAGCAGTTTCTGAATCTGATAAACGAGCATTTTATATGCAAGGGTACATCTTCCGTCGCCGTTTTCCATGCCCTCGACGATGTATCGGCAGTCGGACGTCCTGCCCGAAATGCCGAGAAGCCCCGATTTTTTGTTGAGTATTGTCGAAAGCTCCGTTCCGAGCGTTGTCGGGTCGATCTTTTCGCCGTTCGCAAGCTTTTCTTCAACAAGTTTGTCAAGCATAAACGTTACGACGGAGGGATCTATCGTTCCGCTTCTCGTTCCCATAATGGGACCCTCGAGCGGCGTAAGACCCATGGTCGTGTCAACGCACTTGCCGGCTCTTACCGCGGAAAGAGACGAGCCGTTGCCGAGGTGAAGAATGATAAGGTTCAGTTCTTCGGGCTTTTTGCCGAGGAAATCAGCCGCCTTGCGGGAAACGAACTTGTGGCTCGTGCCGTGGAAGCCGTAACGGCGAACCTTGTATTTTTCATAGTATTCGTAGGGAACGCCGTACATGAAAGCATAGTCGGGAATGGTCTGGTGGAAGCCCGTGTCGAAGACCGCGACCTGCGGAACGCCCGGCATGATCTTTTCACAGGATTCTATACCGTTGAGATTTGCGGGGTTATGAAGGGGACCGAGAGGGAAGCAGTCGCGAATGGTCTGCTTGATTTCGGGAGTTACGAGAACAGAGCCGGAAACCTTGTCTCCGCCGTGAAGCACGCGGTGACCCACGGCTTCAATCTCCGAAACGGACGAAATAACGCCGTGCTCCTTGCTGACAAGAGTGTCAAGCACGATTTTCAGAGCCGCTGCATGGTCGGGCATATCGACGTCTGTCTGATACTTTTCGGAATCCGTTTTGAAAGTAAACGCGCCGACGGCTCCCTTTACGCCTATCCTGTCGCAGAGACCTTTTGCGATGACTTTTTCCGTTTCGATGTCGAACAGCTGATATTTCAGCGACGACGAGCCGGAGTTGATAACAAGAATTTTCATTTTATTCCACCTGTCTTTTTCAGCGCGGAGCCCGTTTGCCCCGAAAAGGACGGTACGGCGCGCTCCGTATTGATTTTTTTGCGAAAATATAGTATAATGCGATAGGGACAAGCGAAAAAACGAAATGTCCCGCGCAATATATACATTATATTATAAACCAACAAAGATTGCAAGTAATTTTACATTTATTTAATAATTGCAGGTGACAAAAAATGATCTTTGCGACCGCGGCGGAATACAACCCCTTTCATAAAGGGCACGCGTATCACGTTTCTCAAATGAAAAAGCTCGGCGCGGACGGCATAATCGCCGTTATGAGCGGAAACTTCGTTCAACGCGGCGAGCCGGCGCTGATGAACAAATTCGCGCGGGCGGAATGCGCGGTTCGGGGCGGCGTCGATCTCGTAGTCGAGCTTCCCGTCTCCTATGCCGTCGGCTCCGCCGAAAGGTTTGCGGCAGGCTGCGTCCGAATTGCGGAAAAGACGGGTATAGCCGATAAATTCTGCTTCGGAAGCGAAACCGCGGACGTCCGTGCCTTTGAAAAAACGGTCGATGCGCTTGATACGCCCGAATTTTCTGCGCTTCTTAAAGAGGAGCTGTCAACGGGGAGAACCTTTGCCGCCGCGCGCGCCGAAGCTCTCAAAAAACTCGGCGTATTCGTTCCCGAAAACCCGAACGACATTCTGGCGGTTGAATATATAAAAGAAATCAGACGCCTCAAAAGCAGGCTCGAGCCCGTTGCGATAAAACGCGTGGGGGATTATCACGGCGGAACGTCCGGCTTTGCGTCCGCTTCCGAAATACGCAAAAAAATCGACTCCGGAGTCCTTCCGGGAGAAGACCTTCCGAAGGAGACTCTGAGGACGATTGAAAATCTTATCGCGCAAGGCGGCGCTCCCGCAAAGACGGAGAGGCTCGAGCGTATGATACTCGGCTTTTACAGGAATGCTGATCCGAAGACTCTGAAAGATTTTTACGCCGTGACGGAGGGTGCGGAAAACCGAATCGCGGCGGCGGCGCGAACAGCGGTTTCAATCGAGGATTTTTACGGAAAAATCAAGACAAAGCGCTATACGATGTCAACCGTTCGGCGTATGGTTATCGCGCCGTTTCTCGGCATAAAAAAGGAGGAGCCCCCGATCTCTTTTCTTCGGGTTCTTGCGTTCGGCAAAAGGGGTGCGGAGATTATGAAAAATATTAAAAAAAGTTCGGAATTGCCCCTCGTTACGAATTTTACGCCCGAGCTTGCGGCTAATCCCGAGTTCGCGAGGCAGATAGAGACGGAACGCCGCGCTTCCGATGTTTTTTCGCTTGCGACACCCGTTATCGGAAGCGCGTATTCGGATTTTACGCAAAAGACATCGATGACGCTCGACCGCGACGACGGAATATGCCAATTTGGTAAAAAATAATAATATTTTATCAGCCCTATTTACAAATTGCGTTTTTTATAGTATTATATAAATAATATTTACGCCTGCGCCGTGTGTAAACGGCGGCAGAAAGAATTGCGGCGGCGAAACAGACACGGAGGACGAAATGGACGCTCAAAGGTATAAAAGAATACTGATAAAGCTCAGCGGCGAAGCCTTGGCAAACGGGGAAGGACACGGCATAGACTTTGAAAACGCGCGCAAGGTGTGTGAGAAAATAAAGATCTGCGCGGAAAACGGAACGCAGGTTGCGATAGTTGTCGGCGCGGGCAACTTCTGGCGCGGAAGACAGGGCAGCGACATGGACAGAACGGTCGCGGACAATATGGGAATGCTGGCGACGATGATAAACTGTCTTGCCATAAAGGACATTTTTGAACATCTCGGCATAAAAGCGGAGGTTCTTTCGGCTCTTTCCATGCCGAAAATAGCGCGGCTTTTCACAAAAGAGGCGGCGATAGAGGCGATGGAAGACGGCAAAATTCTCATTCTCGGCTGCGGCACGGGCAATCCGTATTTTACAACCGATACGACCGCGGTTCTGAGAGGTATTGAGGTCGAGGCGGATATATGCCTGTTTGCAAAGAATGTGGACGGCGTTTATACCGCAGATCCGAAAAAAGACCCGTCTGCAAAAAAATACGACAGAATCTCTTACGGCGAAATGCTTGAAAAGGATTTGAAGGTCATTGATGCCGCGGCGGCGGCTCTTTGCAGGGATAACGATATGCCCGTTCTCATCTTCGATCTCGGCGACGGCTCAAACATAGAAAAAGCAGCGTCGGGAGCAAGGATAGGCACGGTTCTTTATTAAAAATCAATTTGAATTTATTTTGGGAGGTCATTATGGACTACACGGCATACGAAGAAAAAATGAAAAAAACCATCGCCGCGCTTGAAGCGGAATTTGCTTCGATAAGGGCGGGCAGAGCGAACGCTTCCGTTCTTGACAGAATTTCCGTTGAGTATTACGGCTCGATGATGAAGATCAACGAAGTCGCGCAAATCTCATCTCCCGACCCGAGAATGCTGACGGTAAGCCCTTATGACAAGGCTTTGCTTAAAGATATTGAAAAAGCCATTCAGGTCTCCGACCTCGGCATCAATCCGCAGAACGACGGCAAGATAATCAGGCTCGCGTTTCCGCCTCTGACGGAGGAAAGAAGAAAAGAGCTTGCCAAAACCATTGACAGAGCCGCCGAAAACTCCAAGGTTGCCATCCGTTCCGTCAGACGCGACGCCATTGACGATTTCAAGGCTCAGAAAAAGAAGAGCGAAATCACCGAGGACGATCTGAAAATAGCGGAAAAAGATATTCAGAACCTGACGGACAAGTACATCGCGAAGATAAACGATGTGACCGAAAAGAAAACCAAGGAGATTCTTTCCGTTTGATAAAAACGAAAAACCGCCGGCGCACGGAAAGCTTGTGCGCCGACGGGTTTTAATTAGAGAGGGAGAAATGGACGAAAATTCTTTACCTGTGCCGGCTCACATCGCGTTCATAATGGACGGAAACGGAAGATGGGCGACGGCGCGCGGACTGAAGCGCAGCGCGGGACATTACGCCGGCGCGGAAACGCTTGACAACATAACGCGGCTTTGCTATAAAAAAGGTATAAAGGCGGTCACTTTTTATGCGTTTTCGACCGAAAACTGGAAGCGCCCCTCCGAGGAAGTTGCCGCACTGATGAATATTCTGACGGAATATCTGAAAAAAATGATAGGGTATTTCGAGGAAGACTCCGACGAGATATACACGCATACGAGAGTGCGTTTTATCGGCGATACGAAGGTTTTTAATCTCGTTCAGAGAAAGATGATAGACAAGATAACGCGCGTTTCCGAAAAATCGGAAAAAAATATGGAGATGAACATCGCCGTCAATTACGGCGGACGCGCGGAGATAGTCGCGGCGGTCAATTCGTTCATCAAAGAAAACAAAGGCAAAAAAATAACGGAGAGGGACATCTGCGACAGGGTCTACACGGCGGGTCAGCCCGACCCCGACCTTATTGTCAGAACCGCCGGTGAGATGAGGCTTTCGAACTTTTTGATATGGCAGGCGGCGTATTCGGAGTTTGTTTCCGTTCCCGTTTGCTGGCCTGAGTTCGGAGAAAAGGAGCTTGACGCGGCAATAGAGGAATACGGCCGCCGCTCAAGAAAATTCGGGGGATTGAAATAAGAGTATGAAAACAAGAGTTATTTCGGGCGCGGTTTTAACTGCGCTGCTGGCGGTCTGGATATATTTTTCCGACATCCCGTATATAATGAATACGGTGGTGGCTCTGCTTTCCGCGCTTGCGGTCTACGAGGTCGGAACGGCAATAGGAAGAAAAGGCTGCAGAATTTATATGCCGTTCTGCGTCGCTTACGCGATAGGGTATCAGTTTATTCCGCAAACGAGCGTCAGCTGGCGGTTTTCGCTGCTTTTCGCGCTTGCCGGCATTATGTTTTTCATCGCCATTTTCGGATTTGCGAAAGACGTTAAGTTTGAAAACGTTTGTCCGCTGTTCTGTATGACGATAGTCATTTCCCTTTTCTTTTCAACGCTGACGATACTTCGCTCGGACGCAGAACACGGGCTTTTTTATCTGATACTCGTATTCACGACCTCGTGGGGCGGAGATACGGGCGCGTACATGGTCGGAAGATTTTTCGGAAAGCATAAGCTCGCGCCGCATGTCAGCCCGAAAAAAACGGTCGAGGGCTTTATCGGCGGCGTTGCAACCTCCGTGCTTTTTGCCGTTATAATGGGGCTTATCGTTCGTTTCGCCGTCGGAAGAGAGAGCGTTCCCTTCGCCGTGTATATCGCGATGGGTCTGTTCGGCGGCATCTTCGCGGTTATCGGAGACCTTTCGGCGTCCGTCGTTAAGAGAAATTACGATATTAAGGATTACGGAAAACTTATTCCCGGTCACGGCGGCATTATGGACAGATTCGACAGCGTTATGTTCACGTCCGCGGCTTTCTGCTGCGTCAAAGTGATAGCCGACGGGATAGAGGCTCTTGTAAAATGATGAAAGATTTCAAAAAGAAAAAAATATCCGTTCTCGGCTCAACGGGCTCTATCGGAACGCAAACGCTCGACGTTGCGGAAAATCTCGGCTGCGAAGTTGAGACGCTGACGGCTCATTCAAACATAGATCTGCTTGAAAAACAGATAAGAAGATTCAATCCGAAGTTTGCGGTCTGCTCGGATAAATTCGCGGCAAACACGCTGAAAACGCGCGTTTCGGACACGGGCACACGTGTTCTCGGCGGCGAAGAGGGAATTTCGGAGACAATAGAAAACGATGGGGCGGAAATCGTTGTCAACGGCATCGTCGGTATGGCCGGCACGCGTCCGACAATAGCGATAATAAAGGCGCATAAAACGGCGGCTCTCGCGAACAAGGAAGCGATAGTCACCGCGGGTGAATATATCTGCAAACTCGCAAAAGACGAAAACGTTCCGCTTATATCCGTCGACAGCGAACATTCGGCAATATTCCAATGTCTGGAAACGCGAAAGGGCGAAGCAAAAATAAAAAAGCTGCTGCTTACCGCTTCCGGCGGTCCCTTCTTCGGAAAAACGGCGGAGGAGCTTGAAAAAATAACACCCGAAAAAGCGCTTGCACATCCGACATGGAAAATGGGCAGAAAGATAACGGTTGATTCGGCAACGCTGATGAACAAGGGGCTTGAGATCATCGAGGCGGTTCGCCTTTTCGGCGTGGACGAGAGCCGGGTCGAGGTCGTTGTTCACCGGGAAAGCATAATCCATTCCGCGGTCGAGTTTGAGGACAACGCGATAATCGCCCAGCTCGGCCTGCCCGATATGAGAGTTCCCATTCAGTATGCGATAACCTATCCCGACCGCAAGCCGTCGCCCGCGGCGGAGCTTGATTTGGCAAGTCTTGCGAAGCTGACGTTTTACAAGCCCGACGAAAAGACATTTCGCGCGTTGTCGCTTGCGCGGCAGGCGATAAGAGCGGGAGGCACCGCGCCGACGGTTTTCAACGCGGCGAACGAGGTCGCCGTCGAGCGTTTTCTGAAAGGCGAAATCGGGTTTTTGCGGATTGCGGATGTCGTTGAGAATGCGCTGAACAACACGGAAATTATTTCAAATCCCGATATTGAGGATATCTTTGAAACGGACCGAAAGGTCAGACAGGGTTGCTTATGAACGTATTTTTACAGATACTTTATACTGTTCTCGGGCTCGGATTCCTGATTTTCATTCACGAGCTCGGTCATTTTGTCGCCGCGAAAATATTCAAGGTTCGGACGAACGAGTTTTCGCTCGGCATGGGACCGAAGCTGGTGAGCGTGAAGAAAATGAAGGCGACGGGTAAAAGGAAGGTCACGTCTTTTTTCTCAAAGGAAAAGCCCGAGCTTGAATCCGACGGAAACACCGCATATTCGGTGCGTCTGCTTCCGATAGGCGGTTTTGTTTCGATGGAGGGCGAAAACGAGGACAGCGAATGTTCCGACGCTCTGAACAGAAAACCGAAATGGCAGAGGCTCATAATCATGCTTGCGGGCATAACGATGAACATCATCGTCGCCGTTTTGATAACCTTCGTTCTGACGCTGACAACGCGAACGCCCACAACCACGATAGCGGAATTTGACGCATCCTCCGTTTCGTATGCGGCGGGGCTTCGCGAAAACGACAGGATAGTTGAAATAGGAAACACCAAAATCTCGACGTATACCGATATTTCGCGCGCGTTCCAGAAAAATGCCGGCAAAGCCTCCGTTGATGTGACGGTGGAAAGAGACGGAAAAACCGTTGAGTTGAAAGACGTTGTTTTTCCGCTGATAAACGTAAAGGGCAACCCCGCCTCCGAAAAAGACATCGCAAGCGGAGAGCTGGTTCTTTTTTCCGTCGATTTCAAGGTCTACGCGCAGAAAAAAACAGTCGGGAACGTTATAAAAACCACCTTCGCGGACACTTTTTCGCAGGTCAAGGTCATGTACGAGACGCTGTACGAGCTTGCGACCAATAAAATATCCGTTAAATATATTTCGGGTCCCGTCGGCGCGTCAACAGTGATAAAGCAGGCGGCGGACGCGGGCATAGCGTCGTTTATGTATATCCTCGGTTTTATTTCGATAAACCTTGCGGTTATCAACCTTCTTCCTCTCCCCGCGCTTGACGGAGGGCAGGCGTTCCTTCTTATTGCGGAAATGATAACGAGAAAACAGATTCCCGAAAAAGTCAAGGGCGCGATAAACGCTGTCGGTATGGTTCTGATTTTCGGGCTTGCGATAGTGATAGCGATAAAGGATGTTATCTTCCTGTGACGGTTATGAAAAAGAGATTTTTAATAGGAAATGTTCCGATAGGCGACGGCAGCGTTTCGATACAGTCCATGACGAACGTGCCGTTTACAAGGTTTGAAGAGCTGAAAGCGCAGGCTCTCGCGCTGGAAAAAGAGGGCTGCCGGATAATCCGCGCGTCGGTTCCCGACCGTCTTTCGGCGGAGCGGTTCGCCGACCTTAAAAAAGCGATTTCCGCGCCGCTCGTTGCGGATATACACTTCGACTATCGTCTGGCGCTGGCTTCGATAGAGGCGGGCGCGGACAAGATACGCATAAACCCGGGCAATATCGGCTCGGAGCATATAAAAGAGGTTGCGCGCGCGGCTTACGAAAAAAACGTGCCCATCCGCGTCGGCGTGAACGCGGGCTCGCTCGAAAAGGAGCTTCTTGCAAAGTTCGGGCATCCCTGCGCCGAGGCGCTTGCGCTGAGCGCGCACAACAACGTGCGGCTGCTTGAAAAATGCGGGTTTGAGAACATCGTGGTATCCATGAAAGCCTCCGACGTCCGCGTTATGGTCGAGGCATACCGGCTGTTTGCGAAAAAATACAACAAACGCGGCTATCCTCTCCACGTCGGCGTTACCGAAGCCGGAACTCTGCGAACGGGAACGGTCAAATCGGCAGTCGGAATAGGCGCGCTGCTGCTTGACGGAATAGGCGACACCATACGGGTCTCGCTGACGGCAGATCCCGTTGAGGAGGTCAGAACGGCAAAAACGCTTCTGCGTTCGCTCGGGCTTCGCAAAAGCGGCGTTGAGGTCGTTTCCTGCCCGACGTGCGGAAGAACGACCGTTGATTCGGTCTCGCTCGCAACGAGAATAGAAGATGAGTTTTCGGACGTTGAGACCCCGATAAAAATAGCGGTTATGGGGTGCGTGGTCAACGGCATAGGCGAAGCGGGCGAAGCGGATTTCGGCGTTACGGGCGCGAACGGCAGATACGTTCTTTTCAAAGACGGAAAAACGGTTAAAAAAGACATAAAGGAAGACGAAGTCTTCGGAGTTATAAAAGAACAGATAGAAAAAATCGTAAAAGAGGGAAAAAAATGAACAAAGCGGTAATCACGGTCGTGGGAAAGGACAGCGTCGGCATAATTGCGAGAACCTGCGCATACCTTTCCGAGAACAACGTCAACATTCTTGATATTTCGCAAACGATAGTCCACGGATATTTCAATATGATGATGATAGTGGATCTTTCGGCGGCGATGAGGAGTTTTTCGGAGATAGAAAGCTCTCTTTCCGAGATAGGCAGGGATATGGGCGTTGTCGTTCGCACGCAAAAAGAAGAAATTTTTGAAATGATGCACAGAATCTGACGGAGCGACGACGATGATCAATATTTATGAAGTCAACGAAACAAATTCGATGATCGAGCATCAGAAGCTTGATGTCAGAACCATAACCATGGGCATAAGTCTGCTTGACTGCTGCGACGCGAGCGTTGAAAAGACCTGCGAGAAGATTTATGCGAAAATAACGGAAAAAGCAAAAAATCTCGTTTCTGTCGGAGAAGAAATAGAGCGTGAGTTCGGCATTCCCATAGTGAACAAAAGAATTTCGGTCACGCCCGTTGCCCTTATCGGCGCGGGCTGCTGCAAAACGACCGATGATTTTGTTGCGGTAGCAAAAACGCTTGACAGAGCGGCAAAAACGGTCGGCGTTAATTTCATCGGCGGCTTTTCCGCGCTTGTTTCAAAGGGAATGACCGCCGCGGAAAAGCTGCTTATGAAGTCCATTCCGGACGCGTTGGCTCAGACGGATATTGTTTGCGCATCCGTCAACATCGGCTCGACGAAAACGGGGATAAATATGGACGCGGTAAGAACCATGGGCGAGGTCATGCTCAAAACCGCGGAAAAAACAAAGGAAAACGACAGCCTCGGCTGCGCAAAGCTTGTCGTTTTCTGCAACGCGCCGGACGACAACCCGTTTATGGCGGGCGCTTTTCACGGCGTGACGGAGGCGGACGCGATAATCAATGTCGGCGTCAGCGGTCCCGGCGTTGTTAAATGCGCGCTTGAAAAAGTCCGCGGACTGGGATTTGAAACGCTTTGCGAAACAATCAAAAAAACGGCGTTCAAAATAACGCGCGTCGGACAGCTTGTGGCGCAGGAGGCGTCAAAACGGCTCGGCGTTCCGTTCGGGATAATAGACCTTTCGCTCGCGCCCACACCCGCGGTGGGGGACAGCGTGGCGCAGATACTTGAAGAGATGGGGCTTGAAAGCGTCGGCGCGCCCGGAACGACGGCGGCGCTTGCTCTGCTCAACGACCAGGTTAAAAAAGGCGGCGTTATGGCGTCCTCTTATGTCGGAGGGCTCAGCGGCGCGTTTATTCCCGTCAGCGAAGATCAGGGTATGATAGACGCTGTCACGGCGGGATATCTGACGATAGAAAAGCTTGAAGCGATGACCTGCGTCTGCTCTGTCGGGCTTGATATGATAGCCATTCCGGGAAGCACTTCCGCGGCGACAATATCCGGAATTATTGCGGACGAAGCCGCGATAGGAATGATAAATCAGAAAACAACGGCGGTTCGCGTTATTCCCGTAATCGGCAAAGATGTGGGCGACACGGTAGAGTTCGGCGGACTTCTCGGTCACGCGCCCGTTATGCCCGTCAACAAGGCCTCCTGCGAAGCGTTTGTTTCGCGCGAGGGCAGGATTCCCGCGCCGATACACAGTTTCAAGAACTGAGAACGGAAAAAAAAGGAAAAAGCCGTTTACGCTCTCTGATTTTCGGGGGCGGTAAGCAGGAATACGAAACAGAAAAGAAATACGGTTTCCGAACAAAAAAAGGCTGTAAAAATGATATGTACCCATTTTTCCGGACACCCGGTATAGGGGGTACATATCAAAAACGCAAGTTTTTTTACAGCCTCAAAATTTACCGGTGATGTAAGAATAATACATCACCGGTAAGCTTTTATGCGTTATTTTGTCCGAGAAGTTTGACAAGCGCCCCGTCGAGTGAAGCCGTTTCGTATTCGTCAACCCTGCCTTCGTCGCAAAGAGCGGCAAGCTTCGGGTCCACGGGCAGGCGGGCAAGAACGGGAATGTCGTGTTTTTCCGCGATTTTGTCTATATTGCTTTCGCCGAAAATGCGATGCTCCTTTCCGCAGTCGGGGCAGCGGAAATAACCGTAATTTTCAACGAGCCCGACAACGGGGATATCCATTTTTTCCGCCATATTGACCGCTTTGTCCACTATCATGGAAACAAGCTCCTGCGGCGAAGTTACTATAATGATGCCGTCAACGGGAATGGATTGGAATACTGTCAACGGTATGTCTCCCGTTCCCGGAGGCATATCAATATACATTACGTCAATATCTCCCCAGATGACATCCGTCCAGAACTGTTTGACGGTGCCCGCGATGACGGGTCCTCTCCAAATAACGGGCGTTGTTTCATCCTCAACAAGCATATTAAGGCTCATTGCGCGAACACCGCATTTCGAAACTTCCGGATAAATTCCGTTATCGTCCGCCGTTGCGCGCTCTTTGATGCCGAGCATTTTCGGTATGGACGGACCCGTTATATCCGCGTCGAGAACGGCGGTTTTGAATCCTTTTTTCGCGGTCATTGCGGAAAGCAGGGACGTAACGGTTGATTTCCCGACGCCGCCCTTGCCGCTGACAACGGCAAAAACCTTTCCCACGGAGCTCAATTGATTTACGGGCTCCAAAAGACTCTGCGGCGCGTTCCTTGAAGAACAGTTTTCACCGCAGGTCGAACAGTTATGTGTGCATTCGCTCATCGGTCATATTCCTTTCGCTGCCGAATTGACGGAGAAAGCATACTTTTTTACTCCGCCTTGACTATTATACCCCCGAAAGAGAAAAAAGTCAAGGGTCAAGGTCTTCGATTTCGAATATGTCCGAAAAACTGTCAAAATCGTTGCGCTCGATATGCGTCATCTCGTGCTTGAGCACGAGCTTCTGCTGTTCGGGCGTCAGCGAGGAGTTTATATAAATATTGTAATCTCCCTCGTCGTCCGTGACGGTTACGCCGCGTATCGTCATCGGAAGCGCGAGCAGACGGACGTATATCTCGTTCATTTATCTCTTGTTTTGTTTCAGCGCTTCGATTATCGCGACGGTTCTTTCAATATCTTCCCTGCTTGCGTTTTTCGAAGCGGAAAAAAGCATCTTGACCTCCGGTCTTGTGCGAAGCATTTCGCGAAGCTCCGCGATTTCCTCGTTCAGATGGCGTGTGTTCGGGGTTATCCGCGCGGACATTTCCGAATCGAGCAGATAATCGTCGCAGAGTTCCTCGTTTTCCATAAAAAGCGTATCGACGGACACGTTGAAATATTTTGCGATCCGCTGAAGCATTTCAAGATCGGGCTTTCTGTTGCCCGTTTCCCACATCGCAACGGTGCTGAGAGCAACGCCGAGCGCCTGCGACAACTCTTTTTGTGTCATACCGCTGTTTTTGCGTAAAACCTTCAAATTTTCGGAGAATCTCATTTTGTAACCTCTCTTTTGCCTCTTTTCTTTTTTTTTATTATACATCACGTTTCGTGATTTGTCAATAGGCAAAACGTAAAAAATATCACTTTTTATTTTTCGACCGCTTTTTCTTTTTTGAAAGGCTCACGATTAAAGAATTGCTCCGAAATAACCGCCGCGAATAAAAAAAATTATCGAAAAACGATAAAAAAATATTGACAAACAAAAAAGAGTGTGCTATAATGATACCAAAATAACGGCGAAACTCAAAAAAAGCCGTTTGCTCGGAGGAATGTATGCTGAAAATATCACGCAAAATGTCCGTTAATATTTCAATGGTTTTGACGGTGATTTTCTTTTTCGGAATTGCGATATGCGCCTTTGTTATGCCCGATATCGCGGATCTTTTCGGGCAGATCGCCGATTCGTATTCCCTGCGCGGAGAGGTCTCTCCCGCCGAAGTGACCGCGGTTCTCGTTGTCGGATATATTGTTATCGGATTTGCCTGCGCCGCCGACGTGATGATGTTTTTTCTTTTGCTGCGCGTTAAAAAAGGGCTTGTATTCACAAAAGAAAGCGTTTCCCTTATTCGCGGCGTTTCATGGGCTGCCGTAGCCTGCGGCGTTTTGTTCGCGTCCGTGGGGTATATGTTTTACGTGGTTTTCGCGGTTGCGGCGGCGATGCTTTTTCTCGGCCTCTGCGTCCGCGTTGTTAAAAACGTTGTTGAGGAAGCGACGGAGATTAAAAGCGAAAACGATTTGACGGTGTGAAAAAATGATTGTAATAAACCTTGACGTGATGATGGCAAAACGCAAGATGTCGCTGAATGAACTTGCCGAAAAAGTCGGCATTACGCTTGCCAATCTGTCTGTTCTCAAAAACAACAAAGCGCGCGCCGTGCGTTTTTCGACGCTCGACGCAATCTGCAAAGCCCTCGACTGCGAAGTCGGGGATATAATCGAATACAGAAAAGAGGAGGATTGATTTCTCATGGAAGAAAAGAAATGTCCCGAAATTCCGCAAAACTCTCAAAATGCGGCGTTTGCGAATGTGAACGCTTCTCAACCCCAACCGCCGCAATACGCGGCGCCCGTAAACTTCGGCGGAGCCGTTCAGACGCCGCAACAGGTTCCCTTTTACGCTCCTGCTGCGGGAATATCTCAACCCGCGCCGAAACGCCGTTACACCGCCGCCGAAAGCGTTTTTGCGTGGCTGTGCCTCATTCTCGGCTATTTGTTTATCCGCGTTTTTCTGAACAGTCTCCCTCCGCTCGGAACTCTTTTATTTATCATTCTTCTTTACGCGCTGACCTTTGTTGTTGTAAAACTTGAAAAGGCACGGTTCAGCGCGCCTGCCGTGATCTCTTTCCTTTCAGGGCTTGTCGTGGCGTTTTCAACAGTCGTCAGCGGCAACGGCGGGGTTCGCTTCTTCGCGTTCGCTTGTTCGCTTGCGGCATATACATATTTTGTATATACCGTTTTCGGCAACAAACTCGCAAAAGGTTTCACAAATTTGCTTCTTATCGATTTTTTTAAGTCGGCGTTTATTCTGCCGTTTGTGTCTTTCGGAAAAATCTTTCACGGACTTATCCCGAAAAAGGGCGAAAAGTGCGGCAAGGGATTTCTCAAAGTTCTTATCGGTATCGCGCTTGCGTTTATTCCGTGCGTGATAATAATTGCGCTGCTGTTCTATGACGAATCTTTTCGCAATATGTTCAGATTTATTGAGGACATAGGCTTCGACACGGTTGCTGAGCATATCGTCAGCGCCTGCCTCGGCATTCCTGCCGCAATGTATGCTTACGGGCTTCTTATTTCTTCAAAAGATAAGAAATGCGCAAATACTCCCAATGCGGAAAATTGCCGCGCAGCGGGCGAAAAAGCAAAAATCGCGCCCGTCGCGACCGTGCTTGCCGCCGTTATTCCCATTTCTCTGATATATGTTATTTTCTTTATATCGCAATGGAAATACTACGTTTCCGGCTTTGTCGGCGCGCTTCCGTCCGAAACGAGTTATGCGGAATACGCCCGCAGCGGATTTTTCCAGCTGACAGCGGTCGCGTTCATCAACTTTGTCATTATCGCGCTTGTCGGACTTCTGATGAAGAGTGACGGCAAAGCCGCGAAAATCGTTCAAAAAGCGGTTTCCGTCATTCTCTCTCTGATGACGCTTGTGCTGATAAGCACCGCCGCCGCAAAAATGATAATGTATATCAACGTATACGGTCTGACGCCGAAACGTGTTTATGCCTCCTGGCTCATCTGTGTTCTCGCCGTTCTGTTTTTGCTTGTCATAATCAGACAGTTTGCCGGAAATATCCGTCTTGTAACCGTTTCCGCGCTCGCCGTCGTTGTTATGTTTGCAGTGCTTGCTTTTTCAAACGTTGACGGCCTTATCGCAAGATACAACGTTAACCGTTATCTTGAAGGGTCTTTGGCTGAGCTTGATGTAAAGGCTCTGACAGAATGCGGCGATTCCGCCGTCCCCGCGCTTGTCGATTATGTTTTGCGGCTCGACGAGCAGCGCGGAACGGATATTTCAAAACGTTCGGAGATAACGGGGAAAGATTTCGGTATTTACATTCACGACTCCGATTTGAAAAGACAATATAACTTCGCGGCGTTGTTTTTGTACGGCAAAGCCGACAAATATTGCGAAAATAACTTCTTTTCCGCTTCCGTTCCCGTTTTTCACGCCCGCAAAGCTCTTGAAAAAGCGGGAATCAAAGGCAACGCGACAGGCGATTGACATTTTAACTGAATAAGGGGATGCAAAAAGCAGGTTTTTACATTCCCGCGGCGATAATATGCGCGGACGGAAGATCTATCCTCCGCGCAATATTCTTTTTCAGAGCTAAAATAGATCAAATCAGGGAAAAAAGCTTGACGCGGACAAAAATATTGATTTTTCCGTCTTTTGACCGCCTACGGGTAACAAGCCCCGAGTTTTATCTTCTGCCGAGGGTTTTATTGTTGTTTTTTTCTTCCCTACGGGTCAGAGTCCTGTTTTTCGGACAGACATTACCGTATAATATGTATGATAACGCCTGAAAGCAAAATCAAAGCTCGCTTTCTGCGGGAACAATGGTTGTTCAAAGACGGGAACGGCGAAATTGTCGTGCGTCTCTCTCAAATGCATAAAGGCAACATAAAAAAAAGACAACATTGACGGTGTAAATATGAAAAGTTTTCCGATTAAGGAGGTAATATCAAATGAAAAGAATGGCGGACAGAGAAGCGGCGGAGAAACCGTACGGACGGATAACGGTGGAGCAATACTCCCTGCTGACACCGATGGGCAAGGAACTGCACGATTACTGGATGAAGTTCAAAAAGAAGATGTACAAGGAAATGGCGGACGAGGGAACGCTTCTGCCTCTGCTGATAAGCGAGGGAGAACGCTTGAGCGACTTGGTAACGGAACTGACGCCGCAGATAGGTCTCGCGGGAGCGGAGGAAATGGCGAGGTCGGAGATATACGACGAGATGTCGGGATAAGTGACGGAGGAAGAACCGACGGAGGCGGCGTAGCCGAAGCCGAAAGAAGTCTCTTGATATCAAAAAAAGAACAAGGTTATTGTGGCGCGCCCTGAGTCAAAAGACACAAGTGCTTTTCCACATTCTCCCTTGTCCGATAACAGTATATCACAAACGGTGAAAGATGTCAAGACGAAAAAAGACAGGCAGTCACGACGTTGTAAATATGAAAAGTTTTTCGATTAAGGAGGTAACAACAAATGGCAGAAGAAACTTGGGAATTCAAGGACAGGAAGGCAGCGGAGAAGCCGTACGGACGGATAACGGTGGAACAGTATCAACATCTGACACCGATGGGCAGGGAACTTCACGATTATTGGAGGAAGTTCAAAAAGAAGATGTACAAGGAAATGGCGGACGAGGGGACGCTGCTGCCGCTGCTGATAAGCGAGGGAGAACGCCTGAGCGACTTGGTGACGGAACTGACGCCGCAAATAGGGCTCGCGGGAGCGGAGGAAATGGCGAGGTCGGAGATATACGACGAGATGTCGGGATAAGTGACGGAGGAAGAACCGACGGAGGCTGCGTAGCCGAAGCCGAAAGAAGTCTCTTGATATCAAAAAAAGAACAAGGTTATTGCGGCGCGCCCTGAATCAAAAGACACAAGTGAAAAAAGCATTGAAACGGAGGACTTGACAAATGCGGAGGGAGTACACGGAAGACTTCAAGATGCGTGGGAGACTATCAGAGATTTTTACGGAAAGGAATATGCCACTCGATATGATTGCGAAGATAGTTCGTCCTATGAGAGGAAAAACACAAGAAGAAAAGGAACAGATAGCGGAACAAATAATTCAGGAACTGACGAACAATACCAACAGCGAACCGACGCCCTGACCGACCGCAGAACTTTTGAGTTGTCTCCGACGGCGCGTAGAGTTGTCATATAAGCAATATAAGGAAAGGAAAAAAGACAATGCAACAGAAATTAACAGACGAGCAACGGGTGAAATTGGCGAAACTCCTAATATCGTTCGGAGTTCAGAAGCAACAGAGATTAGAAATTCTGACGGCGATAGATACGCAACAGAAAGTGGATCTGTTTATAGACAGACTGTCGGAGAGGAATTACGAAGCGACACCGGAAGAAGTGTATCAACTGTCGATAGAGGCGGAGCTGGAAGCCAAGTACGGCTGAACGACGACGAACAATACCAACAGCGAACCGACACCCTGACAGACCGCAGAGTTTTTGAGTTGTCTCCGACGGCGCGTAGAGTTGTCGTATAGGCAATATAATGAAAGGATAAAGGACGATGTCGAAGAAAGTTACAAAGAGGCGGAGAGCATTGTTGGGCGCAATGCTGATAGAGATGAAAGTTCCGAAAGAGGAATGTTTGGAAATAATGACAGCAATGGATACCGAGGAGAAATTGATGTTGTTCCTGGACAAACTCTCGGAGAGGAATTACGAAGCGACACCGGAAGAGGTGGAGGAACTGTCGATAGAGGCGGAGTTGGAAGCCAAGTACGGCTGAATGACGAAAATGACGTACAGTATCAGTCGAGAAAGTATCTCGAAGATGATTATTCCACCGACGGTGTACATTGGGGAATAGAAGAAGGCATTATAACGAAGTCGGACGCAAGAGTTGTTTGGCAGGCGATTGCGGATATTCAGAAGCGCGGATATAACAGTTATCCGAAGACCGTTTACGGCGATCATTTTGTAGAATCAGGCAATAAACTTATGGTAGTAAATGCCGATTACAGAAGACCGACTGTTAAAACGATTTTTGTATTTAACGATACAAGTGAAACAAATATGGAATTGGCAAAGGAGTGTTTAATAAATGCGCAGGGTATACAGTCAAGACTTCAAGATGCGTGGGACTTTATTGGAGACGTGTATGGACCAGAATATACCATACGATATGATTGCGAAGATAGTCCGTCCTATGAGAGGGAAAACCCCGGAAGAGAAAGAAGCAATAGCGGAGAAGATATTGATGGAGAAATTCAATATCAGCAGAGAACAGATACTCTGACCGACCGCAGAGTTCTTGAACTTGCCGCCGAAGATGTGCGGATAGACGACCTGACGCAAGGCGAAGTATACGCCCTCGACGTATTCAAGAAACGTCTTGAAACAATTCGGGACTTGCAGGCGCAGAGAAAAGAGCAAGGGCAGGTACCGCGAAAGATAAGACTGTTTGACGGGCGAAGCCGAATCTTAAAATTATGCCTATTTTGAAAAATTTTGCGGATATATGTTGCATTATTAAAATAACTGTGCTAAAATAAAAAATAATCCGCATATAAAAGGGCTGTCGAAAACAGGAGATTTTCGGCTTGCGACAATGCGGAAAGGAAAACGCCGCGAAAAAGCCGCGTTGTCAGGAGATATATTATGTTAAAAACAGTCAAATTCGGCGGAAGTTCATTGGCGGACGCCGAGCATTTCAGAAAAGCCGCGGCGATAGTCAAAGCCGACCCCTGCCGCAGATATGCGGTTGCCTCCGCGCCGGGCAAAAGGCATGCCGACGATGAAAAGGTCACGGATATGCTTATCGCGCTGTCTCAGACCGAAAAAACGGGAGAAGACCCGAACGCTCTTCTTCGCGCGGTCTCGGAACGCTTTGCCGCCATTATAAAAGGGCTCGGACTTGATATGACGCTTGACGCCGACCTCGGAGAGATAGGCAAACGTGTTGCGGAAAAGACCGCGACCCGCGATTATCTTGCGTCGAGGGGCGAATTTCTGAACGCAAAAGTTATGGCGGCATATCTCGGATATGATTTTATTGATACCGCAGAGTGCATTTTCTTTGACGATAAAGGCTTTTTCGACGCGGAAAAGACCAATGTCGCACTTGCGAAAAAACTGACTGCGCATGAACGCGCCGTGCTTCCCGGCTTTTACGGTTCGCTTCCGAACGGGGAGATAAAGACCTTTTCACGCGGCGGTTCCGATGTGACGGGCTCCATTCTCGCGCGCGCGTCCCGTTCCGACGTTTATGAGAACTGGACGGACGTTTCGGGTATGCTTATGGCTGATCCGCGCTGTGTGAAAGACCCGTGCAAGATAGAAACGATAACCTACCGCGAGCTGCGCGAGCTTTCGTATATGGGCGCCTCCGTGCTTCATGAGGACGCGATTTTCCCCGTCCGTATTGCAGGCATTCCCATAAATATCCGCAACACCAACGCCCCCGAAGAAGAGGGCACCTGGATAAAGGCGTTCACCAACGAAAAGCCGCTTCACGTTATAACCGGCATAGCCGGCAAAAAAGGCCTGACCGCAATATATATCGAAAAAGAAATGATGAACAACCAGATAGGCTTCGGCAAGGTCGTTCTTGAAATCCTTGCGGAACACGGTATCGGCTTTGAGCATCTTCCGTCCGGTATAGACACGATGTCCGTCATTGTTAACACCGCCGATTTCGAGGGCGAAAAACGCGAAGTCGTTCTGAAAGCGCTCCGCGACAGGCTTCGTCCCGATACGATTAAGGTCCACGATGAAATCGCGCTTGTGGCTGTTGTGGGTCGCGGCATGGTAAACGCCGCAGGTACCGCCGTGCGCGTCTTCTCCGCGCTTGCAAAACAGCATATCAACGTCAGAATGATAGATCAGGGTTCGAGCGAGCTTAACATAATCGTCGGCGTCGATGCGGATAATCTTTATACCGCGATACGCGCGATCTATTCAGAATTTGTCAGGGGGTAAGACCTATTATGATAGAAAAATCTTCGAGGCTGGACAATGTCCGTTACGAAATCAGAGGCCCCGTGCTTGACGAGGCGAACCGAATGATAGCCGACGGCGCCAAAGTTCTCAAACTCAATATAGGCAACCCCGCTCCGTTCGGATTTACAACTCCCGAAGAAATAATCCGCGATATGCAGATGAACCTGCACGACTGCGAGGGATATTCCGAGTCAAAAGGTATTTTTTCGGCGAGAAAAGCCATAATGCAGTATTGCCAGCTCAAAAAAATCCCCAACGTGGATGTCAACGATATATACACGGGCAACGGTTGCAGCGAAATGATAACGCTTTCGCTTCAGGCAATGCTCAATCACGGCGACGAAATTCTCGTTCCCGCGCCCGACTACCCGCTTTGGACGGCTTCCGTCAGTCTTGCCGGCGGCACTCCCGTGCATTATATGTGCGACGAGAAGAGCAACTGGTTTCCCGATCTCGAAGATATGGAGCGCAAGATAACGCCGAAAACAAAAGGTATCGTTGTTATCAACCCGAACAACCCGACCGGCGTTCTTTATCCGAAGGAAGTGCTCGAAGGCATCGCGGATATCGCCCGCAGACATGACCTTGTGCTTTTTGCGGACGAGATATACGACCGTCTTGTTTTCGACGGCAAAAAGCACATCGCGCTTGCGTCCGTCGCGCCCGACCTTTTCTGCGTTAACATAAACGGACTTTCAAAATCCCACCGTATGGCGGGCTTCCGCTGCGGCTGGATGTGTTTCAGCGGCCCGAAGCAAAACGCGAAGAGCTATATTCAGGGCGTGAACCTGCTTTCTTCCATGCGTCTTTGCTCCAACGTTCCGGCGCAGTCCATAATCCAGACCGCGCTCGGAGGTATTCAGAGCGCGGACGAGCTGCTGCTTCCCGGCGGAAGACTTTTCGAACAGCGTGAAGTTATTTACAACGAACTTTCGGCAATAGACGGCATAAGCGTTGTTAAACCGGACGCGGCTTTCTACATCTTCCCGAAGATAGACACGCAGAAGATCCATATTAACGACGACGAGAAATTCGCCATGGATCTGCTTAAAAAGAAATATGTTCTCATCTCTCACGGAACGGGCTTCAATATGCCCGAACCGGGGTATTTCCGCATCGTTTATCTGCCGGAAAAGGAAGTTCTGCGCGAGGCGTGCGCAAGGCTCGGAGATTTTCTTTCCGATTATTCGCAGTATTGATTTTCGGAAAAAAAGACAAAAATCAAGCCCGACAATGTGTTTTGCCGCATTGTCGGGATATTTTTATTTTTTGCTTTGGTTTTGTCTGTTTATTTGCGGTAAACCTCGGGCTTCAAAACTCCGATGTAGGGAAGCGCGCGGAATTTTTCATCATAATCAAGCCCGTAGCCCACAACAAACTCGTCGGGGATTATCTTGCCCGTGTAATCGGGGGTGAAATCAACAACTCTGCGCGACGGCTTGTCAAGAAGCGTGCAGGTTTTAACTGAACGCGCGCCTTTAAGCTTCAGATAGTCTATCAGATAAGAAAGCGTTCTGCCGCTGTCTATGATGTCTTCGATAATTATCAGGTCGCATTTTGAGAGGTCTTCCCTCATCAGGTCGAGAATTATGTTGACGTTGCCGGAAGAAACGGTCTCTCCTCCGTAAGAGGAAACGCGCATAAAATCAATTTCAACGGGTATCGTCAGCTTTTTCATAAGGTCGCCCATAAAAACGACGGAGCCTTTGAGTATGCAAACAAGAACAAGCTTTCGGTCGTCGCCTGCATAGTCGATGTCTATTTCGTGCGCGATGCGCGAAACGATCTCATTAAGCTCCTCCGTATCTATAAGTACCTTTTCGATTTCGTTTATCATCTTTCCTTATCCCCCCGAGATTTATCTCCTGAAAAACATTATAGCACAGAGCGTTTTTATTTTCAAGCCCCGTTCGCGATTTTCAAACATTTATTACAAGCGCGGAAAGAAATGCAACGCTCAGACGCTTTTCGGAAGCGATGAACGCAGGTCTCCGATATGCTCGTCGTATCCGGACTTTTCAAGGTGAAAACCGTTTTCGTCGTGATACGCGAACGTTACGGAAGCGTTTGAAGCCCAATCGATTTCTTTCATCCTTTCAACGGGAAGCCCCGCGATAAACGTTGTCATTGAGCGTATCGCCGCGCCGTGAGACGTCAGCAGAACCGTTTTGCCCGCGTTTTTGCGAACGATGTCCTCAAGCGCCGCGGAAACTCTTTTATAGACGCTTTTCAGACTTTCGCCGCCCGTGCAGACGGCGTTTCCTATGTCTTCTTTCCAAATGCGGAAATCGTCTCCGTACTTTTCCTCAATTTCGGAAAAAGGCATATTTTCCCATTTCCCCGCGTATATTTCGGCGATTCTCGGTTCTGTCCCGATCTCGAGCCCCTTGTGAAAGGCGGCTATTTCCCGGCAGGTTTCAACCGCGCGGCGCAGAGGGCTTGAATATGCCCGATCGATGCGCTCGTTTTTCAGAAATTCCCCCGTCAGCCTTGCCTGCTCCCTTCCCGTTTCGGTCAGATCGAGATCGGTTCTGCCGAGAAATCTTCTCGTCAGGTTTCCGACGCTTTGCCCGTGACGGACTATAAGAATTCTCGTCGTTTTCTCTTTTTCGCTCATTTTTCTTTCGCTCCTTGCCCTGATACGATAATGATACCACTCAAAACACAGAATGTCAACGGCGAAAGCACGATTTTTGTCCGAAGGTATTGCAAAAAAACAAAAAACCTGTTATAATTAAAGAAGTTACCATATAAATATATTAAAAACATCATATACAAAAGGAGAAGAACACTATGGGACTTATTAAGGCCGGCATAGGCGCCCTCGGCGGGACGCTTGCCGATCAATGGAAAGAATTCTTTTACTGTG
>CAKSFN010000012.1 GCA_934454405.1 uncultured Eubacteriales bacterium | reverse complement strand
GCGGACGGCTGGAAATGCGCCTGCGGTGCGACCGCAAGCGGCAACTTCTGCCCGAACTGCGGCGCGAAGAAGCCCGAGCCCCAACCTGCGGCAGGCTCGTGGAAATGCAGGTGCGGAGCTGTTGCGTCGGGCAAATTCTGTCCCGAATGCGGCTCGCCAAAGCCTGATGAAGAAGTCGGCTGGACCTGTTCCTGCGGCGCGGTGAACAAAGGCAAGTTCTGCCAAAGCTGTGGCGCGAAGAAGCCCGAGTCCGCTCCTCTTTACCGTTGCGATAAGTGCGGCTGGGAGCCCGAAGACCCGACGAATCCGCCGAAGTTCTGCCCGGAATGCGGCGACATATTCGACGACAACGACAGGAAATAAAAAGGGCGGAGAAGTTTTTGACCGCGATTCCCGTTTTGATATTGAGCCTTCCCGGCGAGGGAATCGCGGGAATTCTTCTCTGTCAGTATATTATCGCAAGGCAAAGGCCGAAGAAGAAGGACGCGGCGAGGTTTTTGCGTTTAACGCGGACACGCCCGAAACGATAATCGTAAAACAAACAACAGGAGGGGCTTTGTATGGGACTGTTTGATAAAAAATACTGCGATATTTGCGGAGAAAAGATAGGACTTCTCGGAAATCGCAAGCTGGAAGACGGAAATCTGTGCAAGAATTGCGCGGGGAAACTGTCTCCGTTTTTCAGCGAGCGCCGGAATTCGACGGTGCAGGACATCAGAAATCAACTTGAATATCGCGCCGAAAACAAGAAAAAACTCGAATCCTTTTCTCCGATGCTGACCTTTGACGGAAGCAAAAAGGTTTATATCAACCCGTACAGAGAACTGTTTATCGTCACTTCTCTTTCCGACTGGCGCTCCGGCAATCCGGATCTTATCGGCTTTTCACAGGTGCAGCGCGTAGATACGGAGATCAGAGAAAACAAGGAAGAAATATTTTATAAAGACGCCGAGGGAAACCGAAAGAGTTACGAGCCGCGCCGCTATGAGTGCGACTATGAGTTCAATGTTTCCGTTCTGGTGGATTCTCCGTGGTTCAGCGAAATCGATATTGAGTTGAGCGACGGCAACCGCCCCGACAGCCCGTATACGGATCTTTATCGCGAATATGAGAAAAAAATGTACGAGCTCAGGGATATACTTATGAGACGTGACGAAAGATATCGCGTTTGGGACGGCGACGGCGCAATGAAAAAAACAGTTGTTTCGGTTGACCGACCGTCAGAGCCTGCTCCCGTTTCGGGATCGCAGGGCGGAGAATTATGGAAATGCGCCTCCTGCGGCGCGGACAACCGCGGAAAATTCTGCGGGAACTGCGGTGCGGTAAAGCCGTCCGGCGCGGACAGCTGCTGTGAAAACTGCGGCTGGAAGCCCGCGCAGGGACAGACGCTTCCGAAATTCTGTCCCGAATGCGGCAGACCCTTGCCAAGATAAGTTAAAATGAAAAACAGTCAATACCTGCGAAAGGCGGTGACTTTTTCAGCGATGATTTTCGTATGCCTCGGTTTATTCGGCTGTTCGAAAAAGCAAGTGTATACAACGGCGGAAATGTCGGCGCTCTCAACTTCCTGCGGACAAATGGATCTCTCTCATTCCTATTCTTTCACGATCATAAAAGAAGGGGAGACAATGCTTTTTTCAGCAAACTGCTTTGTTGACGGATACGAGGTCGAGGTCGATGATCAGCCGATAACCGCGGAAGAAGCCGAAGAATTCCGCCGCATAGCCGAAGAAGAAAATTTAATCGAAAAAATCCGAAAATATCGCAGACCGCTTCTTTCAAAGCTTTTTCACATCTCCGACGAGGTGATGAATTCAACCTGCATTCGTTTTGCGGACGGCGGAAAATACGACGCGGAGACGAATGTCGGAAACGCGATGACGGGGTTTTTCTACCGTCTTGCGGAAAAATACGGAAAGTAATCTGCGTGCCGTTGAAAAAAACGGCGGTAACGAAAGGATTTGTCTATGCAATCATTGCAGGAATACAAATGCCCCTGCTGCGGAGGCGCGATAACCTTTGACAGCGAAATTCAAAAAATGAAATGTCCGTATTGCGATACGGAATTTGAGACGGAGACCCTTAAAGACTACGACGCCGAGCTTTCGGGAGAACAGGCGGACAGTATGGAATGGGAGACTTCCGCGGGAAAAGACTGGCAGGAGGGCGAAGCGGAAGGTCTTCGTTCCTATGTCTGCAATTCCTGCGGCGGCGAAATCGTCGGCGACGAGAACACGGCGGCGACTTCGTGCCCTTTCTGCGGCAACCCCGTTGTGATGATGGGACAGTTTTCGGGAAGCCTTAAGCCCGACTATGTTATTCCTTTCAAACTGGATAAAAAGGCGGCGAAAGAGGGGCTGACAAAGCACCTTAAAGGCAAGCGTCTTTTGCCGAAAATATTCAAGGATCAGAATCATATCGACGAGATAAAGGGCATATACGTTCCGTTCTGGCTCTTTGACACCGATGTGGACGCGCAGGTGCGTTACCGCGCCACGAACGTCCGCGTATGGAGCGACAGCAATTATAACTATACGGAAACAAGGCATTATATGGTTCATCGCGCGGGAAGCGTCGGTTTTGAGCATGTGCCCGTGGACGGATCTTCAAAAATGCCGGACGATTTAATGGAGTCCGTGGAGCCGTACGATTTTTCAGGCGCCGTTGATTTCAGAACCGCATATCTTGCAGGATATCTTGCCGATAAATACGATGTTACCGCCGAGGAGAGCATAGACCGCGCAAACGCGAGGGTCAAACGCTCCACGGAGGATGCGTTCGCGCACACGGTCGAAGGCTACGCCACCGTGACCGCGGAAAGCAGCAGCGTTCGTTTCCGCAACGGAAAGGCAAGGTACGCTCTTTATCCCGTATGGCTGCTGAACACCACATGGAACGGCAATAAATACACTTTTGCAATGAACGGACAGACAGGAAAATTCGTCGGCGATCTTCCCGTTGATAAAGCGGCGGCGACCCGTTGGACGGTCCTTCTTGCGGCGGCTTTCGGAGCCGCGGTATACGGCGTCGCGTGGCTTCTGCATCTGACAGGACTGTTTTAAGGAGGATGACGGAATGAAAAAGAAGATATCGATACTTTTGTTTTCCTTTATTCTCTGCGTTTGCGCGGCGGTTCCCTCCTTTGCGGACGCCGTTGACGGGTTTGCCTCGGAGCATGAGCGCGTTATCGACGCGGCGGAGCTTCTGTCCGACAGCGAGAAAAAAGCTCTCGGCGAAAAGCTTGACGCGCTCAGTGTGCTGCGAAAAACGGACATTTCCGTTCTGACGGTAAAAACGTTGGACGGCAAGACCCCGCGCGACTATGCCGACGATTTTTACGACGACGGCAAATTCGGCTTCGGGGAAGGCCGTGACGGCGTGCTTCTGCTTGTCTGCAAGGAAGAAAGCGACTGGTATATATCCACGCACGGCTACGGTATCACCGCGTTTACGGACGAAGGCAGAAGGTATATAGGCGAAAAAATGAAGCCGGATCTTTCCGCGGGCAATTTCGCCGCCGCGTTCAACACTTTTGCAGAACTTTGCGACGATTTTATCGAGCAGGCAAGAAAAGGCTCTCCTTACGATGTGAACAATCTGCCGAAAGGGCCCCTTTCCCTGATTTGGATTCCCGTTTCGATAGCGGTCGGCGTTATGCTTTCCTTCGTCACTGTCGGCAAAATGAAAGCGAAGCTGAAAACGGTGCGTTTCCGAGCGGCGGCGGGCAGTTATATGAAGGACGGCAGCCTGAATGTCACTGAAAGCCGAGATATGTTCCTTTACAACACCGTTACGCGCACGGCAAAGCCGAAAAACAACAGCTCCGGCGGAAGCAGCACGCATACGTCCTCGTCGGGATCGACCCACGGCGGCGGAGGCGGAAAATTCTGATAAACATACACCGCTGAAAAAATCGAAAGACGGAAAAGAACCGAAAAAAGCCCGTGCCGCGGCAAAAAGGGCTCGATTTTGTCAGCCTGAGAAAAGAGGCAGTTATGAAAAAAGTAATCTCGTTAATTCTCCTTGTTACCGTTTTAATCGCATCGACGGCGGTTTCTTCTCTCGCGATGAGCAAACCGAAAATCACGGCACAGCCGCAGAACGGGATCTTTCCGGAAAACTCAACGGCGTTGTGGAGCGTCGAGGCTGAGGGAAAAGACCTTGTTTACGAATGGTATATCTTCTACAAGGGCGTTTATTACAACACGAAAAAATCTTTTGAGGAAAACCATCCGTGGCAGGAAGGCGTTTTGGGCGACGGGTACGGAAGCAATGAAAAAGGCAATGTCTTCTTTATCAACGGCATAGGAAGCGCTCTTGACGGCGCGGAGATCTATTGCGTTGTTTCCAATGCTGCGGGAAGCGTCACTTCGGCGAGCGCGTACATATCGGTAGGCGGCAAAAAAAGTCCTCCGACCTTGTCCGTTCCCGCCTCGGTCACGTGCGAACAGGGCGCAACGGTGAAACTTCGCTGTAAAGCGGAAGCCGCAGACGGAGATTCCGTCAAATCATATCAGTGGTACGAAACGTTCTCGGGCGAGTTGAAGGATATCGTCGCGATAGGCGTTGCCGAAGGAAAGGAAGAAACATCTTCCGTTTACGTTTGCGGCACATCCGAGACGGGAACGCGTTATTATGTCTGCTTCGTGCGAACCGCATTGGGAGGGGAAGCTTATTCAAGCGTTATACCCGTTACCGTGACCAAGAAAACTTCGACGACTTCAGCCTCTTCGTCCTCCGAAACGGAAGCCCCTTCGTCTGAGCCTTCCTCCGATATGACGCAGAAATCCGAAACCAGCGTTGAAGATACCTCTGCGAACGGGTCTGAAGGACAGGATGCTTCGGGAACGGACAAATGCGGAATTTCTCTGCCGATAATTATTGCGGCGGTTGTCGGAGGGCTTGTCGTGACAGGCGGCATTGTTGCGGTTATCATCATAGTTATTAAAAAGAAAAAATAAACTTAAAGTATAAAGGAGCGTAAGACCATGGGTATTTTTGACAAACTTAAAAACACTGCGCAGCAGGCGGTGACCGCCGCGGCGCAGTCCGCAGGCAGCAAAAAAGAAACGTTTACGTTCGCGGCGCTTCCCGAAAGTCTCTCCGAAATGCAGGCTCTTCCCGAAGCGAGTCTCGACACGCCGTTCAAAACGGCGGCGCTGACGGTTCTTGCCCTCTGCGCTTATGCGGCGGATAAGAACATAGGCGCGGAGATGCTGAACTGGCTTCGCGGTCCCCGTCCGCTGAACGGACAGGACATTTCTTTCCTGAACGACCGTTTCCGCGACGGCAAGACGTATCTGCCTTTCACTTACTTCTCCGGTTCAACGCCGGATAACAACTACACTCCCTCCGAGCCGTATACGATTATCGTTGAAAGCAACCATGTCTCGGGCGAGGAGCAGGGTTATATGAAGTTGTTTATCCCCTGCGGAGGCGCGGATTCGCCCCGTCCCGTCAAGATGCGTCAGCGCGGTTCCGACGGTAAGTGGTTTTTGTGGGAGCAGTACCTTCTGACCGGCGTGCGCACACCCAAAGCCGCCGATCCGTGGGCATGATAAGGAGGAAAAAATATGGATATTCGCGGTATCTGGAAAGTTAAAGAAATTCGCATACCGACACCCGACGGCGAAAAGGTTTTCACCGCGGACAATCCGCCGGAAGGCGATATGTACGAGGATTTTGTCCAAATGATGCAATACCTGACGGAATTTGCCGAGGACGGCGTTCTCAACACTCTTATGTTCGTTCCCGAGGAAATGAAGGAGGAAGCGGCAAAGTACGGCGTGGTTCCCCGAGAGGACGGGTATGCCGTTATTGAAAGCAGCTCTTGGAAGGAAGATAACGGAAAGTTCTATTACGACACGCATATACAGGGCGAGGTTCTCGGCGAAAAGGTCGATCCGTTTGCGGAAATCCCCGTAACCGAGGACGGCAATCTGCTTCTCAGCTTCGGAACGATGCTTTTGGAAAGAGCCTGATTGATTTGAAGAAAACGGCGGAGGTGATACCGTGAATAAGGATAATCCGTATAATCTCGATATGGAATCATCGAAAGCGCAGGCGATGAGCGATAAACGCGCGGGCGAAGATGTTCTGAAAGAGACCTTCGGGGAGTATTTCGGGGGATTAAACTATTTTTTCGCATCCGAACAGGAAAATCTTACCTATGAGGATGTTGTTGAGCATATCGGCGTCGATCCCTCGGAATATCGTTACGACGACACGCGGAAGGCGCAGGTTTATTCGTGGTATGCCGCCGAAAGCAAAGCCCGGGTGATGCACGTTTGGTTCAAAAACGGCAAACTCTATGCCTGCGGCGTGTTTAACCTCGGGTTCCCGAAGTGATTTGACGATACAAAGGGAAACTTGAAGCCGCAAATCTTAAAAAGCCGAAAATGTAAAAATAAACTTGAATGAGAAGTCTGTTTTTTCAAAGCGTCGGTTTTTTGAACAGTTTTTTTAATTTCCCGACGGGGCTGTAAAAGCGCAGGCTTTTTACAGCCCCTTTCCGAAAGACTCCGAATACGGTTCGGCCTTTTTCGGGAAGAGATTCGGCAAACAGGAAAAAGGAGGAAAAACCGTGAGAGAAGCTTGGATATGCTCGTGCGGCAAAGCGAACAACGGCAGGTTTTGTACGGAGTGCGGAAAAGAATTGAAGGAAAAGTGGCGCTGCGCCTGCGGAGAGGAAAGCGACGGAAATTATTGCTCGGAGTGCGGAAAACCCCGCGGTGCAAAATGGTCGGAGCTGTATTTTTCGCATCGGGGAATGTCAATTAACGGCAATTATAGCTTCAGCCTGAAAGAAGACTTTTCGGGCAACGTATATCTGAGCGGTGAATGCTTTGACGGCGCAAAGAGTATTTCTGCGAAGCTTTCGGATAAAATCACGGTTGACGGCGACATTGTCGAAGCGTTGAGAGATATGAAACTTGACGCCCTTCCCGTCGTTGTGAAAAGAGAGCCCGTTCCGGCGGGGCAGCAACCTCTCGACGGCTCTGCGGAGCATCTCGGTCTGACCTATTCGGACGGCGCGACTTATAAAAAAAGAATTCCCTTTGAGCTTCGAAGCAGGATATACACAATGCTTTCCGCGGAACTCATAAAAAAGGGCAGGGAAGCGTCATCGGACGAAGAATTCCGTTTTTTTCCTTCCTCCGGAATATTTCCGCGGGAACCCGAATAAAAACCGGCGAAGGCGTATCGGCATAAAAACGGACGCGCAACGGAAAAAGTGTTTTTCGCGGCTTGAAAAAGCCTGTACGGATGCGACGATAAGCGGCTCCGCAACAAACATTACGCTGTTTGTTGCGGAGCCGCTAAAATCTTTGCCGCAAAATAAAAACAGAGAGGAAAGGTAAAGATATTCCGAAAAAGGGTTGAAAAAATTTATTTATTGTGATATAATTACACTCAAAGAGAAAACATTTTACGCCGCGAACGGAAAAAAGTGTCTTCGCGACTTACGGGAACAGCTGTATTCTGCGCGCTTTGCGGCGGTATGTTTTTATTTGCGATTTTCGGATATTACCGAAAAAAACTCCGCCGCGAAATGAAAGTTTCGCGGCGGATATAAACGAATTTATACTTTTAATTATGCAAGTTCTGCAAAGTATTTGATCGTTCTTACCATCTGGGAGGTGTAGGAGTTCTCGTTGTCGTACCAGGAAACGACCTGAACCTGATAGGTGTCGTCGTCAATCTTGGAAACCATGGTCTGAGTTGCGTCGAACAGAGAACCGTATCTCATTCCGATAACATCGGAAGAAACGATGGGATCCTCATTATAGCCGAAAGATGCGGAAGCAGCCGCTTTCATAGCCGCGTTGATGCCCTCTTTGGTAACGTCCTTGCCCTTAACAACAGCGGTAAGGATAGTGGTCGAACCTGTCGGAACGGGAACGCGCTGCGCGGAGCCGATGAGCTTGCCGTTCAGTTCGGGGATAACAAGACCGATTGCTTTTGCCGCGCCGGTGGAGTTGGGAACGATATTTGCGGCGCCCGCTCTTGCTCTTCTGAGGTCGCCCTTTCTGTGAGGACCGTCAAGAATCATCTGGTCGCCGGTGTAAGCGTGAATGGTGGACATGATGCCACTCTGAATGGGAGCGTAATCATTAAGGGTTTTAGCCATGGGCGCAAGGCAGTTGGTGGTGCAGGAAGCCGCGGAAATAATCTTGTCGTCAGCGGTAAGAGTTTTCTCGTTTACGCTGAAAACGATTGTTTTGAGGTCGCTGCCCGCGGGAGCGGAGATAACGACTTTTTTCGCGCCTGCGTCGATATGAGCCTGAGACTTTTCTTTGGAGCAGTAGAAACCGGTGCATTCGAGAACAACGTCAACGCCGATCTCACCCCAAGGAAGATCTTTTGCATCTTTCATTGCATAGATTTTGATTGTCTTGCCGTCAACGGTGATGGAATCCTCGCCCGCTTCAACGGTGTGAGCGCCTTCGCCGATCTTGCCGCAGTAGCCGCCCTGAGCGGTATCGTACTTAAGAAGATGAGCAAGCATTTTCGGATCGGTGAGGTCGTTGATTGCAACCACTTCGTAGCCTTCTGCGCCGAACATCTGTCTGAACGCAAGACGACCGATACGGCCGAAGCCGTTAATAGCAACTTTAACTGACATGGTAAAGTCCTCCTGAATATGTTTTTATTTTGACCTAATTATATTGTAAACCAAAATTGTGTTTTATACAAGACACATTGTTAAAAATCTAACTAAAAAATATGTAGAAAATTTTATGTAAAAAAATGGTTTTAATGTATAAATTGCACAATAATACTTTATGCTTGGAGCGTTTAATATAATGATGTTTCTTGAACCGATAATAACACTTCGCGATGTGACGCGCGCGTATGAGGACAGCAAAATCCCCGTGATTCTGCTTGACCGTTCCTTTTCTCCCGTCTATTCGAACCGCGCCGCGACTTCCGTCTGTAAAATTCTGCTTTCAACCGATTTTCTGCGCAGACATCTTTCCGAAGAAGAGAGGGAAGTCGTTCTCAAAGAACTCGAAACCTCGACTTTTTACCGTTTGATTCCCGAAAAAACGACGGTGTTCAAGGCATTTGTTTTCGGCGTCGTTTTCGATGCGAAAGGGAACAGGCTTCCGTTTATAAAGCTTCAGACGGAGGACGCATACTCTGCGGAGGATTTTCTGAATGTTGAGTTTTCGGGAGGAAAGCTTGCGTCGATGATCGCAAACTCTTTGATTTCTCCTCTCGGAGTTATGAGCGCGGTGCTTGATCTTCTTGAAAGACGCGTCGGCTCCGACGAAAAAAATCTTTTGTACATAGACAGCATTTTTGAAAAGATATATCAGCTCGAACGCGGCGTGAGCCGTATCGCTTCCATTTATACGACGTTTGCTTCCTACGGGCGGTTTAATGTTTCGGCTTTTGACCCCGTTCCGTATATCAAGGCTTTGACCGAAGAACTGAAAACGCCGTTTTCAACCGATATTTCCGAAAATTCCGTCGTTGTTTTTCTTGACAGAGAAGCGTTTCGGAAGGCTTTTCTCGATATTTACTGCTATATATCGGGCTTCGGTTCCGCTTTTAAGGTCAGACACTCCGTCGAAACCCGTCTGAGAGAGGAACGCCGCTTCTTTGTTGCGGAGGTGTCCCGAAAAGGCGTTCTGCGCGCCGAAGCCGCCGCGACCGACCCCTACGCTTTGAATATTGACAAAAACGGAGAACTTACAAACACCCTGCTGTTCGCGAAGCGGATATTCGAGGCCGCCGGCGGAAGCCTCGAAATACGGCTTGACGGAAAAGGCAAGTCCGCAAATGTCCTGATTACGGTTTGCCTGCCGACGGCGTTGCCCGAAAGCGACATTCTCGGTTCGGGAATGAGAGAGTTTGTCGATTTCAGGAATATCGAATACCGCGCGGTTATCGAAAAAATCAAGAAAAATCTTTCTGAATGTTAATAATATTCTCCCTTTCGGAAACACTTTCCGAGAGGGGGATTTTTTTATGGGAATAATGTTTGCGCGAACGATTATACTTTACCTGCTGACCGTGCTTGCTCTTCGCGTTATGGGAAAGCGTCAGATAGGCGAGCTCGAACCGACGGAGCTGGTAACGACCATTCTCGTGTCGGAGATCGCGACGCTGCCGCTTCAGGATATGCAGCTTCCGCTGCTGTATTCGGTGATTCCCGTTTTTGCACTTGTCGGTCTTGAAATGATTTCAAGCGCAATATCCCTTAACAGTGCGCGTTACCGCTCTTTTCTTGCGGGGAAATACAACATTGTCATAAACGACGGCAAAATCGATATCGAACAGATGAAAAAAGCGCAGTTGACGGTCGACGAGTTGATGGAGGAGCTTCGTCAGCACGAGATTCTGAATGTTTGCGACGTCAGGTTCTGCATTCTTGAAACGAGCGGCAAGATGAGCGTTATCCCTAAAAGCTCCGATCAGAAGAGCCTTTCGTATACCATAGTTGTAGACGGCAGCCCCGTTTTCCGGAATATGAAAAAGCTCGGATTGACAAAAAACGACGTTTCCGCCGTCGCACGGGAGCACGGTGTCGGAATAAAGGGCGTTTTTCTGATGACCGTCTGCGGTGAAAAATTTACGGTGGTGAAAAAAAACAAATGAAAAAACTTATTTTTTCGATAGTTGCGATAGTTCTTATCATCGCTGTTGCGGTGTGCGCCCGGTTTTATCTGAAAAGATGTGCGGAGGATATGCTTTCGTCCGTTGAGCGGATAGCGGAAAAGCCGGAGGAGAGGCGGGAAAGTTTTGATATGCTGTTCGACGGCTTTCAAAAAAAGCGGAAGACGCTGTCGTTTTTCGTTCACGGAGAGACCTTGACGGAAGTGAGAGAAAAAATGGCGGAGATCTCAAAACTGTATGAGGAAGGTGCGGACGGAGAGAGCCTTCGCGACGGGCTTATCGGACTTGCGGTCGCGGTCGAAAAAATGTATTTTTCATACGCGATTTCCGTCGAAAGTGTATTTTGAGGCGAAAAATCGGCAAATTCATAATTATTTTTCAATATCGGGTATTGACTTTTTCCCGAATTATGATATAATGATTAGGCAGACTGTAATGGGATAGGTATGCGCTTTTTACGGAGGTACGCTATGAGAGAAGAGAAAACCGTGCTTGACATAGCGTCCTTTTTCAAGAGTACGGGAATGACGGAAACGCTTGATTTTTCCGTTCCGATGCCTTCCGAGCAGTCGGAGTTTTCCGATGTTGCCTTTGTCGGAAAGATGAAGAACACCGCCGATGTGGTCAGCTTGAAGGCGACCGTCAGCGGCCTTTATCGAACCGAGTGCGACCGTTGCCTTGACGAGGTTGTCGTTCCGCTTGAAGCGAGAATAGACACCATTGTCACGGAAAACGAGTCGAAGGACGATTCGGTCACGCTCAGGGGCGGCAAGATAGATCTTGTCAAAACCGCATACGATGCGCTGTCGCTTGAAATTCCTCTGATAGTCCACTGCTCCGAGGAATGCAAAGGGATATGTCAGGGATGCGGCGCGAACCTCAACCGCGAGGCCTGCCGTTGCGAAAAGACAGACGGAGAACTTTGAAATAACATAGTTAAAAATAATATTTATTACGAGCGGGAGGTGTTTTTGAATGATAGCTCCGAAGAACAGAATTTCCAAACAGAGAAAGCACAAGAGAAGATCCAGCACGTGGAAGCTTGATATGCCCGGCATAGTTAAGTGTTCTCATTGCGGCGAGGCGGTTTTGTCGCACAGAGTTTGCAAGGCCTGCGGCTACTATAACGGCAAACAGGTTATTAAGGTCGACGCCGAATGATAAAACGCCTTCGGACGTTTTCGGAAAATGATTGTTGATGGGAAAACATCGGTGTGCTTTTCTGTAAGTGCGCGCAGTGTTTTCCCTTTAATCATTTTTTCTGAGTATAACCGGAGTTTTATCGCCCGCTCACAGAGCTTTTGCAAAAGACGGGGCGAAAAAACAAGCGGGGTAAGAGCGTTTTCAATCTATGGAGAGAGTTTATGGCAAAAATAATTTCCGTTGACGGAAAAAGTCCTTTTTACGGAAAAATCAAGGACGGCGACGAGCTTGTCAGCGTAAACGGAAGAAAAATCCGCGACGTGCTGGATTATATGTATGAAACGACGGATATATCGGGCAAAATTTCCGTTGTTGTCCGCCGCAACGGAGAACAGCTTCGCTTTTCGGCAGAATGCGAGGGTGATCTCGGCTTTGTTTTTTCGAATTTTCTGATGGACAAACAGCGCAGCTGCAAAAATAAATGCGTTTTCTGTTTCATAGACCAGATGCCGCCCGCCATGCGCGACACTCTTTATTTCAAGGACGACGATTTCCGCCTTTCGCTTGTGTACGGCAATTATGTGACGCTGACCAACGCGGACGACGGAGAAATCGACCGTATCTGCGAGCTTCACGTTTCTCCTCTCAATATTTCGGTCCATTCTACCGACCCCGAAACGAGATATAAAATGCTTCGCAACCCGCGTGCGAAAGATATTATGAAAAATCTGCGTAAACTGAAAGATGCGGGAATAAATCTGCGCTGTCAGATAGTCCTTTGCCCGGGTATAAACGACGGCGACGGGCTTACGAAATCCTTACGCGACCTTGCGTCGCTTTATCCCGCGGTTTCAAGCGTATCCGTCGTTCCCGTCGGGCTGACAAAGTTCCGCGACGGGCTTACGCACCTTGTTCCTTTTACCAAAGAGACCGCGACGGACGCGCTCGTGCGTATCAACGAAGTCGGAGACGAATGCCTTGAAAAATACGGAACGCGCATCTTTTACGGCGCGGACGAGTTTTATCTGAAAGCCGAGATTCCCGTTCCCGATGTCTCTTTTTACGAAGATATGGAACAATATGAAAACGGCGTGGGAATGCTTTCCTGCTTCAAGGACGATTTTGCATATTATTCCGGGGAGAAAAAGCCGAACGCTTCAAAAGCGAGGGTTTCCCTTGTCACCGGCGTTGCCGCCGCCGAAACGATAGACGGCGCGTTAAAAACGCTTTCGGGTAAATACCCCGGACTTGATTATACATTATATACCATATACAACGACTACTTCGGACGCACGATAACGGTTGCGGGGCTTTTGACCGCAACGGATATAATCGCGCAGTTAAAAGGCAAAGACCTCGGTGAATATCTGATAATTCCCGACGTTATGCTCCGTGACGATACGTTCCTTGACGATCTGACCGTTTCGGACGTTGAAAGAGAACTTTCCGTTCCCGTGCGCGTTGCGTCAGACGGCGCCGAGGGACTTTTGGACGCCGTTGAGTATTGCGTAAAACATTCAAAGAAAAGAGGTTAGAAGATATGGCTGTCGTTGCCGTTGTCGGCAGACCCAATGTGGGGAAGTCGTCGCTTTTTAATAAAATAGTCAATCAAAGACTTTCGATAGTGGAGGATACTCCCGGCGTTACACGCGACCGCATTTATTGCGACACCGAATGGAACGGCGTAAAATTCACGCTTGTCGATACGGGCGGTATCGAACCGAGAACGAACGACGTTATTCTGTCGCAGATGCGCGCGCAGGCGCAGGTGGCGATAGACAAGGCGGACGTCGTTATTATGGTTGTCGATATCCAATCCGGTATGACCTCGACCGACGCGGAGGTTGCGCAGATGCTGCTCAAAGCGAACAAAAAGGTCGTTCTCTGCGTCAACAAGGTTGACAGACCGGGCGCCGAACCTCCGGAAATCTATGAGTTTTATAATCTCGGTCTCGGCGATCCGTTCGGCGTTTCCGCCGTTCACGGTCTCGGAATAGGGGATCTGCTTGACGAGGTTGTAAAAGAACTTCGCAACGCTCCCGAAGAACCCGAATACGAGGGCGCGATAAAGGTTGCTCTGATAGGTAAGCCGAATGTCGGAAAATCGTCGCTTGTCAACTATATTCTCGGCGAAAAACGTATGCTTGTTTCCGATATCCCAGGCACGACCCGCGACGCCGTTGATTCCGTTAAAGAAAACAAGTACGGCAAGTTTGTGTTCATCGATACGGCGGGACTTCGCAAAAAGAGCAAGGTCAACGAGAATATCGAGCGTTACAGCGTTGTTCGCTCGTATATGGCGGTCGACCGCGCGGACGTTGTTCTTATTATGATAGACGCCAACGAGGGCGTTACCGAGCAGGACACCAAAATCGCGGGCTTTGCGCATGAGCGCGGCAAGGCGTCCGTTATCGTCGTGAACAAATGGGACGCGGTCGAAAAAGACGATAAAACGATGAATAAGATAAAGGAAAAAGTCGTTGAGGATCTGAAATATATGTCCTACGCTCCCGTTATATTTATCTCGGCAAAAACGGGACAGCGTGTTGAGAAACTTTACGAACTTATTAATTATGTCCACGAACAGCACGGCAGACGCATTTCGACGGGCGTTCTGAACGACGTTCTTGCGGACGCGACAACAAAGGTTCAGCCGCCGACCGACAAGGGCAAGCGTTTGAAGATATTCTATATGACACAGCCCGCAACAAATCCGCCGACGTTCGTGGCTTTCTGCAACGACGCCGATCTGTTCCATTTTTCATATCAGAGATATCTTGAAAACCAGATAAGACAGACTTTCGGACTTGAAGGCACACCGATACGCTTTATCGTTCGCGAGAAGAACGAAAAGGATAAATAATGAGTATTTTTGAAAGAGAAGCGCTGCTCGTCGGCGAGGACGGCGTTGAAAAACTCTCAAAAAAAACTGTTGCCGTGTTCGGCCTCGGCGGCGTGGGCTCGTTCGTCTGCGAAGCGCTTGCGCGCGGCGGGATAGGACGGCTTATTCTAATTGACAACGATACCGTTTCCGAGTCGAACATCAACCGCCAACTTGTGGCGCTGCATTCGACGCTCGGAAAAAAGAAGACAGAAGTCGCGAAAGCGCGTGTTCTTGATATTAACCCGTCGGCGAAAGTGGAAACATACGAAATGTTCTATATGCCGGACAATGCGGATGAAATAGACCTTTCGGTTTGCGACTTTGTTGTTGACGCTGTGGACACGGTAACTGCCAAAATCGAGATAGCTGTTCGTTGCGAACGCCTCGGCGTTCCCTGCATAAGCTGTATGGGAACGGGCAACAGGCTTGACGCGACAAAATTCTGCGTGACGGACATAAACAAGACCGATACCTGCCGCTTGGCGCGCGTCATGCGCAGGGAACTTCGTAAACGCGGCGTCAAAAAACTGAAAGTCGTTTATTCGAAAGCCGACCCGAAAGCGCCCGCTCCCGACCCGTCGAAAAGAAAGCAGACCCCGGGCAGCATATCTTTTGTTCCTCCCGTCGCGGGCATGATTTGTGCGGGAGAGGTCATACGCACATTGTTGGAAATTGAATAATATGTATTAAAAATGCTCCGACCGAAAGGCCGAAGCATTTTTTTATTCTTTTCTATTCTTCCGTTTTCTTGCCGCACACGTCGCAAATGCCGTCTTCGTTGTCGTCCGTGTGATGGCCGAGTTTCGGCTCGACAATGTCTTCTATGTTGTCTATGCGTTCTTCTCCCGCCGCGTCGTAAAACCGCACCGCGCACTTTTCGCAGATATAGTATTCGCAGCTGCCGCTCTTTTCGCATTCGGCGATAACTTCGTCAACTTTTTTCAGCTCGTGCGAGCATTCCGCAACGCCGAGAAATCTTTCGACGGTCTTATCACCGACCGTGACGGTTATCTTTTCGATGTTTTCGGACTTCGGCACAGTCAGCGCATATACGAAATATCCGTTCTTTGCTTCTTTTTCAAAGTCCCTGCCGTTTGCCGAAACCTTTATATAATTTTCGGAATAGACCGTTACCGTGTTCGAGCCGTCCTCATTCACTTTTGTCGTAACAAGCGTTGTATCGTCGCTGAGCAGATACTCCGCGATGAGTTTTCTCATCTGCGTCAGCAGGGAAGAGTCATGCTCGTAATCTCCGACGCTTCTGAACAGCGCCTGAGTGTACGTCGAAAGGAGTTCTTTCGCATCTGCGTCTATCGAATATTTTTCGATGAATTTCTGCATTTTTGCTTCCGCAAGCGTCAGATATTCGTAATCCTCAAGCCCGTCGCGTATCGCTTCAAGTCTCAATGTCGGAACGAGCATATTTCTGCCGACTATGCCGTCGCCCTCTTTGCCCGGATAGCAAAGATAGCCGTCTCCCGGAAGACCTTCCGAGGTGTATGGGTTTGTCCACACGTCTCTGGCAACATAGTTGCCGCCGCCTTTGTAGTAATCAAAAAGCGTAGTAGCCCAATAAAGTTCTCCCTCAACTCCGTAATCTTTTTGCATCCAATGCACTATGCGCGGCGAAAGCAGATTATCGTTGAGATGATATGTCGGATACGGCGCCGCGGGAACAGCACATCCGTACCACCAAACGTGTTCGCTTAGCGCCTGTTTTTCCGCAACAAAGCTTTTGTCTATCATATTCCAAAGCGGACACCAGCACGAAATATATCCGTTATATTTCGGATTGTGAGTGGTTACGATATTTTTTATATCGGGCGCAAAGCCGCTTATTCCCGCCGCAAGGTCTTTTATAAGTTTTTCGTTCGCTTCCGTGTCCGACGGCTCGTCCACCACATAATAGGAAGCGATATCTGTCAGCCCGTACCGTTTCAGCAGCTCATAGGTGTATTTGTTGTTAGAGTTGTTCGCCATCGCCTCGGGGTCTACCGTGCCGCTGTAATCCCATTGATGAAGCAGGAGTTGAACGTGTGTTATCTCAGGGTGTTCATCGACAAATTCTTTCATCGACTTGACGTAGTTTTCTAAGTCCGCGCCGTAGCCGTCGTATTCGATGAAAAACATATAGTTGCCCGAAATGCGGTAATCGAGGAAAAATTCCCAAACCATTCGGTTCATCTCTTTGCTCGATATGCCGACATCTTCATAATAGTTATTGTCCCAATGATGTAAGAAATTCGTTTGCATCGAACTTTTGACGGGAAGCGCAAAATCCCATACTTCGACGCTGACGGGAATTTCTCTTTCGCCTCCGTCAAACGTAACGCTGACCTTTCCGGTATATTTGCCTGCCGACTGCGTCTGCGCCGAGCGGACGGTTATCCAATAACCCTGATTTTTGCCCGCATCGATGTTGCAGATGTCGTTCGCCGCCTTGCCGTCCGAGCCGTCAAACATCGGTATGAGCGCATCGGGATAAAATCCCGGCTTTGTCGGAAAACGTTCCTCCGAAACCTCGATATAACGCTGTCTGTAAAGCGTGAAATCGAGTTTGTCGCCGTTTTCGTTCGAAATATCCGAAACATTGACCTTGACATTCTTCACATCGCTGTCAAAACGGAGCAGAAATTGCATTCCCTCGCTCTCGTTTTTTGCAAGCGCCGCGGTCAGACCGCCGTTTTCCGTTTTTGTCGGAACTTCGTCCCGCAGAACGCTTTCCGTGTTCGGAACGATATACACATTGTCGATTTTCAACGGTTCTCCTCCTCTTTTTTCGCACGCCGCCGTCAGCGTGAGCGAAAGCACCAGAAAAAGTATTGTCGCGATAATTTTTTTCATTTGTTTTCTCCTGTCTTTGCTTTTTCGGCGGCAGTTCTCTTTTTTCGTTCTTCCGCCTCTTTTTTCGAAAATACGCAGCCGCAGTAATCCTGCCTGTAAAGTCCGTATTTCGCGGACAACTCAACGGAACGCTTGTATCCGTCTTTTTTCTTGAAATCCGACGGCAGCCACTTCGCGCCGAACTCCTTTGCCTTTTCTTCTCCGACCGAGTTCAGCGTTTCCGCGTTTTTTAAGGGTGACACGGTCAGAGTCGTCGCAAAGAGGTCGAAGCCTCGCTCCGCCGCCTCTTTCGCGGTTTGTCCGAGCCTCAGTTCGAAACATTTTTTACAGCGTTCGCCGCCCTCCGGAATGTTTTCAAGCCCTTTCACCGCGTCAAAAAATTCCTGCGGCGCGTATTTCGCTTCAAGAATTTCCACGGGATATTTCGGGTCGATCTCTCCGATAAGTCTTTTCAGCTCATCCGCCCTTTTTTCGTATTCCCCGGCAGGGGAGATGTTCGGATTGAAGAAAAAAAAGGTGACCTTCGCCCTGTCCGCAAGTTTTTCGAGCACGCTTGAAGAACACGGCGCGCAGCAACAATGCAAAAGCAGCGTCGGCGCGTCTTTTTCAGACAGTACTCTTTCCGTCTGCTGCGAATAGTTTTTTTTCATTTCAGCCTCCGATATGGTATTGCGTCAACTGTAACGCCTATGTAATTATAACATATCCTATATATAAAATGGAATATTTTTCGGTGAAAGTTTTCCGTAAGTTCGCTTTTTGCAAGGGTTTTCGCAAATATGTCCGTTAATTCTTTAACAATCTTTCTCAAACAAAAATTCACAAATGCTATATTGAATAGCGTGGAAATTTGTGGTATACTATTATCGTGGAAAATGTGGGTCACCACAGACAATTATTCTCCTGTCGGAAAGAGAAAGACCGAACGGAGAGGACATTTTAACAGAAAAAATATTAAGGAATAAGAGGTAATCGGTATGACGACAACGAACAAAACCGTTCTCGCATGGCTTGACGAAGTCAAGAATCTTACCAATCCCGACAGCGTCGTTTGGATAGACGGCAGCGAAGAGCAGGCAAACGCTCTCAGAGCGGAAGCTGTTGCAACGGGTGAAATGATCAAACTGAACGAAGAAAAACTTCCCGGCTGTTATCTTCACAGAACGAAGCCCAACGATGTGGCCCGTGTTGAAAACAGAACTTTTATCTGCTCCCGCGAGCAGGAAAACGCAGGTCCCACCAATAACTGGTGCGACCCGAAAGAAATGTATGAAAGACTTTATAACATCGCGCGCGGCAGCTATAAGGGCAGAACGATGTATATAATTCCGTATTCGATGGGTCCCATCGGCTCGCCTCTTGCAAAAATAGGTGTCGAAGTAACGGATTCCATCTATGTTGTTCTCAATATGAGAATTATGACGAGAGTCAGCCCGAAAGTCCTCGAAGTTCTCGGCGACAGCAACGACTGGGTAAGATGCCTCCATTGTAAGTGCGACATTGACCCCGAAAACAGATACATCTGCCAGTTCCCCGAAGACAATACCATCATCTCCGTCAACTCCGGCTACGGCGGAAACGTTCTTCTCGGCAAAAAGTGCTTTGCTCTGAGAATCGCTTCCTATCAGGGTTGGAAAGAGGGCTGGATGGCGGAACACATGCTTATTCTCGGCCTTGAAAATCCGCAGGGCGACATTCATTATATCGCGGCGGCGTTCCCGTCCGCTTGCGGCAAGACCAATCTTGCGATGCTTATTCCCCCCGAATATCTCCGCAAAAAGGGATACAAGGTCTGGACTGTCGGCGACGACATTGCGTGGATGCGCATAGGTCCCGACGGCAGACTTTATGCGATAAATCCGGAAAACGGCTTTTTCGGAGTTGCTCCCGGCACGAACGAGCATTCGAACTTCAACGCTCTTGCTTCGACCAAGAAGAACGCGATATTCACAAATGTTGCGCTTGATCCCGTGGACAAAACCGTTTGGTGGGAAGGCTTGACCAAAGAGATTCCCGAAAAACTGATCGACTGGAAGGGCAATCCGTGGACGTCATCCATGTTCGTAAAGGCAGACAAAACCACCTACGCGGCTCATCCGAATTCAAGGTTTACCGCTCCCGCGGAAAACTGCCCCTGCATCTCTTCCGAGTTTGACAAGGGCGCGGGCGTTCCCATCTCCGCAATCGTATTCGGCGGTCGCCGCGCAAAGTGCGCTCCGCTCGTATATCAGTCCAGAGACTGGGAGAACGGCGTTTTCATCGGCTCCGCAATGGCATCAGAGACTACCGCCGCGGCAGCCGGCGCAGTCGGCGTGGTTCGCCGCGACCCGATGGCAATGCTTCCGTTCTGCGGTTACAATATGGGCGACTATTTCCGTCACTGGCTCGAAATGGGCAAAAAACTCGGCGACAAGGCTCCCAAGATTTTCAATGTCAACTGGTTCAGAACCGATGATGAGGGCAACTTCGTATGGCCCGGCTTCGGCGACAATATGCGTATTCTTAACTGGATCATTGACCGTTGCGAGGGCAAAGCCGACGCGGAAGAAACCGCGATAGGTTATGTTCCGAGACCGGAAGACATCGACCTTACCGACCTTGATATGGACATCGAAACGCTTAAATCCATTCTTAAAGTTGATAAAGATGTTTGGGAAAAGGAAGCGGCGGAAATCGAAGAGCATTACAAGAAATTCGGCGACAAGCTTCCCGAAGAGCTCAAAGCGCAGCTTAATATGCTCAAAGCAAACCTCAACAAGTAATTAATACCCGATATAGAAGGGCTGTAAAAAAAAACCTGCGTTTTTTTTACAGCCCCTCTTCTTTTCTTTTTTCGGTATCAACGGCAGAAGATTTTCGACAAGTCCTCCGAACGCGTCAGCGCAGGGTGTATTCCCCGTCCGCCTTCATTTCAATGCCGCTTTTGAAAAAAGCGGTAAGCGCAGATATCATTGCCTGCGTGTCGTCCGCGCCCGCCGTTTCGTATGCGGAATGCATCGCAAGCTGTGCAAGTCCGATGTCAACCGTGTTCGGCGATACCTGCGTATTCGCGATATTCCCGAGTGTGCTGCCGCCCGCCATATCCGCGCGGTTTGCATAAAACTGCGTCTTAACGCCTGCCTTGTCGCAGAACGATTTGAATATCGCCTCCGAAACCGCGTCGGTCGTATAACGCTGGTTTGCATTGTATTTTATAACTATTCCGCCGTTCATATAAACCGAATGGTTTTTGTCCGCATATTCTGGATGGTTTGGGTGAACGGCGTGCGCGTTGTCGCAGGAAACAAGGAAACCCGAAGCAATTTTTTCACGGTAATTGTCGCTTTTTCCGAGCGCCGCGCAAATTCTTTCGAGTGTGTCCGAGAGGAACGTCGATGCCGCGCCCTGTTTTGTCTGACTTCCGACCTCTTCGTTGTCAAACAGGCAGAGAACGGGCATTCCCACGCCTTTTTCGGCGCTCAGAAACGCCGTAAGCGAAGCAAACGCGCATTGCAGGTCGTCAAGCCTCGGCGCGCATATAACACCGCCGAATTCTTCGCCTTGTTGCGGATTGTAGACCGAAACGTCCGTCGCAACGATATCTTTTTCTTCGACTTTTGCCGCTTTCGCAAGCATTTCGCGCAGAGGAAGCGTTTCCTCTCCCGAAACCGAGTACAGGGGCGGCATATCCACGGCGGTGTTGTAGCCTTTGGAATCATTTGCCGTTCTGTCCATGTGAATGGCAACATTCGGAATGATCGCAACGGGTTTTTTCAGATCGACAGTCACGGTTTTTATTCCGTCTGCGGTTTTCACAACGAGCCTGCCCGCGACCGAAAGAGGTCTGTCCGTCCAAGTAGAACGCAGCATTCCGCCGTAGCCCTCAACCGAGAGTTTGACATAGTCGCCGTCTTCGAGGCGGTCGTTTTCTTTAATTCTGAACGTCGGCGAATCAAGGTGAGCCGCCGTCATCATAAATCCCGTGAAATCGCCGTTCGGAACTCTGAATGCTATCAGCGACGAGCCGTTTCTCGTCACATAGTAGCCCTTGCCCGTTTCAAGCGTCCACGCCGTCGCTTCGTTAAGTTTTGAATATCCTGCGTTTTCGAGTATTTTTGCGGTATGCTCCGCCGCGTTGTACGCCGTCGGACAGTTTTCTATGTAATCAAAAAGTTTTGCGTTTATCTCTTTCATTTCGTATCAGTCCTTTGCAATGTCCGTTATTATCGCGTTGTTGCCCATAACTCTCGGAAGTTCGCCGTTCCATTTTTCATAGAACTTGTTTTTCAGCACTTCCGCCGTCAGGGACTCCGCAAGCAGTTTATTCGCCTTTGCCGTCGCTTCCGCCTCTATGAGTTCAGCCTCCGCTTTTGCCTGAGCCTCGACTTTTTTCACTTCCGCCGCGGCGTTCGCTTCGATAACGCGCTGTTCCGCTTCCGTTTTCGCCTTTATCTTGTTCTGCTCCGCAACCTGCTTTGCTTCTACCGCGTTTGTAAATTCATCGGTAAAATCAAGGTTTTCGATTGCCGCGTTGACAAGCTCGATGTTGTATTCACGCAATTCCTCGGTCAGTTTGATCTTGATTTTGTCGCCCATTTCGTCTCTGTGAGAAACAAGCCCCTCCGCCGTATACTGTGCCGCAACGCTCTTTACCGCTTCTTCTATACGCGGCGAGACGATGGTCTCATAATAGTTTGTGCCTATTGTTTTGTATATCGTCTGCGCGTTGGCTTTTTCTATCTGAAAGTTTATCGAATATTTCATCGTCACTTCCTGAATATCGCTTGAAAAGCACGTCAGGTCAACTGCCGCTTTTTGCGTTCTGTTGTCCATTTTAACAACTTCCTGCCACGGAAGTTTGAAGTGGAAACCCGCTTCAAGCGTAAAATCTTCAACTTTGCCGAACGTCGTTACAACGCCCGTGTGTCCCGTGGGAACGGAGACCGTACAGCCGAAAAGTATAACAACAAGCGCAAAAACCGAAAGGAACTGCTTTTTGTTCTTCTTCCATTTGTAGCCCGTACCGTCCCTGCAAACGCCGAGCGCGGCGAATGCGACAAGCGCCAGAATGATGCCTATAACAAGAAATGTCATTTGTTTTCTCCTTATTTTGCCGATAAAAGTATCTTATCGGACTGTCTGTTTACGGTGTTCTTTCGTCACCGACTGATAATATTTTACCATATCCGCAAAAAAATTGCAATAGTCGGGGGTGTGAAATTTGATGATGACAGGCATCAATGCCGAAAAGCGGAGCGAAAACCGAAACACGCCGGGTTTTCTCTTCTGACGAATAAAGAAAAAGCATCATTTTCGCAAAAAAGGGTCTGTAAAAAAACGCGAGTTTTTTTACAGACCCTTAAAAGTGTCCGCTGTAAAAATGCATCTTCGAACCTTTTACGGTTCGGCATTTTTAACGTTCCTTATTTTATTTTGTAAACTGGCTGTTGTAGAGATCGGCATAGAACCCTCCGCGCTCCATCAGCGTTTCGTGGTTTCCGCTCTCGATAACATCGCCGTCTTTCATCACAAGTATCAGGTCGGCGTTCTTTATCGTGGAAAGCCTGTGCGCGATAACAAACGAAGTTCTGCCCTGCGTCAGTTCGTCCATGGCGCGCTGAATAAGCAGTTCGGTTCTTGTGTCAACAGAAGACGTCGCCTCGTCAAGAATGAGCATCGGCGCGTTTTGGAGCATTGCGCGGGCTATCGTCAGCAACTGTTTCTGACCTGCCGAAATGTTTACGCTTTCGGAAAGCACCGTGTCAAAACCGTGCGGAAGCGAGCGAACGAACTTGTCAATTCCGCATGCGCCGCAAACTCTCCAAAGGTCGTCATCCGTCACGTTTTTCATGTTGTAAACAAGGTTTTCGCGCACCGTTCCTTCAAAAAGCCATGTGTCCTGCAAAACCATACCGAACAGCTCGTGAATGCTTTCGCGCTTAACGTCCGTTATCGGCGTTCCGTCTATTTTAATTGAGCCTCCGTTTGTTTCAAAGAATCTCATCAGCAGATTGACCATCGTCGTTTTTCCCGCGCCCGTGGGGCCTACTATTGCAACCTTCTGTCCCGGCTCGACCGTTGCGGAGAAATCTTTGATTACTATTTTGTCCGGCGTGTCGGGATAAGCGAAGCGAACGTGGTCAAACTCCACCTTGCCGCGAACGTCTTTGCCGAGCGTCGGTTTTGCGTCCTCATTTTCAAGCTCATCACTTTCGAGAAAATCAAAAATGCGGTGAGCCGAAGCGGACGCCGTCTGCATATTCGTAAGTCCCTGCGCTATCTGGGCAAGGGGAGTGGTGAACAGGCGCACATACAAAATGAACGAGATGATAACGCCGAATCCGAGCGTGGCGTCATTGAGAACGAGTATCGAACCGAAAACGCAGACCGCAACGTATGCTATGTTGCCTACAATGTTCATCAGCGGCTGCATCATTCCCGAAAGGAACTGTGACTTTCTGTTTGCGTCGTAGACCGCTTTGTTCAATCCCCTGAATTTTTGCTTTATTTCCTCTCCCGCACGGGAGATTTTAACAACTTCGTGCCCCGAATACATCTCCTCGACATATCCGTTGAGTTTGCCGAGGTTTTCCTGGTGCGCCGTGAAATATTTCTGCGAACGCGACATTATAAAAACAACAAGGAAGAGTCCGACGAGCGTTATTACGAGTGAGATAAGAGCCAAACGCCACTCTGTTATGAACATCATCACAAGACAGCCCACAAACTGCGTCGCCGAAGAAATTATCGTCGGCAGCGCGTTTGTCAAGCCCTGCTGCAAAGTCGAAACGTCGTTAGTAATGCGGCTTAAAACATCGCCCTGCGAATGGGTGTTAAAATATTTCTGCGGTACGCGGTTTATCTTTTGCGAAAGCTCTCCTCGCATACGGTAAGACATTTTCAGCGTGACCGTCGCCATTATATAATGCTGAACAAAGGTGAAAAGCGCGCTCAGACCGTAGATAACGATAAGCGTTGTGCCCACTTTCGCTATCGCCGCAAGGTCTATACCCGTTATCAGTCCCTCGGACATTATGTTTGTTATTTCGCCTATCTTATCCGGTCCGATAATTGTCAGAACCGCTCCGAGCGCCGCCAGCACAAGAGCCAACGCCGTTACCGCAACGCCGCATTTAACATAGCCCGCGGTTTTTCCGAGCGCCGCCACCGTTCCTTTTTCACCGGTCAAAGGCGCTCTTGTCGCTCCCTGCATCGGTCTCATATCGCTGCCCCCTCTCCGTTCCCGTTAAGTCCGAGTTCTTTTTCGCTTAACTGCGATTTCGCGATCTGTCTGTATACCTCGCAACTCCTCATCAGTTCGTCGTGCGTTCCGCTTCCGACCTCTTCGCCCTTGTCAAGCACGATTATCCTGTCCGCATTGCGAATCGTTCCTATTCTCTGTGCCACGATTATTTTTGTCGTGTTCGGCAAACTCTTTTCAAGCCCCGCACGGAGTTTTGCGTCCGTCGCATAGTCAAGCGCCGAAAAAGAGTCGTCAAAAACAAGTATTTCAGGTTTTCTCGCAAGCGCACGGGCAATGGAAAGTCTCTGTTTCTGCCCGCCCGAAACGTTTCGCCCGAGTTGCGCTATTCTGTGCGCCGTTCCGTCCTCCGTCTTGTCCACAAACTCTTTTGCCTGCGAAAGTTCTATTGCTTCTTCAAGGTTTTCGTCACTCTCCGCCGCCGCGCTCTGCCCGAAAAATACGTTGTCCTTTATACTTCCCGAGAACAGCACCGCTTTCTGCGTCACATACCCGAGTTTGTTGTAAAGCGTATCGAGGTCAAGGTCTTTGACGTTCACTCCGTCAACCAGCACCTCTCCCTCGGTAGCGTCGTAAAACCTCGGAATAAGCCCGACAAGCGTCGTTTTTCCGCTGCCCGTTGCGCCGATTATCGCAAGCGTCTGACCCTTTCCTATCCTGAAATTGATGTTCAAAAGCGAATTTTCCGCCGCATTCGGATATTTGAAAGATACGTTCCTGAACTCTACCGTTCCGCTTTCGGAACACTCCGTCACGCTGCCAGAAACTATCGACGAAGACTTGTCAAGCACCTCGTTGATACGCTCCGCCGAGACCTGCGCCTGCGGCAGCAGCATAAATATCATAACAAGCATCATAAACGACATAACAACATACGTCGCATAAGTGCTGAAAACAACCACTTCGGAAAACATTCCGAGTCTGCCGGCGGGGTCTGACAGCGGAACCGCGTTGACAAGCGCCGCGCCGAGCCAATATATGACGAGCGCCAACCCGTTCATTCCCAGCCCCATAACCGGCTGCATAAGCGCAAACAAACGCTGGTTTTTGAGTTGCAGATTCATCATCTCGCCGCTCGGAACATCGAACTTCGCGTTCTGATAGTCCTCCGCGTTGAAGGCGTGAACCACGTTTATTCCCGTCAGGTTTTCACGCGCCACACGGTTTATCTTGTCCGTCAACTTCTGCACCATGCGAAAACGCGGCAGACATATCGACATAATTGTCAGTATCGTTGCGCAAATAACCACCACGAACGCCGCCGTTACCGCCGAAAGTTCCCAACTCTTTCCGAGAATTTTGATAACCGCCCAAACCGCCATGATAGGGGATTTTATCATCATCTGCAATCCCATCGAAACTATCATCTGAATTTGGTTGACGTCATTCGTCGTTCTCGTTATCAGGCTCGGCACGGAAATATCCTGCATCTCCGCTTTGCCTATATCCGTCACTCGGTTGAATATTTTTTCACGCAGAGTATAACTGAATCCGGACGCCGTCTGCGCCGAAAGATAACCGCACGCAACGGCAAGCGCCGCGCTCGCCAACGTGCAGGCAAGCATTTTCAGCCCGACGGTCACAATATCTCCTGTTGCGTCGCCGCCCGATTTTATAAGAAGCGTCAGTTCCGACATAAAGTCGGGAAGCCGCAGGTCAAAATACACCTGTCCCACAACGAGGACAGCGCACAAAAGCGCCGTCAGAACCTCGCGCTTTCGCATATTTCTAAACAGTTTTATCATTTTCCACTCTCTCCTCCGAGACCGTTCTCCAATATATCTTCAAGGTTCTTTGAAAAAGTGTCAAAGCACCTTTTCATCGCCTTTGCATCCTCGTCCGATATCCCGTCAAGCATTTTTTTCGCGAACACCAACTGAATTTCTCTTCCTCTCTCGATTATATCCGTCGCCTTGTCTGTGTAAGCAAGACAGAACTTCCGTCTGTCATGCTCGTCCGTTTTCCGTTCGAGATACCCCTCTTCGACCATCTTGTCAACGTGGAAAGACACAATGGCGGGCTTGAAACCCCGCAGTTTGCATATATCTTTCGCCGTGTCATGCGCCGGGTTGTTCGCCAAAAACAACAGCATATCTATCGCAGGCATCGGCAAACCCGTTTCCTCGCAAAGAGGAAACATCGCCCGTCCGTAAGCGTCCAAGAACTTCTTCGTCCCACCGAACACATGCGCCGCCGTTATCCTCGTCCTTTTCTCTTCGGTGTCCTCGCCGCCGCTCTCTTTATCCGCTTTTTCCGCCGCCTTTTCGGCTTCAAGCGCTATGTTTTTCACTCTCTTTGCCGTGCCCTCTGCGTTATGCACCTTTTTTCCCGCGCTTCCTGCCGTTTTTTCGGTTTCGCTCACCGCTTTGTCCGTTTTTACAATCGAGTTTTCGGTGGCAACCCCCGTTTTTTCCTCATTCATTGCCGCGTTTTCGGTATTAAGCGCCGCCTTATTCCCTTTTTCGGCACTTCTATTTTCTTTCTTCATCGCATATCCTCCAATATTGAATATTTCAATTTTGAACAATTCAATTTTATCATATCTCTTCCTCAAAGTCAACGGACGCCCCGCAAAAATATTCTGTCGCTTTTGTGTCAGACTGTATTATTGTAAAAAATCACGCGATAATCGCGTGATTCAAAAGAGGTTAAACCGTCGGGGTGAAAAAATTACCCCGATTGTTTATGATCGAGTTGTGACCTGCCGGTCACAATAAACGAAAACATAATCACAATAATCCTTCAGTCATTCAAAAGTTTTGATTTTACGACAATGATACCGACGAAGTATGAAAAACACAATTATAAAAAATTAGCCGGGGCTAACTTATTGATTGTCGGATTGAAATGTGATATAATCTATAAAAGAAATATGCGAAAAAACCTAAAAGGGGATATTGATTTGACTTCACTCTTGCTGAAAATTTTCGTAAAAAACAGAGAGGACACGACCTCTCCGAAGGTTCGCGCGGCTTACGGCATTCTTTCGGGCGTTGTCGGCATAATCTGCAACGCACTGCTGTGCGCGGGCAAACTTGCGGCGGGCTTTATCAGCGGAAGCGTTTCCGTTGTCGCCGATGCCGTGAACAACCTTTCCGACGCGTCAAGTTCTGTCGTTACCCTGATAGGTTTTCGTCTTGCCGCAAAGCCCGCGGACGAAAAGCACCCGTTCGGGTATCATCGTATAGAGTACTTTTCGGGGCTTGCGGTTGCCGTTATGATAGTGGTTATCGGCATTGAACTGATAAAAACTTCGGTAGAGAAAATAATTTCCCCCGAACCCGTTGAATTTTCCGTTCTGCTTGTTGCTGTTCTTATCGCGTCGATGCTTGTAAAAGCATGGATGGCGCTGTTCAATTCAAAGCTCGGCAAAAAAATAAAGTCTCCAGCTCTGTCCGCAACCGTTGCGGACAGCCGAAACGACGTTATAACAACCGCCGCCGTCCTTGCTTCCTGCATTGTCGGAAAACTGACGGGGCTGCGCATCGACGGATATATGGGTGTTGCCGTTGCGCTGTTCATTATCTGGTCGGGCATAGGTATTGCCAAAGACACGATAAGCCCGCTTCTCGGCGAAGCGCCCGACGAGGGACTTGTGCACGCGCTTGCCGCGCATATATGCCGTTACGATAAAATTCTCGGTATTCACGACCTTATAGTTCACGATTACGGACCAGGCAGACGCTTTGCAAGTGTTCATGTGGAGATAGACCACCGTGAAGACGTGCTTGACGCGCATGAACTGATAGACGACATCGAAAGGGAAGTCAAGCAGACGATGAACGTCGATCTTGTCATTCACTATGATCCCGTTGTGACCGATGACGCGGAACTGAACGAGATAAAAGGAAAAGTGACCGATGCCCTGAAAGGTTTTGACGAAAGGCTCGGAATCCACGATTTCCGCATGGTTCGCGGCACGGGACATACAAACGTGATTTTTGACGTTGTTATTCCGCGCGAGTATGAAAAACGCACGGACGAGCTGAAAAAGCTGATAAAAGAAACTCTTAAATCCGAGAAGATGAAATATTTTGCCGTTGTCACTTTTGATTCCGAATCTTTCAACGACAGGCACGTTACATAACGCTTTCCGGGCATTTCGGAACGAAAAAATAAAAAAGTTCAAAAAAAAAGTGTCGAGGGGTCTTGAAAAACGCCTTGATATGTTGTATAATAAATTGTAAATTATGTATTCTATTCAGGAGGATATTCCTATGTATTCAGCAGGCGATTTCAGAAACGGCGTTACGTTCGAGTGGGACGGCAACGTTTACACTGTTGTTGAATTTCAGCACGTTAAGCCCGGCAAAGGCGCGGCTTTCGTAAGAACCAAGATCAAAAATGTTATCACGGGCGGCGTTATAGAGCATTCTTTCAGCCCGACGGAGAAATTTCCGCAGGCTTTCATCGAAAGAAAGGATATGGAGTACCTTTATAATGACGGCGACCTTTGGTACTTCATGGATCAGGACTCTTATGAGCAGATGCCTCTCGGCGCGGACAAGCTTCCCGATAACTTCAAGTTTGTTAAGGAAAATGTTATCGTTAAGATTCTTTCCTACAAGGGCGAGGTTTTCAGCGTTGAGCCTCCCGCTTTTGTTGAACTTGCCGTTACCGAATGCGAACCCGGCGTAAAAGGCAACACCGCAACGAACGCGCTTAAAAATGCGACGCTTGAAACCGGCGCGACCATCAAGGTTCCGATGTTCATCGAAGAGGGCGAAGTTATCAAAATCGACACCCGCACCGGCGAATATCTTTCCAGAGCATAAGTTTTTTATGATAGTCTGCCTGCCTTTTTCCGGTCGGCAGATTTTTTTTTACGGAGGAAAACGGTATGTATCTTTCAACACGCCTTGACGATATAAAAAAGGCTCTCAACACGCTCTGCAAAACCGCGACCGCGGAAGAAAAGGCATTTTACGAAGCCCTTTACGACCTTGTTTCCGCAACGGCACAGCAGGTTGACGTTATTGATTCCAGACTTGACGAAATCGAAGAAAAAACGGAAAAGCTTGATACTTATAACGAACACCTTTCCGCGTCCCTTCAAGCGCTTCGCGATTGCATTATCGGTGACGTTACCGTGGATACGGACGACTATACCGCAGATTATGACGCTCGGCATCATCACGATGGCTGCGACTGCGGCTGTGAACGGGACGGGGACGACTGCGCCGCTTGCGAACACGGCTGCGATGAATGCGAGCACGGCTGCGGCGATGACTCATACGAAGATTTTTTAACTGTTCAATGTCCGTTCTGTCAGGAAATATTCTTCCTTGAACGCGCGGAATACGAGGACAATGTTGAGTGTCCGCTTTGCGGTCATCTCGTCGCGGTTCTCGACAATCTTGTTGACAGCGAAGATCTCTGATAATAAAAAAATGCGGGGCTGTAAAAAACACAAGTTTTTTTACAGCCCCATAGTTTTTTTGTTGTCAGATTTTTTTTGAAAGGACGAAGGAGTAAACGTCCGCTATCGGCGCGATCACGCACAGAACGGTGAGAAATCCGTTCTTTTTTCCCGAACCGCTTTCCGCGATGATTTCAAGAGCCTTTGCTATGACCGCTCTGTTTGAAAGCCCGAATATCAGACGGAACAGAAAACATATTCCCGCCGACACAAGCACGGTCGCGGCGCTTGCGGAAAACTCATAACCGCCTTTTGCGTACACGGCAAACGCAAGCCCCGCAAGTAACGCGGCGCACAGGTCTGCGCACACGTTTCCGACTTGCAGGATATGGCAGTATTTTGAATACTCCGTGCAGGGCGTACCGTGCTTTCTCTCATAAAGCTTTTCTGCTGTTCTGCACAGCAAAACGTTACGCGCATACGGCAGAAAACCTTTTGCGCCGTCGAGCAGTTCCGCGTTTTTTGCAAGCCTCCGCGTCGCCGCGCCCCGTAAACAAACGGAGAAGAGATTAAACGCCGAAAGTATAAGCAAAAAATAAAAACAGCCGTAAACTATATCCGTGAACAGTTGCGATTCGAGAAAACGGTAAAAATCACCCATATCAGTTCTCAATCCTTCTGATAAATCTTGCGGGGTTGCCCGCCGCTATCGTATTCGGCTCAACGTCGCGCGTCACAACGCTTCCCGCGCCTATTACGGCGTTGTCGCCTATCGTGACGCCTCCCATAATTATCGCGCTGCCGCCTATCCACACGCCGTTGCCTATGGTTATGGGCGCGCCCGTTCCTATATTGTCAAGCCTGCCTTGCAGCTCAATCGGGTGTCCCGCCGTATAAAGCGAAACATTGGGTGCAAAAAGGCAGTTATCCCCGATATGCACTTCGGCGATATCAAGTATCGTGCAGTTGTAATTGCAGAAAAAGTTTTTTCCGATGAAAATATGTGAGCCGAAGTCGCAGTAAAAGTTCGGGCTCAGGTCAGAACCTTCTCCGATCGCCCCGAAAAGCTGCTCCATAATCGCTCTTTTCGCTTCGTCGTCGTTGACATCGACAGAGTTGAGCTTCTGCACAAGTCCGCGCGCGCGTCTCAGTTCTTTTCGCATGTTTTCGTCTGTCAGGTCGTATGTAAACGCTTTTTCGGAAAGTTTATTCGTGTTCATTTTCAATCCTCCGCCGCCTTGACTACATCTTCGGGCGTATGCGCGAAATATTCGCATTTTCCGATGCTTTTCATCTGCTCGTATGTGCGGAAGCCCCAAAGCACGCAACAGGCGCGGCAGCCTGAATTGTTCGCCGTCAGCACGTCGTTTTCGGAGTCCCCGACATACATAACCTCGTCAACTGTCAGTCCCATATCGTCAATCATTTTGTAAACGACCGTCGGATCGGGCTTTCTCGGTATGCCGTCGCGCTGACCGTAAACGAAATCGAAAAATTCATCTCCGAAATGCGCTTTTACCATAGGCACGGTGTCCGCGTGCGGCTTGTTTGAAAGCACTCCGAGACGGTATTTTCCTTTGAGTTTTTCAAGCATTTCGACTATGCCCGCATAAGGCGAGGTCTTGTCCTCGCGGTGCTTGCCGTAATATTCGATATATTCGTCAAAAACTTCTTTGTACAGCTTTTCGTCGTTCGCTTTTTCTCCGAGCGCGGACGTTATAAGCACTTTTGCGCCGCTTCCGACAAACGTTTTGTATTCTTCGACGGTGTGCGTGGGCAGCCCGTGTTTTTTGAGAACCGCGTTTACGCTGTCCGCAATGTCGTCGATAGTGTTCAGAAGCGTTCCGTCAAGATCAAAAATTATACCTTTTATCATTATTCATCACCGAGAACAAGTATATCATATTTTCAAACATTTTGCAAGGAGACTTGCAAAAAATTTGCCGTAGTGATATAATCAATCTATAATATCCGAGAGGGGAATGTTTATGCGGACTTACGGAAAGAAAGAATGGCTCATAGCCGATTGTTTTTACGACTCAAAATGGAACGGACAGGTCAGTCACGAGGCTGTCTGCGTGCTCAACACCTCCGAAAAAGAAGCGCATATCGCTTTTACGCTCTTTTTTGAGGAAAGAGAACCGGTAACGGGTTTTTCCGCCACGTGCGGTTCAATGAGAACGCACCATATCAGAATGGATAAAATCCTGAATGACAAAGGCGAGCATATCCCGGTTGACACGCCCTATGCGCTGCTTGTTGAAAGCGACACGGAGATAGTTTGCCAGTATTCGCGCCTTGACACCGCGCAAGCCGAAATGGCGCTTATGACGACCGTCGCATATTGAGGCAGCCGATGATAAAGATAGAAAACAAAGAGCTTCTCGGCGTTATTTTCGATATGGACGGGCTGATGTTTGACACCGAATCGGTCTATACCCTCACTTGGCCCATTGCCGCAAAGGATTTCGGTTACGATGTGACCGAAGATGTTGTTGTCGGCGCGATAGGACTGAACGCGGAGGACGGCTGCGCGCATTTCAAAGCCGTTTACGGGCAGGATTTCCCGTTTTACGAGATACGCGTTCACCGCCTTGATATCGCGATGAAGTATATTAAAGAACACGGTTTGCAGGTCAAAAAAGGATTATACGGTCTTCTCGATTATCTGAAATCGAAAAATATCAAAATTGCGGTCGCGACCTCGTCCGAACGCGCGAGAGCCGACGCGTATCTGAAAATGGCAAAACTGACCGAAACTTTTGATTATGTCGTCTGCGGAGACGAAGTAAAACTCGGAAAACCCAATCCCGATATTTTTCTGACCGCCGCGTCAAAAATCGGCGTTCCCGCAGAAAACTGCATAATTCTGGAAGACTCCGAAAACGGCATAAAAGCCGCTCACGCATCGGGAGCGTTCCCGATAATGATCCCGGACAGAAAGCAGCCTTCCGAAGAACTCAAAAAAGATGTCTACCGTGTTTTTTCCGACCTTTCCGAGGTTGAAAAAATGCTGAAAAACAAAGAAATCAAATAATTCCGCAGCAAAACAAAACAAACGGCGTACCTGTTCGGTACGCCGTTTGTTATTTGTTTCGTTTCGGCTACGGCGCCTTAATCGGCTTCCGGTACGCGTTCGTTTCGGAACAGCAGGGAAACGGACCATATTCCGCCCAGCGCTACAAGAGTGTAGACAACTCTCGTCGCGACGGACATCGATCCGAAAATCCATGCGACGAGGTCAAAAGAGAATACGCCTATCAATCCCCAGTTCAAGGCTCCGATAATAACGAGAGCCAAAGCGATTTTGTCTATAACAGCCATGACAAAACTACCTTTCGTGATCATTTATCGACCACGATGATAATTTTCCACAAAGCAATACCGATTATGCTTTATTTTTGCTGTCAATTATTGTTTTTTTTCTTTTTTGAAAGAATTATGATTACGACCGCCGCCGCGGCAACAACCGCAACCGCGATAACTATCCAAAGCCAAACAAGAGAGCCTTCTTTTTCGGAAGCGTTGTTTTCTGTTCCTTTTCCGTCGCCGTCCGCTTTGGCAAGTCCCGAAATCGCCTCGTCTATTTTTGCCGCAAGAGAGTCAACCTCCGCCTGCGTAACGCCTTCCTTGCCGTTCATTTCCTTTGCTTCGCCGAGAAGGTCCTTAAGCTTTTTCCATGTTTCGGCGGTGTAATCCTCTTCCTTGTATGTTTCGATTTTCGAAATACGATCCGTAAGCTTTGAAAAATCAACCGAGTTAAGCTCCTCGTCCGCGGGAACAAGTCCCTTGATTGCGGCATCAAGCTCGTCCGTCGCCGCTTTTATCTCGGCTTCCGAAGATTTTTCGGTAAGTTTTTTCGCTTTTTCAAGCGCGGCTGCGAATCTCGTCCACGTTTCGGCGTGATAATCGTCTTCTCTGAACTCCGCCGTTGCCGTGATTGCCGCCTGCAACGCTTCAAACGGCGTCATATCCGCGCTCTTTTTCAGGTTATTGATTGCGTCGTCAAGCTTTTTGTAAGCCGCATCGATCGCCGCCTGCTGATCCTCTTTCTTTATCGCTTTCGCTTCTTTCAGCGCAAGCTCGAACGCCGAATATGTGGCTTCAAGATATTCCGCCTTGTTTTTCTCGATCTCTTCGGCTTTTTTGATAAGCTCGTTCAGTTTCGAGGGGTCGGAATTCGGCTTGTATCCCGGAGGATATACCGTTTCGCCGAGCGTTACCTGATTGTAAAGCTTGGGAACGCCTGCAATATCTTCAATCTTTTTTCCGTTGCCGAAATCGGCGATATCATAATAAAACCTTGCCCCGATCCAGTCCATGCAGATAAGGCCTATTCCCATTTTCGCGCCGACCTTGTGGCGGGGAAGCTTGTTGTTGAGATTGAGCAGCGACCACGGAATGAAAATTTCCATAGTGTAGCCGTTTTTATCTCTGATCGCCTTTACCTGATATCTGAAATTCGAGAGAGGCTTGGATTGGAACTGATAGTGTTCGTATATAAGAGCCGTTCCTTTTTTCGTCGTTTCGGGCGAAAAATCGAAAATAAACGATTTTTTGTTGTTGCTCAAACGGTAGTTAAAAGGGTCTATCGCAAGCTGGAAGCAGTCGCTTGCGTTTGAAGCCGCGCCGTCGTCGAATATAATACCGTAGCTCTTATCCTGCGCAACCACGCAAATGTAAAGACCGCCCTGTTTAACGTCAAGCAGTTTTCCGCTTTCGTTCGGGTCGTCGTACCAGTACATATAAATGTCGAACCCTTTGCACTGATTCGCCTTGTCTTCCGCAGAAGGATTCGGATTGTCCGAATAGTCATAATTGCCTTTTTCGTTGTTCATAAACTTGTGATACGCGCCGTACCATTCGTCCTTTGACATCTTTCCGTCAATGGTCGGGGGAACCGCGCACTGCGGAATGGTGTATGCTTCTCCCGCGCTTGAAACAAGCGTAAAGGACGTAAGCGTAAGAATTACCGCAAGTAGTGTGAGAAACAGCTTTTTCATTGTTTTTTTTCTCCTTTTTGCTTTGGAAAGGGGGAGGGGATCGATTTATGCACCGCGGCTCGGGGTTCCGCTGCGCAAGCCTCCCGGGTGTATTTTTTTCTGCGGCGGTTTCTGCGGCTCCGTCATCGGAAAAATACCGCGAAAACGCGTCGCTTGTGAACTGTTTGATTTCTATAGACCTGTAAGAATATAGATTACGGGAAGCGCGATAAGCTGCACTCCGTTAATAATGAATGCCGAGAATGAAAGGGCTTTCGACGCTTTTCCGAAGGATTTGATTCCGTAGAAAACGGAAATACCCGTCAATCCCAGCCAGACGGCAACGGGCATTATGAATGCCCACACTCCCGTTTTGATCTGCGAAAAGCTTTCCATATTTTTCAGATACAGCATCATAACGGTGCCTGCGGCGGCGGCTATAAAACTGAAAGCGAGAGATTTTTTTCCCATACCCCTCAATTCCGCGCGCCTTTTTTGAGCGTTCTTTTTTTTCAAAGCGCCGAGCTCCGCATAGCAGTTCGGACAGTATTCCATGCCGTCTTCCGCAACGGTTCCGCACTTTTTGCAGATCTGTGACATCTTTTTATTCCTTTTCTCCCGTTATTATATCGAGCAGCTGCCGGTATTGCCGCGGGTTCGTTTTTTTCATCTCAAAGATTTTTTTTGCGACATAGCGATAGAACGTCCTCTCGTCGGGTATGCCCGAGATCCCTATAAGCTCGACAAAATCGAGGTCATAGGCCTTGCAGACGTTGAAAACGACACCCGGAGACGGCGTCAGCGGCTTTTTGCTTCTCGGATCGCGCCCGTTTTCAAGCGCGGAAAGATATGTGTGGCTGATGCCGATAAGTGCCGCCGCTTCGCGAAGGCTCAAGCCTCTCCGCTCCCGTTCGTTTTTAATCGTTTTTTCGAAGGCTTCGGTATTATTCTTCATCCCAGTTATGGTAAACGTTCTGAACGTCGTCGTCGTCCTCAAGCATATCGAGAAGACGCTGCATCTTGTCTTTTGCCTCGTCGCTGTCTATCGAGGAATATGAAGACGGAACCTGTTCCTCCTCTGCGGAGATAAACGTATAGTCCTTATCTCTGAGAAAATCTCTGGTCGTTCTGAAATCCTCGTCGGGCGCGGTATATATCTCATATACGCTTTCTTCCGTCACGAAATCCTCGATGGGCGCTTCCATAACGGTTTCCATAAGGCGGTCCTCGTCGTATTCTTCCTTATCTATAACGATAACGCCCTTTTTCGTGAACATCCAGCCCACGGAACCGTTCTGACCGAGGTTGCCGCCGTTTTTATCGAAGTAATGGCGAAGATTGCCTGCGGTTCTGTTTCGGTTGTCCGTCAGACATTCAACGATGACCGCTATACCGCACGGCCCGTAGCCCTCGTAGGTTATTTCCTCGAAGTTTTCGGAGTTTTCCGCCCCGGACGCCTTCTTTATAACCCTGTCGATATTGTCGTTTGGAACATTGTTGTCCTTCGCTTTTGCGATAAGATCCTTAAGCTTGGAGTTGGAAGCGGGGTCGGGACCTCCTTCTTTTACGGCGAGAATTATCTCTCTTCCGATTTTGGTGAAGACCTTTGCGCGCTGGCTGTCGGTCTTTTCTTTTTTGTGCATGATGTTCTTCCACTTGGAATGTCCGGACATATAATTTTGCCTCCGTATTTATTAAACTTTTATTATTTCAAAATGAACCTGAACGACAGACCTATTGCGGGGAGCGTCCAAATGATGTTGAATACAAGAACCCAAACCGAATTGAGCAGGGAAGGAACCGCAAGCGCGGCTGTTGTCGTCAGAACGAGCCCCACAAAAACGCTTATCTGCTTGATTTTGACGCTTGTGGAAAGCGCGGATGAAAGCTGCTGCGCCATTTCTATGCCCGAAAGAGTGCCGAGAGCGCTTTCCGTTGAAAGCATAACGGGCTTTGTCTTTTTTCCGCTTGTCAGCCTTTTTCTCACATTGTTCAGGCTTTCCGTTTCCTCCGCCGTCGCAACCGTCATTACCGCGTTCGTCAGGCTGTATTGCTTTTGAACGGCGGCCTCGGTAATAAGTGGGTCTTTTGTCTGAACTATGACGGTGATGTCTCTTCCCACGCGCTCGACCGCCTTTTTCAGCTTCGGGTCGGCGCGGTATTCCGCAAAAACGACGGCTGAAACATTTCCGTCTATCACCGTATACGCCGTGCTCAGCCCTCGAGAGGTCTGCTCGGCTTCTTTTTCCTGAGAAAGCGGCTTTATGCCGTATGACAAAAGCAGATTTCGCGTTCCGTAAAGCACTTCGCGGCCGTCTATCGTCGCGGAAAAGCCGTGCTCCTGAACCGCCCTGAAATTCTCAACCGAATGAACGGACTCGTTCGCCCTGAAAATATATCTTTCCATCGACGCGTAAAGCGGACTCTTGATTTTTCTCAGTATCAGCGCAAGATATTCCACGGTTTCGGACATATACTCTGCTTTAATGAATTTTATATCGGATATGTTCGCGCCGCCGCCGTGGAAAAGGTCTCTGTCGCGCACTATCAGCGTTTTTACGTCCTTCAGCTTGTCAACGGAAAATGCGCCGAAAATCATACAGCCGAGCTTTTTCAGCTTTTTCTGCGCCGAATTGTAGGGAATAACGAAAGAAATCTCACCCGTAAAGCCCGCGCATATTCCCATGGTGAGAACGAGAGTGGAAAACAGCGCGGTTTTGCCGTATATCAGACCTGCGACGACGGAAACCGCCGCCGAAGCGAGGATGACCCACGGGATATATTTGAAGCCGGCGCTTTCGCAGGCGTCATTCCTGTATGTTTTTCCGACGATGTTCGGGATTCTCTTCATTCGGTACGTTATGCACGCCCTGTCCGTGTATCTCTTGTCAAGCGGCACGCGCGCGTCCTCAACGCAGTATATTTTATTCTTTCGAATGACTTTAAGATTCTGCGGAATACCGAGAATATAGATGTATTTCATCGCCGTTGAAACCGTGCATGAGATAAAAACTATCCACGCGTAAAGTCTGCCCGATGAAGGAACAAAAACGGTGAAAACGCTCTGGGCAAGCGCGGCAAGCAGCGCGTAGGCGTTCAGGGTGTCGTTGGACGGCAGCCCTCCGAAAACGGAGATCAAGCCCTCGTAAAGCTCCTTGAAGCACGCCGCAAAAATCGCGACCGCAAGCCCCGTTGTGATTTCCGCTTTCAGCTTCATTCCTGCGGGCGACAGCATAACCGCAATCGCGGCAAGCGTTGCGACCGTGCATATAACGCATTTTACAAGCAGCGTTTTTTGCAGTTTCTGCGCCTTGTAATACTGTTCTTCCAGCGTATGTCGCGGGCGTGGCATAGCATCAGCCCTCCGCCTTTTCTTTTTCTCTCTTGCGGCGCACGACCTCGTACATCAGAACCGCGCCCGCAACCGAAACGTTAAGCGAGTTGATTTTTCCGAACATCGGAATGCTTATCACGCCGTCGCATCTACGGCGGACAAGGGGTGAAATGCCCTTTCCCTCGTCTCCGAGAACCACGGCTGTCGAACCCGCAAGATCCGTCGAATAAAGGTCGCAGTCCCCGTCGCCGTCCGCCGCGTAAGTCCAAACCCCGCGCTCCTTCAGCGCGCTTATCGTTTCCGCAATATTTGTAACTTTTGCTATTTTCATATATTCACAGGCGCCCGCCGCCGCTTTGAAAACGGTGGTCGTAAGTCCGCAGCAGCCGCGCTTCGGGATAATGATGCCGTGAACGCCGCAGCATTCCGCCGTTCTGATTATCGCGCCGAGATTTCTCGGGTCGGTAACGCCGTCCAGCACAACTATGAAAGGCTTTTCGCCCTTTTCTTCCGCGTAAGCGAATATATCGTCAACATCGCAATAGTCGTAATCCGTCGCAAACGCAACAACACCCTGGTGGTTCGACGTTCCCGCGATGCTTTCAATCTTATATTTGTCCGCCTCGACAACGGGAATGCCCATAGCGCGCGCCTGCGCGATGATTTTGACTATCGACCCCTCGCGCTCGCCGTGCGCAACATAAATCTTATCCACCGTTCTGCCGCTTCTGAGCAGCTCCGAAACGGGATTTCTGCCGGCGACGATATTCTCGCTGTCAACGCCGTTGTCCGGTGCGAAAGCGGGACGCGGTCTTTTCGGCGCCGGTCTTTTCGCCGCCGCCTTTCTTTTTTTTGCGTCCTTTGCGGAAAAATCTTTTTTCCCGTTCTTTGTGTTTTTCATATTTGTCGTTTCCTTTTAAGCCCCTGTCACGCCTCTGCGTTTTCTTCCTCATCTTCGGGCGCCGTCACGTCCTCGATTATCTGCCGCAGCTGTTCGACCCCCGCCTTTGTCTGCGCGGAAAACATAACGGGCTCCGCCCCGAATCTTTCGGCGAGGTATTTTCTTCTTTTTTCGACGTCGGTTTTGTTGAGCTTATCGCATTTTGTCGCAACAACGCAAAACAAAAACTCGGTACTCATCAAATAATCGTACATCAAAAGGTCGTCCTTCGTCGGGTCGTGCCGCGCGTCCGTCAGCATGCAGACAAGGCGTATGTCCCTGTCTTTAAGCGTCAGATAGCTTTCTATCAGACTGCCCCAGTTCCGACGCTGTTCTTTCGAGCGCTGCGCGTAGCCGTAGCCCGGCAGGTCGGTAAGGAAGACCTTGTCGTCTATTCCGTAAAAATTGACGCTGACCGTTTTGCCCGGCGTGGACGAGGTTCTCGCAAGGGCTTTCCTGCCGAGCACCGCATTTATCATCGAGGATTTTCCGACATTCGAACGTCCGACGAAAACTATCTCCGGCTTTTTCGGGAGCTTCATTTTCCGAACGTCGAAACAGCTGTCGAGAAATTCCGCTTTCTGAAAATTGAGAGCCATATATTCACCTCAGCGCCGTCGCGAAAACGTCTTTTACGGAGTCGGCGTAAACAAAATCAACATTGTCGCGAACGACCTGCGCGATTTCGGATATATCGGGTTTGTTGTCCTTCGGCACGATGACCGTTTTAACGCCCGCCTTGTACGCAGCCATTGTCTTTTCTTTAAGACCGCCTATCGCAAGCACGTCGCCTCTGATCGTTATTTCTCCCGTCATTGCAACGTCGTTTCTGACGGGTTTTGACGAAAGCTGACTGTAAAGCGCCGTCGCCATCGCGCAACCCGCGCTCGGACCGTCTTTCGGAACGGCACCTTCGGGCGCGTGGATATGGATATCTTTGTCTTTGTAGAACGTCGGGCTGACACCGAGAGAGGACGCGTTGCTGCGGATATAACTTATCGCCGCCTTCGCGCTTTCTTTCATAACGTCGCCCAGAGAGCCGGTCAGCTCTATCTTGCCCGTGCCCTCCATAACATTGACTTCAAGCGGCATTATCTCGCCGCCGACGGAAGTGAAGGCAAGCCCCGTAACAACGCCTGTTCTGTCCTTGCTCGGAATCCTGTCCTGTATAACTTTTCTCGCCCCGAGATATTCCGCGATGTTTTTCTTTGATATAACGACCTTCGGGCAGTCTTCCTCTATCATTTTTTTTGTCGCTTTTCGGCAAAGCGCCGCTATCTGCTTTTCAAGCCCTCTCACGCCGGCCTCACGGGTATAGAACATTATCAGCTCGTTGAGCGCGGACGCGTCGATTTTAAGCTCCGAGGCTTTCAGCCCGTGCCGCGCAAGCTGTTTCGGCACAAGATGTTTCTTTGCGATCTGCAGCTTTTCCTCGTAAGTATAGCTCGTCAGCTCGATAACGTCCATTCTGTCAAGCAGGGGAGCGGGGATCTCCGCCGCGTCGTTTGCCGTGGTGATAAAGAACACGTCGGAAAGATCGACGGGAAGATCGATATAGTGGTCTTTGAACGTCTTGTTCTGCTCGGGGTCAAGCACTTCGAGCAGCGCCGCCGCAGGGTCGCCCCGTCTGTCCGAGCCGAGCTTATCCACCTCGTCAAGCAGCATAAGCGGATTCATCGTTCCCGCTTCTTTTATTCCGGCGATTATTTTACCGGGCATGGACGCCACATAAGTGCGTCTGTGACCTCTGATTTCATTTTCGTCGTTTATCCCTCCGAGAGAAATGCGGACGAATTTTCTGTGCAAAGCCTTCGCAACGCTCTGCGCAACCGATGTTTTGCCCGTTCCCGGAGGCCCCACAAGGCAGAGTATCTGTCCCTTATGGTTGGGAAATCTTTGTCTGACCGCGATGGTTTCAAGTATCCTTTCCTTGACCTTTTCAAGCCCGAAATGCTCTTTTTCGAGTATGTCGCGAGCTTTTTTGATGTCAACGGACTCTTTTGAATACTTGCCCCACGGAATTTCAAGACAGGACTCTATATACGTTCTTATAACCGCGGCTTCCTGCGAGCCTATCGGCGTCTTGTAGTATTTTTTAACTTCTTTTACCAGCGACGAAAAGCATTCGTCGGGCATTTTCGACTTGTCGAGAAGGTCGTAAAGATCATCGTCTTCGTCGTAATACTCGTCGCTTTCGCCGAGCTCTTCCTTTATGGCTTTCAGCTGTTCTCTGAGGAAGAAATCGGACTGATGCTTCTCCATGCGGATATGAACCTTCCGCATGATCTCAAGCTCCGTTTCCCTGATTTCATCTGCCCTTAAAAGAAACGCGATAATCTTTTCCGCTCTTTCAAACTGATCGATCGTTCCCAGAATTTCCTGTTTTTCCTTGAATCTGAACGGAAAATTCTCCGCGATGTAGTCCTCGACCTCGCCCAGCTTCGTGCCTGTCTTAACAAAAAGCATGACCTCGGGCGAGAGATCGTCCATATCCGCGGTAACCTTTTCAAATGTTTCTCTTATCTTTTCAAGGGTCGCGGCGGCTTTTTCGGAAGCGTATTCGTCAATCTTCTCTTCTTTTATGTAAAGGGTGTCCGCAAAAATGACGGAATTTTTCTCCGTCAGGCGGCTGCCGATGCATCCGCGGCACTTGCAGTCGAAAACGACGCGTACCTCGTCTTTTCCCGTTTTGACTATCTGGCGAACGGTCGCAACGGTACCTGTTTTGAAAAGGTTGCGTCTGTCAACCGTGTCCTCCGTCGCGTTTTTCTGCGCGACGAGAATGATGTCAGACCCTTCCGTGAACGCGTATTTTGCGGCGGCAACGGAATTTTTTCTTCCGACATCTATATGAATTATTGCGTTGGGGATCGCCACAACATTTCTGAGCGCAAGCAGCGGAAGGCTTATCAGTGCGTCCTTTTCGGCGATCTCCTGCGTGTTGTTTTCTTTTTGTTGAGCCATTTTTCCTCCGATATTGTCCTGTCGGGACAGGTTGTATATCATTACGCTTTATTATAGCATAGCAACGCGGTTTTTGCAATACATTTCTTATTTTTGTCCGATATTGCTTGCATTTTGGTTTGAGTTCTCAAAAAGTTTCGCAAAAATCACGAAAAAGTCGTTGTTCAAGGCTTGCAAAACAGAGGATTGTGTTGTATAATATTAAAGATGATTTCGGCTTGATCGCTTTTATTCGCCGATACAGCTCGGCGGAATTCGGATAGGAGAGTTTTCAATGACATCAAAAGCAAGGAAAAAGTTTTCGGGAATTCTCGCCTGCGGATTGACCGCCGCGGTGATTTTTTCCGCAAGTCTTCCGTTTTTTGCGGATGCCTCGGGCAGCGCGGAAGACGGAAACATCATATACAACGACAGCGGCGCGTCGGGCACAAACCCGAATTTCTTCGATTATACAAATCTTATTACGAAGACTTACGGCGACCGCGGTTACATTGACTCCGATTCCGGGAATTTTGTTGTAAATCTCGACGGAAACAAGAGCGATATCCGCTTTTTCGGAATTCGCTACGATATAGCAAAGGAAGGCATCCCGACCGGCGAAAAGCTGAAATCCATGGTTGCGGAGCTTGCGTCTCACGGCTATAACCTCGTTGTTGTGGACGATGTTTATTCCGTATTGAAAAACTCTTCCAACTTCTCCGCGTTCAGCGAGTTTCTCGCCGAACTTTACAATGCCAATATGTATGCGGGCATAGGTCTTTTTTCGACCTCGTCGCTCAAGGTCAACAAGGAAAGCCGCGGCGCCGCGGTGCTTGACAAAGAAACGGTGCGTCGCGCACAGGCGTTCATCAAAAGATTTTTCGGAACGAAAAACGCCGTCAGAAGCGACGACAACATAACCGTTACATACGGAAGCGATACGACGATAGCTTTTGTGACGTACTGCTCCGATCTCGACGTCGGCGCCGACGCGGTCTGCTATGCCGACCTTCGTTCAAACTTCAACGAATGGCTGACGAAAAACTACAATTCAACGGACGTTATCCGCGGCGTCTGGCTTGACAAAAACGGAGAATGCATTCTCGGTGAGGACGAAAACGCGAAAAGGGGCACGGTATTGCCGCCGACCTCTCCCGTTTATACGCTTTACACCGAAGAAAGTGTAGGGCGTCAGCGCGAGGCGGACTTCGGCAGATTTCTTATTTCATACGTTCAATCTCAGTTTGATTCGATAAAAGCTCTTATCAGATCGTGCGGATATAATTCGCCCGTGATTCTTTCCGATAATGACTCCACCGCGTTCAACGTCCGCATCAGCGGAAGCGGCGACGCAACGAGAGGCGATTTTGATTTCACCTCCGGTATGACGGTCAAAGATGCGGTTGCGCAGGCGGCTCTCGGCACGGTTGAGGATAAGCCGTATATCGCGGCATGGAATACTTCCGCCGTTTCGTCCGACGAAAACGCCGCGAAGACTTCCGATTCCGAGTTTATAAGCAATTTCATATCGCTGGTTTCTTACGCAAGCTATCAGGGGTGGGATGCTTTTGTTGTCGGCGATTATTCCGACACGGATGAAAGCGCCGTGAATAAAAACGCGATTCTTTGGGATAACAGCGGCTTTATGGCGACTCTTTTCCGTCACACCGCCGTTGCGGCGTCCTACGGTTCGACCTTCGGCATCGCTTATTCGGGCTACGACACGGTTATGGATTTCGGGCGCTTCAAAAATTCAATGCTCGCGTCGGCTTTGATAGCAAAAACGGAAAATGTGTTCTTTGACACCGAATATACCGCAAACAGAGGCTTTAAGGTCGTCATATCCTCCGGTAACACCTCGTCGGGCTCCTATATCGGCGCAAATTCGAACAAGGAGACGGGCACAAAGGCGATAATTCAGGCGTTCTATCCTTATCAGAACGCGTCTTTTGCCGAAAGCTTTATGAACAAGCAGGAATGGTATAACGATCAGGGGCTTCTCAGCACCCGCGACCGTGTTATTGAAGACCTTGACGGCGTAGATGTTTATTTCGGAGAGGGCAAGGCAATCGTTCCGGACGGTATGCTCGAAAGTTCGCAGCAGCTTGCAACGGCTCTTGACCGTCTCGGCTTCACTTCTTACAGAAATGCGGAGAATTCTTCGGACATCGGATGCTTTTCCTCCGACGGACTTCTTATAACGGATAACGGCAGACTTTTTTATAACGAAAACAACAATTCCGTCATCGGCTTCGGAACGCGTTATTTCCTTGCGACGGGCGACCTTTCGGACGAGACGCTCAACAGCGCGTATACCGCTTATCTCAGCAGATATTATTACGGAAGCTCGACTGAAAAGGAATACAGAAACATCAAGGTTACCGCCTCCGGCGCAAGCGTCAACGGAACCATCGCCGTTTACGCGCTCGGCTCGGGCGTCAACAACGAAACCGCGTCAAGGTTTGTTGTTTATGCCAAAAGCGCAGACGGCTCACCGCTGACGGCAACCCTTAAGCTTATTCGCGAAAACACCGTTTACAAGGCATACGGCATCAGACGCGACGGAAACGTCGGAATGAAGGGCGCTCTTCTCAATCCCGACAAGACCGTTTCCGACAGCTCGGGAAATATGAGCGTTACGCTGAACGGCGAATACGACTACTATATAATCACCCTTGAAGAGACCGACCTCGACGCCGCGCTCGAAGGCTACGACCCGAACGATTCGATACCCGAAGCGCAGAATCTTTTCTGGTATATCGTAATTCCCGCCGTATTCTTCCTTATCGTTGTTTACAGCGCCATTCTTATTTCGGACAACCTCAAGGTCAAGAGGGAAGAAAAACTCAGGGTTGCAACGCGCAGGGTAACGCTCGGCAAAACGGGCAAATATGCGTCCGCGCTTGATATTGCGGAGGACGACCTCAATTCGGGCAGAACCAAGGGCACGCCCGGCGCGGACATATTCGCGGAGGACGAAGACGAGCGCAGACGGCGCGAAAATCCGTGGGAGAGAGACGACGGAACCATCGACTTCACCAAGATCGTTCGCTCCGACGACGAAGACGAAAATGCGTGGTAATGCTTTGCGCCTGAACGTCTCTGCGTAAAAGAGAATAAAACGGGGCGTTCATGAAATTTATGAACGCCCCTCTTTTTTGAAGAAATAAGCGTCTTTTTTTGAAGATATGGGGCGGAGGTCTTGATATGCCGGCAGACGAACGGCTTTTTGAGGATATGTATTCGGCGTTCCTGTCCGCCGTCGATAAGTACCGCCTTGTTGAACGGGGCGACCGTATCGCCGTCTGCGTTTCGGGCGGAAAGGACTCAATGCTTGCGTCGCTTCTTTTCAAGCGGTACGCGTCGGAGAACACGGATGTTTCCGTTCGGTATATCTGCATGGATCCGGGGTATAACGCGGAAAACAGAAAAATGATAGAAAAGAACGCCGAAAAGCTCGGAATACCTCTTGATATTTTTGAAACACGAATATTCGATTCGGTTGTCAGAATAGAAAAGTCCCCGTGCTATCTTTGCGCAAGAATGCGCCGCGGCTGGCTTTACAGAAAGGCGAAAGAAGCCGGCTGCAACAAAATAGCACTCGGTCATCATTTTGACGACGTTGTCGAAACGGTGCTTCTTTCCGTTCTTTACAGCGGGCAGTATCAAACGATGCTTCCGCAGGTGGATTCCGTGAATTTTGAGGGTATGCGGCTCATTCGCCCGTTATATCTTATCCGTGAAAGAGATATAATCAGGTGGAGAGATGAAAACGGTCTGCGTTTTTTACGCTGCGCCTGCCGTTTTACGGAAAATGCCGCCGAAGACGAGCATCTTTCCAAGCGTGCCGAGATAAAGGCTCTTATCGCGCGGCTCGAAAAGACCTGTCCGAAAATTTCCCAAAACATATTCAACAGCTCGCATAACGCCGATCCTGACGGGATTATGCTCGCATCCGAGGAGATTTGCAAATGAAAAAATTGTTTTCAAAACTTGATTTTCTGTATCTGCTGCCGTGTCTGTCGGCCTTTATTCTGTGCCTGCTTGTTTACATAACAAAAAATCAGACGCTCGCCGTAATAAATATGTTTGTGACCGTTGCGGGATATGAAACCGTGATTCTGATAATCAAGTTTTATTCACCCTACGGCTTTCGTGCCTTCGATCTGGTTAAAATTCTTGTTTGTATGATGCTTGTTTACGGTGTTTATGTCGGTCAATACTTTGTAACGGGCGCCGCCGACGAAGAAATGTGGCCCGTGCTGACGGTTATGTTTGTTATAAGCCTTGTCGTGCTTGCCGTTGTCGGACCTCTCGTTATGCTTTTGAAAAAACGCAGGGAGGGGGATTGAGCGTGAAATATTTCACGAAAGAATGGTACGCGCTCTGCCTTAAAACATTTCTTGCGGAGCTGCTTGAAGACGACGAACGCGCCGCGGCGAAGGACGAGGACTATTATAACGAGGTTCTGCGTCAGCGTCTCGGCGAAAGCCTTGCGCTTCGGGACGAGCTTGCAAAAATGTCCGACGAGGACGTTGAAATAGACATCGGCGAATACGAAACCGATTATCTGCGCGCTCTTGACGAGCGGATAAAGGAGCTTTCCGCCGTAATTCCGAAGGATATTCTTGCCGAGGTTGCGGATATGCGCGTTTTCGCTCTCAACAAGGCGACGCCGTCCGTGCATAAAAAACTGCGCGTCTATTGCGACGATGCTCAAAAAAAAGTCGACCGGACGCTGAAGGAATACGAGGACTATTATAATTCGGTCGATATTCCGTCCGAGATTGACGATAATCTCGGCTTCCACGACGCCGTTATAACCTCCGCAAAAATGCAGAACGGCGATCTGCGGCTCGATTTTGATATTTCCCAAAGCTTCGCGGCAAAGTCCTCCGTCACGCTGAAAGGTGTGAAAATACTTGAAAAAGAAGCTCCGTTCGAGGGCTGCGTATGGCTTTACGACGAGCTTTATCCCGTCCGCGGCGGCTATGAGCTTCACGTTCTCGCTCAAGCCCCGGACGCGGAGAGCCTTGTCTGCTTCACCTTTTTTTGCGAAGACATTTTATTTTGATTTTCAGTAAGGAGAGTTTTATATATGAACAAAAAAGTTGTGCTCGTCGTTATGGACGGCGTAGGTATCTCGGACAAAGAATACGGAAATGCGGTCGCTGCGGCATATAAGCCGACGCTTGACGCTTTTACGGCGTCCTGTCCGTGGACAAAAATCAAAGCCCACGGCACCGCTGTCGGACTTCCGACGGACGACGATATGGGCAACAGCGAAGTCGGGCATAACGCGCTCGGCTGCGGTCAGGTTTATTCTCAGGGCGCGAAGCTGGTCAACGAATCTATAGAAAGCGGAAGTATGTATACGTCCGATGTATGGAAAAGGCTTGTCGAAAACTGCAAAAACAACAATTCGACACTTCATTTTCTCGGGCTCCTCAGCGACGGCAACGTGCACTCTCACATAAATCATCTGCTTGATATGCTCTCCCGCGCAAAGAAGGACGGCGTACACAAATGCCGCGTGCATATCCTTTTGGATGGCAGAGACGTTCCCGCAACAAGCGCGATGAAGTATATTAACGAGCTTGAAGCGAAGCTTGCGGAACTGAACGATGCGGATTTTGACGGCAGAATCGCTTCCGGCGGCGGCAGAATGAAGATAACCATGGACAGATATGAAGCAAACTGGGATATGGTAAAGCTCGGCTGGGAAACACACGTTCTCGGGCAGGGCAGGCAGTTTGCGTCCGCGGCGGAGGCTTATGAAACTCTGCGCTCCGAAACAGGCGCGATTGATCAGGATCTTCCCCCGTTCGTTATTGCCGAAAACGGCAAGCCCGTCGGAACCGTTGAGGACGGAGATTCCGTTGTATTTTTCAATTTCAGGGGCGACCGCTCGATAGAGATCAGCCGTGCGTTTACCGAGGGGGCTGACTTTGACAGGTTCGACCGTGTCCGCGTTCCGAAAACACTTTATGCTGGAATGCTTCAGTACGACGGCGACTTAAAGATTCCCGAAAACTTCCTCGTGGCGCCTCCCGCAATAAAGAACACTCTTACGGAGGCTCTTGTAAAGGCCGGAATCAAAGAGTATGCCGTTTCCGAAACACAGAAATACGGTCATGTTACTTACTTCTGGAACGGAAACAGAAGCGAAAAATTCTCCGAAGAACTTGAAGACTACGACGAGGTCGATTCCGATACCGTTCCGTTCGAGCAGCGTCCGTGGATGAAAGCCGCAGAGGTCACGGATAAACTTATAGAAGCAATCTATTCGGGCAAATACGGCTTTATCCGCTGCAATTACCCGAACGGCGATATGGTGGGGCATACAGGCGTTTTTGCCGCGGCGAAAATCGCGGTGGAGACTGTTGACCTGTGCCTTGCAAGAGTTAAAAAAGCCGTTGACGACACCGGTTGCGTGCTTCTTGTGACCGCCGACCACGGCAATGCCGATGAAATGTATGAAAAGGCAAAAGAGGGACAGGCTCCGAAACCGAAGACCTCGCACACACTCAATCCCGTTCCGTTCATAGTTTATGACCCGACCTCCGAGCATGAACTCAAGGACGGCAGCTTCGGGCTTTCCAACGTCGCCGCGACCGTTACGGAGCTTCTCGGCGTTGAGACTCCGTCGATGTGGGACGAATCAATGCTTAAATTCTGATTTTGAAATATCTCTGATATAATATCCTCGGTTATTATCCGCAAAATCAAATATCTCTGATATTATTTATCCGCGAAACCATAAAAAGACTCGGGCAAAAAAGCCCGAGTCTTTTTGTTATCTGTTTTTTCAAAGAACCAAAACGGGGATCAGCTGTCAGCCGAGCTCAAGTTCGGGAACCTTATTCGCAACGAAGTACAAAACTCTCATTGCGTCAATGATATCAATTGTGCCGTCGCTGTTGAGGTCGCAGCGTATAAGCTGAGCCGATTCGGTCATTCTTTCTTTCTCCGCAACGTGATAGAGAATAATCATCGCGTCGGAAATATCAACCCTGCCGTCGCCGTTCGCGTCGCCGTATACGATTTCAACCTGTTCCGCATTCGTTTTAACGGAAAGACCTTCGCTCGCATCGCTTGCATAGCCGGTCTCCGTTTCGGCAACTCTCTGGTAGAAAACGTATTCAGTGTTGGGGGTAAGACCTTCGAATACATTGCTCGTCTGCCATTCGCCGTCGTCAATGCGGTATTCGTAACCCGCGTGCGCAGCGAGAGTGACAGAAGTGGTTGTCTTTTCCTCAACCGCGGGAGCTGCGGGTGCTTCCGGCTTTTCTTTCACGATGATATAGTCGCCGAACTCATAAGTGTTGAAAAGCGCGGGACAGTCCATGCTTTCCCATCCGGCGTCGTCTTCGTTGCCGCAGTTGATGTATGCTCTGTATACCTTCTGAGCCGCCTCGACACTGCTCGTCTGAGTTAAATCTATATCCCAGGGAGCGTCGAACATATAGTCAACAAGAACTGCCGCCATGCCGAAACGATTTCCGATAACGGGCTTCAAAAGCATGGTGCTGTTGTTCTCAAGGAAGTGATTCCAATGGATTTTCGCTTCGATTCTGTAGCCTTCGATCGACGCGAACTGATATGCCGCTTTATATGCTTCGATATATTCTTTGTCCGTTTCAAAATCGTTTCTGTCGGGCAGCGGATGATTCTCGGCAAATGTATAGTCGGTCTCGGCCGCCATCTTGACGGAATCTTTCATCAGATCGGTAGAATTATCGCCGTAACCGAAAACATTCGCGTTCCAATGCTGCCACCACCAGCCTCTGCCGCCCGCGATGGTGCCCACTCCGAGAGAGGAGCTCGCTTTTTCGGGAGCGCCTATCGAATAGGGAACGAAGGAGAATATGCAGCAGCAATTGCCCATATACGTCTCGGAATCTCTGTTTGCCGGGTCGAATGCAAGCTGGACGCAGTCCGTTGCGTTTGCAACGTGAACACCGTTAAAGGTGTATGTATCTTTAAGCGAGTTGTATTCGGTCGTGCCGAAAGCAAATGCCTTATGCTTGTCTATAACTTCCATATAAACAAGAATTCCGCCCTTTTTATCTCTTCTGTAAACCATTGCTTCGGGGGACGTTCCGTCCTTAAATTCGCTGTAATACGCCATTTTAAGCGTCAGCGAGGGAAGATCCTCCGTGGGGTCGTTGTCCATATCCGAAATCTTTACCACGGCGTTGCTTTCGTTGAGCGTTTCAACATAGGCGCCCTGCCAAAAATCTTCATCGGCTTTCGCGTCTAACGTCGCGTCAACCCTCGTTCTGGGAATAATGCCTTTAACGTCGGGAGCCGTACCTTCCGCTCCCGAAGAGAATGCAAAGCCGACAAAAGTCGTCACAGCCATAGCCGCCGTTAAAATTCCCGCAAGAAATCTTTTCATTGGTTATACCTCCTGTTATTCATTTTTGATGTTGTTGGGTTTTTGTTTTGGGGGAAACGCAGCAGGGAAGGCTCTGCGTCTCTTTGAAATCAGATAAATCCGATTTGAGCAATAAATATTGTTTAATAAAGGACTACGATGACGCTTCTCAAAGAACTTCACCGTAGCCCTTACGGAGCTAATTATTCAGCTCGTTTTTTTGTTGAAAAGAGATTATCTTATGCTCTCTTTCTTCTGATGATAACAACTGCCGCGCAAGCAAGCGATACGATGGCAAGAGCGATGAACGCGATCATGCCGAGAACGGAGTTGCTGTCGGAAGTGTTGGGATCCTTCGGAGTGGTCGGCTCGGTAGGATCGGTCGGATCGGTCGGATCAGTAGGATCGGTAGGATCGGTCGGATCAGTGGGATCGGTCGGATCAGTAGGATCGGTAGGATCGGTCGGATCAGTCGGATCGGTCGGATCAGTAGGATCGGTCGGATCAGTCGGATCAGTGGGATCGGTCGGATCAGTAGGATCGGTAGGATCGGTCGGATCTGTGGGATCGGTCGGAACTGTAGGAAGATTGTAGATTGCTGTGCAGCTTGCCGGAGTCGTTCCGCTGGTGCCCTGAACACGGGTAACTTTAACAGTATTCTCATCAACTACGCCGTTATATTCAACGTCAAAAGAGATGATGCCCTTCATTTCGTTGGGGAAAACATTGTTGGAACCGCCGATAAGATCTTCGGGATTATCAGTGTTAGTCGCTGTGAAAGTGATTTTCTGCCCGTTGATAGCAACAAGATAAGGCTGGAATGCCTCAGTTGTTTTAACTTTTAAGGGGCTCATGCTGATGATCTCTGTGATAGTGCATGCATCGCTGTAGTATTCTCTGTCTGTTGCTTTTGCGACTATTCTTGCGCCGTCCGCAACAGTTACATCCATCGAGATTGAAGAAAGACCTTTGTTTGCCTTAACATCAATGGAAACGTTGATTTTGCCGTCTACGGGTGCGCCTACGTTAACCGTATAGGTAAAGTCTGCTTCGTCTGCCGAGCTCATAACGACAAACGCCATGCCCATAACAACGGCTACTACCATGAAAATTGCCAAAAACTTCTTCATGTTTGTATACCTTCCTTTAAGATAGATTCTGCCTTTCGGCATATTTGTCTTCTGCGTACTTACCAAAGCGACAGCCGCCACGCAGAAGACGCGCTGTCTATAAATAATCGGTTATCGTTTTTTTCGCTGTTTTCACTTTTCCTTCCCTGCAAAAACGACGAAAAACGCACTAACCTCTTATACGCCTACATTATATATCATTTGATTTGAATTGTCAAGCATTTTTTTCTGATATTTTTATTTATTCACGGGATTTTTCGAATATTCCCCCGTCAAAACAGGATATTTGGGTCGATTTTGGGAAAAATTCAATGATTTTACACATTTTACGCGCCGTTTGACGCAATAGGTCTATAACGTCGGGCTCTTATTCGCCACAAAATACAACAGGCGCATCGCGTCCTCGATATCGACGGTTCTATCCTTGTTAATGTTCGCCGCAAGAAGGCTTACGTTTGAAAGCTGCTCTTTTTTCGCCGCGTGATATAAAACGAGCATCGCGTCGGCGATATCTGCTTCTCCGTCGCCGTTGACGTCGCCGAGCGTGTACGGCGGCGGTTCGGAAATATCGAATTCCGCGCTGAGGTTGTTCACTTCCACCGGTCTGCCGTCCGCTCCGACAAGCTCTTTTACTTCTATATCTATTTTCGTTTTCGTCGGATATGCGTTAAGCGCGACCGTGAAAGGCAAAACAAAAAGAATTCCGTCATCCGTCACATTTCCGCGGTTGACAAATCCGAGCGTGACAACGCCCTGCCGGCAGACCTTTTCGGTTATCTCGAACTTCGCGCCGACCTCTCCCAAAGATATGTCCTCCCCGTCAACGGAAAGCAGCTCGGGATCGTAGCGGATAAAAAGTATTCCGTTCGATATGCCCGGGTTGTTCCCGACCGAAAGCGTGAGGTTCGTTCTTATTCCCGCGCAGCCCTCGGCATCGGAAAGCTTCAGCTCGCAGTCCGCGGCGCTTGCCGCAAAAGAAAATGCGAACATAAATAAAAAAGTCAGCAAAAGGGCGACGCCCCTTTTTGAGGGAAAGCGTTTTTTCATTTTGATTCGTCCTCCAAAAGCGACTCGAAGGTGATTTTTTTCAACGACGCGATAAGATCTCTGTTCAATATCCCGATCGCGCGGCGTATCACGCAACCGCCTTTCGCACCCTCGATTCCCGGACGTGAACAGCACCCCGATTCGGGGTCGAGACAGGCGTTTATATAAAGCTCGCCGTTTATCGCCTTAAAGACGTCGTAGATCGAAACGTCCCTGCTCGGGCGGGTGACAACGTATCCGCCCTGATTTCCCTTGACGGAAGAAACAAGCTCCGCGGAGCTGAGCTTCCGCATTATCTTCTGCGTGAACAGCGGCGTTACGCCCGTTTTTTCCGAGACCTCCGCAACAGTCATTTTGGAATTTGTTTTTAACAGTTCGTAAACTATGCGTATGGCATAATCCTGTTCTTTTGTGAGTTTCATACCGACACCATTCCATACTTATTTGGTATGCTTTTATTATAACATAACCTTTTCGCGTTGTCAATATGTTTTTTGCTTTCCGCGACCCGAATCGACGCTTTTTTTCGTCGCGTCGGGCTATAATAAGTACACAATATATAAAAAGGAGGTGCTGACTTATGACAACGGGATTCAAAAACGGAACTCTTTCCGTTTATCTGAAAGGGGAGATAGACCACCACCGCGCCGCCGAACTGCGGGAAGAAATAGATGACGCGGTGCGCGCGTATCTTCCCGAAAAGCTTGTGCTTGATTTCGGGGGAGTTACCTTTTGCGACAGCAGCGGCATCGCCGTTGTGACGGGCAGACGGAAGCTGATGAAGTCCGTCGGCGGCGAAGTTGAACTGACAAATCTGACGCGCCCCGTTGAAACGGTGTTCCGTATGGCAAACCTTGAAAAAATCGTTACGATAAGGAGAGACAGATAATTATGATGATAAACTCGGCGGAACTGACGTTTGTCAGCCGATCCGTCAACGAAAGATTCGCGCGTATGAGCGCCGCGGCGTTCGCGTCCCAGCTCGACCCGACGGTGGAGGAGCTTGCGGAGATAAAAACCTCGGTCTCGGAAGCCGTCACAAACTGCATCGTGCACGCCTACGGCTCGGAGCTGGGCGTCATAAAAATGAAAATGCAGCTGTTTGACGACAATATCATCCGCATAACCGTTCGGGATTTCGGCTGCGGCATCGAAGATGTCGGAAAGGCGATGGAACCGTGCTTTTCGACGGGTTCGGATGAACGCGCGGGTATGGGATTTACGATTATGGAGAGTTTTTCCGACAGGCTCCGCGTTGCGTCCAAGCCCGGAAAGGGCACGAAAATCGTTATGGAACGAAAGATAGTCAGGCGTGGCTGATATGCGGATCGACGAAAAAACGGCTACATATCCCGAAACGGGGTCGGAGGAAGAGCTTCTGCTGAAAAATATGGGGTTGGTTCACAGCATAGCGTCGCGCTTTCCGTATTCGGGAGTTGAGTATGAGGACCTTGTTCAGATAGGGAGCATAGGGCTGTTGAAGGCAATAAGGAACTTTGACGCTTCAAAAGGCTTTGCGTTTTCAACCTACGCCGTCCCCGTTATCACCGGCGAAATAAAGCGTTTTTTGAGGGACGATGGCGCAATAAAGGTCAGCCGCGCCGTTCGTTCGAACTTCATCAAAATAAGAGCCTGCACGGAAAAACTGCGAAACGAGCGGGGCAGAGACCCCACGGTTTGCGAGCTTGCCGAAAAAACGGGGCTGACGCTTGAAGAGGTTGTGGAGGCTCTCGATTCCGCCGCCCGTCCCGCCTCTCTCGACGAAGCCCTTTCGTCCGACGGCGACAATACGCTGGCGGACACGGTGAGCGGCGGCGATTTTTCTTCTGATTTGGAGAAGATCGCCCTGCGGCAGGGTATCGGAAAGCTTTGCGCGGAAGACAGGCGGCTTATAACTCTTCGCTATTTCTGCTCCAAAACGCAGCAGCAGACCGCCGAGATCCTCGGAATGAGCCAGGTGCAGGTCTCGCGCAGGGAGAAAAAAATACTCGAAAAGCTGAAAGAGTATGTCTGACCGCTCTTTTCCGCTTTTCGGGCAAAAAAACCGACGCCGCAGAGAGGGCGGCGTCTTCAATCGTCCCTTCGCGTGGAAACGACCGTTCGTTTCTGCGTTTTTCGGGAGGATCGGGTTTGCTTTTTTGTTGTGTCGGCATTATACCACACTCTTTTCCCCGTGTCAAGTCTTTTTGCAAAATCTCGTCCGATAAATTTCGTATTTGGGTATTGACAACGGCGGTTATTTGTGGTAAAATACTTCTGCTGACTTGAAAAGCGGAACATACGGAGAGGTGTCCGAGCGGTTTAAGGAGCCGGTCTTGAAAACCGGTGACTCGAAAGAGCCAAGAGTTCGAATCTCTTCCTCTCCGCCAAATACGGAGAAGTACCCAAGTGGTGAAGGGGCTCCCCTGCTAAGGGAGTAGGTCGCGAAAGCGGCGCGAGCGTTCAAATCGCTTCTTCTCCGCCAAAAAAGAAAGAGCCCCCGCTTATGCGCGGGGCGTTTCTTTTTCGCTGAAAAAGCAGTAAAACGCGAAAAATATTCATCGAAAGGGAATGTATTATGAAAACCGTAAAAAAACCGTTGTCACTTATTATCGTTCTCGCGCTTTGCCTCGGCGTTTTCTGCGCCTGCGCAAATAAGGGCGAAAAGCCTGCGACCTCCGCGCCGACGCAGACGACCTCCGCGCCGACCGAAGCGGAAGAAAAGGTCACCTTTGTTTTTGCCGTTACGGACAAGGACGGAAAAACCGTGGAGCACGAAATAACCACTTCCGAAAAATTCCTTGCGGATGCGCTTATAGAGCAGGGAATACTGAAAGCCGATGAAAAAGAGTCCGGTATCTATACTTCGATAGACGGTATGATCGCGTATTGGGACGACGGCAACGCGTGGTGGAAGATCGTCAAGGACGGCGAAATGACGAACGAGGGTATGAACGAGCTTCCCGTCGCGAACGGCGATCGCTATGAGGCAGTTTACACGATAGGTTATTAAAGCAAATTTATTAAAAAGAAAAGATGCGGTTTCGAATGAGACTGCATCTTTTTTTTACGCATATTTTTCTTATTTTACCAGTACGAATTTAAAAAGACCCATCATCTCTCTGACCCACGCCGAGCATTGAAGCGCGAACGGGGTGTGCGCGGAAACGGCACTCGGAACAAGCCCGAACCGTTTTGCGTACAGCGCGCCGCGCAGCTGGTGGTACGCCTCCGTAACAATGACGACGTTTTTGTCAAGTCCTTGCTCCTCGATTATTTTTGCCGAGTATTTGAGGTTTGTGTCGGTATTAATCGCTTCGTTTTCGCATATTATTCTTTCGGGGTCGATTCCTTTTTTGACAAGCTCGTTTTTGATGCAGGCCGCCTCCGTGATATTTTCGCCCTCGGCGCGTCCTCCCGTTGCGATGCATACGGTCTGCGGATGGGCAACAAGATAGTCGTAAGCGGCGTTTATTCTCGATGCGAGAGACTGCGACGGGTGGTCGCCCCGTACCTGTGAGCCGAGCACGACAACCGTGCCCTCGTTTCCGTTCGGCGTGTTAAACTGCGCCGAAAACAGAAATCCGAACATCGTCAGCGCAACGGCAAGACCCGTGAAGAAAACCGCCCAAACCGTTCGGACGACCGCTTTTGCGGCTTTCGGAAAAAGCCTGTATGCGAGCAGCTTCAGTTCGGGAACAAAAAACAGATAAAGCCCCACGAAAAGCAGCACGCCGTTTGCTATTCCGAAGATCCCGTATATCAATGTCGGAACAAGCCCGAGATACGCCCACGCCGCTCCCGTAATTCTGAAAAACCGCTTTCGGCAAAGCTTCATTTCGTGCGGATCGGTATTGTCACTCTTTTTGAATTCGTCGAATATCAGCGCAAAACACAGAAAAATGATTGCGATGATCATCGGAAGAATAATCGGAATAAACATTGCTGCCTCCTTTGGTTTTGTACCACGATTATACCACATTTTCGCGCCCGTTGTCAATTACGCCGCAAGCTTCTTAATTGAATATTAACATTTTTTTAATCTTATGAATATACTGTAACGGAGAGGGCGGGCGATTTGCCGCGCAGAGCGAAAAGCGGAGTCGGACGCCTTGCCGAAAATGCCCGAAATCCATTTGGAAAAGAGGTATACTCCCTTGATTTTACCGAAAAAGACCGTTGATACGGTGGCTCTTCGCTCCGTCCCGTCCGTTACGGAAGGAAAGCGCCATTTTTATATTCCCGAAGACACTCTCGTTTCCGTTATTCGCGAAAATGTCGCGTTTGCGGACGGTTTCGAATGGGACGAAGTCGTATGCGACGGCGTCCGCGGCTATTGCGCGGGCAAATATCTGCGTTCCGTGGTGATAGCAAAAACAAAAACGACCGTCGAGGCGCTTGCGCTCCGTTCCGAGCCGTCGATATCGTCGGGCGAACGCTTTTTTTATATTCCGAGAGGCAAGGAAGTTTCCGTCCTCGAAGAAAACGTCGCCGTGTCGGACGGCTATTCGTGGGATAAGGTCGTTTTTAACGAGACCGTCGGCTATTCCGCGCGCGAGTTTCTCTCCGAAACGCCTCTCTCGGGAAAAAAATGAAATTCGGGGTTCGCAGAGGGGTTGAAGGATTTATAATGGACGCAGGAGGTGAAAAAAATGAAAAAGAACTATCTGACATTTCCGATGAAGGTTATGGGCATAACCCAGACCTACGACGGAAAAACTTCGCACTATATCAGTTCGCACGGAACGCCTGCGGATTATCCGATAGACATCGCCGGCAGGGATACGGGCAGAGAACCGTTTTTCTGTCCCTGCGACGAGATGGAGGTCGTCAAAATCGCAGGTGACGTTACGGGCAACAACCACGCCAACGGAGCGTGGCTCGTTTCGACTTCCGAGGTTGATTTCGCCGACGGAACAAGAGATATCTGCACAATAAAATTCGTGCATATGAATAATTCCGATTTCGGCGGAAACGGCATTTACGTCGGACGCAAATACAAGCGCGGCGAGCTTATCGGGCACGAGGGTACGTCTCACGCAAGCGGCAACCATGTTCATATGTCCGCAGGCAAGGGCGGCCTGAAAGGCTCGGGGTGGACAAAAAATTCCAAAGGTTCGTGGGTTATAACCACGACGCACGGAACTGCGAAGCCCGAAACCCTGTTCTTTGTCGATCCCGCATTTACGACGATAAAGAACGCAAGAGGTCTTGTTTTCAGAAATCTTCCATCGGACGACGGCGAAAAAATCGAGGTCGAGACGGGAAAGGCGAAAACAAAGAAAACGACCGCCGCGCTTGCGCTGCGCTCTGCTCCCTCGACCTCTCTCGGAGCTCGGTTTTTCTATATTCCGCGCGCTTCCGAAGTGACGGTTATTGCCGAAAACGCCGCGACGGGCAGCGGATATTCGTGGGATTGCGTTCTGTACGGGGAAACGATAGGTTACAGCGCGAACAAATACCTGATATAACGGCGAAAATATAGCAAAAAAGAGCGTTTTTGCATAAACGCTCTTTTTTGCTGTTTTTTTTAATTTTTTCAGCCGACAAAATTCGTCAGAACCGCAAGCCCGAGCATCAGTGCCGCATAGAAAATGAAAGCGGGAGACAGAAAAACCGTTTTGACCGGGGGCGTTTGCTCTTTTGGCTCCTCTTTGACCGTTTTTACAAGCGCTTTGATTTCGAATATCGTGCAGAATATTCCGATTACGACTATGCTCAGCGTTACCGCCGAGTTTATCGTTTTCAGCAACGCTTCGGGCAATACGCCTTTGAGAAGCCCAAAGATTACCGAACTCAGGTTGTTGCACGCATGCAGTATTATCGGAACGACTATCGAGCCCGTGGAATATGCAAACCAGCCGAGAATAAGCCCGAGAGCGAACGCTATGGGTATCTGATTGAAATTCGCGTGCATAAGTGCGAACAGCGCGGCGGAAAAGAAAATCGCGCCTTTGCCCATATATTGCCTCATTGTTCCGAGAATAGCGCCGCGGAATACCGCCTCTTCGAGTATGGGCGGCAAAACAACCAGCGCGATTATCCAAAGTACGGCTTCGAAAGCGTTGTTTGCTTCGAACGATGAACTTCTGATGGGCTTGATTATTTTAATCGTATCGAGAAATCCGGCATAGATTGAAGATGTCATAATTGCCGCAAGCATAAACGCAAAAGCTGCGGACAATGTTTTCCGGGCGGAAACCTTTCGCGCGGGTGTGGGCATAAAATCCGCAAGACTCTTTTTTGCGATCAGGAGATACGGCACTTCAAACAGCAGGGGATACAGAATCTGAGGAATTATATAATCCCGCATATTCGAAGATATCCCGCTTTGCGGAATAAGCCCCGCCGCAAAAGAAATTATGATCTGCGCGGGGAAAAAAATAAGCAATAACAGCGTCAGTTTCGCCGCCGTGGTTTTTATGTTGTTCATCGCGTCTTCTCCGTTAAATATTCTGCTTCTATAATAGCACATTTTTTAGCCCATTGCAACAAAACACTTGACTTTTTACGAAAAAGATATATAATAATCAGTATAAAGAGTATTTGGGAGCATTGTATGAAAGCAAAAAATTATCTTTACATTCTGTTTCCGCTGACGGTCGTCGGCGTCATATTCCGCGCCGTGGAGCTTTTGTACGGCGTTGAAGCCGGTACGGGCTATTATATCAGAGGAAGCAGCCTCTACATATATTTTAACGCCTTTGTCCTTGCCGGAATTCTGGTGTTACTTTCGCAGATGCTTTGGAAGGTCAAATCGAAGATCGTTCCGAAGAAAAGCGTTATACGCATCTGCTCCTCCCCGTTTTCGTTTACGGGAATTATGTTTTTGATTTCCGCCGCAGGTGTTGCATCCTCGTCGTTTATCAGAATATATACGACGGATTCCGTTATCAGGCGTTTTGCCGCGGGAAATATCGGCGTCACGGTTAAAGACGTTCTGGCTGATTTCGACATTTGGATTTTGATCTTCGGGATACTTTCCGCCGTTGTTTTCGTCGCTTTTGCCGTGGACGCGAGAAAATGCGTGAACAGCTCTGCGATGAATGTTTTGACGCTTTCTCCCGTTGTATATTTCGTTCTCAGAACGCTTGACCTTTTTTCCGAAAAATCATCCATACTTTCCCGTGCATACGACAGCTTCACCATTCTTTCGCTTTGCTTTTTTGCCTTGTTCTTTATGAGCTTTGCGAAAATGGCGGTCGGTATGTCTTCGAGAAAAACACTTTTCGGGTTCGGTTCCGTCGCTTTCTTTCTCGGTATAATGCGCATCGCGGAAACCGTCCTGTTCTTTGTCGGCTCTAACAAATTCAATGTTGATGTGGAGCCTGCGGCGGCTGTTTCGGACGTTATTGTCTGCGTCTGCATCTGCGCCGTTCTGCTTCGGCTCAACGTCCTTCCCGAAACGCGTGAGAAGCCCGTCATCGCAACGGACGATGCTTCATCAAAGTAAAAAAACAAAAAAAGAATTAAGGGGCTGTAAAAAACGCAAGTTTTTTACAGCCCCTTTGGGGATAGGAAAAAAGGTTCAGAATGGGTGAATCGAACCCATGGCTGATGATATTCGAACTCTCATCGGTTTTAACGGGCGGATTTTCGCCCTGACTTTCGCAAAAGCCTTGTAAATACGTCAAGTATTCACTGCGGCTTCTTTGTCGTTATGACAAAAATCCGCACCGTAAAAACTGCACGCACCCGACACAGAAAAATTTTCGAGGAATTTTTTCTTTTTGAGACGCAGGCGGGCTGACGCCCGCCAAAACGAAAAGAGAGAAAATAACCGAAAATAGCCTGTGTCGGGCGATAAGAGTCCGGACATCATCAGCCTTGGCGTACATAGGTACGTCGAGAGGTGAGATTCGCCCGTAGCAAAAAAGGCGTATTAAAATCTTATTTTATGGAAAACACAAAAATTGCTGTTTTGAGTCGTTTTGTTTATCTTTTAATCCATTGCTTTTTTTTGTATTTTTCAGCCTTTTTTGCGGTCTGGGCTTTTTTTACAGCCCCTTATGTTTTATTATTCTGTTATTCTATTTAACCGAGTCGGATTTGCCCGCAACGTAGTAGAGTATTTTCATCGCGTCAAATATATCGACAACGCCGTCGTCGTTTGTGTCGCAACGTGAAAGCTGCTCTGCCGTAAGAGATTTTTTCTCCGCAACATGATAAAGCACGAGCATCGCGTCCATTATATCTACCGTACCGTCATTGTTTGCGTCACCGCAGAGAACCCCGTCGCCGCCCGTCCTGAAAGACGCAGCCCGAAAGAACCAGATATCATAGGCGGTGGAGTTTATGAAGAACGGAGTCTTAAAGCGGACTTCCTCTCCGTTAAGAATGAGTTTTACATCGTCCGCAAACCTGTATCCCGCGTCTCCGCCGCTCTGCGAAAGCTCAATGCCGAGATAATAGTAATATTCCGCGTTGTCCCCGAACATTTCGTCCGGAGTGCTTTTATCTAACACTTTCCCGTCGGAACCCGACCATGATTCGCCTGTGATTTCATAGAGCCCTGCGTCCTCATCGCAGACGCCTGCGGTATAGGCCGCCCGTTCGCCCGCTTCGTAAGAAAGCTTTGCTCCCTCAATTTTTATCGTGTCTATCATCTTTTTGGAGGGCGCCGAGAAAATAACGGTCTTTATGTTCTCGTTGTTGTTTATCTGCGTTTCTCCCGTCCAGACGTCGGTTGCGTTTTCCGGTTCTGTCGAGCTTCCCGTGCGGATGTCCGCGGGGAATTCCACCGCGTAGTTGTCAACATCCATCGCCGCGCCCTCTCCGATAAGAGTCGCTTTTCCTCCGTAGTAAAAAAGTGCCGTCGCCCTGTCACCGCAGGCGAAGCTGTCAAAGAAAATCGCTCTTCCGTATGACCTGTCCCTGTTCTTGCAGACGGCGGTCAGCTCTCCGCCCGCGATATGGATTATTCCGCCCTCGGTCTCGATTGCGCCCGAGTTTTCAGCCCTCTGTTCGGAGTGAACCGTCATTTTTCCGCCGTACATACGCAACGCGCCGAACGCGCCTGTTTTTATTGCCGCGCGGTTTTCGTTGCCGTCAACGGTCAACTCTCCGCCGCGCATATTCAGGTCGGAAGCAAAGATACCGTACGCTTTTGCTATCGGATAAATGTTTATTTTTCCGCTTTCGACCGTAAGACCTCCGAACGCGGTCCCCGTAATAATTCCGTAACCGTCGCCCGTTCCGCCCCAGCCGTTTTCGGCGATACCGCCCGCGTATATGTCAAGCGTTCCGTCGCCGCGGAAAGTCGCTGCCGACGCTTCTTCCATAGCGATGCCGTAATACACGCCCGCATCTGCGGAGCTTATACTGTTTTTCCCTTTCAGAACAATCGTCACGTCTCTGTTTGCTCTGATGCCGAATGTTCTCTCCATCTTTTCGTGGACGTATTTGCCGAGCTCCTCGTCGTATTCCTGCGTTATCAGTAGAAATTCGCCCGCGCCGCCGTTCAGGCGAACGTTTTCGAGTTCAAGCAGGTATCCGTCGCCGTTCTGCGTCAGCGTTGCCGTTCCGCCGCCGATATTCACGCTCTGACCGAGTTTTTTCGTCAGGTCTGTCTCTTCTCCGTCGCTGCCGAGTTTGACGTAAGGCGCGGAGTTTTTCTTCTCGAATTTATAAATCGCGGTCGCTGTAAGGTCGTTTTTCACTTGCGCAACGTCCGCCTTTCTGCCGTTTATCGTTATGTCCGGAACGGAATCACTTTCAAAGTACGCGCTTCCGTAAGGCAGGCGAATTTCTATTCTCGCCTCAAACGGATATCCTTCGAAATGCAGATCGCACGTCGAAATGAAAAACGGTATGGTATGAACGACAACCGCATATCCTTTGTCCTTTATAAAATCGAGGTATTTTCCTCCGGAAATGTTGCAGTCCGTATATTCTATGTTTATATCGAACGTCGTCGCCGTCTTTTCCGGACGCCTGTACTCAAAGCCCTCGCTCATCTCGGACCACGGACTGACGTTGCCCGTTTTGAAGTTCGTTCCGAGTTTGACTTCAATCGCTCTTACTTTATAATAGTATGTTCCTTCGCCAGAAACCCCGAAATAACCTTCCGCATTCGCGTGATTTGAATCCGAATCAAATTTTTCTATGCAGTTTTCCTCCGCGGTTCCGTTAAAGTAGATTTTGAACTCGTAATTCACCGAAAAATACCAGCTTGTCGCCTTTATCGGGTTCTTGTTCTCATCACCCGCGCTCGCGTAAATTATTCCCGCAAAGGAAGTGTCCCACCACGTGATGGGTTTTTGAAGGATCTCGTTTTCTCTTGCAACACCCGTCGCGGGTAAAAGAGTCAATACCGCGCATATAATAAGGAGCATCGCAAAAATCTTTTTCAAAAAGTATTTTCTCGGCATTTCTTTTCTCCGTTCTATGTTTTTTTATATTTTTTCAACTTAATTATACTATATGTCACAGAAAATTGTGAAAAAATTTCCGAATCGGCAATTGCCATATCGGAAAGTGCTGTTTTTTTTCACAAATGTATATTATAATGAAACTGAAAAAAGATGTATATGCCGCGGCGTGAAATATTTTGACATTTTGTTCGTAAGGAAGTGAAATCAATGAAATTCAGCGAGAAGTTAAACGAGTATATTGAAATTCTCGGCTGTTCCGCAAAAGAAATATGCGATGTTTCGGGACTTTCACAGGCAACCGTCAGCCGCTATCGCAGCGGAGAAAGAGTCCCCGAGTTCGGCACCGACGCTTATGAAAAACTTTGTTCCGCAATTTCCGCGATTGCCGAATACAGGCGCGCGGAGGGAATTACGGACGAAAACGTTTCGGCGGCGTTTCTTGCCTGCGAAGATATCTGCGCCATAGACACGGCGCTTATGCGTCTGAACTTCAACGCGCTTCTTGGAACGCTGAAAATCAGCGTGCCCAACCTTTGCAAACATACCAATTATGACGCGTCCACTCTGTTCAGGATAAAAAACGGCACGCGCCGTCCCGCCGACCCCGAAACTTTTGTTTCCGACGTCGCCGGCTTTGTCGCCCGGGAGTATGGCTCGGATGAAAAAATATCGCTGCTTGCATCTCTGCTGTCCTGTCCCGTCTCGGAGCTTTCCGACATATCCTCGCGCTATGAAAAAACGCGTGAATGGCTTGTGGACGGCAAGGGAGTGCAGAGTGAGGACGTGGCGCATTTCCTCGATAAACTGAACGAATTCAATCTTAACGAATACATTAAAATAATACACTTTGACGAGTTAAAGGTTCCGACCGTTCCTTTCAGCCTTCCCACAACGAAGGTCTACCGCGGACTTCGCAAAATGAAGGACGCCGATCTCGATTTTTTGAAAGCGACCGTCGTTTCCCCCTCGACCGCCGACGTGACGATGTACAGCGAAATGCCCATGGAAGAAATGGCAAAAGATGAAGATTTTGCAAAAAAGTGGATGTTCGGTATGGCGATGCTCCTGAAAAAAGGATTGCGTCTGAATATGATTCACGACGTGGATCGCCCGTTCCCCGAAATGATGCTCGGTCTCGAAAGCTACATTCCCATGTATATGACAGGGCAGATTTCCCCGTATTATCTGAAAGGCGCGAAAAGTCCCGGCTTTATGCACCTGCTCAAAACCTCGGGCGCGGCGGCTCTTTACGGAACAGCCGTCGTCGGACATCACGCGAAAGGCGAATACCGCCTGACCAAGAACAGGGAAGATGTCGCGTTTTATAATGAAATGTCCCGCGACCTGCTGAAAAAAGCGTTGCCTCTTATGGACATCTTCCGCGAAAGCTCGTCCGCCTCTCTCCGCGCATTTTTGAACGCCGACGCCGAAACCGCCGGAAAAAGACGCAATCTTCTTTCGTCACTGCCTCTTTATACGGCGGACGACGCTTTTTTGAAGCGTTTTCTTGCCGCCCGCAGCGTCGAAGAAAAAACGGCGGAAAAGATTCTGTCGGCAGCCGAGGAGCAGCGTTTGCGCGTTGAAAAAATACTGAAAAAAGGCGGGATCACAGACGAGTTTTGCGAGCTGTCAAGGGAAGACTTCGAGAAAAACCCTATGCGTCTTGCCGTTTTCGAATCCTTCACGGAAAAAGATTATATATATACCTATGAAGAATACATCGAGCATCTGTTGCAGACGCGCGAATTTGAAAAAACGCGCCCGAATTATTCGCTGGTTTCTTCGGGACCGTTCGCTTTTCGGAACCTTCGCATAAGCATCCACGAGGGCTGCTGGGCAATGATTTCAAAGGGCAAATCTCCCGCCATTCATTTCGCGGTGCGTCATCCGCGTCTTCGCGAGGCGATAGAATCCTTCGTGCCGCCTTTCGTCGAAGACGGTTGCGAAGAATAAGAAAGCAACCCCGCAAATTCCCGCGCCGCAATCGGCTTTTATTTTATGCGGATAAAAAGTGCCACAAAAAGTGCCACAAATCAGTGCGAAACAGGGGTACATTTGCTGCTCTGTGATGCACACGAAGAAAAGAAAAAATCCCATAACCACAAGTTTTTCTTGCAGTTATGGGATTTTTGCTTTGGTGACTCGTACGGGAATCGAACCCGTGTTACCGCCGTGAAAGGGCGGTGTCTTAGCCGCTTGACCAACGAGCCGTATGTGGTAGCGGAAGTCGGATTTGAACCAACGACCATTCGGGTATGAACCGAGCGCTCTAGCCAGCTGAGCTATTCCGCCATGTTGACTTCCGTTCCGAAAGCCTTTATATTATACACGATACTGCGCATTTTGTCAATACATTTAATTGAAACAAAATTACGAACTGAAAACAGTATTCCTTTCGCGATTTTTTTCTTTGAAGTTCTTGACAAATCAGTTTGAATGTTGTATAATATAGCATATTCGCGCCGGTGTGATGGAACTGGCAGACGTACGGGATTCAAAATCCCGCGGTGGCAACACCGTGCGGGTTCGACCCCCGCCACCGGCACCACAAAAAGAGCAAGCCTTTTTCGGCCTGCTCTTTTTTTGTAATCGAAAACCGCGCGACAGACGCGTGGTTCAAAAGAGGTAAAACCTCCGGGATTGAAAACAACTTCTATGGTTTATAATAAATAATTACGAAAGGGAAGCCTTCTGCCGCCGTATGTCAAAAAGTCTTAAAAACGCCCTCTTTTACGGTATAACGGCAGACTGCTTCCGGCAAACAGGCAAAAAAACATGATTAAAACCGGAAGTAAAGCACCGAAAACGATACATAACATTTCGTATAATACTCACGGCGGAAAGAAAGCAAAGCTTTGCTTTTGGGAGGAATTACGATGCTATTTTTCAGCAGGATTAAAGAAAATTTTAAGGTACTTAAATACCGCTGCCAGCGTGCTGGAAGAGGCTGGAGCGTTAAAGACACATGGTCTGTATACAGCTGGTTTTCGCAGATTATGCCTCAAATGCTCGAATATTTAAAAGAGAACCATCTGGGATTCCCCGGCATTCTGATAGAAGAATACCTCGAAGCGCACGGCAGCGAGCTTAATATGACGTACGGGGAGTACAATATTTGGCCTGACGATAAAGAATCCGAGGGCTATAAGCTGCGAGAAAAAATAAACGAAACCTGCGCCCGCCGCTGGAGTGAAATTCTTGATCGAATGATATTTCTTTTAAGAGAAACGGATGACTGTACCTGCACCGTCAAAAATCCTTATGAAGAGGAATACGGAAGAATCAGAGAAGAATTTACGAAGAAATACGGGTTCTTTGGCGAAAAACTCTTAAAGCCGGAGGATGTTTCTCCTGACGGAGCAACAAGATATTACAGTCCCTCTGACCTTCCCGAATATAAAGACACAGCGGAGCTTTATTATAAAGAATGCGCAAAGATTGACGAATACCGAGACCGCTGCAAAACCGAAGCAATCGACCTTTTCAACAAATGGTTTTGGGACTTGTGGGATTAAACCGACTGCGTAGAGTTAAAATAAAAGATATCTCACAAAACCACGGAAAAGCTCTGCGAAAAGAGAAACCCCCGTTCTCTCCTCTTTGACGGATTTAAGCCGCGACCCGAGCCGCGGCAAGACCTCTTAAAGCAGAATGAGAGCGGACAGATTTGAGAAAAAACACAAAAAGGGCTCCTCTTTTTCCGACATATTTTAAGCACGAAGCCCTGTTTGGTTTTGCGTTAGCCCTGAATTGCCTGTTAAAGCCTTCGCCCGATTTTCTTGAAATATCTTTCTTAAAGCCCTGAACGTATATCTGCTCGTGTGCGGCGCTCTCGGCAGCGCCCCTGCTTTGGGAGCAAAGTGTCGGGCGTTCGAGCCGCTCATTCGGGACGACCCGGTATTTGACGAACGCATTTTTGTTGCAGCGGCGGTTTCGCCGTGAAGTGTATGCTCCGCGCTGCATAAAAATAGACAGCCGCACGTGAGAGGCTGCCTGAGATAGTAATGCGTTGCCAAACTTCAATACCCCTTTTAGGGGTATGCCTGTAATAACCCCTTATAGGGGTTGTGCAAACCACCGGTTCTACCGGTGGTTATGATTTCGGCAGGGGAGTTATTTTAACAAGCAGATCGGTTACTTCTCTCGCAAAATCTCGGTTTTCTATATCAAGAATATAGTGCTCTTTCGCTCCGTCATACGGAAACCCCTTTTCCGCGTGCTGCATAAGCGTTTCGAGTTCGGGCAGAATTTTTACAAAAACCGTGTCGTCGCACACAAGCAATACGGGTTTATCGTCTGCATAAACCATATATTCTCCGAACATCTTTTTGTATCGGATAACACCGACGCCCTCTATTTGTTCGCATACAAATTTAATGTAACTTTCAGTTGTCGCCATATCGTCTCCTTATATATGCAGGCAAAAAGCTTTGTAATCCGTGAATTTTTTCATATCGAACCGTTTTGCGAGATCGGTCTCCCTCTCGTCCTCCGTAAACCAATACATTGCTTTTGCGCTCCCGTGTTTCTTTGCTTCGTTCAATGCGGCTGTCAGCAACTCTTTCGCCGACGAGTCGTCGAATCCGTCGGAAAAATCGAGTCCGAATATTTCTGCAATATTTCCCGCAAAAACAAAGTATATTGCCGCCGCTTTCCCGTTCTTTTCCGTCAGGTATATTCGCCACTTGTCACCTCCGAAATACGCCTCGGTCAACCGTTTTGTGTTCCAATACATCTCGACTTTATCATGCAATTTCGCAAAGACCGCAAGATTATTTTTCGTCAGCGGTTCAACTCTTCCGCTTTCGGACTGTGGTTCATAATCCGAGAAAAACAGTATATTTACCGCACTTTCTTCTATTATTTCAAAGCCGTTTTCGATTGCCGCCGAAACGGCTCTTTCGTTTTGTGACGGAAATCCCGCGGTGACTTCGTATCCCGCGTACTTTTCTTTCAGCAACGCAGCGAACTCCGCAAACTGCTCTTTTTCAAATCCGTCCGTTTCAAACGCTTCGAGACTTATGTATTTATCTTCTTTCATTACATAAAAATGTATCCAACCGCGCATCTCGCCGCCGTGCTCAAAAATGTATATCTCTTCGTTTTCGCTCTCAAATCCTCGTTTTGCGATTGCAAGAAAATCCTCTTTTGTCTTTATTCCGTCCGCATAAGACGGGAACGAAGATCTCGACGGGTCAAGCGCAAGCACATAAGCCCGTTCGGAATATTCTTCAAATTCGTTTGCCGTAGGTATTCTTAACATACTATAAAGTTCCTTTCAACAGTTTCTGCAAAAACAGCACATCGAGTTCTTTTCCGAATTTTACGCCGACCTTTTCAAGCCGCCCTGAGTGTGTGAATCCGTGTTTTTTATGAAAAAGAACGCTGGCGGCGTTTTCTTCCGTCACCAATGAAATTATGTTTTCGAAACCGCGTGCTGCCGCTTCTTTTTCGATTTTGTCAAGAAGCAACGAGCCGAGCCCCCTTGATACGGTGTTTTTGTCGGGATATATCGAAAGGTCTGTCGTTTTTCTGTATGCGGAACGCGGATTGAACGTGTCAAGATATGCGTAGCCGACCGTTTTTCCGTGTTCTTCCGCAACAAAAAACGGGTATTTTTCGGTTATGCGCAAAAAACGCGCTTCAAATTCTTCGACCGTCAGCGGTGTTTCTTCAAAAGTCACTGTTGTATTTTCAATATAATAATTGTAAATTTCGACGCACGCGCCGCAGTCTTTCAATTCCGCTTTTCTGATAACCGCGCTCATTTTTCGTTCTCTTTTCGTGGCTTTTGCCGTATTATATCACATCTTTCCGATTTTTTCAAGATATTGATTTTTACTGTGCGATATGCTATAATTATTCCATATCGGAATGGCACAGCCGTTTTTTACAGATTTATCTTTTTCTGATTGATTTTTAAACAATTGAAAACGTGTGTTTAAGATTATTTGCCATACCTTAATAATCCCGAAACAGTTTTGTAAAAGAACAACGCTATAATCTATCTGCATTTTGATTCTGAAAGGACATTTCCCGTGAAACAGGCAAAGAAAAAACAGGGAATAGATATGCTTCACGGTTCGATTTGGAACAAGCTGCCTCTTTTTGCGCTGCCTGTTGCCGCGACCGCGATCCTCGAACAACTTTTCAACGCTTCCGACATTGCGGTTGTCGGAAATTTTACGGGCGGTGAAAAGACTGTCGCTGTTGCCGCAGTCGGAGCAAACAGCCCGATAATAGGACTTATCGTTAATCTTTTTATCGGAATAGCTTTGGGCGCGAATGTTGTTATCGCCAACGCGATAGGCAGAAACGACGAAAACGGAGCGTCCCGCGCCGTGCATACTTCAATAATCGTTTCCGTCATAGGCGGACTTGCCGTTGCGTTGATTGGCGAACTTGCAGCCGCGCCGCTGCTGTCGTCGCTGAACGTCCCCTCCGATGTTTTTGATTTGGCTCTTCTTTATCTTCGTATATATCTTCTCGGAATGCCCGTTATTCTGCTTTATAATTTTGAAGCCGCCGTTTTTCGCAGCGTGGGGGACACAAAAACGCCGCTTATAACGCTTGCCGTTTCGGGCGTTCTGAATGTGCTGCTGAATCTGTTTTTTGTTATATTTCTTCACATGAACGTCAACGGCGTTGCGATAGCGACCGTTATTTCAAACGCGGTCAGCGCGGTAATTCTTTTCATAAAACTGATGAAGTCGGAAAAATATATACGCCTTGAACCAAAAAAAATTCGTATAGATATTCCGACGCTCGGAAAAATTCTCCGCATAGGACTGCCTGCGGGCGTGCAAAGCGCGGTGTTTTCCGTTTCCAACATAGTCATTCAATCCGCCATAAACAGCCTCGGAAAAGTCGTAATGGCGGCTTCAAGCGCGGCGTTCAACATCGAAATATTCGCATATGACGTAATGAACTCTTTCAGTCAGGCGTGCACGACGTTTGTCGGTCAGAATTACGGTGCGGGGCAACTCAAACGCTGTCGTAAAACGTTGTTTTTATGCCTTATCGAGGACGCTGTCGCAACCGCCGCGGCGATAGGCATAGTTCTTCTGTCGGGCAGATTCCTGCTTTCGATATTCAACAATGACCCTGCGGTCATAGACCTCGGTTATGTTCGCCTTGTAACAATATTCTTTGCGTATATTTTCAGTATGCTTTATGAGGTAATGTCGGGGTATCTGCGCGGATTCGGCATCTCTCTGACGCCCGCGATACTGACAACTCTCGGTGTTTGCGGGGTGCGTATTGTTTGGATCGCCGCCGTATTCCCGAAAAGCAGAACTTTTGAAACCATAATGACCGCATATCCAGTCAGCCTTTCGCTGACTGCGGTTTTGATATTCATAGCGCTTCTTATCGCGCACCCCGCACGCCGTTACTCTTCAAAATTTGTGACGCAGAAAGCGACGGACAACAACTGATATAAAAGGAAAGGAAAAAAAGAAATGAGCAGTATATGCGGTGCGGATTGTTCCGCCTGTAAGATGAAAGACGAATGTCGGGGGTGCGCAGAGACCTGCGGCAGCCCGTTCGGAGGAAAATGTATTGCAGCCGAGTACATAAGATTCGGAGGGAAGACCGCCTATGAAACGTTCAAACGCGGCTTGCTTGACGAAATAAACGCATTGCTTGCCCGTGAGGGACTTCCGAAAGCGGACGCTCTGTATGAACTTTGCGGCGCATTCGTCAATCTTGAATATTCGCTCCCGAGCGGAGAAAAAGTAAAATTTCTGAACGATAAAAACGTTTATCTCGGCTCGCAGATAGAGTTTGCCGACCTCGGCGTTTGTTACGGCGTCGTTGCTGATAAAGATTTCATTCTTGTCTGCTCTTACAGCGTGAACGGCAGCGAACCCGAAATAATTATTTACAAAAGAAGATAGGAGACGTTGTTTTGGAACAGGCAATACGGCAGATTATAGATTCTCCATGGTTTTTCCGTGCGCTTGCGCTTGTAGTTCTTGCGTTTTTCTACGGAATATATTTTGCAAAACAAATCGCGCAGAAAAAACGCGGCATACAGACCCGTCAGATAGGTCGCCGAAAAGAAAAAGGACTGCGCACGGTCGAACTTCTGATGGCGGCGGCAACGCTTTCCGTCGTTGTTGCGGAACTCGTCTCCGTTGCGCTTGATTGGAACTATATGCCGTCGGGCGCACGTTTTACGGGCTTCTGCCTCGGTTTGTGCGGCGACGTTCTGTTCCTCATATCCGTGCTTTTCATGAAAGACAGCTGGCGTGCGGGCATTCCCGAAAAAGACAAGACAAGACTTGTTACAAACGGCATTTACCGATATTCCAGAAACCCCGCATTCTGCGGATTTGATTTGATGTATATCGGCGTTTTGTTGCTCTTTTTCAACCCCGTTTCTCTTGTATTTTCCGCTTTTGCCGTTGTAATGCTTCATTTGCAGATATTGCAGGAAGAGAAATATATGCTCAAAACATTCGGCGACGAATATGCCGGTTATAAAAAAACCGTTTTCCGTTATCTCGGACGTCGTTCGAAAAAGAAACAGCAGGGGGAGTAAATATGCAAAAAATAGAGTTAAAGCGCGTGTATCGCCACTTCAAAGGCGATTATTATCTTGTCGAAGACATTGCCCGTCACTCGGAAACGGGTGACGAATATGTCGTTTACCGCAAACTTTACGGTGACGGCAGTTTATGGATTCGTCCGCTTGATATGTTTTTGAGCAAGGTGGACAAGACAAAATATCCCGATTGCAGCCAGGAATACCGTTTTGAATTGCAGAACATAGAAAGCGTTGCAAAGCATTGAATAACATGGTAATGCTCGGCAATATTTGCAATACATTTGAAAAGAAAGGTATATTGCGTTTTTTTATAAAACAGGACCGTCCGTATCGGTTTTCCCGAAACGGACGGTCTCTCTTCTATTCTGCTTTCATATCGTATTCAACGTTGTTTATTATAAGCACATCGTCAGTCCGCCAATGCATTTTGACGCTTGACAAAGCACTCCAATTCCCGACGTAAATGTCTTTCTTCGGTTTGCGGATTTCAAGTATTAAGAAGTCAATATCGTTGTTTTTATATACTTTAACTCTCGTACTTCCTCCGAGAGCACCTTCGCTGTCGCTTATCAATTCCGCATAGTATGTCCCATCGGTCGATTCAAACGTATCTACAACCGTTGTCTCACCAAAATTCTTCAGCATAACGGTAAAAAACGCATAAATACACAGCGGAACCACAATCAGCAACGAAATCAGCGAAGCGGGGATACCGAATTTCGGTGGCAAACCTACCCGTATTGCTGCGAACAGGCAGCATATGACCGTTGCCACCGCACCAAATGTTGCCGCTATATTTCCTCTTTGCGATATCAACGGAAATGTGCTCACGATTGAGACAGGGACCGTCAGAATAAGCAGAACTCTGTAAAATACGGGAAATGGTTCTTTTCTTGCGATTTCTGTCGCTATTACCGTTCCCAACGCAAGCGCCGCGCCGACAACGGCGACTGCCCAATCGGTTTTTATATAGATTTCATACTTCGCGATTATGCCCGCGATCCGTGTAACGGACAAGAACAAAAGCCAAATCACCGTTGCCCATATTATCACTTTCGCCGCTTTTTTCAATTTCTTTTACTCCTTTCCTATCATCGTCGCATATCTGCTTGATAAACTTTTTGACAAAACGCAAAGTAACATCGTTATCAACACTCCGAACCCGAACAGGGAAGCAAAACTCCGAACATCTGTCAAGCTTTCGGAAAAATCCGCACGATAGTGAAGTACGCTCCAAATATATCCGCCGACGGAAACCCCGAGCGTCGCAAACATTGAGCACACGGAAAAAAGTTTTTTGCTTTTATAAAATCGCACAAAATACCAGTTTGCCAACGAAAGGAGAAAACCCGTCAAGGGAACAATGAGCGTTACCGCCCAAAAACCGTTGCCGCCTCCCGACGGTGTCGCCGCTTCGAGAGTGACACCGGCTGTTATCCCCGCAAATGCCAAAAACAGCAGAACAGACTGCAAAACAGACGCTTTCCATTCGCTGATTCTGACAGCTTTCATCGGCGTCGAAACAGTTGCTTTCATTTCAATCGGCTTTTTGATACTTTCCAGATATTTTCCGCATTCTTCACAGTTTTTAATATGCTCTTCAATCACTTTCGCACTTTCTTCACAGCAACATCCGTCAACATAAAGAGGAAGCAGATCTTTAATTATATTGCAATTCATTTTTACATCAACCTTTCCAACAATTTCTGTTTTGCCCTGTAAAAAGTGACTCTCGCCCAACTTTCGCTCTTGCCGAACGCTTCGCTTATTTCTCGGAACGAAAGCCCGCCGAACACCGAAAGCATAAACACCTCTTTGTAGGGTTCTTCCAACTCATTCAGACACTCAATCGCCCTTTGCGAAAGTTCTTTTTGCATATACCGTTCTTCCGCGCTTTCGCTTGTCCCGAGCGTCTCGGGCTCCTCAATCGGAACGGTTCGCTTTTTCTCATTGTACTGCGCGTAGTACGCGTTTTTCGCAATCTGACAGAGCCATATCGAAACTTTTGTCTTGTCCCGCAGCGCGGAATAGTTCATATAAGCCCTAAAAAACGTCTCCTGCGTCAACTCTTCCGCCACCGCCGCATTCCTCGAAAGTTTCATCAGGTACTTAAAAACATAATCCCTGTTTTCTCGGAATACCCGTTCAAACTCCGACACTCTGCCACCGTCCTTTCCTCTTTTTTCTGCTCATGTTTCCTCATACCCGCGTTTTGTGTTCTACTGCTTTCCTGAATCTTCGCATATCTTTCATGTGTGCTCATTTTTTGCAGAATCGCTGTTTTCTGTGTTTTTGTATCCCTTTATTTATGTGTCCATATATCCTTTGTTCCAGCCCCGAGCCTGCATTCCCTTTGCTCTTTCATTCATTAGATAACAAAATCTCCGAAACGTTACAAAAATTATAGCATATTTTTCATCAGTTTTCAATGTTCTTCTCTCAACAATCTCGCTTTGCGGGACTTAGTCTTAAACTCCACTTTCAAATAAAAAATGTGCGGCGGATTTCCGCCGCACAAACACAAGGTTTTATGCAATAATATAAAGATTATTTTCGCTTGCTCCAAAAAAACACAACTCAAATAATGCTGTATAAGTATTTTCGCTTGTGAAATTTAAATTATCTGTATGATCCATAAGTTGTTGACTATTAGTTTTTTCGTGCCGGCGTGTTTCCACGCTGACAGAAGTATTATACTTTATTCTTTGGTGATTTTCAAGGTTTTATGCTAATGTTTTAATCATTACAGTCAGAAACCATGGATACATTCAATTTAGAAAAGTCAATTACTGTTTAATAATTTCTGTTCCACACTTACGGCAGAAGTTTGATTGTACTTGTAGTGATATTTTCAGTAGGCAGTACTTACAACAACTGGATGATCTTTCTGTATTGCAGGAATTGTGTCTTAGTCATATGCTTAAGCGTCGCTTGAACAATTGGTTTCCAAAAAGATTGGCATCTAAATGATTCAGAACATCATCAAATAATAAATATTAAATATGTTTTTCAAACAATTCCTCCTTACCGTGGAAAACTTTTATGTTTCATCCTCAAAAAAAGAAACAAAATTATCGGGATTTATGTACTTATGAAGTGGTTCGTATGGTATTCTTTTCAGTTTGCCAAAATTTGTATCTTCATTTAAATCTTTTCCCTCATTCTCTTTGCGTCCATAAGAAGAATAATCGATTTCAATTCCTGCTGCCTTTTTTCGTTTTCCTTGATTACTAAGTATTGTTGGGGTCTCAAATCGGCCAAACCAACCACCATTAGAATCGTACATGCGACGATCTCTTGCCAAAATGCATTCATATACAGGAAAGAGTTCGAAATCAATAATTGTAGGAGAGAAGAAACCAGGTTTAGTACTACTTTCCATTAACGCATAAGCTATAACTAATAACAAGTCTTTATCAGCTTGAACATTTTTAAATGTTACCTTTTGAGTTAAACGGGCAGATGGCTCTCTCGGTGTTGGTGGTTTTTTCATTTCAATATTAGGATTATCAACAAATAGAAGTTTTAATTCCAGTCTTTTCCCAGAAGTGTGAAGATAATCTGGATAGCCTTCCCTGTCACCAAGGATACCTTCATTTTTTCGAAGTCCTACATTATCAAAGGTGTTAGACTCAGTTATTTTAGATAATTGAGGAATACACGCATCCATCAAAGAACCAATAATTGTTCCTATTTGAGACGGTTCAAATATCAGTAAGATTTCTTCTGGTATAGATAATATATTAAACTGTGCACCTATTAGCGGTTGTAAAGCTGTTTTAATATCGTCAATAGCTTCTGCACCTATAACATTAACAATGTTCTCCGTAATATATCTTTCATATTCTTCTCTTGTCATAAACCCCATTAGTCATTGCCTCCTAAATACTTCTTTGGTAAAACATCTTCTGCCGAAACACCTAAAACATCAATCCAAGTTAACAGTTCAACAACATCTAGTCTGCGCTCCCTATTCTCAACTTTAGAAACAAACGACTGTGTTACGTTCAATAATTTTGCCATTTCAACTTGCGTCATATTTTTATTGATTCGAATAGCTCGTAAGGTAGAAATAATATTAATATAATCATCCGTATATATACTTTTCACAATTAACAACATCCTCCTTTTTTCTATTATATATGACAAAATGGAATATTCAAAATCAGAATATTTCATTTAATTTCGACCGTGGTCTTTACTTTTGGTTTTGAATATGATATACTACTTTTAGAAAAGGGGGATGGTTATGTCAAAAAGAAAACCTGCAACTGTTGAAACGTTTGACGTTATATATAAACGTTTGGAAGAAGTAATGTTGGCAAACTCAGGAGAAAATGAGTTTGAAGAAATTTTTAAAATTGTACTTATTAAGCTATGGGAAGATTTGCACAGTACCCCAAACATCAACACTTTAAGCGATGCTAATAATCTTTTGGTGCTAATTAATGACACTTGGTCTGGTGTGCTAATCGAAACAAAATTTAATATTTCAGAGGAACAATTTGTTGTATGCCGTGATATTTTAAAGTCTTATTCGTTTATAGACGGTGGATTTGAAGGCATCGATGGTATCTTTGAATATATTATTTCTCGTGAAAAAAAAGGATCAAAAGGTCAGTTCTTTACCCCAAGATATCTTGTGAACTTTTGCATTGATATACTAAATCCTAAAACAAATGAAAGTATTTTAGATCCTGCTGCTGGTTCCGGTGCATTCTTATATCACGCTTATTTACATAACGGGATAAAAGGTACCGATTTATGGGGGATTGATTTTGATAATACTGCTGTTAGAATTGCACGTTTACTGATGTATGTCGGAAATGTAAATGGCACACATATCTATAAGGCAAATAGTCTGTTAAAAAACAATGTGCGGGTTTCTTTATTTGATAAAGGTATCAGCGAAATATCTACTACCATCGAGGATATTCTCAGGATCGAAAAAAAGAAAGATTTGTTTGATATTATTATTACAAATCCACCTTTCGCAGGAGAAATAATTGAGCCGGATATCCTAGAAAGTTATGAAATATCTTATGGAAAAACCCGAATTGAAAGAGATGTACTTTTTGTGGAAAGATGTATAAACTTGTTAAAACCGGGGGGCAGAATGGCTATTGTTTTACCAGATAACATCTTTGGCAGCAAGGATAACGAAATCCTCCGCCGTTGGATATATGATAAATGTCGAGTTGTTGGCGTTGTAGGAATACCAAGAAATGCGTTTATGCCACATACAGCCGTTAAAACCAGTATTTTGTTCTTACAGAAAAGAGAAAAAAAGAGAAATTCATCAGAAGATATTTTTTTCGGTATTAGTGAACTACCGGGCAAAGATAGTCGTGGTAATCTTCTATATAGAGAGAATTGCTCAAAGACTTGGAAAAACGTAGACCACGACTTATCGCAAATTGCAGGTGAGTTTAAGAAATTTATCAGCGAGCAAGGAATTAGGTGGTGATTAATATGGCGATATGTGTAATAAACAAAACTTCTCAACTGGGACCTCTGTTCGTATTAACTCCCGAAAGATACAATCCAAAAAGACGAATGAACTTTGCAAACGATAGTGATGGAGTTTTACTTTCAGAAATTGTCTCATTAGAAAACGAAATTTTAACCTCAAAGAAAAATTCGTCCGCTTGGCATCAAATTAATACCTCTGATGCAATGGGTGGTTATTTAAGAGTTCCATCAACTCCTGAAAAGATCAATAGTAATAAAAAAATCCTCAAACACGGAGATGTTATCATTTCTCGTCTACGTCCGTATTTGCGTCAAGTAGCTTACGTTGATATAGATGTGGATGCACAAATATGTGCTTCTACAGAGTTTTATGTTTTACGAGCGAGAAATGATGAATCCATAGCTTTTCTAGTTCCTTTTTTGCTTTCTGAAGCAGCTCAAACTGTCTTTGCTAATTCTGTAGAGGGTAGTCAACATCCACGATTCAAGGAAGAAGATATTTTAAATTTAATTGTTCCTTCCCAACTCTATCAAGAAAGAGATAAAATTTCTCAAGAAATAGAAAAAGCCATCAAGCAATACAGAGAATATGAGAAATCTTTAGGAACTGCAATCGATCTTATTAATGATATAATGCCTATATAGCAAAAAGCGGCAACAGAGATAAGCAAACTCCCTGTTGCCGTTGTGTTTAATTATTCCCACTCGATCGTGCCGCAGGGCTTCGGGGTCATGTCGTAGACGACGCGGTTGACGCCCTTGACCTCGGCGAGGATGCGGTCGGTGATTTTGGAGAGTACGGCGAAGTCGAGCGGCTCGACGGTTGCGGTCATCGCGTCCACGGTGTTGACGGCGCGGACGATGACGGGCCATTCAAAGCAGCGTTTGCCGTCCTTGACGCCGGTGGAGCGGAAGTCCGGAATTGTCGTGAAATACTGCCAAACTTTGCCTTCAAGCCCCGCTTTTGCAAATTCTTCGCGCAAAATCGCGTCGGATTCGCGAACGGCTTCGAGACGGTCGCGAGTGATAGCACCGAGGCAACGTACACCGAGACCGGGACCTGGGAAGGGCTGACGGAAAACCATGCCGTCGGGAAGACCGAGTTCTTTGCCGACAACTCTGACTTCATCTTTGTAAAGGTAGCGAAGCGGTTCGACAAGTTCGAATTTGAGGTCGTCGGGAAGTCCGCCTGCGTTGTGATGCGCTTTTACGCCCGCGCTTTCAACAATGTCGGGGTAGATGGTGCCTTGCGCGAGAAATTCGATGCCTTCGAGCTTTCTTGCTTCTTCTTCAAAAACTCTGATAAACTCAGCGCCGATGATCTTTCTTTTCGTCTCGGGGTCGTCAACGCCCGCGAGCTTGTCAAGGAAGCGGTCAACGGCGTCCACATAAACGAGGTTGGCGTCCATTTCTTCTTTGAAAACGCGGATGACCTGCTCGGGTTCGCCCTTGCGGAGAAGTCCGTGGTTGACGTGAACGCAAACGAGCTGTTTGCCCACGGCTTTTATAAGAAGCGCGGCGACGACGGAGGAGTCAACTCCGCCCGAAAGCGCGAGAAGCACTTTTTTGTCTCCTATCTGTTTGCGGAGAAGCGCCACTTGTTCTTCTATAAACGCGTCGGCAAGTTCTTTTGTGTTTATTCTTTTCATTGATTCCGGTCTTTTGTCTTGCATTTATCTTTACCTCAATTATTTGTGTAGTTGTCAAAATATCCCTGAACGAGGACCACGGGCGTGCCTTTGTCGCCCGAACCGCTTGTCAGATCGCAGAGCGAGCCGATAAGGTCGGTCAAACGGCGCGGGGTAGTGCCCTGTGATGCCATGTTGCCGACAAGGTCGGACTTTTTCGCTTTGATCGAGGCGGAAATTGCGTCTTTAAGCGCGTCGCCGGAAAGGTCTTTGAAATCGTTGTCCGCAAGATATTTGAGTTTGAGTTCGTTGGGCGTGCCTTCAAGTCCGTCCGTGTAGGCGGGCGAAACAACGGGGTCGGCAAGTTCCCAAATCTTACCCTGCGGGTCTTTGAACGCGCCGTCTCCGTAAACCATAACTTCAACGTGCTTGCCTGTTGCGTCGAAAATTCTCTTCTGAATATCGAGAACAAGCGCCTTGCATTCGCGGGGAAACAGTTTAATTTTGCCTTCGGTTGATTTGTTTGAACCGAGAAGACCGTATTTTTCATTGCAGCCGCTGCCGTTGACGGGTGCATTCAGAATCTCGTCAAGCCCGAGAACGGTTTTTGCGCCTGCGGCTTTCAATATGCGTTTTGTTCTTTGTCTTGTGTGTATGTCACAGGTGATTACCGTGTCCGTGTAGTCAAGTATTGCCTTTGCGCGGTTTGCAAAGATTATTTCGACTTCTGCGCCGCATTCTTTGATAAGGTCGCCGTAATACGCCACATAATCCACTCCCGTAAACGGGTGAACGCCGTAGCCGAACAGTTCTCTGTATTTTTCAAGCGTCAGCACATCGCTGTAAGGGTTGACGCCCGCTTCGTCAAGTCTGTCTATCGAAACAAGTTCGTTGCCGACTTCGTCAGACGGATAACTGAGCATAAGAACGATTTTTTTTGCGCCTTTTGCGATACCTTTCAGACATATAGCGAAACGGTTGCGGGAAAGTATGGGGAAAATAACGCCGACGGTGCCGCCGCCGAGTTTGGCTTTAACGTCTTCGGCTATATCGTCCACCGTCGCATAGTTGCCCTGCGAGCGCGCGACGATTGATTCGGTCGCTGCTATAACGTCTCTGTCATTCAGCGAAAAACCCTCGTCCTCCGCCGCAAGAAGTACGCTTTCGGCAACGATTTTCGCCAAGTCGTCGCCCTCTCTTATAATCGGACAGCGTATGCCTCGGGAAACCGTTCCGACTCTGCGTTCTTTTGTCATTTGATTTCAATTCCTTTCGGTCGCAGGCTCGTTCGAGCCGCGGTATTCGGTGTTTACGCGCAGCCGAAAACTCAGAAACCCTATGTTTCCTGCGCGCTTCCGTATTTTATTATACCATCTGCCGCGCCGTTCGTCAAGCATTGCCGTATTTTTTTCGTATATCATTGACATTCGCTTATTAATGTGGTATAATCTGTCCTGTATGTTGCGAAAAAGATACGTTTTTGACGGAGAAAATCAGACATTCCGAGCTGTTTTTGCAAAAGTTTTTGTGAACAACCGCAAAAAACGCTTGCCGCGGCTCGTGATGCCGGGCGGCAGCAGATTGTTGATATTGCCGGAACGCTGCGCCGCAGATAACGGATTTTCACGCGTCTGCCGTCGTGATCGACCTTCCGCGCCTTGACAAAAGAAGGAATATGTGCTAAAATATCGATACGGAAATGTTTCCGGTGTTTTTTTTGTCGGATAATCGAACGAACGTTTGATAGTTTTTTTCGCGGGGAAAAGGTATGGACAGTTGCGAGCGTAAAAGAGAAGTCATTTCAAAATGCCTTGACACATTTATAAAGCAGGGGCTTTCGGAAACAAGCGTTCGGGATCTCAGCGGTGCGCTGAATTTGCAGTCGGGCGGAATTTATTATTACTTTGATGATAAGGACGACGTTATTGCCGCGTGCGCGGAAGAAGCCGCGCTCAGGCTTGAAAACGAACTGATCTGCTCCGCGATGAAAAATCTCTCCGATCCCGAGCTTATGATAAGAAAACTGTACGCGAGATGCGACGAGCTTTCAAGCACCATGAAATTTTTTGCAAGCGTCTGCGCTTTGTCCCGCTTTGAGGAGCGCGTCAAGCCTGTTCTTGACAGGCTTTCAAAAAGATATGAGTTCTATGTCGAGCGGTTCGCGGAAAAGCTGAATTGCGAAACCGCGCAGGTCAGGCCGTATGTTTTTATGGCGATAACGACGATGTCGGATTATATGATATTCGGCGGCCGCGAATATGTTGAACCGCAGTTGGTCATTTTCAAAGAAAAGCTTGAGGAGCTTTTGAGAGGAAAAGGAAAAATCAATTAAAAAGAAAATATATCGGAAAAAAGATTTGTTTGGAGTTGAGGAAATGAAAAGATTTTTGATTGTGGTCGATATTCAGAACGACTTTGTGGACGGTCCTTTGGGAACCTCCGAGTCCGTTTCGATAGTCGAAACCGCCGTAAAGAAAATCAGAGAGTTCGACGGCGAGATTTTTGTTACCTTTGACACTCATTTTGACGATTATCTCTCATCCGCGGAGGGCAGAAGTCTTCCCGTTCCGCATTGTCTGAAAGGAACTCCCGGCAGGAGAATCAACAACGAAATCGCGCGCGCTCTTTCGGGGAAAAAGTACACTCCCGTAGAAAAGCATACCTTCGGTTCTCTCGAACTTCCCGGGCTTATCAGAGACGCCGCCGGAGACGAGGATTTTTCGATTGAGCTGATAGGGCTTTGCACAGATATATGCGTTGTCTCAAACGCGCTTATTCTGAAAGCGAATTTTTACGAAAAAGAGATATCGGTCGATTCCTCGTGCTGCGCCGGTGTGACGCCGGAGACCCATCGCGCCGCGCTTGAAACGATGAAAATGTGCCAGATAAACATTATATAACGGTTTTATGGTATAACATATTTAAGATCAGAAAAGAAAAAAGTTGTAAATATTGAGGATGTAAAAAAAGCCCAGACCGCAAAAAAGGCTGAAAAATACAAAAAAGCAATGACTTAAAAGATAAACAAAACGACTCAAAACAGCAATTTTTGTGTTTTTCCATAAAATAAGGTTTTAATACGCCTTTTT
>CAKSFN010000011.1 GCA_934454405.1 uncultured Eubacteriales bacterium | reverse complement strand
GGGGAACAGACTTTCGCCTGTTCCCTATCTGTTTATTGCTTTATGAATTATTGAGCGGAAATGAGTTCCGTATCTTCGTTCATAAGGTCTTTTATCGCAAAACGACGGTATCGGCGTTTTGCGAACAGCCATGCGCGTGCCGCGCCGCGGCAATTTCGCGCGGCGTATTCAATCATCCTGCGGCATTGAGAAGAAAGACGAGCCGTCACGCGCTCCGCTTTTCAATATGGAAAAAAAACACGGGGAACAGACTTTCGCCTGTTCCCTATCTGTTTATTGCTTTATGAATTATTGAGCGGAAATGAGTTCCGTATCTTCATTCATCAAGTCTTTTATCGCATCTTTTCTCGACAGATTTATCCTGCCCATACGGTCGATTTCCATAACCTTTACGGTTATTTCGTCGCCGAGAGATACAACGTCTTCAACTTTGTTGACGCGCTTGCTGTCAAGTTTGGAGATGTGGCAAAGTCCGTCTTTGCCCGGAGCAAGTTCAACAAATGCGCCGAAGTCCATTATTTTAACAACCTTGCCGGTGTAGATCGCGCCGACCTGCGGACCTTCAACGATGGTCTTGATTATCGCAAGAGCCATATCGCCGCTTGCTTTGTCAACATAGCAGATGTGGCAGGAGCCGTCGTCCTCAATGTCGATCTTCGCGCCGGTTTCGGCAACGATTCTCTGAATAACTTTTCCGCCGCTGCCGATAACTTCTCTTATCTTATCGGTCGGGATCATATAGGACATGATCTTCGGAGCGAACGGAGAAAGTTCTTCTCTCGGAGCGGGAATTGCTCTGAGAAGAATATCGTCGATGATATGCTCTCTGCCCGCCTTGGTCTGCTCGAACGCTTTTTCGATGATATCGTAGGTCAGACCGTCGATCTTTATATCCATCTGAATGGATGTGATACCTTTTTTGGTTCCGGCAACTTTGAAGTCCATATCGCCGTAGAAGTCTTCAAGTCCCTGAATGTCAACCATGGTCAGCCACTTGTCGTCCTTGGTGATAAGGCCGCAGCTGATGCCCGCAACGGGAGCCTTTATGGGAACGCCCGCGTCCATAAGAGCAAGGGTCGAACCGCAAACGGAACCCTGCGAAGTGGAGCCGTTGGAGGAAAGAACTTCGGAAACGAGACGGATAGCATACGGGAACTCTTCTTCGGTGGGAAGAACGGGCTCAAGGCTTCTTTCGGCAAGAGCGCCGTGGCCTATTTCGCGTCTGCCCGCGCCGCGGCTGGACTTTGCGTCGCCGACGGAATAACCGGGCATATTGTAATGGTGCATATATCTCTTGGAGTCTTCTTCGTCAACGCCGTCAAGCTTCTGCTTTTCGGCAATGGGACCGAGGGTCGCAACGGTGAGAACCTGCGTCTGACCTCTCGAGAAAAGTCCCGAGCCGTGAACTCTGGGAAGAACGCCGACCTCGGCGTGAAGAGGTCTGATCTCTTCAAGGCCTCTGCCGTCAACTCTTCTGTGGTCGTCAAAGAGCCATCTTCTGACGATTTCCTTCTGAATCTTGTAAAGAACTTCGCCGTAGGGGCATTCGGGATATTTTTCGTCGAAATGTTCGCGGACTTCGTTTTCAACGACCGCCATATTGGCGTCTCTTACGTCTTTATCGTCGGTATCAAGCGCTTTTTCAACCTTTTCAAGGCAGAAAGACTTGATGTCCTCATACATATCGTGATCGAGTTCGGAGGACTGATATTCAAACTTGGGTTTGCCTATCTCCGCGGCGATGTCCTTGATAAAGCGAACGAGCTTTTTCAGCTCCTGATGAGCGAAGATTATGCCCTTGAGCATAATGTCGTCCGGAACTTCGTTTGCACCCGCTTCTATCATAACTATCTTTTCTTCGGTCGCGGCGATGGTAACCATCATCTGCGATTTTGCTTTTTGTTCAAGCGTCGGGTTGAGAACGTATTCGCCGTCAACATATCCGAGAATGACGCCGGCAATGGGGCCGTTCCACGGAATGTCGGAAATGGCTATCGCAACGGAAGCGCCGTTCATCGCGGTTATCTCGGGCGAGTAGTCGTTGTTGACAGCCATCGGGGTCGTGGAAACAACAACGTCGTTTCTCATATCCTTGGGGAAAAGAGGTCTGATGGGTCTGTCGATAACTCTCGAAGTCAGAATAGCCTTTTCGCTGGGCTTGCCCTCTCTTTTGAGGAAGCCGCCGGGAATCTTGCCCACGGAGTAAAGCTTTTCTTCATAGTCAACCGCGAGAGGGAAGAAATCAATGCCGTCTCTCGGCTTTGCGGAAGCGGTGGCGGTTGCGAGAACGCAGGTATCCCCGTATCTTATCATACAGGAACCGTTTGCAAGACCCGCGAACTTGCCCGTCTCAACAACGAGAGGTCTGCCCGCGAATTCGGTCTTAAACACTTTGTAATTAGCGTAAATGTCCATGTTTTTCTCCTTTGAAAATTTATTTTCGAGGGAGCTCCGCCTTGTTTTTTAGCAGTCGTCCCGAAGCGTGAAAGCTTTCGCGCACCCGGATAACTGCTGAAACGCGCAGGTCCGAAAACAGACCTTGCCGAACAAGTCGGATTCCCTTAAATTCAAATGCTGTAAATACGAACAAAAACCAAGGAGCACAAGCGATACGCTCCTTGGTTTTTAACTCTTTCTTACTTACGAAGACCGAGTTTCTCGATGATCGCGCGGTATCTGGAAATATCCTTCTTTTTCAGATATCCGAGAAGATTTCTTCTCTGTCCGACCATTTTGAGCATACCTCTTCTTGAATGGAAATCCTTCGGATGTTCCTTCAAGTGCTCCGTAAGAGTCACTATTCTGTCGGTCAAAATCGCGATCTGAACTTCCGGAGAACCGGTGTCTTTTTCGTTGATCTTGTTCGCCTCGATAATAGCGGACTTCTTCTCTTTTGTCAGCATATCTTTCACCTCCGTATTTATTCGCCGCAATGCAGGACGCGCGAACGGTGAATATCCGCGCACCGACATTCGGTACCTTGTTATTTTACCACATATATTCGCTTTTGTAAATAGGAAACCTCAAACTAATTTATGAACTATTTCCGACTTTTCACCCCACACCGAGGCAAAAACGAATTTCATTTCAAAAGAATATATACCGTTGCCTTTCCCCTTCCCTCACGCCGCAGGTCGCCGTTTTCCACGAGTTTGCGCAGCGCACCCTCCACGGAACTGACGCTGAGTGTCGGGCAAAGTTCGACTATTTCCCGCTTTGTGAATTTGCCGAGTTTGCTTTCCGCGGCTTTCCGAACGGTATTCAAAGCAGAACCGCCGTTATCAACAAGTGCCAACCGTTCGTCAAGATCGCGATATGCCGCAAGCACCGTACCGAGCAGATATTTCAAAAACGGCGTAAAATCTTCGCTGCCGTCAAGCCAGCCGTCCTGCGAGTTGCGCAATGCGGCATAATAGAGGTCTTTTGACTTTCCTATCTTCGCTTCAAGCGAGATATACTTTCCCACATAAAAACCGCAGCGATAAAGCAAAAGCGTTGTCAGCAGTCGGCTCATTCGTCCGTTGCCGTCGTTGAAAGGGTGGATGCAAAGAAAATCGTGGATAAAAACCGGAATGGCAATCAGAGGTTCGACCTCGGCGTTGCCGATGACCCGTGAAAACTCTTCGCAGATATTCGCGAGCGCTTCCGGAGTTTCGAACGGAGAGAGCGGAACAAAAACGGTTTCCGTTCGCCCGTTCGCATAACGTGCGCTGATAAAGTTCTGCACATTCTTCATTTTTCCCGCCATCGGGTTCGCCGTATGCGAATACATTATCTTGTGCAGTTGCAGAATATAGTTCGGCGATACGGGAATCGCGTCAAAATTATCATGTATAACATTCAGGGCGTCACGGTAGCCCGCGATCTCCTGCTCGTCTCTGTTGCGCGGCGAGGTCTTTTCCGCAACAAGGCTGCGTATACGCGTGTTTGTAGAAACTATCCCCTCTATCGCGTTGGATGTTTCCGTGCTTTGGATTTTTGCTATCTCAACAAGTTTTTCGATGTCATGCGGTCTTTTTTGCAGAAAGATCTCCTGTCTGCCCTCATATTTGTATATTTCCGAAATAAGCCCCAACACCTCGGTGTCCCATTTCATATCGCGCAAAGCCGAATAATTGAATTTTCGCACAAACTTCACCTCGATTCCCTTAAATCATACCACATTTTAAGGGTATTGTCAAGCAATTAAGCGCAAATTCCCTTAAAAAATATATTAAATTAATTGATTCGGACAAAAAAAATAAGGGCATACGCATAGTATACCCTTACTTTCTTCAATCAAGTAAAATTCCCCTGAATCCCCCGCGCCGTCAAAAAAACGGTCAAACGCAGGCAGAGTATATCAATAAAAGCTTTTCACGGCGCGATGAATATCATCTGTTTTCGGGGAACGGCGTCGCCGTCGATACCGTTAAGCTCGGCTAATTTTTCAGGCGGGACGCGAAATTTTTTCGCGATCTCCCACAGGCTGTCGCCCTCCTCCGCCATATAGGAAACAAACTCACGGTTCTTTTTCTTTTCGCACGGCGTAAAAGTTATGTCCGCCACGGCGGTCTGCGTGGAAACAGCCACTATCGAGCCGACGTGGAGTGCGGAAATGCGCAGCTCAATCCCCGTCGCCGTCGGTGTTTTGGAGATGGACGTTATCACAAGCCGACAGTTGCTTTTCATTGAAGTCGGCGTTGTTTCAAGCGGCGTAAATATCGAAAAAGGCGCGGCCTTTTCAACGGAGCAAAGCTCTCCTTCCGTATTTCGATATATGATGTCGCACCCGAAAACGCCTTCGCTTGCCGCGCCGCCGCGCTCCGCGTCGAAGGAAACGCTCATAACGCTCGGGCGAACCGCCGCGTCCACGAGCTCGCCGAAATCGGTCAGCTCCACGTCGTTTCGGAACTCAACGGCGTCGTTCACCTTGCGAACGGATTGAAGGCTGACGGGCTTAGTGACACACTCCGCGTTTTCGGTCAGCGAAAACGCGTCCTTTATCAGCTCTATTTTTTCGCTGCGGAAACATTCGGCGGTTATCGTCACCTCCGCGTCAAGCGAAAGTATGTTTTCCTTTTCCGTTCGGCGCGTCGAAACAGTTATGTCGGAAAGGTCGAAACGCGTTGAACACTCTGTTTTTTCATCAAATCCGGGAATGTCGAGCAGCTGCGAAACGGGAATTTTCGTTTCAAAAGTTCCGACCTTTCCGTCCTCGTCCGCATAGGTCAGGCAAAGCAGCATATCCGCTTTTACGATAAGCTTTTTATTTACGGGCTTTTGCTCTGTCTCCGGAAACTCGACGTCGAAGCGAAGCATTTTTTCGATTTTCGCATCCCCCGCGTCAATATCCTCCGTCAGGCGCAGCGTTCGCGTCGAAGAGGCAACAACGTCGGTAACAAAAACCGATGTTTTCAGCAGCTCGGCGCGGTTTTTCGCATCGTCGTCCGGCAGTTCGGCTTCAACGGGCGCGTATATGCTTGCGGAAAGCGCGACAGCCGCCTTCGCATAAAGCTTTTGAGGGCTGAGGGCGCGCGCCGAACGATACTCGACGCTTACCGAAACGGTTGCGAAAACGGATTCGTCCGACGCGCCGACCTGCGCGGAATACGAAAAAGGAAGCCTGTGGCTCACTGTTTGCAGACCGGGCGCTGCGTCGGAAATATAAACTATTCGAAATTCAACGCTTCCGTCCGCATAAAGTCTGTCCCCTCTCACGGTCTGCGAACGCAGAAACGGCGTTGCGGACACACCGATGACCTTCATCACGGGCGGACAGTAATCGGGCAGCAGAATTTCTCCCTCGGCGGAGGCTTCTCCCGAAAGAGCTTGTATCAGTTCGTTGCAGGTGAATTTTTTCATACGGGTTTTTCTCCTTGTGGTATATAAATTTATTTTTTGCGAGGCAGTTGCGGAAGATCCCGGACTTTTTCAAAAAAGTTCCGTCCTCTCTCCCCGTTAATCTATATGTTCCGCGCACGCGAATAATACAAAAAAACATATCTTATATTTTTTTCGAATCGGGTATTGACAAATCTTACATATAGTGATATAATATTCACAAATAAAATCACAAGGAGTGAGTAATGAACAAAAAAATCAAATTATCACTGAGCCGTGGGCTCTTTAACAAAAAATACCTGCCGTTGCTTGACTGCGACGCGAGGTATCTGGTTTTATACGGCGGAGCGGGAAGCGGAAAATCGGTTTTTACCGTTCAGCGCTTTCTTCTCCGGCTTCTCTCCGAAAAGGGGCGAAACCTGCTTGTCGTCCGCGCGGTCTCAAACACAAACCGCGATTCGACTTTCGCGGCGTTCAAGCAAACGATTTCGTCTTGGGGTTTATACGAGCTTTTCAGGGTAAACGAGAGCGATATGCGCATCCGCGCCGCGAACGGGAACTCCGTGATATTCAAAGGACTCGACGACTCGGAAAAGCTGAAAAGCATCACGTTTGAAAACGGTATTCTGACGGATATCTGGGTCGAGGAGGCCTCCGAGATATCGCAGGCGGATTTCAATCAGCTGGACATACGTTTACGCGGAAAAGGTCCGAAAAAGCAGATTGTTGTCACCTTTAACCCCACAGACATCAACCATTGGCTGAAAAAGAGGTTTGTGGATCCGTTCGATCCGAATATCGCCGTCGTTCACGGAACATATCTCGACAACGAGTTTTTGGACAACGACTACAAAACGCTGCTTGAAAGCTATAAGGACAGCGACCCCTACTATTATGCGGTTTACTGCTTAGGACAATGGGGCGTTTTCGGAGAAAGCGTTTTTAATGCGGAAAGAGTCAACGCGCGTCTGGCGCTGCTCGCTCCGCCGGAGAAAAGAGGTTATTTTACATTTATATATAACGGGGCGGAAATATCAGACCCGCGATTCGTAGAGGATGAAAAAGGGTTCATCGCCGTTTACGAAAAGCCGAGGACGGGCGAACGTTACGTTATCGGCGCGGACACCGCGGGCGACGGGTCGGACAGTTTCGTTGCGCAGGTCGTTTCCGCCTCGGAAGGCAGACAGGTCGCCGTTCTGCGTCGCGGATTTGACGAGGACGTTTTCGCGCGGCAGGTCTGGTGTCTCGGAAAAGCGTACAACAACGCGATCATCGCGATTGAAACAAACTTTTCCACATATCCGACAAAGGAGCTCGAGCGGCTCGGCTACGCAAATCAGTTCATTCGCATCGCGGAGGACGAATTCACGCACCGGCCGACGCGCAGCTACGGCTTCAAAACGACAGCCGTCACGCGTCCCGTCATAATCGCGGGGCTTATAGAAATCGTCCGCGACGGGCTCGGTCTTATTTCGGACAAAACGACGCTTGAAGAAATGCTGACTTTCGTCCGAAACAGAAAAGGGCGTCCGGAAGCGCGGCAGGGCGCGCACGACGACTGTGTTATCGCGCTTGCCATTGCGTACTACGTCCGAGCGCAGACGGTTACGGAGATATCGTTTGACCTGTCAAAAATGTCGCATTGGACGCAGGATATGCTTGAAGATTACGAAAACGGAAATGACGTCGAAAAAAGAGAGATGGAGCGCTTGTGGGGGAGTGGCGCGCCGCAGACTTTCAGGAGGTAAAAAAATTGCGCATCCCTAAACACAGGAACATTGACAGATATGTTATAACGAGAATGATTGAAGATTACCCGAAAAATAAGGAGGAGCTCGAACATCCCGAAGCAGAAGGAAACGAGCCCGACGCTTTTTTGGGACTTTGCAGAAAAAGCCGTCGCGAACGCATAAAGCTTGAATGCGCGGCGGTTGACAGGGCGCTTCAATGGACGGACGGGCAGGATAACAACATAGCCTATCGCCGTCTTTTGAAAATGGTCTTTTGGAAAAAAACGCACAGCTGCCTCGGCGCAAGGGACGTTCTGATGATGTCGCGCTATGAATGCGACCGGTTTCTTGACGGTTTCCGCGCCATCGTTGCGGGAGTGACGGGCAGATTGGAACCTATCGGAGGATAAAGAAATAGCAGTGGCTGTAAAAATACAGCCACTGCTATTTCTTGAAAAGAAGAGAAGAATCTCACTTTATCCCATAATATTCTCTTATCATTTTGAATATTTCTTCGTGGGGTATGGTTTTATCAAAAAGATGAACTTGATATACATACTTATCATCAACCCAATGCCAGCATGAAATATTCTTGAAATAACTTACGGTTATCTTATCATTGATTTTAACTTTTTCTTCTATGTCGCTGAATACGGGATTTCCATGAAGTTCAAGGTCACGTATATCAATATCTAATGCTCTTTCTTTATTCTCATTTTCACACCTGACATCAATGTCAAAATATTCTTCCCAAAACAATGTCGAATTATACCAGCCGGAAACCCTTATACCGTCAGGCAATCTGAATCCGAATTCTTCCGGCAATGTTTCGGGAGGAAGTTCAACGTCCCAAATACCCGTTGTTCGTTCCTTTTCATCAAGTTCGCCTGTTAAACCCGCCTCAACGATCTTCTTTTCCTCATATCCGAGTTCGTCAAGAACATTATCCGCAATTTTTTTCAATTCATCAAGAGAGAAAGACTCGTCAGCGCGCAGACGAAACTCGTTGTAACCGTATATCCAAACAAAAACGTTATTGCCGTCGTACCGATAATAAGTTATCTCCCACGGCGTTTCCGCATATTCAAAGTCAACATCTTCCGCGCCCTCGGGGATATAAGGTTTTTCTGAGGATACACGTTTCTGTTCCATTGAAAATGTTTCTTTTCCGTTCGAATATTCGAGCAGATACTGCGTTTCGGTCTTTTTTTCGTCAACAAGCTCAAACCCGTCGGGAATATAATATACGCCGAAATATTCCTCGATTTTTGAGTCAAGCGCGCGTTGTCTGTCTTCTTCCGAAGTGAATATCTCCGTTCTTTTGCCGCCGAACGTCTGCGAGAAGAAGCGGAAAAGCGGTTCGCGGATAGCCTTGACGGAAAGCGGCACCGCAAGCACGGTCAACGCTATGAGAATCGCTATCAAAACACGTTTCGGAATTATGTAAAAGACCGTGAAAACACGCTTTTTCTCAAACAGTTTTTTCATTCGCTCTTTATGCCGTTCCGAAAAATCGGGAACGCTGTCCGACGGGCGAATCACGTCGAACGAATTACCCACGATCGCGCGGGCGATATCTCTGTAAAAAGTCCTTTTTCCCATTGCTCGATGTTCCTTTTCGAAAATTTTCTCTCAAAACGGATTTATTTTTTGTTCTTTGCGAGTTCCTCCGCCAAAAAGCGTTTCACCCTCGAAGAACGCTTTCTCGCCACCGCCTCTGAAATGCCGAGAAGCTCGGCAATCTGAGCAAAAGACTGCCCGTTCATATAGTGCAAAACAAACGGGTCGGTAACTTCGACAGGCATTTCTCTGAGTTTTTCCACGATTCTTTCATACATCACTCTGTTGAGTACCTTTTCATCCACACCTTCATCGCAGGAAGAAACGGATTCAATATCGTCAAAATTTTCAACGACCTTTTGCTTTACCGTTCTGCGGCGGCGCAAAGCGTCAAAGCAGACGCTGCGGACGGTCATGTAAAGATAACTTCTCACCTCGTCGCTTTCGGCGTCCTCCGGCGCGGGAAGTACTTTGATCATACGGCAAAAAGCGTCGTGAAGAGCGTCTTCCGCATCCTCTTTGCTTTTCAGAATACCCAGCGCGTAATGATACATCGTTGAGCAATAGAGTTCGTATATTTTTGTAAAACTCGCTCTTTCCTCTTCCGTCGCAAGCGTTTCCAAAAACATTGCAAGCATTTTTATTTCTCCCCCGGGTTCTCTTTCTCTTTTTACCCTGTATCATATCACACATCCGCAATTTTTTCAATATTATTTTCGAATTCTGCAAAAAATTCCAATAATTATATTGTAAAGTTCATTATTTTGCGTGTCACGGTTTACTTTTCAGACGTCACGCATAAAAAATCCCCTCGTGAACCGCGACTGCCGTATATCAAACCGCGCAAAATGTCATTTTTTACTTATTTTCTATTGACAGCGCGGGACTTTTGCGGTATTATATCTTTATAAGGATACAAATATGCAATATCAAAAAGAGGGATGGAAAAATGAAAAGAAGTTTTTTGAATGTTTTTTGCTCCGTCGCCGTGCTTGCGGCGGTTATGCTGACGCTTGCGGCGTGCGGAGGAGACAAAACAGAGCCTTCGACGGCTGCCTTTGACGCCGAAAACACGTTTGCGCGCCTTCTTGCGGAAGTGAAATACGCCGAAACGCTTGCAGACACGGGCACTTCCGCGGAGTTCACTTTTGCGGAGCTGCCGCAAAACGCCGAAGTAAAAATGTATGCCTGCAAAAGCGGAAGCCACCCCGACGAACTGATAATGCTGAAAGCGGCGAAGGAGGAGGACGTACAGGCGCTTGAAGCCGCGGCAAAGACGCACCTTTCCGAACTTACGGCGCAACTGAAGGATTACAACCCGCAGGAAGTGCCGCGCGTTGAAAACGCCGTTGTTTACACAAAAGGGCTTTACGTGTTTGTCTGCGTCACGGACGACGTCGAAACCGTAAAGGCGATTTTGAAATAGGCGACGCGAAATGAATGAAAGAGAAAAAGATCTTCTGACTCCGGAAGAAAAGGAACGCCGACAGCAGGTCAGGGAACGGCAGCGGAGGCAGGCGCGCGAGGAAAAAGCGCGAAAGAAAAAAAGAGCCGAGAGAATAAAGCTGATCATCGGAACAGTATTTGTTACTCTTCTGACGGCGGCGGCTGTTTTCATCGTTTTCAGATATGTTTTTCCAAGCGCGGACAAACCCGTCGAACAGCCGCAGACAACAACGCCGAGCGTCGAACAGACCACGGAAGAGGCAACGACGGAAGAGCCGACGACCGCAGGGACGACGAGCGAATACCCCGAGTTAAAAAGCAAAAACGGCACGTTCAGCACATATTCTTCGGGCGCGATAAGAGTTGACAACGCCGCCTTCGGCGTTTGCGGAAAGGAAAACGACGGACTGACGTCCAAATACGCCGCGCTGGTTTCCGAAGTCGCAGACAGCCTCAAAGGAAAAACAAAGGTTTACGACCTCGTTATTCCGACCGCTTACGGGATAACGCTCCCTGACGACATAAGGCGGCAGATAGCAAACTATGCGGATCAGGAAGAGATCATATCGAAAATATTTGCAAAGCTGTCAAAAGAGGTCGCTCCCGTTTACTGCTGCGACAACCTGATGACACACCGCGACGAATACCTGTACTTCCGAACCGACCACCACTGGAACGGCAGGGGCGCGTATTACGCTTACGAGGCGTTTTGCCGAACAAAAGGGATAGAGCCGTACCCGCTTGAAAAACGGGAGAAAAAAGAGTTTGACGGATTTCTCGGAACGATGTATCAAAACAACGGCAGGGATGAAAACCTGCTGCCGGCAGACACGGTCGAAGCGTTCCTTCCCGTTTCGAAAAACGCCGTGATGAAGTTCACGAAAACAGACGGCTCAACATACGAATGGCCCATTATCAAGGATGTTTCGGGCTGGTCGAGCGGAGCAAAATACAACACCTTTGCGGGAAGCGACAACCCGATAACGGAGTTTACAAACCCCGACGTGACGGACGGCTCCGTTCTGATAGTCGTCAAAGAATCCTTCGGCAACGCGCTTCTCCCCTATCTTGTGGATCATTATTCGAAGATCTACGAAATAGACTATCGCTATTGGAGCGGCAATCTGGTCTCGTTCGCCGAAAAGGTCGGCGCGGACGACATACTCTTTGCAAACCATATCCTGATGCCCTCGACGGGGCTTCTCGTCGGAAACCTGAGCAAAATAATTAAATAACGAAAGAATATCGGGACGCGCGGAGAAACATCTCAAAACGCGTCCCGATATTATGTTTTTTTGCATCGGACCGAAAAATCTTCTGCCCGACGGTCTGTCTGCGCGGACGTTGCGCGGGCAAGACGAATCCGAAAAGGGAAACACGGTTTTCGAAGCGACGGCGAAGGAAGCTTTGAACCGCCGCTGCCGGCGGGGATTGCGGACAACGGTTCGGGCAACTGTCGGTGAGAGTTAAGAGAATAGAAAAAGGAGAGATTTACCACCCGAATCGCAAAATGTCCGCCGAGCCGCTTTCGAAAACCGTTTTTTTTGTCCCTCTGTCTTTATAAACGTTACAAAAGGAAAAATGTGACAGGAAATACGGTTCATTTTACAAAAAAGTCACATTTTTCCTCTTTTACGAATAAAAATCAAGCCCGTAACAAAAAAGAAGTCTGTTACGGGCTTGTTTGAGCCGCATTTACGGTTTATAAGGCATTATATAAGCAGCATTCGGTCGTTGTCAAGTTCTTTGCCGGACGATTCTTTGAATTTGCGGAGCATATCCGCAACGGTCAGGTTCTTGCGTTCCTCGCCCGCGGCGTCCATAACGATATGCCCGCCGTTCATCATTATCGTGCGGTTGCCGAGTTCGAGCGCGGACTGCATATTGTGCGTTATCATCAGACAGGTCAGGTTGTTTTCCGAGACGATTTTTTTTGTCAGTTCAAGAACCTTTTCCGCCGTTCCGGGATCGAGCGCGGCGGTATGCTCGTCAAGCAAAAGAATTTTCGGCGGATTAAATGTCGCCATCATCAGCGTCAGAGCCTGACGCTGACCGCCCGAAAGAAGTCCGACACGCTGATGCATTCGGTCTTCAAGTCCCATTCCGAGAAGCGCAACACGGTCGCGGAAAGCCTTTTTATCGGCTTTTGAAACGTGGCTGAGCCAGCCGCCGCGGCCTGCGGAAAGCGCAAGGTTTTCTTCAACGGTCATTCCGGGCGCGGTGCCGAGCATCGGATCCTGAAAAAGCCTGCCTATGCTTCTTGCGCGCTTAAACTCGGGAACGAGTGTGATGTCCTTTCCGTCGAGAATTATTTCGCCTTTGTCGGTTATAAACGTTCCCGCTATGGCGTTGAACATCGTTGATTTTCCCGCGCCGTTTGCGCCGACAACCGTTATAAAATCACCTTTTTCGACGTTTAGGCAGAGGTCGTCAAGGGCAAGCCTTGCGTCCACGGTGCCGGGATTGAAAGTTTTGTAAACGTGGGAGATTTTCAGCATTTAGGAAGACCTCCTTTTGTTGAAGAAACGGTCGAGCCTGCGTTTGAACAGGGGGAACCCTCTTTTAAGATACGGGATTGAAATTGCCAGAACAACGATAACGGACGAAACGAATTTGAGCATGAACGCCGGCATATCGAAGCGGAGCGCCACCGTATAAACGAGACGGAAAATGAACGCGCCGAGCACCATTCCGAAGATCTGAACGGGGATTTTTCTTTTGCCCGTGAAAACGCCTCCGATGAGAAGCGACGCCAGCGCTATCGTGACCATTCCCGTTCCGATGTCTATATTAACGGATTTTTGCGACTGCGCGAGCAGACAACCGGAAAGAGCGGTAAACGCGTTTGCTATGCAAAGCCCCACAATGGTGGTAAACGTCGGATTTATCGAAGAAGAGCGAACCATATCGGGATTGTTGCCCGTGGCGCGGATGGCAAGCCCGAGTTTTGTTTTGAGAAAAAGAGCCAAAACCACACAAACGGCGATTACGGCAACGGCAGCGACAATAAGTTTGTACTGTCCCGCCAGAAAAGTGCCGGACAAAAGGTCTTTTGCCTTTGTGAAAACGGTGTCGGCACGGTTCATACTGAGCTGCGAGGTCTTGCCCATGACCGCGATATTCACCGAATAAAGCGCGGTGTTGACGATTATTCCCGCAAGCAGGCTGTTAACGCCCATTTTCGTTTGAAGAAACGCGGTTACAAAGCCCGAAACAAGCCCTGCCGCCATCGCGGCGGGAATGGAAAGATACGGGTGACCCGATATTGCGACGACCGCGCCGACGGTCGCTCCGAGAGTGAAGCAGCCGTCGGTGGAAAGGTCGCAGACGTTTAACATTGAATAACTGAGATATAACGCAAGCACGGTCAACGCGCTTATCAAGCCGAGTTCACCGGCGGTTTGCAAAAGCAATCCCATAAACAGTTCCCTTTCGGATTATTTCTGTCCGTCGAAGCTTTCGGCGGTAACTATTTTTTCAACCTTGGTGCAGAACGGAGCGATTGCCGAAGAGATCGCGTCAAAATCGTACCCTATCTGCGCGCAGATCTCCGTGTTCACGGTTGCCGTGCCGTTATCAAAAGTGCGAACGGGAGTTTCTGCCGGATCCTTGCCTTCAAGCAGAATTTCGGCTATCATATCCGCGGTTTCTCTGCCGAGGTTGATGTAATCTACGCCGTAGCCGAGGAATGCGCCGTTAAGAGCGAACGAGTCGGCGCCTGCGTATTGAGGAATTTTCGCGTTCGCAAAAAGCTCATATATGGAAAGTTCCGCTTTCATTATCGTGTTGTCGGTCGGGGTGAACACAGCGTCAACGCCGTCTTCAACAAGTTTTTGAGCCGCCTGATAAACTTCGTCAACGGTCGTGCCCGTTTTTTCGATATATTCGATATTTTTTGCTTCAAGGTATGCTTTTGCGTCGGCAATGGCGGTGGTGGAAGAATCCTGACCGATGTCGTAGAGCAAGCCTATTTTTTTCGCGTCTTTGTTGACGGTGAACATGATGTCCATTATCGCTTTGGTATTAAGATAGTCGGAAGTTCCCGTAAGGTTGCTGCCCGGTTTTTCGAGAGACTGCACAAGCTGCGCGGAAACGGGGTCGGTAACGGCGGAGAATACGACGGGCGTTTTTGTGTCCTCGGTCGCAGCCTGCATTGCCATGGCAACGGGGGTTGCTACACCGACCATAAGGTCTACATTGTCCGCCTGAAAGTTTGCGATTATCTGCGACATAAGGTTTGCGTCCGCGTTGCAGTTATCGTATTCGATTTTGAACGTGACGTTCTTTTCCTTGCCTATCTCTTCAAGGCGCGCCTGAATGTTTTCAACTATCTGGTTAAGGGAAGCGTCGTCAACATAGTTGCATATACCGACGGTGTATTCTTTCTTTGCGTCGGACGAGCCGTCCGTGGGGTTTGCGTCTTTGCCGCAAGCGGTGAGAAGTCCGAATATAAACAGCGCGGAAAGCGCAAGTGCGATTATTTTTTTCATTTTGATTTACCTGCTTTCTTCATTTTAGATATTTATAATGTGAAATGTTCAAATGGTGATTATAAAAATTTTTCCTCGGCGCCGGGCGCCATCTTTTATATAACATAATATTCTCCTCCGTCGCTGCCGCGCTTAAAAGCGGCAAACAAATAAAAAAAGTCCTGTCCCTGCAAATAATGCCGGGACAGGATTAAAAATTCCTGCGGTGCCACCCTGCTTGACGCGCCTTTATAACGCGTCCTCTCGCTGCGTACTATCATACGCCGACTTTTGATAACGGAGAGTCCCGCTCCGTCTTACATACTCCGAAGCATACGCTTCGTTTCCGCTCGCCCTCGAAAGTCCATTCGGTCAAATCTTATTCCGCCGCAATTCCACCGCCTGCGGCTCTCTGTTGAAACAGTGTTGAGACTTACTTACTCTTTCTCATCGGTTTGGCTGTATTATATCACGCTTTCGTCTGAATGTCAATAGGCAAAATTGTTTTTTTTCCGTTTTGTATAATTTTTACGATAAACCGAATATTATAAACAAAAATTCCGTTCAATTATATTGCGCCGAGCCTTATTTTTCGGCAAAAAGGGACAAAATCCGCTTCTCGGCGGTTTTTGTCCCTCTTATTTATGCGTCTTTTACAGTTCTATCCAAACAAGGTGGTCTTTTTCCCATTGGTCTTTTTCAAGAGCGGCGTTGACGCGGATCTCCGCATACTCAACCGAATAACTCTCCGCGCCGGGGGCTCTGGCAATTTCTATAACATTGCCGTTCGCCACAAGCGAAGAATCGGGTATCGGGAAATAATACCCCTGCCATTTGGTATACGGCGTAACTTCGCATTTTCCGCCGTATTCAAGATGAACGCCGTTCATATAGATATCAAACGTCTCGGGCGCTATCTCGTCCTTTTCAACGCCCTTCGCGCCGAGAATGACATAGCATTTTGCGTCCTTCGGCGCTTCGCAGGCTCTGACTTTGACTTGGAAATATGTATAATCATAAGCAACCGTCAGCGGAAGCGGCGACAGTTTTGCGTTTTCCCATTGAGGTTCAATGTCGTGAAAAGTTTTAACGTGACGCCTCGGAAGCGGAAGCGCGGTCTCCTTCGCGCCCGCGTTATGAATAAGGCGCTGATAGTTCTCTGTCTGATATATCGAATAGACCCAATCTTTCGAATAGTCCACTTTCGTCGGACGCATATAATTATAAAGGTACGTAAAGTCTCCTCCCGCCGCAAGATACTGCGCGGCGGACGCCATTGTAGTTTCCACGGTGTTCAGATAGTAAAACTCTCCGCGCGGATGACAGCGCAGGATAAGCTCAAGCCCCGCGGCGACTTTGACGCCGTAAGGAGCGAATATCTCTTTCCATATCTCCACGGGAATGTCGTTGTCTATCGTTTCCCAGCGCGGACCTGTTACAAACACGTCGATAAGACGCTCTTTTGCGTAGGTAAAATAGTCAAAACCCGCGTCAAAGACCTGATGCGGAAGCGAAAAGAGTTTTATGCCCGTCATTATACGGTGACCGCGTTTTTGCTCGAACTCGTCGCAGAGCGCGCGGATACTGCGGACAAAATCGGTCATCAGATCGCGGCAAAGAAATTCTCTGCCGGGCGCGAAGCAGAACATCTCGCGCATAAAATCCAATTCGATGCCGTCAACGTCATATCTTTCAAGAGACTCTTTTATATACGAGTACATCAGGTCGCGAACCTGCCGCTGCTCGTAATCGAGCGTGCGCGCGTAGTATCCGTCGGGGACATGGTGATGTATTCTGTATGCTTCGGGGTGTTCAAGCCAAAACTTTGTGAGCATGGGCTTGTTATTTTCCGCAACGCCGTGAATGTCGTTCATGCGGAAGGAAAGCCACGGGCGAACGCCTATCTCCCGAAAGTTTCTTATCCAGCTTTCGAAAATATCGAAATTATCGCGGACAAACGCCTCGTAATACGGGTTGTCCGTTTCTTCGAGAACGTTTCCGTTTTCATCGACGGGCTCACCGTTTTCGTTGAAATCAAGCCAACTTTCGCAGTAACTGTCTATCGTTTTCGACGGATAAACGGAACGCATAAAATTGACGTTTATCAAAAAATCGGTCAGCTGCGAGCCTTCGTACTGACGCACAAACTCTCTTTCGCTCTCCTCGGAAAAACGGAAGCCCTTGTTATAGGTCTTTCGCGTTGCCCATGTTTCTCCGATATGGTGGTTGGGGTCTTCGTTAAACATTATGCCGATATGCGGCGCGGGTTCTTTCTGCTTCATAAAATACCTCTTCGGGTCAATTCGTCGCGGCGTTCCTCTCACACGGAAGGAACGCCGCCTTTTGTGTTGTTGCTCAGATGAATTTCAAAACTTCGCCGATCGTCTTGCGCGCGGGCTTTGCGGGAGATTCCGCCGCGTAACCCACGGCGATGACGGATACGACCTGCTCGTTTTCGGGAAGGGACAGAAAAGCGCGTATCTTTTCGCCGTCGCGCAGTCCCATTATCAGACTGTCAAGTCCCATATTCTTTGCGGCAAGGCAGATATTCTCGCTTGCAAGCCCGAGGTCGTAATATCCCCAGCCGTTGCCGCATTCGTTGTCCGCCGTCTGTCCGTCCCCGGAAAAGCCCGAGACGTTTTTGACGAACGTTGTAACTATAAGCGCCGCCCCGACGGATTTTGCCGCGTTGCGTCCGGGCAGACACTCTTTGCAAAACAAATCGTGTTTTTCGCCTGTCAGCAAGCAGTAAAACCTTGACGGTTGGCGATTTTTCCATGACGGAGCCTGTTGCGCGGCGCAGATTATTTTTTCAATCTGTTCGCGCGTTACCGTCTTTGTCGCGTCGTAGGCGCGCACGCTCCGTCTTTTTTCTGTCAGCTCGAAAAATTCCATACAAGTCACCTTATCCGTAGATTCTCGAAACGGACTTCGAGGTTTCGCTTCCGTTGAAAGTGCCCTCAAAGGTCAGATAGGTCGCACCTGTTCCGCCGTTCGGAGTTATCGTAAACGTGACCTCCGTTTCGGACATCGCGGGAATGGTTATCGCTTCGCCGCTGCCCGCGACGGTATAGCCTTCCGCGGAGCCGCTTACCGTTCCCGTAACCTCAAAATCGTTGAAGTTTACAAGTTGAAGCGTTATCGTATTTCCGTTTGCGGAGACACGGTAACCGTTGTTGCGTGCGGAAAGATACGATGCGGAATCAGTCAGATCGTACCAAAGCTGCGTAAGAATCACTCTTTCGCCGACAGTGAAATCGGATTTTGCGGAAATTGTCTTTATCTCATCGTTGGAAGTTGCGGTGTAAGAAGAAGCGTCAACGGTGCCGTCAACCGTGATAAACATCGGTTCGGAACCCGCCTTGACGGTTATTTTTCCGTTTGTCGGGCAAAGCACTTCACAGTTGCCGACAACGGTCGTTTTGAGTACGTTTCCGGGAACGGAAAGAGCTACATCTCTGTCGGAAGTTGCCCAAAGAACGATAACGTCGTCCTCGCCGTTGTTTATAACGTGTCCCTCCGCGCCGCTCGGAAGACCTTTGAGTTCACCTTTGTAGATACCCTTGCCGAGAGTCTGGGTCATGACCGCTTCTGTAACAACGGAAGCAAACGGTCTGTCGTCCGCGCCGTAAGAGCCGAACCAGCCACCATCTTCGGGCATATTGCAGAGTATGAACCAGAAGTGTTTATCCGTGCCTGCCGCAAGGGACTGGCAAGCGGAAGTTACCATATAGTTTGCCTGAATCTTCTGCTGTGCAAACGTCATATCCGCACAACCCGCGGGTGCATAAAGTTTTATACCCGCTTCGGTGCACCAACTCGGCAGAGAAGAAAGGTATGTGTTTGCGAACGTCGCAAACTGTCCCGCTTTTGAACCGTCAACAAACTCCGTAACGGAACGTTCCGCGCGGTCATAGATGTGATAGTGCCAGTTGAAAGCATCGCTGTAATCGAAAACGTCGCTCTTGTAAAGAATGGTAAGATACGGGTTGCTGTTCACAGGCTCGCAAAGTCCTCCGATGATCTTCGGAAGAGAGGTTCCCGAATCGACTACTCCGAGCGCCGCCGCTTTGTAGAAAGAAGCGTACATATCGGCGGGAACGTATGTGAAATAGTCCATCTCATTCCAAACTTCAAGCGCCTGAGATATGTTTGCATATCTTTCGGCAACACGTTTTGAGAACCTGTAAACCGCAAGTTGTTCGTCCATAAATACCTTGCCGTTTTCCGTTGTCCATCTCGGAGCATTTGAGAAAAACGGAAGTATTTCAAGACCCATATCGTTTATTTTGTTATAAAACCTGTCGGCACGGGAGAAGTCGCAACCCCCCTCGTTCCATTCGGTATATATCCAGTCCAGACGTTCGCGCAGAACGCTGACGCCGCAGAGTTTTGCCGCCGCCGCGTAGTTTGCAACGACATCTTCGCGATCCGCAAGAATGTGGTAAGACGCGAAGTCCGACGCAAACGGAGAATCCGATTCAAGGTCTCTGTCCTCAACGGGAGGAAGCACGGCGTATTCTTTCGAACAAATGGTTTTTCCGTTCGCCGTCGCGCGCAGAGTGAAATGTCCCGTCGGGTGTTTTCCGAGATCGGCGGTATACTTATAGCTGCCGAAAACGGGTTTTACGGAATCCTCAAAAACAACGTTGCCGTAATAGTCCACTATCTGAACGGAAACGTCGGCAGCCTCAGCCTCCGTCGATGCGAAGGAAGATACGGTAAGCGAAGCCGTCATATCCCACGAGCCGGTGAAAACGTCGATCTCCGCGGCGGCGACAGCCTGTTTTGAATACTCTCCGCCCGGAGTTGAAGTATAGCTGATCTCGCCCGTCGCCGTGGGGTCGATTTCCGGCTTCAGCTCTATGTAATCAAGATAAAAAAGAGGCTTGGTCGGAGTTCTGTCCGAATTATGAAGCACGAACGAAACGGTGTTTTCGCCCGCTTTCAGTGCGATCGGGGGAAGCTCCGTTATTCTCATGATAGACTGCTTCGGAACGGACGGAGTTGAAACCTTCGTTGAGGAAATAATGTTCACGGACGTGTCGTATGCAAGAACGCCGTTTACAAAAAGGTCGCAATCGGTCGCCTGTCGGTTGTTCTTTTTGAGATCCGAAACAAACGCCGTCAGCGAATACGAACCGTCTGCGGGAACGGTAACGGAAAGGTTTATGCCGTGCTGAACGGTGTCGTTGCGCTCGTAGTCCGCGATAAGAACCTTGCCGCCCGAGAACTCCTCGCCTTCGACAACCTTGCCGTCAACGGTGTCGCTTACCCTGTTCTCGCCCTCCGCGCGGAAAACGAAGCCGTTCAGGGATTCGGGCAGAGAGCCTGTTTTTTCAAACGAGGTGACCGCCGTCGAACGGAACTTATTCTCCCATTCGGAAGCCGTTTTTCCTTTGAACATCGCGGGGCGAACCACCACGCAGCCCGTAAGCATAAGCGCGCAAAGAAGCGTCGCCGCGATCATTTTTCTTATATGTCTCATTTTTACCTCCCGTTATTTGTCAGGGGAAATTTATTTAACAACTATATTGACCATTCTGCCGGGAACGAATATCTCTTTGACAATCGTTTTGCCTGCGATAAAAGACTGAACCTTTTCGTCCTCTTTCGCGGCGGCTATCACCGCGTCCTTGTCCGCGTCGGCAGGCACGGAAACAACGCCTCTGAGCTTGCCGCAGACGGAAACGGGTATCTCTATCGTCGATTCAACGGTTTTCGCTTCGTCGTATTCGACCCACTTCTGCTCGCAGAGCATTCCGTCAAAGCCGTTCATTTCCCACATTTCCTCGGTTATGTGCGGCGCGACGGGGTTAAGAAGCGTGATAAACGACGCCAGCTCTTTTTTCGTCAGACTTCCCTCGTCGTAAATACTGTTGATAAGCGTCATAAGCGCCGCTATCGCGGTGTTGAACTTCATCGCGTCGTAATCCGCGGAGACCTTTTTTATCGTCCGGTGGAACGGCGTTTCAAGCGCTTTTGAATAGCCGTTACCGTCCCTGACAAGGTCGTTAAGTCCCCAAACTCTGTCAAGAAAACGCTTGCAGCCTTTGACGCTGTTATCCGACCACGGCGTTGCCTGCCCGTAATCGCCCATAAACAGAATATACGTTCTCAAAACGTCCGCGCCGTATTTTTTTACAACGTCAAGAGGGTCAACGACGTTGCCCTTGGACTTCGACATTTTATCGCCGTCGGGGCCGAGAATAAGCCCCTGCGCGGTTCTTTTCATATACGGCTCGTCACACGGAACCTCGCCGATGTCGTAAAGGAACTTATGCCAGAAACGCGAATAGATAAGGTGGCGGGTAACGTGTTCCATTCCGCCGTTGTACCAATCGACGGGCATCCAGTATTTCAGTTTTTCCGCATCGGCAAAAACCTTGTCGTTGTGCGGATCAACGTAGCGCAGGAAGTACCACGACGAACCTGCCCACTGCGGCATGGTGTCCGTTTCGCGCTTTGCGTCGCCGCCGCACTTCGGGCACTTGCAGTTGACGAAATCGTCTATTTTCGCCAGCGGGCTTTCGCCGTCCGTGCCCGGTTCGAAGTTCTCCACTTTGGGCAGACGCAGCGGAAGCTGGTCATAAGGAACGGGAACAAGTCCGCAATGCGGGCAATGAACTATGGGAATGGGTTCGCCCCAGTATCTCTGACGGTTGAACGCCCAGTCCTTCATCTTGTACTGCACGCCCTTTTCGCCGATACCCTTTTCCTTAAGATATTCTATCATTCTTTCGATAGAAGATTTTTTATCGGTGTAACCGTTCAGGAAACCGGAGTTTATCATTTCCCCGTCGCCTGAATACGCCTCTTTTTCTATATCTCCGCCCTTGATGACCTGAACGATGTTTATGCCGAACTTCTTCGCAAATTCCCAGTCGCGCTGGTCGTGCGCGGGAACAGCCATAATGGAGCCCGTGCCGTAGCCCATCATAACGTAGTCGGAGATATATATGGGAATGCTGCCGCCCGTGACGGGGTTGACAGCTTCAAGTCCCTCGATGCGAACGCCCGTTTTGTCTTTGACAAGCTGCGTGCGCTCGAACTCAGACTTTTTCGCGCTTTCCTCACGGTAAGCGTCGAGGGCTTCTTTATTCTTTATCTGCGCCGCGTATTTTTCGATAAGCGGATGTTCGGGCGCGATGACCATAAAAGTAACGCCGAACAGGGTGTCGGGTCTGGTAGTGTAAACGCGAAGCTTTTCGTCCGTTCCCGCAAGCGTGAAATCGACGAAAGCGCCCGTCGATTTGCCTATCCAGTGCTGCTGCTGCAATTTTGCGTTGGGCAGATAATCGACCTCTTCAAGCCCCTGCAAAAGTCTGTCCGCATATTCGGTTATGCGCAGATACCAAACGTCTTTCGATTTCTGAACGACGTCCGAATGGCATATATCGCACTTGCCGCCCTGCGAATCCTCGTTCGAAAGAACGACCTTGCAGCTCGGACAATAATTGACAAGCGTTTTGTCGCGGAACGCAAGCCCGTGCTCGAACATTTTAAGAAATATCCACTGCGTCCACTTATAATAATTCTCGTCGGTCGTGTCTATAACCCTTGTCCAGTCGAACGAAAAACCGACTTTTTTAAGCTGTTCGGTAAATCGCGCGATGTTCATATCCGTCACTTTACGGGGATGTATTCCCGTTTTAATCGCATAGTTTTCCGTCGGAAGCCCGAACGCGTCGAAGCCTATCGGGAACAGGACGTTATATCCCTCCATACGCTTTTTTCTTGCGATAACTTCAAGTCCGCCGTATGCCTTGATGTGTCCGACGTGCATACCCGCGCCGCTCGGATACGGGAACTCAACAAGCGCGTAGAACTTCTTTTTGGTCTTATCCTCTTTTGCGACAAAGACTTCTTTCTCGTCCCAGCGCGTTTGCCACTTTTTTTCGACCTTCGAAAAATCGTAATCCATTGTTTTTCAGTTCTCCTCTTTTACGTCAAAATCCATTTCGATCTCTTCTCCGTCTTTCCAAAAACGTTCGAGATCGTAAAACGCGCGCGCTTCCTTGCTGAAAACGTGCACTATAATATCCTTAAAATCGAGAAGTATCCAGTCGCCGCCGGGCTGCCCCTCTCTGTGCAGCTCCGTGTAGCCCGCCTGTTTAAGACGGTATTCGCACTCGTCCGCAAGCGCGCGTATCTGCGTGGAAGACGTTCCGTTGCAGACAATCAGATAGTCCGCAAGCGTGGTTTTTTCGGCGACCTTGATAACCTTAATATTCTGTCCTTTTTTTTCGGACAGCGCTGCCGCCGCGGTTTTTGCCATATCAAAAATCTTTTCGTTCATCTTTTTCCCTCCGTTTCAGAACGCATTCGTTATATAATTCAAAAGTATCGCCGTAAATATAACCGCCGTCGCGGCTGTTTTTGAAAAGACACCACCTTGCACTTTCGAAAACGACTTCGTCGAGATCTTCAAACGCAAGCGCGTAAAGCCTTTTCGCGTCGGGGTAGGTTCTTGACGGTTCGACAAGATCTGCGACATAAACGATCTTTTCAAAAAGGGTCATTCCCTTTTTTCCCGTCGTATGATAATATATTCCGTCAAAAATCTCCGTATCGTTTATTCCGAGGACGTCCCGCACGTAAAAAGCCGAAGTATAGGAGTGCCATATAAAAGGGCAGGCAAGCACGGCTTCGGACAGAGTAACGCCGCCTTTTTTCAACATCGCAAGCTGCTCCTCCGCAGGCATATTCTTTGTTATGTCGTGCAGCAGCCCCGCAAGCTCGGCTTTTTCCGCGTCCGCGCCCCATCTTTCGGCAAGCTTTTTCGCCGTTTCCGACGCGCCGAGACTGTGCTCGTACCGATCCGCCTTCAAAAGCGTTTTCAGCAGTTTTTTATATTCGGAAAGCTCAGCCATTTTTTCCGCCTCCCCGATAAAGCCCTTTTTCTTTAATATATTCGCAGACCGCTTTCGGAACAAGTCCGGAAATATCCTCTCCCCGCGCAAGCATGGCGCGGATCTGAGAAGAGCTGACTACGACGGGCTTATACCCGAAAACCTCTATTCCTGCGCCGTATTCTTTTTTCAGGCGCCCGGCATACTCTTTCAATCGTTCAAAATCGTCGCCCGTTCGGGAAAACGCGGCTATCGAACACATTTTCATAATGTCCTCCGCGCGTTTCCAGCAGGTTTCGAAGCCGAGAAGCATATCGGAGCCCATATAAAGGAAGAAATCGTCATTCGGATAAACGCTTTGCAGATATTCAAGCGTTTCCACCGTGTAGCTTTTCCCCTCTTTTTTCATCTCGTAATCGCTGACCTCGCCGAGCGTGCCTGCCGCAAGTTTCAGCATTTCGAGCCTGTCCGCGTCCGACACTTCACGTTCAAACCGCTTGTGCGGCGGCGTTCCCGCAGGCATAACGATGAGCCTGTCAAGCCTTGCCGCTGCGCAAAACGCTTTCATCGCGGCGACGTGCCCGTTGTGAACGGGGTTGAAAGTACCCCCGAAAAGTCCCGTCCTCATTTGGGAAGAACTATCTTCGGCTTTTTCGACGGACGATAAAGCACGGCTTTGGAGCCGATGACCTGAACGACCTCTGCCCTGATTTCTGCGGCTATCTCCTCCGCCGCCTCGCGCGAAGTCATCATCGCGGTTTCAAGGCATTTGAGCTTGATTATCTCCCTTGCCTCTATCGCGTCGTCCGCCTGCTTCAGAACATTGTCCGTCACGCCGTCCTTGCCTATTATAAGTATCGTTTCCGCGGTGTTTGCAAGTCCGCGAAGATACGCTCTCTGTTTACTTGTCATTTATTTCCTTCTCCCATATTTTTTCAAAGGCTTTAAGCGCCGCGCTTCTGTGGCTGACCTCGTTTTTTTCTTCCGCGGAGATCTCCGCGAAGGTTTTGCCTTTCTGCGGAAAGTAAAACAACGGGTCGTATCCGAAGCCGCCGCTGCCGCGCTTCTCTTTCAGTATCTCGCCGTAACACTCCCCCCGCGCCTCGATTTCGCGACCGTCGGGAAGAGCCATACATATAACGCAGACATAGCGCGCAGAGCGGTCTTTTTTGTCCGCAAGCTCCGCAAGCAGTTTTGCGTTGTTCGCCCCGTCGTCGCCGTGTCCGCCCGCGTATCTTGCGCTCATAACGCCGGGACGAAAGTCAAGCGCGAAAACTTCAAGTCCGCTGTCGTCCGCGATGCACGGCATTCCGCTCGCCTTCATTCCCGCAACCGCTTTTATACGGGCGTTTTCCTCAAACGTTTTTCCCGTTTCCTCGGGGTCGGAAAAAACGCCCGCCTCTCGCAGGGAAACAACGTCGAAAAAGTCGCCGAGAACGGCTCTTATCTCTTTTATCTTATGCGCGTTGTTGGACGCAAGCAAAACCTTTTGTTTCATTCCGCGTCCTCTGTGCCGACAAGCGCTTTTGCGAACGCATCGGGCTCAAAATATTGCAGGTCGTCCATGCCCTCGCCCACGCCGACGAGTTTGACGGGAACGCCCGTAACATCTTTCACGGCGATGGTTATGCCGCCCTTTGCCGTGCCGTCGAGTTTTGTCAGGGCAACGCCCGTAACGCCGACCGCCTCTTTGAAGTCCTTTGCCTGTTCGATGGCGTTCTGTCCCGTCGTTGCGTCGAGAACAAGAATGATCTCCCTGTCCGCGTCCGGCAGTTCGCGGTCGATGACGCGCGTTATTTTTTCAAGTTCGCCCATAAGGTTCTTTTTGTTGTGCAGCCTGCCCGCCGTGTCGCATATAATAACATCGGCGTTTCTCGCTTTCGCAGCCGCTATCGTGTCGTACACGACCGCCGCGGGATCCGCGCCGTCCTTATGTTTGACAATATCCGTTCCGCTTCTTTCCGCCCAGACCGAGATCTGGTCTATCGCCGCCGCGCGGAAAGTGTCCGCCGCGCCGATGATGACCTTTTTGCCGCTTTCCGCAAGACGGTGCGCAAGCTTGCCTATCGTTGTGGTTTTTCCGACGCCGTTGACGCCTACGACGAGAATGACCGACGGTTTTGTCGAAAGCTTCAGCTCGTTGCCGCCGCGCATGGCTTCGGCGATAATCTGCGCAAGCGCCGCTTTGACGCTTTCCGCATCGTCGAGGTTTTCGAGCTTTGCCTTTTTGCGAAGCTCGTCTATTATGCGTTCCGACGTTTCGTAACCGACGTCCGCCATAATAAGAAGCTCAAGAAGCTCTTCAAGAAAGTCCTCGTCAACCTTTCGGAACACGGAGAAGACGGAATTGAAGCCCTCTCCTATTGATGTGCGGGTCTTTTTGAGACCCTCTTTTATTTTGCTGAAAAATCCCATTTTCGATTCCTTTTCAGATGTGTTTTTCTATTTCGCTGACGTCGATGGCAAGGATACGGGAAATACCTTTTTCTTTCATCGTAACGCCGTAGAGTCTGTTTGCCGCCTCCATCGTTCCGCGTCTGTGGGTGATAACGATGAACTGCGTTTTGTCGTGGCGGTGCAGATATTCCGCGTAACGGACAACATTGACGTCGTCGAGCGCCGCCTCTATCTCGTCAAGCAGGCAGAACGGCGCGGGGCGTATCGTCAGTATCGCAAAATACAACGCTATCGCCGTAAGCGACTGTTCGCCGCCCGAAAGGGAGGACAGATGCTTTATTATCTTGCCCGGAGGCGCGACGTATATATCTATGCCCGATTCGAGAATGTTTTCGGGGTCTTCGAGTTCGAGCTTTGCGCTTCCGCCGTTGAAAAGCTCGCGGAAAACCTTTTCAAACTCCTTGTTTATAACCCCGAACTGCTCCCTGAAAATATCCTTCATTCTCGCCGTCAGCTCGGCGATCACTTTTTCAAGCCCCTCTTTCGCCTTGACAAGGTCGTTCACCTGCTCGGAAAGACGGTCGTAACGCTCCTTGACCTCGATATATTCGTCAACGGCGCCGAGGTTGACTTCGCCGAGAGCCTTCATCGAAGCCCTTATGGCGGAAACCTTCTTCTGCGCTTCCGCAACATCGGGGATCTCAACTCTGCGTTCTCTCGCCTCGGAAAGAGTCAGTTCGTATTCTTCCCATATCTTCGAGGTCAGCGTCTCTTTCTCCTCGCTCACGCCTTCGAACTTTGTGGACTGCTTTTCTATCTCCCTCGAAAGCTTCTCGCGCACGTCGTAAAGGTCTTTTTCGGAGCGTCTCAACGCGTTCGCCTGCTGCTCAAGCTGCGCTCTCGCGGCAATCTTTTCGCCGATAAGAATTTCGTCCGCAGCGCTTTCTCTGCCGAAATCCTCAAGCTCGCCGTTCAAAACGACTATAACCTGCTCATAAGCGTATATCTGATCTTCGAGAGTTTTTATGTCGGCGCGTATCTTTTCCGCGTTTTCACAGCGGAGCCGCTCTTCCTCGCGCAGTCTTTCTATCTGCGCGGAAATGTTCTCGACAGCGTTGGAGATGTCTGCCTTTGAAAGCAGTATTACATGCTTTTTCTCCGTATTTTCCGCAAGCGCGGCGTCCGCGCGTCTTATTCTTTCCGCATTTGCCGAAAGTTTTTCGGCCTGCGCCGCCACGTCCCGCTCCGCCTGCGCGGATTTCTTTTCAAGCAGCGCTCTTTCGTCCGCCTCCCTGCCGCGCGCCTCCGAAAGAGCTTCAAGCTCGCGCTTCAACAGGATTTCCTGCTGCGCGATGTTTTCCGCGTATTCGCGATAATGCGCCGCGCCTCCGTTTAAGCGGACAAGCTCGGTTTCAAGCCTGCGGCTTTCGGCAAGAACGCCCTCGACGGAAGCCTCGACGAAGTTTTTCTCCGCGTTGAGCCTGCGTTCCTTTTCCTCAAGCCCGTCAATGGTCTTTTCGAGCTTTTCGCAAAGCGCCGCAAGTTCCTCTATCTCGTTGCGGCGGGAAAGTATGCCGAAATTGCGCGCCGCAGAGCCGCCCGTAAGAGAGCCGCCCGCATTGACGAGCTGCCCGTCAAGCGTGACGAACCTGAACGCGTAACCGTTCTTTTTTGCTATCGCCGCCGCGCAGTCGAGGTCGTCGCAGACAACCGTTTTACCGAGCAGCGACGCAATAACGCCGTCGTATTTTTTATCATAGGTTATCAGGTCAACCGCAAGCCCGATAAAGCCGTATTCGTTTTCAATGCCGTCAAGCTTGAGCCTTTCGCCGCGGACATTGGATATCGGGAGAAAGGTCGCGCGACCCTGATTTCTGTTTTTAAGCAAAGCTATCGCGTTTTTTGCGCTTCTTTCGTCGGACGTGACGATGTTTTGAAGCGCGCCGCCGAGCGCCGTTTCAACGGCGGTCGTATATTCCGGCGGAACGTCTATAAGCTCGGACACCGTGCCTTCTATTCCCGCCAGCGTGCCGCGCGAGGCTTCGGTCATAACGGCTTTGACGCTGTTCTGGAAGCCCTCGTAATGCTTTTCCATATCCGAAAGTATCTGGCGGCGGTTCAGATATTTGTCGAGTTCGGACGCCTTTGCGCCGAGTTCGCTTCTGACTGACGTCAGCTTTTCCGTAACGGATTTCAGTTTGACGTCGTACCCGCCCGCGACATTTTCGTTCTCTTTCAGCAGCGCCTTCGCGTCCCCGATACTCTTTTCTGTCTCGATGCGGGAAGCCTCGATGGACTTCATTCGCGCCTTCGCGTCCTCGATGTCCTGCGAACGCTCTTTTATGTATTCCGAACGCGTCTGTTCCGCCTGTTCGAGAGAACCGAGACGGACTTTCAAAAACGTCAGCGAATCGTTCAGCTTTGCTATCTCCGCGTTAATTTCCGCTTCCGTCTCGGCGGCGGCGGCTTTTTCGGCCTCCGCTTCCGCCGCGGCTTCGTCAAGCAGTCTGAGTTCCGCGTCCTTTTCCGCGAGCTTCTTTTCAAGTTCCGCGATCTCTTCAAGCTGCGCCTTTTCAAGCGCCGCGTTCTTTTCGGCGTCCTCGTCGGTTTTGCCGAGAGACTCCGTCATTTTCTCTATATCTTTCTTTGCGTGTGAAATATCGTTTTCGGCAACGAGTATCTGCGCCTTTTTCTGTTGAACAGTCTCTTCCTTTTCTTTGCTTTGCGCCCTTATCCGCTCTATCTGCGCGGTAAGCTCTTCGCCCTGCGCGGTAAGGGAGGTGACCTTTTCCTCCGTCTGCCGCAGGTCGAGCTCGATTTTTTCGTAGCTTGCGCGAAGTTCCCCGGTCTGCTTTTCCGCATTTGCGAGGATCTCTTTGATAGCGTCGAGCCTGTTCACCCAGAGCGTCAGTTCAAGCCCCATTCTTTCTTCGCGAAGCGCAAGATATTTTCTCGCTTTCTGCGACTGTTTTTCAAGAGGACCGAGCCGCGCCTCAAGCTCGGCTGTTATATCCTTGATACGTGTTATATTGTCCTGCGTCTGCGCAAGTCTGCGGACGCTTTCATCCTTTTTGTGCTTGAACTTCGATATTCCCGCCGCCTCTTCGAAAAGCGCGCGCCTGTCGGCGGATTTCGCCGCGATGATCTCGGTTATCGCGCCCTGCCCGATTATGGAATATCCCGTTTTTCCGAGGCCAGTGTCTCTCAAAAGCTCCTGAATATCCCTCAAACGGACGTCGGAGCGGTTGATGAAGTATTCGCTTTCGCCCGAACGGTAATACCGCCTTGTTATGGCGACCTCGTCATATTCGATGTCAAGCGTTCTGTCCGTATTGTCCAGAACGAGCGAGACCTCGGCAAAACCGAGAGGCTTGCGCATCGCGGTTCCGTCGAAAATAACATCTTCCATTTTTTGTCCGCGCAGAGTCTTGGAGGACGTTTCGCCCATAACCCAGCGAACGGCGTCCGCGATATTGCTCTTTCCGCTGCCGTTCGGACCGACTATCGCCGTTATGCCGTCGCCGAACGATATAACCGTCTTGTCCGGAAAGGATTTGAAGCCCTGCAATTCGATATATTTGAGTTGAATCTGAAACCGCCGTCCTTTCTTTTCGCATACCCTTTTACGCCGGAAAAGGCTCGAAAAAGCCCTGTTCCGGCAAAGCCGTCGCCGCCGATAAAAAGCGCGGCGAAAGCCATAAGAAGTTATGATATATATTATAGCATTATTTAATATGTTTTTCAAGTATTTTCTCTTATATTTTTAAGAAATGCCACCGTTGGAGGGATTTCGGAGCTGCTCCGCCCGAAAAAAAGAGAGATTTAAGTTCGGAAAAAACGCGCGTCACGGTTTTTTCGGAATATATTTTCAAAAATTTCGCCGTATATACGGAAATTGAAATTTTTCGTCTGCTATAATCATAATTGCAGGAGTATAAAAGAGGAGAAAAGCCATGGACAAAAGCGAATTCGGAAAAAGACTGAAAAAAGTTCGCGCCGCGCGCAGAATGACGCAGAGCGAGGTCGCGGGCGACAGGGTCACGCGGAATATGATAAGCCGCATCGAAAACGGGGTCTGCGTTCCGTCGATAAGCACGCTCGAATATCTTGCGGAGCGGCTCGACGTTCCCATATCCGTGCTTGTGCCGCAGGACGGCGACGCGGAAACGCTGAACGCCGCAAAAGCCCTTTTTTCGGAAGGCGATTACAAGAAAGTCATCGAAAAGCTCGACCCCGTCGCGACGCAGGGATTCGGGAAATTTGAGTTTTACGACGAGGCGTGCGCCCTGCTTGCGAAAGCGTATCTGGAAACGGCGAAAAGCGCGGACGACATCTCCGAAAAACTGCGTGAGGCAAAGCGCTGCTGCGAGTTTGCGGACGCGGGGGTCTATTCAAACAACGCGGTTCTGCAAGAGGCTCTCGATATTCTTTCCGATATCGCGATACGGCTGCAATAGCCGAATCCTCAAATACCGAAAAATCAAATATCGGGCAAAAAGGCTTCCGACGGGCATTGTCCCGCGGAAGCCTTTTCATATTCATCTTTTTATATTGCCGAAAATTTTTTTTCACAGCTTTTCAAGCAGGCCGTAGCTGTTGTCGAGAAACGCCTCAAGTTCGGCGGCCGTCAGCTGTCTCTGTCCGATGAGCGCAAGCGTATATATCTGTCTCGCTATCGCCTCGTCGATGTCCGACGCGCCGTTTTCGCAGTTCCTGCCGAGCTTTTTGATAAGCTCGTTTTCGGTGTTCAGAACAAGCGTCGCCTGCTGCGGCAGATCCTCCTGCATCTTCTTCGACGCCGCGGCGTACATCTTCATCATTTCGGAGAAGCGGCGGCTTTCCTCGTCGATATTGAGAAGCGCGGGGATTTTTGTATCTTTCAGCGGCATAAACGTTATCTTCATCGCTTCGTTTCCGCTTATCTTCGCGAACAGCTCCTTAACTTTTTCGTTTTCGGCTGCTTCGCCGTCCGTTTTCAGGGCGTCCGCCTCCGCGTCTATGCGCAGGAACTTAACATTTTCTTCGCTCTGCTCAACTATGCTCATATAGTTGTTGTCGATGAAATCGGCAAGAACGACAACGGTGATACCCTCGTTTTTGAACATATTGATATAGACCGCCTGCTGCTTTTTGTCGGTCGCGTAGTAAACGATCTTTTTGCCGTCCTTTTCGCGCGCGGTTTCGAGATATTCTTTAAGGCTGATATAATCGCCGTCCACGGTCTCCATCAAAACGATGTCTTTAAGCCTGTCGTAAACCTTTCTGTCGCGCATGGAAGCGTATTTGACAAACGTTTTCAGCTCGTCCCATTCTTTTTTGAACTTGTCGGGCTCGGTATCGTGCATCGAAACGAGCTTGTCGCAAACCTTCTTGACTATATGCGCGCTGACCTTGGAAACGTAAGCGTTCGACTGCAAATAACTTCTCGAAACGTTAAGCGGCATTTCGGGACAGTCGAGAACGCCTTTGAGCATAAGAAGATAGTCGGGAATTATCTCTTTGATATTGTCCGCAACGAACACGCGGTTGTAGAAAAGCTTTATCTGCCCCTCTATGCCCTCGTATGCGCTCGTCATTCTCGGGAAATAGAGAATACCCTTGAAATTCAGAGGATAATCCGCGTTCAGGTGAATGTGGAATATCGGTTCACGGTAATCGTTGAAGACTTTCTTGTAAAACTCGGCGTACTCCTCCTCCGTGCATTCCGAAGCCTGCTTCTGCCACAGCGGCTGAGTGTCGTTTATCGGCTCGGGGGCAATAACGTTTCCGTCCTTGTCCTTTTTCGGTTCCTCCCCGACGATTTCAAGATATATCGGGAACGGCATAAACGCGCAATACTTTTCAAGAATTTCCGTCAGTTTGGCTTTTGTGCCGAACTCCTTATCCTCTTCGGTGAGGAACATCGTAACCTTCGTTCCGCGCCCCGCTCTTTCGCAGTCTTCCATAACAAAACTGCCGTCCTGATCGCCCGTCCACTTAACGGCGGGGGCGTCGGTATAGGACTTCGTTTCTATCTCAACCTTGTCCGCGACCATGAAGGCGGAATAAAAGCCGAGACCGAAATGACCGATTATTCCGTCGTTTTCGGCGTTCGCGCCCTCATATTTTTTCACAAAATCAAGCGCGCCGGAAAGCGCGATGTTGTTTATATAATTCCTGACCTCGTCCGCGGTCATACCTATTCCGTTATCGGCAACGGAAACGGTTCTCGCCTTTTCGTCAAGCGTCACCGTTATGCGGTAGCAGGACTCGTCTATTCCCTGCGCCTCGCCAATCGCGCAAAGGTGGCGAAGCTTTGTTATCGCGTCGCTTGCGTTGGACACTATCTCGCGCAGAAAAATGTCCTTATCCGAATAAAGCCATCTTTTGATTATGGGGAATATATGCTCCGTCTGAACGGAAATACCGCCTCTTTCTTCCATAGCAAAGGCCTCCTGTTTTGTTAATTTTTACTAGTACATTATAGTATAATTTTTGTGTCAAGTCAATGCTTTTATTCCGAAATCTATTGCTTTTTTCAATACGATCTGTTATAATGAACAAAATACGGGGCAGCCGTTCGCCGCTCCGAAAGAGGTGAGGTCATGCCGCGCGCAAAAAAGAAAAAAAGAAAAGCCGGACTTTTTATCGGGCTCGGACTTTCCGTCGCGGCTGTCGTTGTCCTCGTTCTTTGTCTGACGCTCGGGAAAAGCGGCGAAAACTTCTCAAAAACATACGAAAAAGCAACCGCAAAAAGCGGCGTGGTTTATCGCAGCGCAAAGTTCGTAACATCATCTGACACCGACGTATACCCCGTGCTTTCGGACGAAAAATATTATTACAAAACAAGATACAACGGCAGAACGTTGACGCTGACGGACGCCGAATTCGACGACGCGCGACCCGCCACGGAGTATTCGACGGGCGGCAGAAGGAACTGGTACGCCGCCGTCTGCAGGGACGGAAAATGGGGCTTCCTTCATTTTTTGAGAGCACAAACGATAAAGGCAGAGCCGTCATAGACAAAAAATGGCTCGTCGAGCCGACATACGAGAATGCGGAGCCTTTTTCGGACGGCGTCGCCGCGGTTAAAAAGGGCGGCAGATACGGGCTTATCGGGCTTGACGGCGAGGAGATAGGCGCTTTTTCCTACGAGAGCGTCAAATACTGTTCGTCGGGTTTTCTGCCCGTCTGCAAAAACGGTTCGTGGTCGTTCGTAAACATTTACGGCAAACAGCTTATCAAGGGCGTTTTTCTTGACGCGGAGAGCTTTGAGAACGGATACGCCGCCGTCAAAACGGAAAAGGGCTGGGGATATATCGACGGAAAAGGCAGTTTTGCCGTTGAGCCGCAATATACCGACGCATGGGCGGTCGGCGCGGACGGAGAAGCGTATGTCAAAGAGGGCGGCACATGGAAAAAAATACGCGTCGCGCCCGAAAGCAATTGAGACAAAAACCCCGGAAAAAGGCTTTTTTCTCTCTTTTTTTCGCGGTTTGTCAGATAAAAAACATAACACGGTTTTAGGCGTTTCACGCTTGAAATATAACATTTTAACAGAGTAGAACGCAAAGCGTTAGCGTTTTGAAAAAGACGCTTGAAGTGCCGTCGGAACAGGGAGTTGTCCGCGGACGAAGTCGCAAAAAGCGACACGGTTTTGCGTTCGCATCCCGCTGTTGTGGCAATCTCGGAGATACACGGCGGCGACGGGGACACGGAATAAATCCGCGGACTTTCGCCGTTTTTTTGCGCCTCCTTTTTGTGGCAAAACGGGAAAGGAGGCATTTTATATGAAACAAAACTCAAAAACAACTCTCTTCTCACCGAAATCGCTTGCGATTATGGGGCTTTGCGTTGCGATGACCGTCGCGCTTGACAAGTTCGTTATGATACCGATAGGAACTTCGATACGCGTGGGGCTCGGGGCCCTGCCCGTGGTGTTCGCCGCCATCTACATTTCGCCCGTCGCGGGCGCGGCGGCAGCGGCGGTCGCCGATCTGCTCGGATGTCTGCTTGCCGGATACGCGATAAATCCGATAATAACGCTCGGCTTCACGCTGACGGCTTTCCTTTCCGGCATATTTTACAATTATGTTTTTGTAAAACTGCCGCTGACGCTCCGTCTTTTTCTGTCGATCTTTCCCGCCGCCGCGGCAGGCTCGGCGCTTGTGACGTCGTTCGGGCTGTGGCTGTGGTATTCAAACGGCGCGCCTTTTCTGCCCTACTTACTGGGACGGCTTCCGTCTTTCGCGATAAATTACACAGCGATAACGGTCATTATCCGCCTTGTTGTGCTGAATAAAGGCGCGAGGACTTTTTTCGGACGGATGAGAGGTGACGCGCAATGAACGAAGAAAACGAAAAATATCTCGAAAAACTCCGTCTGATAGGCTCGAGGTTCGGCACGGACTGCGAAAAAGAGCTTCTTTCTCTGCTCGGCAATCCGCAGGACAAGCTGCGTTTTATCCACGTTGCGGGAACGAACGGCAAGGGTTCTTTTTGCTCGATGCTGAGCTCCGTTCTTCAAAAACAGGGATATAAAACGGGGCTTTACACCTCTCCGTACATAGTTGTTTTTAACGACCGCATACGGGTGAACGGGCTTCCGATAGCGGAAGGCGACATAAACGACCTTTTCGAAAGGGTCAGAAAAAAAGCGGACACTATGAAAACGCAGCCCTCGTCTTTCGATTTCATCACCGCCGCGGCGTTTTTATGGTTTTACGAAACAAAATGCGACGTCGTTGTTCTTGAAGTCGGGCTGGGCGGAAGATACGATTCGACCAATGTGATAAAAAACAGCCTGCTTTCGGTCATAACGGGAATAGCGTTTGACCACACGGAAATTCTCGGCGACACGATAGAAAAAATCGCATGGGAAAAGGCGGGTATAATCAAAGAAAACTGTCCCGCGCTTTACGGCGGCAACGACGAAAAAGCTCTTGCCGTCATAGAAAAAGAGTGCGAAGAAAAACATTCGGAACTGACGGTCAAAAATCCCGATTTGCTCAAAATACTTTCGACAACGCTTGACGGAACGGAATTTGAATTTGACGGCAAAGAATATTTTATTCGCCTGCTCGGGCTTTATCAGCCTGCCAACGCGGCAACGGTGCTGGCAGCGATTGACGTTTTGAGAAAACACGGGCTCGAGATCTCCGAAGACGCCGTTCGTGAAGGGCTTGCCTGCGCGCGCTGGCAGGCGCGGTTTGAAAAGATAGCGGACGAACCCGTTGTGCTTTATGACGGCGGACACAATCCGCAGGGCGTCCGCGCGGCGGTCGAAAGCGTCCGCGCATATTTCGGGGATAAAAAGATAAATCTGCTTGTCGGCATTCTTGCGGACAAGGCGCACGGCGAAATGGCGGAAGAACTTGCAAAGATCGCCGACCGCGTGATATGTATCGCGCCGCCGTCTCCGCGCGCGCTCCCCGCGGAAGCGCTTGCGGAAGAGTTTTGCGAAGCGGGGGCAAACGCGCGCGCCGCAAACAGTATAAAAGAGGGTGTTAATATCGCCCTTTCATATAAAAAACCTGTTCTTGCAATAGGTTCTCTTTATTCGTACAACGACGTCTCGGAAAGCGTCCGAAACACTTTGAAAGGATGAAAACCATGAAAAAAGCCGTCGCTCTCATCCTGCTTTTATCGCTTGCACTGTCCGTTTGCGGATGTACGGTTTCCGTTCGCGCAGACGATTACGCTTTCAAAAGCGGCAGCATTCACGCAAGCATAATCCCGTCCTCCGTCAAGCTTGAGCGGAGCGAGGCAATCCCGAAAACGATTGAAAAAAAGCTTCGCTTCGATATCGGAAGAAACGACCTCGGAAGCGCACAGTTCATTTTCAGGGACAAAGTTTCCGAGATAGGAAAAATAAGCGTTGAGGTCGGTTCTTTTTCAAATGAAAACGGAGAGACTCTGCCCGACGGCTGTTTTTCCGCTTACAGAGAATACTTCCACCCAATTCCGACGATTTCGGAGAATACATATTACCCCGACGCTCTCATTCCCGTGGACAAAACGGCGGACGAACTCAAAACGGAAGCGGGGCATAACTGCGCGCTTTGGTTCGACGCGGAAGTGCCTCTCGGAACGGAAGCGGGGCTTTACACGGGCGTTGCGACGGTCTCTTTCGGAGGGACAAAATTTGATATTCCCGTTGAAATAAATGTTCTTGACGTTGATATTCCTCTGAAATCTTCTCTTGACACTTACGGCGCAGTGTTCGTCAGAGTAAGAGAAGAGTTTCCCGGTCTTCCCGAAGAGGAATGGCACGAACTTGAAACGGATCTGCGTGAAAAGCTGCTCAGAAGCAGATTTACGCCGTCCACGCTTGCAAAAGGACATTGGGACTTTGAAACGGACGAAGAATACGCTGATTATATTGTTGATTCGCTCAAAGCCGATGACAGGATCACCTGTCTGAACATCGATCTGTGGCAGCTGGAACGATTAAAAGTCATCTGTGACATACTGCGCGAGAACGGGGTTCTCGACAGATGCTACATTTACACGCGCGACGAGCCGACTTCGAGCATGGTGCCCGATATCTGCACATATCTTGATTACCTTAACGAATTTATTCCCGACCTGAAAGACCTTTGCCCCACGAACTCGGTGCAGATGGGGCTTCTCGGGCATCTGAAATTCTGGTGTCTGAGCGATGTTCCCGCGCATAATGCCGACCTCAGACGGAGAATAAAGGAAACGGGCGCAACGATGTGGCGTTACGAAAACGAGTCGGGGCAGATAGCCGACAATTCGCTGGCATACACAATGGCGCACTTCTCCGAAACAAAAGAATTTGACTTTGACGGCATGCTTATATGGTCGATATACCATTCGGGCACTTTTGATTCATATAAAGAAGAAAATCTGACATTGTGCAGGGATATGTGGAACGATGTTTACTGCTTCCTCCCCGGAGAAATATGGGATCCCCGAGGCGGCGGAGCGACATTCTTCTACCCCGGGCAAAAAGGCAAAGGCATAACAAACGACAACATTATCTGCGAAAGCATACGCCTGCGCTATCTGCGCGAGGGCGGCGAATACTATGAACTGTTGACAACAAGAGAACAGCAGTTGAAGACCGCGGCGGAAAAAGCGGGCATCTATTCGGACGCACTCATCAACGAATTAATGGGGTTGTATTACTCCAACGCAAAAAACGCGCTCGACACGCAGATAGACGGAGTTTATTCCGACAGCCAAAAAGCATATAAACAAATACTTACAAAGACTTATGAAGACATTCTGACGTTTGACGAAAACGCGCCGCTCATATCCGTCGTTACGGACTCGAACGACACGCTTTTCTACATCCGTTATGTTACTGTCTACGCTCCGAAAGGCGCTTCCGTTTCCGTAAACGGCGAAGAAACGGCAGAAACGGCGGTAAACGAAAACATATCAAAATATACGCTCACAGTCAACTGCCGTGAAGCAAGACAAGACCTGAATATAAAAATAAACGAAGAGACCGTCATAAAAACCGTTTATGCGAAAAGCGTTGATAAAACAAGCGTTTACAGCATTTTTGCCGAGGAGGGAATCACGGCGGAGGACTGCGCCGTTGTTAAGAATTCTTCCCGAAACGCGGTTATCGGGTTCAATGAAGGCAACATAGAGCTTGACCTTCGCGACAGAAACAACATCGCAAAATTCAACATCAAAAACCTCGGACATCTGGATACGTCAAAACTGACCGACATCACCCACATAGCCGTAACGATGACGAACAGAACTTCTTCGTTCCTACTCGGAATGACCGTGGCGGTGGTGACGAACAGGGCGACGGTAAACATCCCCGCCGGATTTGCTCTTGACCCGGGAAAGACAAAAACCGTCTACATCCCGCTCGACAAGGTTTATGAGGTGGGACAGAAGCTCACAAACATCAAAAGAATAGACCTCTTCAACACGGGAGAGAATAATGAGAATTTCCTTATCGGGGTTTCCGATATTGCGTTTGTAAAAATCAATTAAATACGATAAAAAAATTCAAGGGAGACCTTAAAAATGAAAAAAAGCCTTTTGAAAAAATATGCAAAACTCATTGCGCGTGTGGGCGCGAACGTTCAAAAAGGACAAAAAGTGATCGTTTACTCCGAAGCGGAGCTTTACGAATTTACGCCGCTCGTTGTCGCAGAGTGCTACAGGGCGGGCGCAAGCTGCGTTTCGGTTGAATGGCGCTGCCAGCCGGTAACGAAGCTTTCCTATAAAAACAGAACGCTGAAATCTCTTTCCGAAGTTCCCGAATGGCAAAAGGAAAAAATGCAGCTGATGACCGAGGAGCTTCCCTGCCGTATCCACCTTATAGGAGAAGATCCCGACGGTATAAAAGGCGTCAATGTTGACAAGCTTCAAAAAGCCAATATCGCGGTTTCCAAAATTATGAAGCCGTACCGCGACAAGATAGAAAACAGACATCAATGGACGATTGCGGCGGTTCCGACCGCGGCGTGGGCGAAAAAGGTTTTCCCGAATGACAGAAAGAGCGTTGCCGTTGAAAAGCTTTGGGCGCAGATAATGGCGGCTGTCCGCATAACGGAGGACAACGACCCTGCCGAAGCGTGGGAGAAGCACAACAAAACCTTTGCGGAGCGGAGCGGCTTTCTCAATAACTGCAAGTTTGACACGATAGAATACAGTTCCTCGAACGGAACGAACCTGAAAGTCGGGCTTATGCCGCAGGGCGTTTGGCACGGCGGATGCGACAAAACGCTTTCGGGAACGGTTTTCAATCCGAACCTGCCGACGGAGGAGATCTTCACAAGTCCGATGAAGGGTAAAGCGGAGGGCAGAGTTGTCAGCACAAAGCCGCTTTCTTATCAGGGGCATATAATCAACAATTTTTACATCGACTTCAAGGACGGCAAAGCAACGTCGTGGAAGGCGGAAGAGGGCAACGACCTGCTCGGAAAAATGCTGACGACCGACGAGGGCTCGGCATATATAGGCGAACTCGCGCTCATTCCGTGCAACAGCCCGATAAACAACAGCGGCGTGCTGTTTTACGAAACGCTCTTTGACGAAAACGCAAGCTGCCATATCGCGATGGGAATGGGCTTTGCGGACTGCGTTGAAAACTTTGAAAATATGACGCTCGACGAATGCCGAAAGCTCGGACTGAACGACAGTGTTATCCACGTTGATTTTATGATAGGCGCGCCCGATATGCGTATAACGGGCTACAAAGACGGCAAAGCGACGCCCATATTCATAAACGGCGAATGGGCATAAAGAAATGGGAATGTTAAAAATGCCCGGAATGTAAAAACCGAAAAACAGCATAAAGATACCTGCCGAAAAGCTTGTCGGCAGGTATCTTTTATACTGTGTTTGAGTTTAATAATTAACGATTTTTTCTCCGTCCGCGCCGTAGCATATAATACGGGAATCGTCCATTCCCGTTATGTAGTAGGCGGTGAACTCGGTCAGCTGCGTCTGTTCCTCGGTTTCGAGGTCATAGCGGTAGACCCTGTAAGTCAGCTCCTTTTCATTCTCGGCTTCTCCCTTTTCGGCGCACGCGTAAAAGAGCTTTGAATCGCCGATACAGCAAACGGTGTCTATGCTTGTTTCGCCCGCGACGGTCTTTTCAAACTCACCGTCAAGGCTGTAAAGACAGATCTTTCTGTTTTTGCCGGAGGCTGCGTCGCTTTCGAGATAAACGAAGCGGTCGCCCGCGGACATATACTGTCCCCACGGAAGAAGCTTTACTTCGTTTTTATCGGCGATATACAGAACTGAAACGCGGTTCTCGCTTTTCGAGCCGAGAGCGACGGAGAAGACCGTTCTTTTGTCGGAGGAATACTGAACGCTGTCCTCCTCGCGGAAATTCTCGAAGAAATCCACGTCGTCTTCCCGCCGGAACGGGAGGCTGAAAGTCAAAACGGTCGCGTTCTTTTCACGCTCGACAACGGCGAATGCGTGTTCCTTCCAGATACCGTCTTTTGAAATATTTTCGGGGTTCAACGCAACGGCAACGCGCTCCACGCTGTCGTCGGAAAGCTTTTTCAGTCCGAAAACCTCTTTTCCGACGGATTCGGAAACGACGTCATTCCCTGCGGACGCGCCTCCCGTCGTTTTTTCGGGTTTGAACTCCGTTTTTCCGGAGCATGAAGCGAAAGAAAAAGCCGAAACGAGCGCAAGCGCAAAACAAGCGAGCATTTTCGCTTTTTTATGTCTCATTTTTTTCGTCCCCTTTCTGAAACGGTTTTTTCGGAAAGAAAAAAATCAAATATCTCAAACAATATCGTCCAGGCAGACGGCGCCGTAATCGCGGATATTCATTTTATACGCGTTTCCCTTTCCGAGAAGACCTTCTATATAATCAATGTAGTCGTCCGCTTTTTCGGCAGGAAGAAATACGGCAATAACGCCGGCAAATCCGCCGCCGTGAACGCGGCACGCTCCTTTTCCGATCCCGGAAAGATACATTTCGGTGAAAGCGAGCGCAACCGTTATGCCCTGTTCGTTGCAGTTTGCGGGAGAATAGCAGTTTTGAAGCCATTTCCACGAAGAATTGCCCGACGACGTCACGTTATGTAAAAACGCGTCGAAATCACCGCTTTTAAGGGCTTTTATCTGCGCGTCCACGCGGTCGTTCTCCGCAAGGAAGTGAAGCGCGCGAAGCACGGCTCTGTCGCCGACCTTTTCGCGAAGAGCGGAAAGATTCTTTTCAATATCCTCAACCGTGATCTGACGGCACACGTCATATCCGAGCGCCTGCGCAACGCTTTTCATTTCGGAAGGCACGGATGAATAATCCGCGTTCAGATCCGCGTGGCTTTTGCCGGTGTTTACTATAACGAGATTATATCCCTGCTTTGCGAAGTCAAAATCTATCTTCTCAACAACGGGCTTTGTCGGGTCCTTGAAGTCTATAGCTATCATTCCGCCGACGGCGCAGGTCATCTGGTCGAGAAGTCCCGAAGCCTTGTCCCAGTACACGTTTTCGGCGTACTGACCGCTTCTTGCATAGGTAACGGCGTCGATCTTCCCGTCATTATAAAACTCGTTGAGAACCGCGCAGATAAGCATCTCGAAGGATGCCGAGCTGCTGACGCCTGCGGCACGGATAACGGAGGAGGTCACGCACGCGTTAAAGCCGCCGAGCCTGAAGCCGAAGTTTTTGAGGGCTTTTGAAATTCCCTTTATAAGCCCGACCGACCCTCTTTCGCCGGGAACTTTTTCAAGGTCGGAAAGGTTGACGGAAAAGGACTCTCTGTATGTTATATCCGTTATGCGTATAACGTTTTCGCTGTTTTTCGCCGCAGCGCAGATGCAATCGAGATTGATGCTTGCCGCAAGAACCTTTCCGTGATTATGGTCGGTATGGTTGCCGCATATCTCGGTTCTGCCGGGAGAGCTGAACAGGCTGACCTGCGCGTCTCCGAACGCTTTTTCATAATGCCTGAGAAGATTTATGTAACGTTCTTTCTGAGAGGGAACGTTTTCTTTTCCGTAAAGCTTTGCGAACAGCTCTTCGTATTCCTTTTTGCCTATCGCTTCCTGCGTTTGACTGATGTTCATTTCGGGGAACTCCTTTATTTTGCCTTGTTTTTATATTTTTTAATTCTGATTTTTAAGGGCTTGGTCATTGACGAGCGGACGCTCTTCGCAAAGACAAACCCCGCTGCAAGAAAGATCACAAGTCCGACGTCGAGCCAGCTTCCGCGAGCCCATATAAACCACCCGACATATCCGGAATCTCCCGAAACAACGCTGTAAATCGCGGCTATGCCCGTCGCCGCGCCCGCAATCAAAGCGGTCAACACCGCGGAAACAAGCGCGCCCGAAACGATAAAGACGAGAAGCGCCGTCCAAAAAGACTGAAAAACGGAACGCCTGTAGGAAGAACGGAGATGACGGTGCGTTTTTGAATAGGAACGCGGGATTTTCACGCCGTCAAACAGTGCGTTGGCGGTTACAAGCGTTTCGTTTATAAAATCTTCGGTGTCCGTGTCGAGATCCACCGTTTCAAGCGAAATGTTGCGTCCCTCCGAAACGAACGCCGTATCGTATATTCGGCTTTTTTCAAAAGGAACGCCGTAAGCGGTTCCGTCGCGGCTTGCCTGCATCGCGCCGCAGCGGATCAACGCGCGAAGCCCGTCCCTTCCGTTTTTAATGCGGCGGTATTCCGCGAATGCGATGTAACGGAACGTTCCGTTCTTTTCTTTTCTGAAATAGGGATATGTGCCTTCATAACCGAGTTGTTTCAGCTTTTCGCTTATTCTTTCTCTCGCTTTTCTTCCGCGGGGCTCTTTCAGCGGCGCGGTCGCGTCGGAAAAACGGCGCATGAGGTTTGAGAAAAATATATGTCCGTTATACGAGCAGGCAATCTCCGAAAACCTCTTTTCAAGCCTTTTTTTCGTCTTCGGGTCGGCTTTTTTTTCAAGGCTCATCAGTTCCGCAACGTATTCGGCGTCCGGAAACGCATCCAAAACGGGCTTCATAAGCTCCGCCTTATCGTCTTTCAGGTTCAGGCTGACGCCGCACGCGCCCTGCATAAGAAATCTTATGGCGTAAGCGGCGGGCAGAAGCTCCTTTTCTCCCTGCGTCAGCGCCGTTCCGCCCGTGATCTCGTTTTTGGAAACAAGCACCTTCGCAACATCAAGGCAAAGCTCGGCGGGGCGGGTCATTTTGCTGCCGAAGCGCGTGGAAAGACACAGCTCTGCGGTATAGTCGGCAAAAACGCATTTCAGTTCAAAACCGGAAACGGCGCATATCTCGTTTGAAATCCTGCGCTGTCCCGAAGGAAGCTCGCTCTCGCAGCGGAAAGAAACCTTTTCGTCCTTCAAAAAATCAAAGGCGGCGGCGTCCGTCACCTTTTCCGCCTTCACGGAAAGACCTTCCACGCGGCATCTCGCATAAAGAACGGCAAAGGACAGCTCATCCTTCAAATAAAGCGTTTCTCCGTCAAGCGAAACAAACGTCCATTTGCTTCTGCGCGTTTTGTCGTATTCCCGAAGCCATTCCATTATAAATTCACCTCGAAATCATTTGAAGCAGGCGTCCTTTTTATAAACCTTCGGTTCGCCTTCGAGCAGATGGGGGTTTTTCAGATATCTGCTGAACTGACGGAAAGCAAGCGCAAAATAACTGCCCGACGCTATCCGTTCGTCCATAACTATGCCGAGCGGCAGACATCTTTCAAACTCGATGCCGTCCGTCTTTCTTCTCGGAACCTCGCGCAGATTGCCCATCGTAACGGATATCGAGGTCGTTCCGAACTCGTAAACGTGGTGATAAATATGGTTCGTTCTGATAGATGCGAGATTGGAAAGCAGCAGACTTGCGTGGAACGGGCTCATCTCAATGATTTTTCTCGGGAGAAAGCCGTGTTTGTCCGCCCATTTGAAAAGATTGACGCCGAAACGGCAAAGCCCGGGAATCGAAAGCAGAAAACGGATCATTTTTTCGGTTCCGTTGTCCTGAGGCTGCGATCTGTTTTCGACAATGTATTCGTCGATCTTGCGTTGAACCGTAAAAATATCGTCCGTCGGCTCAAAATACACCTTCGACATCGTTCCGTCGGCATCCTTGCCCTCTTTAAGAACGACGAGCCCGATACAGAACTCTTTTCTCGCATAAAGATTTTTGTTGACGATAAAGCGGTTGAGAGAGGGAAACTCCGCGGCGGTGCGCAGATATGCGGCGACGATAAGCCCCATGTGCGTTACGGGGTGTTCGTCCGCTTTGTGTTCTCTGATATATTCCTGCATCGGAGCAACGGGAACGTCAATGGTTATCATATTCATCGAATCGACCCTCTTGCTCATAATATGCGCCGCGACGGTATACATCGGGCTTTCGTTCCTTATCCTTTTGCCGTCTGCTCTCATCTTCCTCGTTCCCCTTCGACTTTTGATTTGATGTCCGTGATTATTTTATTTCATACAGAATAATTATATCATAAATATACAAAAAAAGCAATAGACAGAGAAAAAAAAGAAAGACCGGACTTTTCATTCGGGTCTTTCTCTTTTTTATCAAATAAAACCGCCCGTTCGGCGAGAGGATATTACTCCGTATGAAGGGATTATTCGTCCGAACGGAGTTTTAACCTGAAAAACTTTTTCAGCAGGCGTTTTCCGTTGAAGGGGATAAGCGGATAAAGAAAAGTGAAGCCGAACAGAGAACGGTTGAGCGCGACGGAAAGAAAACAAAAAACAACGCCGCCGACAAAGCCCCACAAGCCGAAAAAGTACGTTGTGAGAAGGCAGACTATGCGGACAAATTTCAGCGCGTAACTCATTTCCGTGCTCGGCAGACTGAAGTTCGCAAGCGCGACAACAGCCATATAAAGCATGCATTCGGCATTGAACCAGCCCGATTTTACGGCAAAATCGCCGACGATTATACCGCCTATCATGCTCATTGAGGTCGTCATCATCGAGGGGGTGTTAAGCGAGGCGAGCTTCAGACCGTCAACCGCGATTTCGAGAATTATCAGCTGAACGATAACGGGAATGTTGGGGGGCTTGTCGAGAAGAATGAAACGGAGCGTTTCGGGAACGCTTTCGGGGTAAGCGAGGCAGAGCAGCCAAAGGGGCGTCATAAACGTCGTAAAAAGAGTTACGACATAACGTACAAGCCGCAGATAAGTTCCCGTCAGAGGCGGGAAATAATAATCGTTCGCTTCTTCCATAACGTCGAAAAGCGTGACGGGCATCATCATAACGGACGGCGCGTTGTCTACCATCACGAGAATGTCGCCCTCCGTCACCTGCGCGGAGGCGGTATCGACACGTTCCGTATAACGGAATTTCGGAAAAGGGTCGATCCACGTCCTTTTTATCAGAAGGTCGGCAAGCGACTGCTGATTCATCGTCAGCGCGTCGGTTTTTATAGAACGGATCTTCTTTTTCAGTATATCAAGATGCTTTTTGTTGACTCTGTCGTTGAGATAACAAACGGCGACATCGGTTTTGGATACCCGTCCGACGTTGAAATATTCGATATGCAATTCACCGCTCCGTATGCGGCGGCGAAGAAGCGCGGCGTTCATCGTCAGGGACTCCACAAAACTGTCCTTTGAACCGCGCATGACCTTTTCCTTGTCGGGCTCGCCGACGGAGCGTTGCGGATATTTTCTGAAATCAACGCAAAAACCGACGTCGAGCCCCTCGACGAAAAGAAGCGTCCGCCCGGAAAGAACGTCGGCGCACGCGTCTGATATCTCCGTTCGAAGAACAATATCTCCGAAAGGAATACACGCTCTTGAAAAAACCGTCGCGTTTTCCAGCTTTTTTTCGTCGTCGATATTCTGCAGCGTCTCAAAAAACTTCGAACAGATCCCGTCGTCTGCATAGCCGTCGATATAATACACGCACGCGCTTCTGCCGCAGACCGAAAACAGACGCACCACAACGTCAAAGTTCTTCCGGACGCAAAGCTCCGAATCGGTATTTTTTATGTTCTCGTCAAGTTCTGCATCTATCTTCATCCGCTTATCCTCCGTTCGCAAAAAGGCTTTTGTCTGCCGAAAACATCGCTTTTTCTTGCAAAACAAGATGTTTTTGCGATACAAAACCGCGTTTTCGGGGTCTTCCCATAAAGTTTTTGCAAAAAACGGGGAAAATATGCCGGAAAGGTATTGACAAAACCGAAATTCGGTGGTATAATCCAATCGAACACTTGAACAATCATTCAAATATCGAAATGTCTTGCCGAAGGAGACCTGTTATGGAGGAGTATATGCACGCGCATCAGGAAACAATAGATAAGGTCAACAGCGAAATGCCGGACGAGGAGCTGCTCTACGACCTCGCGGAGCTTTACAAGGTATTCGGGGACAGCACGCGGATAAGGATTCTGTACGTTCTGTTTGAGGCGGAAATGTGCGTGGGAGACCTCGCGCAGGTTCTGAATATGACGACCTCGGCTATCTCACATCAGTTAAAAGTATTAAAACAGGCGCATCTTGTCAAATACAGACGAGAGGGAAAAACCGTGTTTTATTCGCTCGCGGACGATCACGTTCGCTCCATTCTCGATCAGGGACTTGAACACATATCCGAATAAAGGAGAGTATATATTATGAGCGCGGAAGAAAAAAAGACCGTTACGGATCAGCGCAAAGAAAGGGACTGCGGCTGCGGACATAAACACCGCGAACACCGTCACGACCATGATGCTTGCTGCGGACATGAACACCGCGAACACCGTCACGACCGCGATGATTGCTGCGGGCATGAACACAATGAGAATCACAACCACGATGAAGAGGCGGGTCACGGCGACGACGGCTGCGCCTGCGGGCATTGTCACGGCCACGCAGACGGAGAGGACAACAAAAAAACGATAATCCTTCTCTGTGTTTCGGCGGCGCTGCTCGGCGTTGCGGTTCTTATTACAAAAGTCATTTTCACGGATCTTCCCGTTTGGGCGCAGATACTGATATATGCCGTTCCCTACCTTATCGCGGGCTTTGACATTCTGAAAGAATCCGCCGAAAATATCGCGCACGGAAAGATTTTTGACGAAAACTTTCTTATGGCGACAGCGACAATAGGCGCGTTTGTGACGGCAGACTATCCCGAAGCGGTTTTCGTTATGATATTCTTCAAGGTGGGCGAGCTGTTCGAGGATATCGCGGTCGGAAAAAGCAGAAAAAATATCGAAAAGCTTATGGATATCCGTCCCGATACGGCAAGAGTTCTGCGCGGCGGAAAAGAAGAAACGGTTTCCCCCGAAGAGGTCGAAGTCGGAGAAACGATAGTTGTTTATCCCGGCGAAAAGATCCCGCTTGACGGAACGGTTACGGAAGGGACATCCTCGCTTGACACCGTTGCGCTGACGGGCGAAAGCATGCCGCGTTCGGCGGAAGCCGGCGACGAGGTAAAGAGCGGCTTTGTCAATGCGGGCGGCGTGCTGAAAATACGTGTCGATAAGCCTTTCGGGCAGTCCGCGGCGGCAAAAATCCTCGAAATAGTCAACTCCGAATCATCGAAAAAGGCGCACGCGGAAAAATTCATTTCGCGCTTTGCAAAAGTTTACACGCCGATAGTCGTTATCGGAGCGCTTCTGCTCGCTGTCATTCCCCCGCTGTTTCTCGGCATTGGCAGTTGGGCGGTTTGGAGCGAATGGATAAAGAGAGCGTTGACTTTCCTTGTTATATCCTGCCCCTGCGCGCTCGTAATTTCCGTTCCGCTTTCGTTTTTCGGAGGCATCGGCGGCGCGTCAAAAGCAGGAATACTGATAAAGAGCTCGCAAACCGTAGAGTCGATAGCAGAGATAAAAAGCGTTGTTTTCGACAAAACGGGAACGCTGACAAAAGGCGCTTTTATGGTCTCGGCAGTTCACCCGACGAGCATTTCGGAAAACGAGCTGCTTGAATACGCGACGCTTGCGGAATGTTTCTCCTCGCACCCGATATCCGTTTCGCTTCGCGCGGCTTACGGCAAAGAGCCCGACACTGCAAGAATAACGCAGGTCAGAGAGATTCCGGGACACGGCGTTACGGTTCTCGTTGACGGAAAAGAAGTCTGCGTCGGCAATGACAGGCTGATGAATTCGCGCGGTGCGCAGTGGAAAAACTGCCATTTGCACGGCACGATAGTTCACGTTACCGTTGACGGCAACTATGTAGGACACATCGTTATTGCGGATACGGTCAAAGAAGACTCTTCTTTGGCGATCCACCGCCTTAAAGAAGAGGGCGTTCGCAAAACGGTTATGCTGACGGGAGACAGACCCGACGTTGCCGAACAGGTGGGCGGCGCGCTCGGAATTGACGAAATACGCGCGGGATTACTACCCGAGCAGAAAGTTGAAGAAGTCGAAAAGCTTCTCGCGCGCGAAGAAAACAGAAAGCTTGCGTTCGTCGGAGACGGAATAAACGACGCGCCCGTGCTGACAAGGGCTGACATCGGAGTGGCGATGGGCGGCATAGGGTCGGACGCGGCGGTTGAAGCGGCGGACGCGGTTATAATGGACGACAAGCCGTCAAAACTCGCAACGGCAATCAGAATCTGCAAAAAGACCGTGCGGATCGTTCGCGAAAACATCGTTTTTGCAATCGCCGTAAAAGTTGCCGTTCTCATTCTCGGCGCGTGCGGCATCGCACCGATTTGGCTGGCGGTTTTCGCCGATGTCGGCGTTATGGTCATCGCGGTCATCAACGCGCTCAGAACAATGAGAGTTAAAGAATAAAATCGAAAGATACGCAAATGCAAAAGAACCCCGTCCCGAAAGCCTCGGAACGGGATTCTTTGTATTCGGCGTAAATTATGCTTTATGTTCGCTCTTTTCCGAAGAACCGGAGGCGAAGCCGGCGAGAGCCGTTTGGAGCAGATTTTCAACCGCGACGCGGGAACTGTCTTTGCGCGCGTATTTGCGGGAGATCGTAACGGCGGCATCGATATAGGTTGAAACGTAAAGATTTACGGGGTAACCGTCGGGATCGGGCTGAACGGGATACCAGCCGCACATAAGCCCGACGGAGGCGATCAGCTTCTGTTCAAGCTCCGCGCGAAAGCCCGCGTAACGCGTTCCGTCGGAAGCGGTTATCAAAAGCTCCGTTCTTCTGTCTACAAGCGGAGAAAGTATTTCCGTCCAGCGGCGGGCGGATTCGTTCGCGCCTATGTCGGAAACGCTTATTCCGTCGCCTGCACGGACAAGCCCCGCAAAAAGAGTTTGCGTTTCGACGTAAAAATCTCCGACGAGGTAGCCGAAAAGGTCTTCCTTGTTTCTGAAATAATTGTATATGTTGGACATCTTCGTGTCCGCCGCCTCCGCGATCCGACGCAGTGAGCCTTTTATGTAGCCTTTTTCGGCAAATTCCTCAACAGCCGCCTCGACTATTGCGCGGTGCATATATTCTTTTTTAACCTGCATATCAGCCGTTCTCCGCTTCCGCCTTTTCTCTGAGCCTGTCCTCGCGCCGCCTGTCGCTCAACATTCCGACCGCGGTGTACGCGAACGGAAGAAAAGCCGCTCCGACGGGCAAAAGAAGGACTTCAAGCCTTATGTCGAATTCAAGCCACCGGACGCTTATCGCGCCGTCAAGGAACTGATTGACGATATAAAGCGCTCCGACAACAGCAAAAACGACGGTGAAAACGGAGCATACGACGGTGTAGATGCCGTAAGCTTTTCCGGAATAATGTCTGTCGCCGTAAGCATCCTTGTGAGAAAACTCCGAGGAAGCCTTCGCAGTTGCAGAACGGTGCTTCATCTCCGAGGCAAAGGCGGAGAGAACGAGAGCAAGATAAAGAGAGGAAAGCCCGAAGAAAACATACTGTCCCCTGTCATAAACGTCCGCGCAGATTTTGATAACAGTCGCAAAAAACCTTTTTCCGCCGCTCTCGGACGAGAAAACATAGGGCAGATAATAAGGATAAAGCTGCGCCGCCGCCGCGATAAACGCGGGAACGGCAATAGCGGCAGAGGCACCGCAGACGGACTTCATAAAACGGTTGTTATAGCTGAGTTTTTCCGTTCCGAAAAAAATCAGGAGCAAGCCCGCGAACGCGGGAAGAACAGAGATATATATTGTTTTTCCCGTCAGCTCGACGGTTTGCGCGACGGTCGGAATAAGAGCCAGAACGGCAAGACCGAGAAAAGTGTATTTTTTCATATCGTTTCACTCCCGACTTCAAATTCTTTGAGCGCGCCGTCTTCGAAAACGAAGAAGCGTACTCCGTATTTTTTGTTCAGTATTTCAAGATTTCCCCTCTTCTGACCCGTCATCTGCGACTTTTTGCCGCTCGCGACAAAAAGCGCGACGTCAGACTTCGGCGGATTTTTTTCAAGCAGAGAAATCGCGTTTTTCAAATAAATTTTCGAATAAACAATCTCTCCGAACGCGGGATGGAAAGGTCCCGCCACGACGCTTTGCGTTTTTACGAGATCGGAGCCGTGAAGTCCCGTTCTGATGACTTTTACGCCCTCCTTTTCGAATCTCGGAATAAGTACGGCGCAAATATCGGCGGCTTTTTCGACCGAAAGCGGCTCAAATTCTCCGCGCAGATAAAGGCTCTCAAGTTCCGTGTCCTTTATGACGACACACGGGTATATCCGAACGCCGTCGGGTCTCATTTCAAGGATTTTTTCGGCAGTTGCAAAAATCGTTTCGTCCGTATCCTTCGGCATACCGGGCATAAACTGCAAAACGAGAGGAAAATCGCGTTTTTTTATGAGATTTACCGCTTTTTCGGTATCGGCGGAGGTATGACCGCGTCTCGAAGCCGCAAGAACGCCGTCGCTCATGCTCTGAACGCCGAGCTCGACGGTCGTCACGCCGTATTCCTCCAAAACATCCAGAATATGCTCCGAAATATAATCGGGACGCGTCGAAAGGCGTATTCCCGTTATCTTTTTGTATTTTTCTCTCGCTTTCGCCGCGGCGGCAAGGTATCTGCGCATTTCGGGCTCTTCAATGCCGGTAAAACTTCCGCCGAAAAATGCAATATCGACCTCGTCGAAGCGGTCTGAAATGTTCTCGCAAGCCGCCGCAAGAAATCCGTCGATATCGGCGACGGGCTTTTCTTTTCCCGCTATTCGCTTCTGATTGCAGAAAACGCAGTCGTTCGGGCAAGCCAAGTGCGGCACGAAAACGGAAACGGACGCGTGTCTCACGCCTTCACTCCCATAAGTTCAAGCGCGGCGCGCGCGGCTTCCTGTTCCGCCGCCTTTTTTGATTTTCCTCTGCCCGACGAGATATGGTTGCTGTTTATAAGCACGTCGCAGACAAAGCTGCGGTCATGCGCGGGTCCCGATTCGGAAACTATCTCATAAGAAAGCTTTTCGCCCTTGTTTTTCTGCACGATCTCCTGCAAAACCGTTTTGTAATCGCAGACCTTGCTTATTTTTTTGAATTTTTCTTTCAAAAACGGAAGAATGAATTTTTTCGCGTCTTCAAAACCGCTGTCAAGATATATTGCCCCGAGCAGCGCTTCCGTGGCGTCCGCAACGGTGGATTTTCTTGTTCTTCCTGCCGCCTCCTCGCCTCTGCCGAGAAAAAGAAAGCCGCCAAGTTCAAGCGTTTCCGCGTATTCGAAAAGCGCCTCCTCGCAGACAAGCGCGGCGCGAACCTTTGAAAGCTCACCTTCGTTGCCCGTGTCGCATTCGTAAAGATATTCGGCGGAAATAACGCTCAAAACCGCGTCTCCGAGAAACTCAAGCCTTTCGTTGCACGGGCGAAGGCTTTTGTTCTCGTTATAAAAAGACGAGTGCGTCAGCGCCGTCAGCAATAATTCTTTATTTTTGAAAGTGTAGCCTATCTCTTTTTCGAGAACGGAAATATCGGTATTCATCGTATGTCTCCCGAAAGTTATTTTGCGCGTCTCATCATTATGTAGATTTCAAGGTCTTTGACGTTCACGACCGAATATATATCCTCTTCCTCGGTCGTTATGCCGAACTCCTCTTCAACCGCCATAAAAACCTCGCGCATATCCTCTATGTCCGCATAAAGGTCGTCGTCAAAGTCCGTTTCCTCCGTCACCTTCGACGCGTCGTATTCGAAAATATCCTCGATTATCGCGGCTATTTTTTCAAGCATCGGCGTTTTCCTCCGCTTTTTTATCCGCCTGCATTTCCGCCATCGCGGCGGAAACCTTTTCGATTATACCGGAAGAAGCGTAGTCTCTTGCCTGTCTTACAGCGCTTGAAAACGCTTTCGCGTCGCTGTTGCCGTGCGCCTTGACAACGCATTTCGCGCTTCCGAGAATGGGTGCGCCGCCTATCTCTTTGACGTCAAGACGTTTTTTCATGGATTTTATCTTTTTCAGAACAAGCGCGCCGGCAATTTTTCCGGCAAACCCCGAAAACAGATTTTTCAGTTCCTTTGTCATAAACTTTGCCGCGCCCTCCGCGCTTTTCAGCATCAGATTTCCCGCAAAGCCGTCGGCGACGATAACGTCCGCGCCGCCCGCCATAAGGGCTCTGCCCTCGACGTTCCCGACAAAATTGATATGCCCGTTCTTTTCGAGAAGAGCATGGGTCTGCCTGTAAAGATCAGTCCCCTTCGTCGCTTCCGTTCCGTTGTTCGCAAGCCCGACGCGCGGAGAAGCGATGCCGAACATTTTTTCCATATAAACGCTTCCGAGCAGCGCGAACTGTTCGAGCTGGTGCGGTGTACATTCAACATTTGCGCCGCTGTCAAGCAGCATGGTATATCCGTCCGCGCCGGGAAAGACCGCCGCGAAAGCAGGGCGGTTTACGCCCTTGATTCTGCCCGCGATTATCGTTGCTCCGACAAGAAGTGCGCCGCTGTTGCCCGCGCCGACGAGAGCATCCGCTTCGCCTTTTTTAAGAATCTGAAACGCCTTTCCGAGCGATGAATTCTTTTTCTCCGTCCTCAGGCTCAACGGATTGTCTTCCATGGTTATAATTCCGTCGGCGGCCTCGACGGTTATTCCCGTCATATCCACCGAATTTTCTTCGGCGGCTTTTTTAATCTGCGCTTCGTCTCCCGTAATTATTATTTCAACGCCGTATTCCCTGACGGCAAGCGCGCAGCCCTTAAGAATTTCAACGGGAGCGTTGTCTCCGCCCATCCCGTCTACTACGATTTTCATAACAGCTCTTCTCCGATTTTTTTGATTATTTCAAGGCTTCGCAATGAGTAAATCTCCTTGCGATCCGCTTTTTTGACCTTTTTGCCCGTAAATTCGAGCGGGGGAAATATACCGAAATTAACATTCATCGGCTGGAAATTTTTCGGGTCGGCGGTTGAGATGTAATTCGCAAGCGCGCCCAATGCCGTTTCGGCGGGGAACACGAAAGGCTCCGTTCTGCCGGGGTCGGCGTTGACGCCTGCGACAAACCCGGAGGCGACGCTTTCGACATAGCCCTCGACGCCGGTCATCTGCCCCGCAAAGAAAAGACCTTTTTTCTTTTTTGCCTCATAGGTTGCCGTCAGCAGCCCGGGAGAGCGCAGAAAAGTGTTTCTGTGCATAACTCCGTATCTGACAAACTCGGCGTTTTCAAGCCCCGGAATCATTGAAAATACGCGCTTCTGTTCGCCGAAAAGCAAGTGTGTCTGAAAGCCGACGATATTGTAAAGAGAACTCGCGGCATTGTCCTTTCGCAGCTGAACGACCGCTTCCGAACGTTTTTCCGTTCTCGGGTCAACAAGTCCGACAGGCTTTAAGGGACCGAAAAGCAGAGTGTCTCTGCCTCTGCGCGCCATAACCTCGACGGGCATACAGCCCTCAAAAACTCCGCTGTCCTCAAAGCCGTGAAGCTCCGCCTGTCCGGCGTTGATAAGTTCGTTGTAAAACGCGTCGTATTCCTCTTTCGTCATCGGACAGTTTATGTAATCGGGCGTTCCTTTTCCGTAACGGGAAGCGAAAAACGCTTTCGACATATCTATGCTGTCCGCCGTAACGATGGGCGCTGCGGCGTCGAAAAAATGCAGCTGCTCCGCGCCGAAAAACTCTGTTATCTTTTCGCTCAGCGCGTCGCTTGTCAGCGGCCCCGACGCGATAACGGTATTGTCTTCAAAGTCAAGAGAAGTTACCTCCTCTTCAACGACCTCGATATTTTCGTTTTCTTTTATCGCCCGCGTAACGGCGGCGGAAAACCCTTCGCGGTCAACGGCAAGCGCTCCGCCTGCGGGAACGGCGTTTTCATAGGCGCATCGGATAACGAGACTGTCAAGCTCTTTCAGTTCCGCTTTCAACAGCCCGACGGCGTTTTTCAAGCCCTCCGCGCGCAAAGAATTGGAGCAGCAGAGCTCGCAGAAATCGTTGCTCGAATGGGCGGGTGTGCGCTTCGACGGCTTCATCTCGAAAAGGCGGACTTTTACGCCTCTTTTCGCAAGCTGATAAGCCGCTTCGCAGCCCGCAAGCCCCGCGCCGACGACATTAGCCTTCTTCATTCGTTTTTTTCTCGCTTTTCGCGGTATAATCACATTCGGGATTTTCGCAGACGACCGTTTTCCCTATCTTTCTGAAAAGCGTTTTTCCGCACTTCGGGCAGACGGACTTCGTCGGAGTGTTCCATGTCATAAAGCCGCAGGCGTCCTTGTTTTCACAGGCAAAATACGTCTTTCCCTTTGCGCTCCGCTTCATAATGAGCTTTGCGCCGCACTTCGGGCACGCGCCGTCGGCGTAATTAACTATCGACTTCGTGTTTCTGCACTTCGGATAGTTCGGGCAAGCGAGGAATTTTCCGAATCTGCTGACCTTATAAACCATTTTCGCGCCGCAGAGCTCGCAAACCTCGTCGCTTTCCTCGTCGGGGATCTTTATATGAACGCCGTCCAGCTTCTTTTCCGCCTCGTTCAACTCCTTTTCAAAAGGACCGTAAAAGCTGTTCAGCACTTCAAGATACGTCTTCTGTCCGTGCTCGATGCCGTCAAGTTTCGTTTCCATATCGGCGGTGAAGCCCATATCCACGATATCCTTGAAATTGTCGTTCATAACATCGGTGGTAACTTCGCCGATAGCGGTCGGGTGCAGAATTTTTCCGTTTCTTTCAACATAATGTCTTTCGATTATCGTCGAAACGGTCGTCGCATAGGTCGAAGGTCTGCCTATGCCGTTGTCCTCAAGCGCCTTGATAAGAGATCCTTCGGTATATCTCGAGGGCGGCTGGGTGAATTTCTGCTCGCTTTCGAACTCCTTGAAAGGCAGCGTCTGTCCTTTTTCGAGATTGGGAAGTCTGCCCGATTTTTCTTCTTCCTCGTCCGCGTAATTGTAAAGCACGGTAAAGCCCTTTTGGCGGAGCTTGGAATCCGTCGCCCTGAAAACGCAGCCGTTCGCCTCGATATCCGCGGTCACGGTGTCGTAAACGGCGGACGCCATCTGCGAAGCGACAAAACGCTCCCAGATAAGCTTATAAAGCCTGTACTGCTCGTTCGTCATTGACGTGCGAACCCTTTCGGGCGTCAGCTCAACGGAGGTCGGGCGGATCGCCTCGTGCGCGTCCTGCGCATTGGCTTTTGATTTATATGTTCGCGGCGTCGGCGGAACAAATTCCCTGCCGTAAAGAGCCGCGATCTTCTCCCTTGCCTGAATCTTGACATCGTCCGAAACGCGGAGTGAGTCTGTTCTCATATAGGTTATCATACCCGTCAGCCCCTCGCCCGCGAGGTCGATACCTTCGAAAAGGCTTTGCGCGACGGACATCGTTTTCGACGGACGCATATTGAGCCTTGCGGACGCGTCCTGCTGCATCGAGCTTGTTGTGAAGGGCGGCTTCGGAGACTTTATTTTTTCCTGTTTCTTGACGTCGGACACCACGAAATCGGCGTTTTTCAGACCGTCGAGAATTTTGTCAAGAGTCTCCCTGCTTCCGATCTCCTTTGTTTTTCCTTTTGAAACAAAACGCGCCTTATACGTTCTTGCGCCGTTTGCAAAAACCGCGTCAAGGTTCCAGAATTCACGGGGAACAAACGCTCTTATCTCATTTTCGCGGTCAACCACCATCTTCGTCGCAACGCTCTGCACGCGACCCGCGCTCAACCCCCTCTTGACTTTATGCCAGAGGAACGGGCTGAGCTTATAGCCCACTATTCTGTCAAGCACGCGGCGCGCCTGCTGCGCGTTGACGAGGTTTATGTCTATCTTCGTCGGCTCGGCGATCTTCTTCGTAACCTCTTTTTTCGTGATCTCGTCGAAAGTGACGCGTATATCGTCGTTCACATCAAGACCGAGCTCCTGCGCCAGATGCCACGCGATAGCCTCTCCTTCGCGGTCGGGGTCGGTTGCGAGATACGTTTTTTTATATTTTGCGTTCGCCGCTTTAAGGTCGCGGATTATCGCCGCTTTTCCCGTTTTTCTCGGAACGATGAATTCGGGCTTGAACCCGTTTTCGATATCGACGGCAAGACGGGACGACGGAAGATCCTTTATATGACCGACGGACGAGAGTACTTCATATTTGTCTCCCAAATATTTTTTTATGGTCTTGGCTTTTGTCGGGGACTCGACTATCAAAAGATATTTTCCTGATTTTCTCGGCGTTTTTGCCGTCTTCTTTTTTGTCGCCGTTTTCGCGGCGGTCGTTTTTTGCGCCATGTCTCGTATTCTCCTTTACATATACGTAGGTTGGACGGGGAAGCTTTCTCGCCTCATTCGAGGCGGCGGAGGGCTATCCCGCGGAAGAAATATAGCCGCTCTCCGTATCGCGGACAAGTCCGTTCATTTCAAGAGCCTGCAAAGCGGACGCCACTTCGGAAAAAGAAAGCTCCAGCTCCTCGCAGAGCGCGTCCGTTCCTTTCGGAGCAGAAAGGCTCGACAGCACTTTTCTTTCGGTTTCGCCGAGAGAGGAAATTATCTGCGCTTTCTTTTCCGATTCGCTTTTTTTTCTTGCTTTCCGCTCATCCGTGATTTCGGACTGCTTCAGCTTTTCTATTTTGCCGCCGAACAGCGGCGAATATACTTCGTTATACGCGTCTATAACGTCGTTCAGACCCGTGCATATACGCGCGCCTTTTTTAATCTGTTCGTTTGCCGAAGCAGACGCGCGGTTTCCCGGCTGACCGGGCACGGCAAACAAAAGCCTGCCCTGCCGTTTTGCCGCTTTGACGGCGGAAAGACATCCGCTGTTTGAGGCGGCCTCGAACAGTATCGTGCCGTGGCTTATCGCCGCGAGGACGTAATTGGCGACGGTGAAAGACATTCTTATGGGTATTTTCGCCTCGGCGGGAAAAACGCTTACAACGGCGCCGCGCTCCGCAACTGCATCGCATAAATATTCGCTTTCGCGCGGATAGATTTTCTCCAAAGAGGTCGGAACGACGGCAACGGGACACGCGGACGGAGCCTGCAAAGAGCCCGCCAGAGCAAAGGACTCTATCCCCTCGGATATTCCGCTTGCGACGGCAAAGCCGTGAAGAGCCAGACCGTAAGCCATCCGCGCGCAAAACTTTGCGCCGGACGGGGTGCAGGATCTTGTTCCGACAAGCGAAACAGACGGAGCTTTATATGTTTCGGGAATTTTTCCCCGCGTAAAAAGGACGGGCGGCGGCATCTCCGACAGAGCGAGATTCATCGGGTATTCTCTGTCGTAAAATGTGATAACATCAATGTTCTTATCCGCATAAAACTTCAAATCGGAAGCATAGGCGTCAAGGCTTTTCGAGGTTGCCCGCTCAAAATCGGCACACGGGAAAATTTCAGAGTCAAGTTCTCCGCGAACGGCAAGCTCGTACCCCTCGACGGGGTCGGAAAAAGTCAGAAGAAAATCCGCGGTTTTCTTCGGGTCGTAACCGAGAGCGTTCAAAAGCCAGAGGCATGCCGCGGCGTTCTTTTCATTCACCTTTTTACACCTCCGAAAAATAATGCATCATTATCGCGGCGGCAACCGCCGCATTCAGAGAATTTGTATTTTTAATCGGAATATACAATTTTTCATTCGCCGTCGCGGACACGGCGGGGCTGACTCCCTTTCCCTCGTTTCCGACGATCAGCGCGATTTTTTCAACATTCTTCGGAAAATCCGAAAGCTTGCGCGCGGTTTCGTCAAGTTCGGAGGAGATCACCAAAAAGCCTTCCCTTTTAAGAGAGGCAATCGCGTCCGAAAGGTTTACGCGTTCAATATAAACGGGCAGGATGGCGCCCGCGGTGCCGCGAACGACCTTTTCGGAAAAAGGATTGGCGCTGTCGTCCGAAAAAACGCAGCCGAAGCCGAAAGCGGCGGCGGTTCTGATGATAGTTCCCGCGTTCCCGGGGTCGCGCACGCCGTCGAGAACGACAAGGCGGTTCGGTCTTTCGGGGTTTTTCTTTGAAACAACGGCGCAGAGCTTCTGCGCACCGACAACGCCACAAAGTTTTTCCATAACGGGCTCGGTGACATCATAAACGGGAACGTCGCCGAGTTTTTCAAAAAAATCCGAAAATTCGTCGGGACAGGAACAAAAAACCTCTTTGATATTTTCGGGGGCGATCTCGGTGACAAATCTCGCGCCCTCGACGATGAAACCGTCGGCGGACGGACAGGAACGAAGACGAACGGCTTTTTTTACCGTTTCGTTTTGTCTTGAAGTTATTTTCAAACGGCAAAATCCCACTTTTTCAGTCCCCCTTTCCGTGTGTTGCCGAGATATCGGGCTGCGGCGTTTTTCCGCGACCGCGCTCAAAGGAAATCCTGCGGCAGTATACATCATAATATAGCACCAAAAGCAAAAAAGGTCAATAGGTAAGAAACGAATTTTTTTTGTTTACCCGCCGAATATCCCTATGGGATATTATTTTTTTTCGGAGCGGCGGACGCGCTTTTCCGCAAAGACGGCACGGAGAAAAATGCTCTTCCTCCCTTCCGCCGCGACGGCTGCATTGTGCGGAAAAATGAAAAACATTGCGTAAAAAACGCGCAAGACTGTTGCAATCAATAAAAAACTGTGCTATACTTCGGTAAAAGAACACCGAACGATTCGTCTTTTTTGAAAGGTTTATAAAGGTATATAAATATGAAAAGAATCATCGCTTTGATATTCGTTGCGGTCTTTGCGGCGGCTCTTGCCTCGGGATGCTCCGCCCCGAACATCGGCAGCGGAGAGATAGTCTCCGCGGACAGGGTGAAATACATAAACGCGAAACCGTATTCCGAAGGTCTGGCGGCAATAAAGACCGAAGACGGCTGGGGTTTTATCGACAAAGAAGGGGCGACGGTCATCGAGCCCGGACTTGAAGCGGTCGGTTCGTTTTCCGAGGGGCTTTGCGCCGCGATAGTCAACCCCGGCGAAAAGTGGGGATATATCGACAAAAGCGGAAACGTCGCCGTCGGGGGCGCATATACCGCGGCCGCGGATTTTTCGGACGGCTTCGCGCTTGTCAAGGACGGAAATTATTACAAATATATCAACGCGAAAGGCGCCGAGCTCAAGGTAACGGTTCCCTCGGCGGACAACGGCGAAGGGGCGGACGCGGAAAAGAGAACATTGACCTCTTTTTCCGACGCGGCGTCGTTTTCAAACGGTCTCGCAAGAGTTGAGATCGACGGAAAAACCGCGTATATCAACACGCAGGGTGACGTTGTCGCAAGCGGCTTTTTGACTGAAAACGATTTTTCCGAAGGGCTTTGCGCCGTGAACTTCAAAACAGAAAAAGAGGACCTGAACGGCTTTATCGGCATAGACGGAGCGACCGTGATAGGGCCGAAATACCTCGATACGGGCAGTTTTTCCGAGGGATACGCGCCTTTCAAAGCAAAAATCTCCGAGGGGACATCGTCGGCTTCGGGAGTAACGACCGGGGCGGTTTACGCATGGGGGTATATAAACGCGAAGGGTGAAATAACGGTATCCGCGGAATACGACAACGTATACGGCTTCAAAAACGGGCTTTCGAGAGTTTCCGAAAACATCGCGACATCCGTTTACGACTACTCTTATATCGACGCGACGGGAAAAACCGTCACGGAAAAAGCTTACAGATTTGCGTACGATATGACCTCCGACGGTCTGGCGCGCGTCGCGAGAACGGAGAACCAAAAAACCATTTGGGGCTTCATCGACAGGAACGGGGCGGAGCGCATCGCGCCGCAGTATGATAACGCGAAGGATTTTTCCGAGGGTTACGCGCCCGTCTGCATCGGTAAAAAATGGGGAATAATCGACAAAAACGGCAGACTTGCGGCGAAGGCGGAATTCGACGATATCGAGACCGCGTCCGAAGGGCATTTTCTTGTCAGATACGGCGACCGGTACGGATTTCTTAAAATAAACGGTTGAGAAGCTGTTTTCATATCCGTTCCGTCGGACTTTTTTCCGCCGTCGGGCGTGCGAAAAATGTTGCCGTTACAACGCAAAAAAGTACATATTGAAGAAGCGCGATTGTTGATATTGCGCTTTTTTCTTTTTTCCGTTTGTGCATTTTTTACGAAGAATTTTACGAAAGTTTATTTTCTCTTGCAATTTCAACACTTCTGTACTATAATAGTAGCGTGGATAAATGCCTTGAACCGATAAGGGGATGTCTTTTCGGAAGAGATAAAACCCGTCCGGACTCCCCGTCGGAAAAATCAGGCAAATTTTCAAGGAGGAAAAAGATGAAAAAGAGAATTTTATCTGCAATTCTCGCAGCAGCGGTCATGATTTCGGTCATCGCGTCCGTTTCTTTCTCGGCTTTTGCCGAAAGAACGATAATCATCGACGATCTCGGAACTCCGATGTCGGCGAAAGAGATGAGAGGCAAACTTGACGCGTTTCTTACCGTGGCGGACGATCAGATCATTCGCGACGACTACGAGAAGATGCCCGAAGGCATGCGGACAAAATCGGAGGCAACCTATAAGCTGGAGTCTCTGATGCAGAGAGCGGAGGAGCTCGCTTACGACCAGAATTCCTCGGAGGAAGACCTTGAGGCGCTCCTTCTCGAGCTTTTCGGAGGCTGGGATCCCGAAAAACGCGATTTTGTCAACCCGAACAAGCCCTACGGAGATTTCCAGGACGCGCTTCTTCTGCGCTACAAAGCGCTGGACAAAGTCCTTTACTGGGATGAAAACACCGGTTATGCGGTTCTTCGGCGCGAGGACTACACCGTGGAATCATGGCAGCCGCTCGCGGACTTCATGGCAAAGTTTGAGCTTGATTTCCTGACGGTTGACGCCGTTAACCCCTACACGGGTCTCGCAACCGCGACACGCTCCCAGATTTATTACAAACTGCAGGAGTATCTTGCGTTAGTCAATACGCTTGTAAGATTTGAGGGCGACAAGGAAACAAACAGACTCAGAGGAATTCTCTACGACGCCATACATATTGAAACGACTTACGGCGTTTCGATAGAAGACTATCTGGCAAGAGGCGATTCCGACGACACGTCCGAGCTTTCTCAAAAGATAAGAAAGATAATGAACCTCGGCGACAAAGAGGCCGCAAAGCAAGCTCTGCTGGACTGGTACCGCAAAGCGCAGGAGCTCTTTAACGACCCCAACACGACGGCGGAAGATATCAAGCCTCTTTTGACGATGAAGCTTCTTATGACCGACACAAAATCCGCGGAGGTCGAAAGCCCGTTCACGCCGGAGGAGCTTGAAGCTCAGACCTTTGAAGTGGCGGGTCTTCCCGACGGCGAAAAGAGAACCGAAAAGGTTTACGAGCTCAGGGGAACGGTTTATTTCAAGAAGTCGCAGCAGAAAGAAAACGGAAAACTCGTTTTCGACGACGAAGGCAACCCCGTTTTCACATATACGGCAACGACCTATCACTATAACTATTTCTCGCTGAGAAACGGTCTTATCGAAACATATCTCAATACGCTTTTCGTACATAACAATTACAGAAAATACAAGAATTCTATGTTCTATTTTGCCGAAGCGGAAAACAACAAGGGCGGCGCTTATTCCTCGGAAGATTGGAAAGCGTACCTTGCGGCGTTCGCTCGCGGAGACGCCCTTCTCGGAACTCCGAAGGCAAAGGAAACGGAGTTTTATTCGGCGATTGAAAGAGTCATCGCTGCCTACGAGAAGTTCTCTCAGACAAAATATCTTGTAAGCGCTTACGACTCTTACGGAAAAGCTCTTATCGAATATTACAAGGATAATTTCATAATCAATTCGTCCAACTACGAGGATTCTCTTACAAGCGACGAATATTTCAACAGCGACCTCTACGACATAGACGGACTTCGCGCGTTCAGAAGAATCCTTCTTCTTTACAACGAAGCGATGGAAAAGATCGGGGCTCTTAAAGAGGAAGGCAAACAGGGAACCTCCGATTACAAGTTCTGGGAAGAGATCGCGAAAGCAAGAGTGGTTGACCTTGTCGCTTCAAAAGCGAATATGCCGTTCACGGTTCACGAAAGCAGCGACAACGACGGAATAGTCAGATTTTTCCATAACGACAAGATGATCCTCGATATGGCGAAGCAGATAGCGGAAAAAGCGAAGGCTTACTACAAGGATATCATCAGCGATGTTACCGGCGATTCCGAGAACAAGAAGTATCCTTTCTCCGAGGCTGACGCCGTAACGTTCGGCGAAGACATCACCAAGCTTGAAGGACTCATTTCGAGAATAGAGGCTTACGAGGCAAACATCGCGTCGGGCAACTATCAGTCCGCCGCGGAAGCCGACGAAAACGCGGTATCCGACGAACAGCTGCTCAACGCCGTCAACAACCTCTATTTCGATATGACCAACATGCAGCTTGAATATCACTACGAATAAAGAGAAGGAGGCAAATAAACTATGAAAAAAAGAATTATTGCAGCGATACTTTCGCTCTGCCTCTGCGCTTCACTTGCGGCGGCATTGACCTTCTCTTCGTTTGCGGAGGGAGTTACGGGCAAAGACCTCTCGACGCTCAGAACCGAGCTGAACTCCTTCCTTGATCAGGCGGACGCTCTCATAGAAAGAGACGACTTTGAGAATATGCCCGCCGGAATGCAGACCAAGGCAGACGCGACGATAAAGCTCGAAGGGCTTTATAATCAGGGCGAGGATCTTTATGCGAACGGCTCGGCGGAAGAAATCGAAAAGTTCCTGCTTGACGTTTTCGGCGGCTGGAACGACACATCAAAGACCTATACCGACCCCGACAAGACGTATATAGAATTTTTGAACGCGCTCTATCTTCGCACAAAAGCGATAGACAGCGAAGTTGCGCGCGGCGAAAAGGGATATACAAAGCTTTTCAGAAGAGATTACACCATCGAGAGCTGGAGAGAGCTTGCAAAAGCGGCGTCGACGCTTGCATCCGTAAGCGAAGGAGAGCTTCCCGCGATACTTTCCATGAAAAGATCGCAGATATGGGCGCTGCTCACAAATTACTACAACGCGTACGACAACCTCGTGAAGTATGAGGGCGACAAAGAGATAAACGACCTTAAAGGCATCCTCTATGTCAACATCATGACGAACGAGACGGTAGATATCATTGCTCTTTCCGAAAGAGTTCCCTACGGCTGGGAGCTGCCCGACATTATCGCGGCTTCCGAGGAAAATCCGAACGCTCCCGAAACGTTGGCGTTCAAGGCTTGGGTAGAAGGCGCGATAGCCGCGTACAACGACCCGAACGCGACTGCGGAAGAGCTCAGAAAATACGCGGACAACTCGTACTACCTTGCCGGCGAAAACAACCTTGACAAGGATATTTCCGACAATTACGCAGTTGAAGCGCCTTATGAGATGGACGACGAGGCGTTCTCCGAGAAATACGGCGAAAAAGCGTACAGAGTGCTTAAACCCGTTGACATCAGAGACCGCGAGATTCTGAATTTCAGAAATTCCCTGTTTGTGGGCGAAGCGTTCAGAAAGGCTGCAAGAAAGATAATAGACACCGTTTCCTATGATAAAGAATACGGCTATTACAATTCTTCCGATTACAACGCGTTTATGAACGTCGTTAACCCGTTCTTCTCTGTGGCAAACGATTACAGAACGACCGACGCGTATCTGCGCGACGCCTACAACAAGATAGTTGCGGCGCGCGACGAGCTTTTGACGAAAAAACTCGACATCAACCTTTACGAAGCGGTATACAATAAGGTTATGGATTATTATAACGAGTCCATAAAGAATTTCAGATTCCTCTTTGATATATCCACCGTTGAGAAGCTCGAGATCGCCATCAACAAGTTCGAAACGGCAAGAGACGCTTATGAAGGATACGTCAACGCCGGCGGAACGGATGCGGATAAGCTTGATTCTCTTTATCAGAACCTTATAACCGCAACGTACTTCCTGCAGCAGGCGCGTTCCGAAATAAGAGTTGCCGAGTCCGGCGACGACCCGAACCAGGGCGGCGGAAACAACTCCACGGCGCTTTCCAACATCACGCTTGAAGGCGTTTTCAACGCGGCGAAAACGCTGCTGACGGATATGACCGAATTCAACAACTATATGAGCGACGCTCTCGACGAAGACGGAGCGTATCCCTACACGGAAGAATCTCTCGCGCTCTTCTGGGAAAAGCTTGAGGCTCTTCAGGCGCTTGTTGACAAGTACGAGGAAGAGGCGGACAAAGAACAGCCGCACACCATGGCAAAGAGCGATTTCATCACGCTTATGCTCGAAGCCGTGAAGATTCAGATAGAACTTACCAACGTAAGAACTTCAAACGACTGATAAAAGCGCTTTAATAAAAAACCTCCGTTCAACCGAACGGAGGTTTTTTGACGGAGATCCGCCTTTGCAGACAATTCTTCGGGGAGGAGCGGAATTTCGGGAACTCCGCGTTAATTTTCAGGGGAATAAACATTGACAAAACCGTGGCGAGGTGTTATAATATGCTTGAGAAAATTTCAGCGCAGGCAGGCGACCGGCTGCGCAAAAGGAAACAGGAGATACTAAAATGACATCAACATCCAAGGGCTCTTCCCGCATAGCGAAGGAGCTTCTTTTCGGAGTAACGGATATAGTGTTGATTAACTTCGCGTGGATTTTTTCGTACATGCTCGTGTATGACGATTTTTCGCTGAGCAGGGCTTTTTCCTTCATCGGCGACGGCGCGCAGAGAGTGATATTCGTCGCAATTTTTTCCGCGGCGTCCGTTCTTCTTCACTTTTCTTTCGGGCTTTACCGCAGTATATGGCAGTATGCCGGGATGTGGGAGCTTTTCCGGGGCGTAGGCGCGGGACTTTTCGACTCGGGTCTATTCATTCTGCTTCTCGGGCTTTCGTCGCACAGACCGACCCCCGTGCGTCCCGCCTTCCTTGTTTTTCTGTTTTTCATAATAACGTTTATGCTGCTCGTTTCGAGGTTTTCCTATCGAGGGCTGCGAACGATAAAAAATCTGTGGGAAATGCGCGACGTTAAAAAGGTTCGCGTTATGCTGATAGGCGCGGGCTCCGCGTCCGAAACGGTTGTCCGTGAAATGAAGGAGAAAAAATCCGTTCGGAACTTCATTCCCGTCTGCATCATCGACGACGACAGAGAAAAAATCGGAACGACTCTTCACGCCGTGCCCGTTGTCGGAAACAGAGAAACCATAATACAAAACGCAAAAAGGAAAAAAATCGACGAAATTTGGCTCTCCATTCCGTCCGCCTCCAAAGCTGAGCAGGCAAAAATTCTCGATATATGCAAGCAGACGGATTGCGTTTTGAAGCTTATTCCGGGGCTTGACAATATTCTGAAAGGCTCCGCGCACATAAACAATCTCCGCAAGGTCGAGGTTGAGGATCTGCTCGGAAGAGACCCGATAAAATTTGATATGAACAACGTTTCCGCGTATATCAAGGGCAAAACGGTTCTTGTCACGGGCGGCGGCGGTTCGATAGGCAGCGAGCTTTGCAGACAAATTGCGGGCTTCGGACCTCGGCAGCTGATAGTTTTCGATGTTTATGAAAACAACTCTTACGATATAAGAAACGAGCTCAGGGCAACCTTCCCCTCTCTTGACCTGATCACCCTCATCGGCTCGGTTCGCGACCACAAAAGAGTGGAGGCGGTGTTTGAGCTTTACAGACCGCAGATAGTTTTCCACGCCGCGGCGCACAAGCACGTTCCGCTGATGGAGGACAGTCCGAACGAAGCCATTAAAAACAACGTTTTCGGAACATTCAAGGTTGCCAAAGCGGCGGATATGTACGGAACCGAAAAGTTTGTTCTTATCTCAACCGATAAGGCGGTAAATCCGACTAACATAATGGGCGCGTCCAAACGCCTTTGTGAAATGGTTGTTCAGTATTTTAACGACCGCTCCGCAACCGAATATGTCGCGGTTCGCTTCGGCAACGTGCTCGGAAGCAACGGAAGCGTTATCCCTCTGTTCAAAAAGCAGATAGCGGCGGGCGGCCCCGTCACCGTTACGGACAAGCGCATCATCCGCTATTTTATGACAATACCCGAAGCGGTGTCCCTTGTTCTCGAAGCAGGAACCTATGCCAAAGGGGGCGAGATATTCGTTCTCGATATGGGCAAGCCGGTCAAAATACTCGACCTTGCGGAAAATCTGATAAGACTTTCCGGCTATACGCCGTATAAGGATATAGATATAAAATTCACGGGTCTGCGTCCCGGCGAAAAGCTTTACGAGGAGCTTCTCATCGACACGGCGCACCTGAAAAAGACGGCAAACGATTTGATCTATGTGGACGATCCGCCGCCGCTCGCGCCGGATTTCCGCGAAAAGCTCGACCATCTTTACAGCGTTATGCTTGACGATACGATAGACATAAGAGCCTTGATGCGGGATCTTGTTCCGACATATATTTCTCCCGAGGAAAGCAAAAAAGCTTACGAGGAGGCGCACTGCATCTTCTCCTGCCCGGACGGGGAAAAAATTAAGACCGAAACAAACTGAATAAAACGAAAACCCGTATAAGAAGAACACAGGGGATCCCCCCATTCTGAACCTTTTTTTCTATCCCCAAAGGGGCTGTAAAAAACTTGCGTTTTTTACAGCCCCCTTTATTGAAAATTTTATTGCGCCGTTAAAAAAGGAGCGGAAACACTTTTCCGCTCCTTCGAAAATACAGACCAGACCTTACTTGATCGTATAACCTTTTTATTCCTTTTATTCAATCTCGATAAGCCCGTATTTCCCGTCTCTGCGGCGATAGATTATACGCGGCTTATTTTCGTTGTCCGTATAAATGAAAAAGTCGTGCGCAAGCAGATTCATCTGCAATATGGCTTCCTCGTCCGCCATCGGCTTCGGGTCGATTTTCTTGGTTTTGATTATATCGTAATCGTCCTCCGCAAAATCCGCCGATTCGAGGATTTCCGAGTCAATCGGTTTTTTGATACGCTTCTCCAATTTGGTTTTGTGCCTGCGGATCTGTCTTGTCAAGATTTCAACAATCTCGTCAACACTGTACTTGAAATCGTCCGTCGTAGACTGGGCCCGGAAAATAAGCCCGCTGTTTTCCGCGGTGACTTCAACCTTGTGGCGGTCATCTTTTTCCAGAGTATAAACCACGGTCACTTCGCAGTCCCGGGGAAAGAACTTGTCAAGTTTTTTGAGTTTCTTCTCCGTGTAATCCTTTGTGTCCTGATAAGCCGTGCATTTTCTGGAAACGTACCTGATCTTCATAACCGTTGCTCCTTTTGTGTCAGACTGAACAGGTTTTGAGCCGTCTGAACGGCGGGCGCCGGGGAAACGGCATCTCCCCTGTCCGCACTTTTATTGTAACATATTTTCAAGCGGTTTTGAAGTGGTAAAATCACTAAAATTTGAGCGCCGTTTTGATTATAAATGACAGACTTTTTTCGTTTCGGGAGGCAACGATAAAGGCTTTGCGCGTAAAAAACGCAAAAATTCGGCGTTTTCATCAAATTTTCAGGTAAAAGGTCTTTATTTTTTCTTCGCGGCGTGATATAATAAATCAAACACCCTCAGGAGGAACAACCATGTACGAAAACCATAAAACTCCCGTAACCGTCCTGCCCGGACACAGCGACTATATCCGCTTCCGCGTGATTTTTGACAGACACCTCGACCAGACCGACCTGGTGCATTACAACAATATCGTTGCGGCTTGGTACATTGATTGCTGTGTAAACGCAGCATTCGGCAGAAACTACGATCTCCGCTCGTTTGACAGAACAATCAAATACATGAAGCCCGTTTACGTTACACGATTTGATGTTGCGCACGAAGATATTTCGGTCGCGGACAAGCTCATAACATATCTTGAAGACAGATGTTTTTCTGAGCTCCGTCACTCAAAAATGCAGCGAATAGAGATCGCTTTCTCCGACATTGCGGACTAAAAAACGAATTTTCTGTTAAATCGTTGCAATATCGTTTATATTTTGCTATAATATTATATAGATATTAACGGTTTTGTTGCCCGGAGGTATGATATGAGAATAATTTCCGGTCGGGCAAGAGGAGTCCGACTTAAAACGCCGGATGAAAGTATGCCCGTGCGCCCGACGGGTGACAGGGTAAAAGAAGCGATGTTCAGCGCGATACAGTTTGATATAAAGGGCGAGGTTCTCGACCTTTTCGCGGGAACGGGGCAGCTTGGGCTCGAAGCCCTTTCGCGCGGTGCGAAGCACTGCGTTTTCTGCGACAATTCAGAAAAATCGTGCGCGATGGTTCGGGAAAACGTGAAAAGAACAAAAAGCGAGGACAGGGCAACCGTTTTGAACGTTGATTACAAACGGTACCTGAAACACGACGCGGACAGAGTTTTTGACGTGGTGTTTATAGACCCTCCCTACGCCTCGGGTCTTTCGGACAAGGCTCTTTCATATCTTTCCGACGGGGAACTGCTGAGCGACGGCGCGGTTGTCGTGCTTGAATGTGACAGCGCGGACAAAAAGCCTGAAAAATCGGGGAAACTCGTTTTGAGAAAAAGATACTCCTTTTCGGGGGTGTCGTTTCTCGTATATATCAAGAGGGATGAAGAATGAATAACATCATTGCCGTTTGTCCCGGCAGTTACGACCCCGTTACGAAGGGACACGAGGATATCGTTCGACGGGCGGCGACGCTGTTCGGAAACGTTTGCGTCGTTGTCAGCGTGAACAGGGACAAAAAGACGCTGTTTTCAAAGGAAGAACGCTTGGAAATGTGCAAAAAAGCGTTTGCGGACGATCCGCGGATAACCGTTACGGCGTTCGACGGGCTCATTGTCGATTTTTGCAAAAAAGCGGGCGCGGCGGTTCTGGTCAAGGGCGTTCGGAATTCGGCGGATTACGAATACGAGGAGAACATCGCGAATATTAACGACAGGCTGAGCGGTTACGGCGTTGAAACGGTGATTCTTGCGGCGAGACCGGAGGTTCGTCATATCAGCTCTTCGGCGGTTCGCGAACTGCTTTCCTTCGGGGCTGACGTTTCGGATTATGTTTCGGAAAAGATAATAAGAGATATACGAAAAAAATACTGTGAAGAGGTGTAAACGATGGCAAACGATTTTTACAAGGATCTCGAAGAACTTGAAGACCTTATTGAAGATGCATTCCATATTCCCCTGTTCAAGGGAAAAGTTATTTTGGACGAGTCCAGATTTTTTGATATAATGGACAATATCCGTCAAAATCTTCCTATCGAGCTTAAAAAGTCGAAGGAGCTTCTTGAAAACAAGGAAACCATGATGAACAGAGTTAAAGAGGACTCCGACATCATGAAGGAAAAGGCAAGAAAAGCCGCCGAGCAAATGCTCGTTAAAGCAAAAAAGAATTCCGACGCGATGATAGAAAGAGCCCGCGCGCAGGCGGAAGCCCTTGTCAACGAGCAGGAGATTATGATTATTGCGCGTGAGAGAGCCGCCGAAACGATGGACAAGGCAAAGGCGGAAACGGCAAGAATGAGAACGGCGGCTGTCAATTATATAACCGAAATTCTCGGACATTCCGAAGATCAGCTCAGAGACGCGCTTTCTGCGGTTGAAAAAGCAAAAAACCAGTATGAGGGTCAATAATAACATAAAAAAAGCAGTTTTATCGCGAAAAAAGGCATATTCCGTAATATGCCTTTTTTTTGCGATGGCTTTTTTTCTTTCCTCCTGCTCCTTTTTCGGAACATCCATCCCGGATCTCGTCGGGGAGCTTGAAGCGACAACGGCAGAGCCCGAACAGCCGAAGGACGCAACATTCCGTCTGCCTTACGCGCGCTCCGACACAACGGACATTTACAATGTTGAAAGCCGTGTGAACAACGATCTTGTTTCGCTCTGCTACGACGGGCTTATAAGGGTCAATTCGTCGTGGGACGCCGAATGCAGTCTTGCGGAGAGCTTTGAGCAGCGCGGAACGACGGTCACCTTCATCATCTCCGCCGACGCCGTTTTTTCCGACGGTTCCGCGGTTACGGCGGCTGACTGCGAATACTCTTTCGGACTTGCGCGAACGGGAAAAAGATATTCCCGTTTTTTTAAGAACATCTCATCCTTTTCCGCAGCGGACGAAAAAACGTTTTCCGTAACGCTCAGCCACGGCGCGCGGCAGTATGTTAATCTCTGCGCCGTTCCCATAGTCAAAAGAGGAACGGGCTCGCGGCTCGGCGAAGCGATAGGCGCGGGCAAGTACAAAGCCGTCAAAAATCCGGACGGAATAACGCTGACCGCCAACGGCTTCCGAGAGGAAATGAGGGACGCGAAGCTGAAAACCATCGAAACGGTGGGATACGATTCTCCCGGAGATATGATGAGCGATTTTAATTACGGGGGAACGGACGCGCTTTATGCCGATCTTTCGGACGGCTCGTCAAAATATCGCGGAGGAAGCGAGCTCTCCGCGTTTACTTCAAACTCGGCGATAATTCTGGCGGTGAACCCGAACAGACCTTTCTTTTCGTCCTACAAAAATGTGTGCAAAGGGCTTACCGTCGGGATTGACAGAGACCGCCTTTACAGCGAAGCGTTACGCGGCTGCGCGGTTATGACATGGACGCCGTTCAACCCGTCGTGGTCGAGAACCGTTGACGCAAACCCGAATGACAGCAATTATGACAGGGAAGCGGCGGAAAAATACTTTTACAATGCAAGGCTTTATAAGGACGAGAACTGGAAATACGAATATTACGGCGAAAAAGTCAATTTGCGAATAGTTGTGGACAGCGACAACAGAAACCACACCGCGCTTGCGCAGGCGCTTGCGGAACAGCTTTCCGAGCTGGGTTTTTCGACAACGGTACGCCAGCTTTCAAATGAGAGCTATTTCTCCGCGATCGCAAACAAGAACTATGATATTCTGATAACGGAAGTCGATATAGGCTACGAAATGGATATGCGGAGCGTTTTCGGGCATATCGGATACGACGCGGGTCAAACGGCGTTTTCGGAAACACTTGAAGCGTTCGCGAACGGTACGGCGGATATAAAGACGGTGCTTGAAAGGTTCTCCGAGGCGATGCCGTTTATCCCGATATGCTACACAAGGTCGGCTCTTGCTCTCAACCTTTCCGTCAAAGGGGAGGTCGAGCCGAGCGAGAATTTCATTTTTTCAAAAATTGAAACATGGCGCAAGGATTGAAAACTTTTTGTAAAAAAATCAACAAACGCGTCACAGACGGTCACGCGAAACGTTATATATAGCAGAGAAAAAATATACGGCTGCAACAGGCGACGACAGATTTTGTCTCGCCGCAGAAAATAAAGGATAAACAAATAACCTTATTTCACACAGGAGGGAAAAGACATGAAATGCACAAATTGCGGAGCTGAAATCGACGACGGAGCGGCTTTTTGCCACGAATGCGGCTCTCCCGTAAACAAGCCCGAATCAACGGCGGAACCTACGGAAAGCGTTGAAAACGAACCTACGGAGGCTGTTGAGACGGCACAAACGGAAAACTCTGCGACAGAGGCGGAGACCGAGCAGGAAGCGGCGCCTGCCGCAAGCGAGGAAGCACCCGCGGCGGAGGAAGCCCCGACCGAAGCAGCGGATATCTCCGCGGAAACAATCCCTGCGGAGGAAGAAGAAATTCCCGCGGCGGAAGATGCTCCGAAAAAGAAGCCTCTTTGCAAAAAACCGTTGTTCTACATAATTCTCGTTCTCATTCTTGCGCTTCTGGCAGGCGCTGGACACTTCATCGCCAAAGAAGTTATATTCAAAGACGAGGACGACATCTCAAAGGCGTGGAAGAACACCCTTAACGCGGAATTTGAAAACAACGAAATTTATAAGAGCCTCAAAGGTTTTGATGAAGACAAGGGTCTTACATACGAACTTTTCGCAAATCTCGGTTCCGGGCTGACAAATCTTCCGACGGATATTTCGCTTCAGCTCAACGCGGACATAGTTAAAGACAAATACGGCAGGGTCGACCTTTTCGTAGGGTCTTCAAAAGACGGGAACATAGACTCTGACAACGAAAAGCTGATTAACGTAAGCGGTTTTACAGATACAAAATCCATAGCGTTCGGGTCGAATCTGCTCGGAGATAAACTTTACGGAACAACTGCCGACGAGAATTTTCAAAAGAATTTTGCAAACTCATATATCGGTCAACTTCTCCTGTCCCGGCTCGGAGATATTTTCGGAGATATTTCCGTCACGTTTGAGCCGAGAGACAACGATGAAAACATATTTAAGGCATTTCTGCAAACCATAAAGAACACGAGAAAAACCGAAAAAGAAAAAATCGAGATCGACGGAGAGCTCGTTTCCGTTACGGCAAATATTTACACCATCAAAGCAACCGACGCGGAAAAACTAATGCAGGACGCGCTTGATTCTATGGATTTTGCACCCTCCGTGACAGATGACTTTTCCGAGATTGAGAGCGAAGGCCTCACCGTAAAGATTTATGTCAAGGGAAAATACATTGTAAGAATCGACATGATCTCAGGAAAGGAAACTCTCGCGATTTCTTTCGGAAAAGACCCGAAAAAAGGAAATATAACCGTTTCTTCTATCGACAGCGACGGCAAAACGAAAGTCGAGATAGAAAGATCTTTTTCAAACTCGGAAGACAAATATGTTGCGACGTATAAGTTCCTCGACAAAGATATTTCGGAAGCATTCAAAGCAGATGAAATCATATACACGCACAACAAAAAGGACGGAAAAGTCAAAGTTGAGACAAAGTCCTCCGGCAGCGGATTTTTCTTTGAAGGAACAGTAAAAACAGACAACGGCGTTGAAGTTGAATTCAAAAATATCGCAAATGTCGGCGTAGACATCAGAGTTGCAATCAAAAACGAATCCACGGCAGATAAAGTGCCTGAATTCACCGATATTCTGAAAATAACGGAGACCGATATTGAGCAGATAGCGACGGATTTTCAGAATTCCGTAACGGCAATAAAGGAAAAGCTGCCCGATGTTTTCGGAGAAGAACTTGCGGAAATCCTTAAAGAGGGACTTTCGAAGATTATTCCCGGGCTCGGAGGAAACGAGGATAAGGAATATTATACAAGCGGATTGTATGATTATTATCAAAGTTCAGAACATCCCGAAGGATTTACGGCGACGGATTTCAAAAACAATTGCGAAGTCGTAGCATACATGATAGAATACACGTTCTCCTCGGATAAACCGGGAACAAAAGGCGGCTTTATGGAAAGCGAAGGTTTCTATCCGATAACTTATGAATACGAAAACGCGGCCGGCGGCGGTTGGCTGCTTGAGGTATGCTACGCGGACGACAGTTACAGCGGAGATCCGATTTTGTATTACTGCACGGCTGCGGATAAGGACGGATATTCCATGATCATTGTCCTTGATAAAGACAAAAATCCGACAGGATATATGGTAACGCTTTTCCAGAAGGGTGAAACCGAGCCATTTGAAACCCTTCTTTATGACAGAAACGGCAATTTTATATCGACCTATTCCGATATTCTCGGTTAGGCTGGATCTAAAAAGGACAAAAAGAACCGCAGAGACATTTTATCTCTGCGGTTCACGTTTTCAATAATTATTTGTCAAATGCGTCCTTGACCTTGTTCCAGAAAGAACGGCTCTTCTCGTAGGTCTTGCCGGTCGTCTCGGTGTTGAACTCCCTGATTATATCCTTTTGCTTTGCGGAAAGATTTCGGGGGATTTCAACGATTAAAGTAACGACGAGACTGCCGCGGCTCTTCGGATTGTTGATGTAAGGAACGCCCTTGCCCCTGAACGTGGTCACGGTGTGCGACTGCGTGCCCTCGGGGATCTTATAGGTTATGGGCTCGCCGTCCAAGGTCGGGATTTCTATCGTGTCGCCGAGGATAGCCTGCGCAAGCGTTATCGGAACATCGCAGCAAAGGTCGTTGTCTTTACGGACGAATATCGGATGCGGTTTTACCTTTACGGAGATATTCAAATCGCCGTTCGGCCCGCCTTTGAGCCCCGTGTCTCCCTGTCCGCGCATCGTCAGAGTGTTGTTATTGTTGATGCCCGCAGGAACCTTGACGCTTATCGTGCGCTCCTTGCGAACCTCGCCTCTGCCGCCGCAGACCTTGCAGGGGTCTTTTATTATTTTGCCCGTTCCGTGACAGTTGGAGCAGGGACGCTCCGTCTGCATAGCCCCGAAAAGCGTCTGCGAAACCTGACGGACAACGCCCGTGCCGTTACAGGTGGGGCAGGTCGTGGGCTGTGTGCCTTTCGCCGCGCCCGAACCGCCGCACTCCTCGCATTTTTCCATTCTGCGCACATTGACGGTCTTTTGACAGCCGAATACGGCCTCCTTGAAATCAAGCGTTACGGACGCAGACACATCGGAACCGGGGATCGCGGAGGAGCGTCTTCTCGAGCCTCCGCCCGCGCCGCCGAAAAAGCTGCCGAAAATGTCGCCGAGATCGCCGAAATCTATATTCGTCGTATATCCGCCGCCCGTCGCGCCGCCGCCGTAAGAGGGATCTACTCCTGCGTGACCGAAGCGGTCATAGCGGCTTCTTTTTTCCTTATCGGAAAGCACGCCGTAAGCCTCGTTCACTTCCTTGAAGTTCTTTTCGGCTTCCGCATCGCCCGGGTGCAGGTCGGGGTGCCACATCTTCGCCTTTTTCCTGTACGCGCTTTTCAGTTCGTCCTCGGTCGCGTTTTTGTCAACGCCGAGAACTTCGTAATAATCTCTTTTTTCCGCCATACTGTTTCTTCTCTTTCAACCGTTGATAGGCCGACAGACACCGAAAACCGGCTGAAAAACCGATTCAGAGCCTTGTCAGACTAAAAAGACGGCGCGGCGGCAATCCTGCCGCGCCGTCTTTTAATTTTGAGGGGATTATTGCTTGCTGCCGTCGTCTTCGACGTTGAAATCGGCATCGTTGACTTCAACCGTGCCGTCGTCGGAGGCGTGTGTCGCACCCTGCTGCGCGCCGGGAGCGCCCTGCTGCGCCTGAGCGTACATTTTTTCCGCGATCTTGTAGAAAGACTGGTTAAGAGCTTCCGTGTCGGCTTTGATGTCCTCAACGGAGCCGGAAGTCAGCGTTGCACGAAGCTTTTCGATGGCGGCGTTGACGGGAGCCTTCTCGTCTTCGGAAATCTTGTCGCCCGCTTCGCCCATGGTCTTCTCTATCTGGAAGATCGTCTGCTCCGCGTTATTCTTAACTTCGACCTCTTCCTTCTTTTTCTTATCCTCCTCCGCGAACTTCGCCGCCTCGGCAACCGCTGCGTCGATGTCCTCTTTGGACATATTGGTGGAAGCGGTGATTGTTATATGCTGCTCGTTGCCCGTGCCGAGATCCTTTGCGGAAACATTTACGATACCGTTCGCGTCGATATCGAAAGTAACCTCGATCTGCGGGGTCTGCCTGCGAGCCGGCGGAATGTTGTCAAGGTGGAATCTGCCGAGCGTTTTGTTGCCCGCTGCCATTTCTCTTTCGCCCTGAAGAACGTGAACCTCAACGGAGGTCTGGTTGTCAGCCGCGGTCGTGAAGATCTGGCTCTTTTTAACGGGTATGGTCGAGTTTCTCTCGATAATCTTTGTCATAACGCCGCCGTAGGTCTCAACGCCGAGCGAAAGCGGGGTTACGTCAAGAAGAACAAGTCCCTGAACGTCGCCGCCGAGAATACCTGCCTGAATGGCAGCGCCCACCGCAACACATTCGTCGGGGTTGATGCCCTTGTGGGGTTCCTTGTTCGTATACTTTTTAAGAGCCTCCTGAACCGCGGGAATTCTCGAAGAACCGCCGACAAGCAGGATCTTGTCAATCTTGTCAACCGTCAGTCCCGCGTCGGAAAGAGCCTTGCGAACGGGTTCCATCGTCGCTTCGACGAGGTCTGCCGTCAGCTCGTTGAATTTTGCTCTGGTAAGCGTTATGTCAAGGTGCTTGGGACCTGTCGCGTCTGCGGTGATGAACGGAAGGTTGATGCTTGCGCTGGTCATACCGGAAAGCTCTATCTTCGCTTTTTCAGCGGCCTCTTTCAATCTCTGCATCGCCATTTTATCGCTGGAAAGGTCGATGCCGTCGGACTTCTTGAACTCGGAAACGAGGTAATTCATAATTCTCTCATCGAAGTCGTCGCCGCCGAGGTGAGTGTTGCCGTTGGTTGCAAGAACCTCAAAAACGCCGTCGCCGATTTCAAGAATGGAAACGTCGAACGTACCGCCGCCGAGGTCGTAAACCATTATCTTCTGCTCTTTTTCCTTGTCAACGCCGTAAGCAAGCGCCGCCGCCGTGGGCTCGTTGACTATTCTCTTAACGTCAAGTCCCGCTATCGTGCCGGCGTTCTTGGTCGCCTGACGCTGGGAGTCGTTGAAGTAAGCGGGAACGGTGATAACGGCTTCCGTCACCTTTTCGCCGAGATAAGCCTCCGCATCCGCTTTAAGCTTCGAAAGAATCATCGCCGAGATCATCTCGGGGGTGTATTCCTTGTCGTCTATCTTGATTTTGTCGGCAGTGCCCATTTTTCTCTTGATAGAGATAATGGTTCTGTCGGGGTTTGTTATTGCCTGTCTTTTTGCCACCTGACCGACCATTCTTTCGCCGGTCTTTGAAAACGCGACAACGGACGGGGTCGTTCTTGCGCCCTCGGCGTTCGCGATAACGGTAGGTTCGCCGCCTTCCATAACTGCCACGCAGGAGTTTGTTGTACCTAAGTCAATACCGATAATTTTTCCCATGATATATAATCCTCCGTTAAAAGAAATAATTTTATATACTTTTTAATTATAAGCTTATTCCGAAACGACCTGAACCAAAGCGTGTCTGATTATGCGGTCGTTGATTTTGTATCCTTTTTGAAGAACCTTTGCAACGGTGTCGGGCTCAAGCTCGTCGTCCTGACAGGTCATAACCGCGTTGTGTATCGTGGGGTCGAACCTGTCTCCCCTCTCGCCGAAAGACGTTATGCCGAAGCTTTCAAACGCCGATTTCGCCTGATTGAGAACCATAACCACGCCATCCTTCAAAGGCGAATCCTCGTTTGCCGCCGCGCTGACGGCTCTTTCGAGGTTGTCGAGTATGGGAAGCATCATCTGAACGGTATCCGCGACAACCATACCGCGCAGCGCCGTTTTTTCCGCCTCCGTGCGTTTTTTGTAGTTGTCGAAATCCGCGGCGAGACGAATAAATCTGTCCTGTGCCTTTTCAAGCTCGTCGGAATCCTTTTTATTCTCTTTTTCCGCCTTTTCTTCGCATTCTTCCTCGGTTTCCGGCATTTCCTCCCCGACTTCGGGAAGTTCCTTTTCGCTTTCTTCCGTCACTTCGTTTTTCTTCTTCTTTTTATCAGGCATTTCATTACCTCCGGTTTTCCGTTCCGTCGAAGCCGACGGAGATCAGTATTCTTCGTTAATTTTATGTTTGAGCTGCGAAACGATGTAGGAGCAGCCCGCCTTCAATCTTGCGTAATTCATTCTCGCGGGTCCCATAACGCCGAAAACAACGGGTATCTTCGAGCTGCATCCGAAGCGGACAAGCCCCGAATCCTGATACGGGAAGAACGGGTTTTCTTCGCCTATCATCACGCTGAAATCGCTTTCTTCCGCAGGCATCGCAAGCAGGGTTTTCATTATATCCTGCTTTTTGGACAGCATATTGATATACCTTTTCGCAACGTCTATCTCGGAAAACTCCGGATAAGACAGCGGATTTGCGCTTCCGCAGACGGTCAGCTCGTAGCTTTTCAGCTCTTCGAGAAGCTTCGTTGCGGCGTCCGCTATATCAGAAGCGTTTTTGAAGTTTTCCTCTATCGCTTTTTTCAGCAGTTCAAGTCTGGGCTTGTTTATCTGTTCGGGAGATACGCCCGAAAGCACCGTGTTCAGAACGGACGCTATGCCTTGCAGGGTTTCGCCGTCAAATTCCCTTTCCGTTCTTATAAATCCGGTCTTGACGCTTCCCACGCCGCTTATCGCAAGCAGGGCGACCGTGTTTTTTCCGACGGGCATAAGCCCGAACGAATACGCTCCTCCCGTGCAGACGGGATTGACCGCAAATACCGCGCATTCCGAAAAATCGGCAAGTCGCTGCGCGGAATCCTCAACCGCGTTCCGCAGTCCCGCGCAACGGGCGTCGCTTATCAGGCGGTTGATATCGCGCTGTGTGAGCCGATACGAATGCAACTCGTTCATAACATAATAACGGTAGCCTTCGCCCGAGGGAACTCTGCCCGCCGATGTATGAGGCTTCATCAGATATCCGAGCTTTTCGAGATCCGACATTTCGTTTCTTATTGTCGCGGACGAAACATGCAGATCTTCCATCCCCGCCAAGGTCTTCGATCCGACAGGCTCGCCGGTTCGAATATATGCGTTGACAACGGTTTTCAATATCACTCTTTTTCTCTCGTCAAGTTTCATTGCTTTCGCCTCCTTGCCGCAGCGGTTTTTCGGATCGCCGTTTTAGCACTCTCTGCACCTGAGTGCTAATCATTGACTAAATACTACCACTTTCCTTTCGATTTGTCAATAGGTAGCATACCCTTTTTCATAAAATTTAACAATTTTTCCACAAGAAAAAATGCGGCGGAGGTCAAAAAAGAGAGGGATCGCAAAAAACCGCGTTTTTACGACCCCGAAAGCCCCTTGCTTCTTCAATTATTAAAAGAAACCGTATAAAACGGTTTCTCAGGCAAAGATCTTTGCGCCCGCTTCCATATTCCCCGTCCAGAGAACGACAAGGAAAATCGCGATAACGACGGCGGTATACAGCAGCGCCGGAATAAGATTCATTCGTATGATCTTTCCTTCCTTGCCCGTTGTGGCGACCGTTGCGCACGCGGCGACAACATTGTTCACGCAGATCATATTTCCGACCGCGCCGCCGACTATCTGCATGGCAACTATCATATCTCCGCGCAAGCCGAGGTTCGCCGCGGACTGATATTGAAGATTTGTGAAAAGCGTGTTTGACACGGTGTTCGAGCCCGAAACAAAGGCTCCGAGATCTCCGATTATCGGAGCGATTATGACATAAACGGACTTTCCGACGCCGGAAAGGGCTTCCGCCATATAAAATATCATACTTTTCGTGCCTTCGGCGTTCACGTCGTTGCTGCCCGAAAAACGAAGTATCTGAACAAGCGCCAGACCGAAAACAACGGCGACCGCCGCGCCCGCAACCTGTCTGCCTGTTTCCCTGAAAGCAAAAGCGACGTCCTTGCCTTTCATCTGATGCAGAAGTATGGTCAGAAGCGCGACAAGAATAAACATCGTTCCCGGTATGTATGCCCATTTGAGAACGTACCCCGTGTTCTCAACTCCGAAAACGCTGCTTATACCCGGGCTGATAACATCGGATTTGAGCCACGCGGCTATCGTTTTGCCGCCGACTTTTATGGGAAGACGGGTCACGACGAGAAGAACTGCTATAAGCCCGTAAGGTATCCACGCCTTGAAAAGAGGCATATTCGAAGGCTTCATCGGTGCAAGTCTTCGGCTCGATTTCCACGATTCGTCCCAGTTTATCTGCTCCGAAAAATGCCACTCCGTCTTCGGGACGAGAATGCCTTTTTTCGCGGCAAAAACCGTTACGACAAGCCCGATAAGAGAACCGAAGATCGACGGAAATTCATATCCGATAAAGGTTGCGACGAGCAGATACGGAATGCTGAACGAAAGCCCGGCAAGAAGAGAAAAAGGAAGTATCTGCAACGCGGATCTGAAAGACCTTTCACTGCTGAAAAACTTGCAGATAACGGCAACAACGATAAAAGGAAGAAAGGTTGAAACCGCAACGTGAGGAACCGCGGACCAGAAGGAAAGTGACATTCCGAACTCAGGCGTCGCGATTTCGGGGCCGAGGCAGTTGATTGACGTTATAACGGGCGTTCCTATCGCGCCGAAGGAGACCGCCGCGGAATCACAGATAAGGGCTACGACGGCGGCGCCGAGCGGAGGACAGCCGAGACTGACAAGCAGCGGCGCGGCAAGAGCGGCGGGAGTGCCGAAGCCTGCCGCGGCTTCCAAAAACGAAACGAATAAAAAGCCTATGATTATCGTCTGCACTCGTGCGTCCGGGCTGATGGCTCTGAACCCGTGATTTATCGTTGCCATCGCGCCGGACATTTTGAGGATGTTCATAACGAGAATTGCGCCCGTTATGATTATCAGAACGTCTATGGAATTCAAAAGTCCCGAAATCGAATACGCCGCCAGCGACAAAAGATCCATTTCCCAAAAAACAAAGCCGAGAGCGCACGCCAGAAGCCATGAAACGGGGAGAGCGAATTTGGCGGGCCAGTTAAAAGCCGCCATTACGACAACGCAAAAAACTATCGGAATAAACGCGATCAATGCAAGATACCACATAATAACCTCTGAATAAGTCAAAATTCGACTTATTATATCAAAACGTACTTGATTTTTCAAGCCAAATGTAGTATACTTATAGACAAAATTAGTCATCGGAGAGATTACATGCGCCAAGCCGTCCCGACGGAGCTCAAAGGTAAACGCTGCGACATATTTTCGGCGTCGAATATGAGTTTTCCTTATCACATTCACAGAACATACGAAATAATGCGCGTTGTCAGGGGAACGGCGCAGTCGGTCGTCGACGGCGTAAAAAGAGAGGTGGCCGCAGGGGAAAGCGTCGTTGTTTTTCCGCTTCAGTACCATTCTTTTTCGGCGGACGCGTCCTCGCAGATCATCGCCTACATTTTCGCTCCCGAATTTATCCCCGAATTTGATTCCCTGATGAAAAACAAGATCCCCGAAAGCCCCGTTTTCCGCATTCCCGAAGAAATTTTCGCGCTCGCGGAGCAGAACAGCGTTTTTGCCGCAAAGTCCTTTTTCTACACAGCGTGCGATCTTATGGCAAGAAAGCTGCCCGTGATACCGAGGTCTTCGACGGGCAATCTTTCCGTTCTTGACGAGATTTTTCTGTTCGTCGCAAAAAACTACGCCGCGGACTGTTCGCTGAAAAACCTTTCGGAGACGCTGAAATACGATTATTCGTATCTTTCCAAGCAGTTCAAGGCGAAAACGGGTTTTTCATACAAGCGCTACGTCAACGATTACCGCGTTTCCAAGGCGTGCTATCAGTTGATAAACGAGCCTGAAAAAACCGTTACGAGAATAGCCGCGGACACGGGCTTTGAAACCGTCCGAACATTTAACAGGGAGTTCGCGGCGGTGACCGGAATGACACCGCTGCAATATAAAAATGTCACAATTGCGGTCTTGTAAAAATAAATGCCGTATGTTACAATAATATATATATAAATTATCGGAGTATAAATATATGAAAACAGTTTTAAGATCGGCTCTCGACGTTTTTCTTCGAACGCTGATGGTAACGGCGCTTTCCTTTGCTTCATATCCACTCGTTGCGGCGGCGAAGGATTTCGGATATGCGCTTAAATGTATTCTTGCGGTTTTCTATTACATTGTGTTTATGTATTTCTGCATTTTCAATCTTTGGACAGCCGGCGGAAAGGACAAGATAAAAACGGACGCGGGACACATGAAGCCCATGCTTTGGAAAGGTTTTGCGGCGGCGGCGGTCGTTTTCATTCCGTCCGCGGCAGTCTACGCGCTCGGCGTCTGCCTTCCGGAAAACGGACTGCGCGCCGGCATCCGCATCGCAAACTACATTCTTTCGGGACATTCGATGTACGCCTTCTCGATGTTCGGGATCACAAACGTCGAACCGGGTCTGACGGGCGCGCTGATAACGGCGTTTTTCTGCCTGTCGGGCATAATTGCCGCAGGCGTCGCATATATCGTGGGCTTTAAGGAAATAAAGATTATACGGCCGTGGCTTGACCAGTGGAAAAAGAACTGATATGAAAGAAAAAGAGAACAGGCTCCCCGCCGCGGAAGCAAAGTCCGCGAAAAAAGAAAAGGCGGGAAAAAGAAAAACAAGGTCCTTGAAAAAAGCGTTTATCGTCGGATTGTGCGCGGTTTTCGCGCTTGCCGCAATAATATTCCTTGCGCTTGCTTTTTCGGACGCGTATTCCATAACACACCCGGAAAGGATCTCCGCGAAGCGCTTCCCCGACGATTCGGACATCGGGCTTTATTACGAGGCTTCGACCGTGAAGTTCGAGAACGGCGCGGAAACCGTGCTTTGGTTCATTCCCGCGCAGGACACAACAACAGCAGAGAGCAAAAAATCCGATATTACCGTCATTTTTTCACACGACGCGGGGGACAATAAAACCGTTTCCAAGATCGACGACGGTATTCTTTACGCGCGGCAGCTCGTCGACGCGGGCGTGAATGTGGCGACCTTCGACTATTCCGGTAGCGGCTTTGCAACGGGCTCGGGCTACACCTACGGTGCCCGTGAGGCGGAAGAACTGAAACAGATAATTTCATACGTCAAAAAACGATATCCGTCAAAGCATATCGTGCTGCAGGGCTGGGGATTCGGCGCTTCCGCGGCAATTCTTGCGGGGGCGGACAACGACGACGTAACGGCGGTCATCGCGGACGCGGCGTATACGGATTCAAACAAATATTTCAACGAGGACGGCGGGCTTGAAAAATGGTCGTCCATGCCGAGCTGGACAACGAAACTGACAAAGCTTTTCGTTGCGGCTCTTGCCGACGGCGATATTTTCGGACAAAAACCGATTGAGGCGGTCTCGAAGAAGAACTCTCAGGCGTGGTTTTTCATAGGAGAGAAAAACGACGGGGTCTTCTCTCCCGACTATGCGGGGGAGCTGAGCGCCGCGGCGACGAAGGCGGGAAATAACACGAGGTTCTGGATAAGCAAAAGCGGTTATCACGCACAGGCGTACAGGACGGACGAGAAAAACTATGTCGAAAAGACCCTGAATTTCATTGAAAGCGTCTGCAAACAGTCAAATTGAATAATCCTCTCCGTTTTGCAATATATATTTTGTAAGAAAAACAAACGGAGGCTGGCAAATGGCAAGCGACTGGCGCCCGAAAACGCCGCAGATCGAAATTGACGACAGAAAAAGTGTCGTCATCGAGGGCTGTCGGCGCATCTGCGAGTATGAAAACGAAGCGGTAAAGATAAACGTCGGCAAATATAACGTCCGCGTTATCGGAAAAAATCTTCGAATCAAAAATCTCGCGGACGGCTGCGTTCGCATCGACGGCGATATAATGTCCGTTGACCTTTGCTGTTAAAAAATTGAAAAGCTCGGATATTATCAACTTTTTGACCGGCAGCGTCGAATTTGAGATAGAAAGCCCCGAACCGGAAAAAATCCTGACCGCGTGCATGGAAAGCAATACGGATATTTGGGCGATACGGAGAACAGACGGCTGTACGCTCAGGCTTCGGTGCCGCCTGCCGGACGGGAAAGAGTTGGAAAGACTCTGCTCGGAAAACGGGGCGACCTCTCTTTCAAAGGTTCCTTCGGGACTGCCCGTTCGCGCAAAGGGGCGAACAAAACGATGGGGCTTTCTCGCGGGCGCGGCGCTTTTTCTTGCGTTAAGTTTTCTGATGTCAAACGTGATCTGGCGCGTCGATATCGTCGGGTATAAGGACAAAACGCAGCTCGCCGCGGTTGAGGACTTCCTCCGCGAAAACGGGCTCTGCGTCGGCGCTGTCCGCGGAATGCTTGACGAACAGACTCTCCGACGCGACCTTATGAGGAATTTTGAGGATATATCGGGCGCGACCGTCAATTTTTTCGGAAGCGTTGCGGCCGTCGAGCTCGAACAAGCCGTTCCGAAACCGTCGGTTGAGATACCGGACCCCGCCAACATCGTTGCGAACGAAGACGCGCAGATAATTTCGATAACCGTGTTCAACGGGGTTCAGGCAGTTGAAAAGGGCGCGCTCGTAAGAAAAGGACAGCTGCTTGTCGGCGGCGTTTACGACAGTCGGCGCATAGGCTTTCGGCTTGTCCGTGCCCGCGCCGAGATAAAAGCGAGAGTCAACAGGAAAATAGATGTTTTCGTTCCGTTCGTTCAAAAAGAAAAAAGAGAAACGGGTCAAACGAAAACCGTTTATTCGCTGACGCTGTTCGGAAAGGTTTTTGATCTGAACGGCTGCGATTACGAAGAATTCTACCGCGAAGCAAAAACAAGCGACCTGCGGATTTCAAAGGATATCATTCTTCCGATAAGGCTTACGCGAACGCTTTATTCCCGAGCGGAAACGGCGGAAACAAGGCTGACGGAGGAGCAGGCATACCGAAAGGCCGTCGCGCTTATCGACGAGGCGGAGGCGCGCGGAATGAAAAACCTTGAAATAGAAAGCAGACGGCTCGAAACAAGGCGAACGTCCGAGGGAATATACGCGGCGTATCATTACAGCGTTGTGACAGACCTCGGAAACGAAAAAGAAATCAAAAATACGGAATCCGCGGAATAGCGGAAACGGACAGAGGAGTATATGGAAAGAAACATCGAAGTTGAAGGCACCGAGGTCATAGGCAACGTTTTCGGAAGCTTTGACGAAAACATAAAGCTTATCGAAAAAGAGCTCGACGTTGCGATAGTCAACCGCGACGGCAAAATCAAGATCTGCGGCGGCGAAGAAAACGCGGATGCCGCGGAAAAGGTCATCCGTCTTCTCGTATCGGTTGCGGAGCGCGGAGAAACGGTCACGGCGCAGATAGTCAGCTACTTTATCTCCATGGTCGAGGAAGGAAATCACGCAGCGCTTGCCGATTTTTCCTCGGACTGCGTGTGCATAACCGCAAAGGGCAGACCGATAAGGGCAAAAACGCTCGGGCAAAAGCAGTATCTGGAAGCGATAGAAAACAACACCGTCACTCTCGGCGTCGGACCTGCGGGAACGGGAAAAACGTACCTGGCGGTCGCAATGGCGGTCACGGCGCTTCGGAACAAACAGGTCAGCAGAATAATCCTGACGCGCCCGGCGGTAGAAGCGGGCGAAAATCTCGGTTTTCTTCCGGGCGACCTGCAAAACAAAGTAGACCCGTATTTAAGACCGCTTTACGACGCGCTGTTTGATATGCTCGGCGCGGAAACATATCAGAAATATCAGGAAAAGGGCGTTATCGAAGTTGCTCCTCTCGCGTATATGAGGGGGCGCACGCTCGATGATTCGTTCATTATCCTCGACGAGGCGCAGAACACGACGCGCGAACAGATGAAGATGTTTTTGACGCGTCTCGGCTTTCGCTCAAAAATAGTCATAACGGGAGACATCACGCAAACGGACCTGCCCGCAACGCGAAAAAGCGGACTTAAACAGGCGATGAAAATTCTTGAAAACATAGACGGAATAACCGTTCAAATGCTGACGCACAGGGACGTTGTCCGTCACAGACTCGTTCAACAGATAATCAAGGCTTACGAAAAAGCGGACGCGGAAACGGAGAAGAAAAAATGAAAAGACCGAATGTTGAGATAATTAACAGACAAACCGCCGTCGAGGTTACGGAAGACCTCGAAAAGCTTATTAAAAAAGCAGTAAAAACCACCCTTGAATGCGAGGGCGTCAACGCAAAATGCGATATAGACGTTCAGCTTGTCAACAACAGACAGCAGCGCGAATTGAACGCCCGAATGAGAAATATTTCCAAAACGACGGACGTGCTTTCGTTTCCTTCCGGGGAATATCCGCCGGAAAACGAAAACGCCGCGTGCTTTCTCGGGGATATATCGCTGAATCTCGAACGCGCGGAAAAGCAGAGAAAGGCGTACGGGCATTCTTTTGAAAGAGAAGTCGCGTTCCTCATCGCGCACTCCTGCCTGCACCTGCTCGGGTACGACCACATGGCGGGAGAAGAGGAAAAAGAAATGTCGGAGAGGCAAAAAGCCGTTATGAAAAAAATGGGGCTTCACAGATAAAAGGACGGAGACAGAAAAATGAGAACCGCATATATTTCGATCGTAGGAAGGGCAAACGTCGGAAAATCAACGCTTTTGAACGCGATAATCGGTGAAAAGATATCGATAGTTTCAAACAAACCTCAAACCACAAGAAACAGGATAACGGGAATTTACAACCGCGACGGGCTGCAGCTTGTGTTCGTTGACACGCCGGGAATGCACACGCCGCACAACAAGCTCGGCGAACATATGGTGAAAGCGGCGCGGGAGGCGATGGAAGACGTTGACGCGGCGATACTCGTTGTTGAATGCAAGCCGCCGAAGGCGACCGAAAAAAGAATAATCGAACGGCTCAACGCGGAGGGAACCCCGACAGTGCTTGTCATAAACAAAATAGACAAAGTCAGGAAACCCGAAGTGATAAAGACCATTGAGGAATATTCAAAACTCGGAGAATTTGCGTCCGTTGTGCCGATAAGCGCCCTCAAAAAAGACGGCGTGCAGATAGTTCTTGACGAGATTATGCCTTTTACAAACGAGGACGGCGTGCAGTACTACCCCGACGACATCGACACCGACCAGACCGTGCGTCAGATGGCGTCCGAGCTTGTGCGCGAAAAGATTCTTCGGAATATGCGCGACGAGATACCGCACGGGATAGCGGTCGAACCTCTTATTTTCAAAGACAGGGAAAACAAGAACGGCGAACCCGTTACGGACATAGTTCTGAATATAATCTGCGAAAAAGAGTCCCATAAGGGCATGCTCATAGGAAAAGCGGGCTCGATGCTGAAAAAAACGGCGTCGGAGGCTCGCGCGGACATCGAAAAGATGCTCGGCAACAAGGTCAATCTGCAATGCTATGTCAAGGTCAAGGAGAACTGGCGCGACAGCGAAAAGATCATCACAGAGCTCGCGCTTTTCGACGATTGATATGAAACAAACAGTCAAGGGCTTGATAATCAAGCGCGCACCGTTTAAGGAAAACGATATGCTTCTGACGGTGCTGACGGCGGAAAAAGGAAAGATTAACGTTCTTGCTCGCGGACTGCGAAAAAGCCGCCGCGATCTGAGCGGATATCAGACACTCGCATACGCCGAGCTCGAAATATTCGACGGCAGAGGCCTTGCCGTGGTTGACGACGCGGAAGTGTGCGAAGCGTTCGAGGGCTTGCGAAAGGACATCGAACGTCTTGCTCTCGCGCAGTATTTTGCGGACGCGGTCGCGTTTGTCACAACGGACAAGGGCGAACCCGAATTGCTTCGGCTGCTGCTCAATTCTCTGGCGCTTTTATCGGAAGCGAAGACCGACAAGCTCGTTGTAAAAACGGTTTTCGAGCTTCGTTTTGCGCTCGAAGAAGGCTTTGCGCCGTCCGGCGGCTGCTGCGCGCTGTGCGGAAAAAATCCCTCCGTCTGGTCTTTTTCGCAGGGATTGCTTTGCGAAGAATGCGCGCATAAGGACGGTTTTTCTCTTTCGGGGACGGAGCTTGCGGCCATCAACTTCATTCTGACCTCTTTCGGCATGAGAACCTACCGCCTGCCGCTCGACGGGGAGGAGCTTTCCCATCTTTCCGGTCTGACGGAAAAATATCTCGAATACCATCTCGAACACAGGTTCGAAAGTCTTGACTATTACAAACAATTTGAAAACTTCGGAAGATAAATATGGAAAAAGAATTTACGACACTCGAATTCGACAAGGTGCTTGCGGCGCTCGCGGAGCACGCGATTTCTCCCGCGGCGAAGGAGCTTTGTCTTTCTCTTTCTCCGGCAGAGGATATGGAAGACGCGGAAAAAGCGCTCGGACAAACTGCTTCGGCGGAGAAACTGCTGCTCAACTTCGGCGCGCCGTCGTTCGGCAGTCTCAAAGATGTGACGGGCGCTTGCGCGCGGGCGAAAAACGGGGCTCAGCTTGCACCGGGAGAGCTTATTGCCGCCGCAAACGTGCTGAAACTTACGGATCGTCTGAAAAAATTCCTCGATGAGCATCTCGACGAAAACGACGCGCTTTCCGAGGACAGGTATTCGCTTATACCCAACAATTACCTTGCGGACAAGATTCTTTCGTCGTTTGCGGGAGAGGACGAGGTCGCGGACGGAGCATCGCCCGCACTTCGCGAAATCAGGCGCAGACAGACGCAGGCGCGCAACAGGATAAAATCGTCGCTCGATTCGCTTGTTCGTTCTCCTCAGACGCAGAAATATTTGCAGGAAAACATAGTAACGCAAAGAAACGGAAGATACGTCATTCCGGTCAAAGCGGAATACCGTTCCGAGATCGCGGGGCTTGTTCACGACACTTCGGCCTCGGGCGCGACGCTTTTCATCGAGCCTATGAGCGTTGTCAACGCGAACAACGAACTTTCCGAGCTTGACGCAAAAGAACGCGCGGAAATAGACAGGATTCTTTCGGCATTATCCGCGGAAGTCGGCGATTATGCGGATACGGTGAGCGAGGATTTCCGCGCCGCGCGGTTTTTTGATTTCTGTTTTGCGAAGGCGAGATACGCCGCCGCGCTGAAAGCGGTCAGACCCGAACTGAACGACAAAGGCGTTATCAAGGCCGAAAAGGCGCGCCATCCGCTTATTTCAAAGGATAAGTGCGTGCCGATAGATATTGATCTCGGCGAAAGATACTCCGCGCTGATAGTCACGGGACCGAACACGGGAGGCAAAACCGTTTCTCTCAAAACAACGGGACTTATTTGTCTGATGGCGAAATCGGGGCTTTTCGTGCCTTGCCGCGACGAGGCGAAGATAGGCTTTTTTGACAGAGTTTTTGCGGACATCGGCGACGAACAGTCGATTGAGCAGTCTCTTTCGACATTCTCCGCGCACATGGCGAATATATCTTCCATTCTTTCGCAGATAACCCCGAAATCACTCGTTCTTATGGACGAGCTCGGTTCGGGCACGGACCCCGTCGAGGGCGCGGCGCTCGCGATCGCGATAATAGAGCAGATGCAGGCGACGGGCGCGCGGATAATGTGCACGACACACTACGCGGAGCTGAAGCTTTACGCGCTTCAAACGCCCGGCGTGGAAAATGCGTCGTGCGAATTTGATGTGGCGACCCTGAAACCGACATACAGGCTTATTATCGGTATCCCGGGCAAATCAAACGCGTTCGCGATAGCTTCCATGCTCGGAATCTCGGAGGATATAATAAACAACGCAAAATATCATCTCGACAGCGAAAGCGTCAAGGTGGAAAGAGTGCTCGCCGACCTCGAAATCAGCAAAAAAACAGCTGAATTCGACATCGAAAGAGCGGAGCATATAAGGCAAAAAGCGGCTGACGAACTCAAAAAAGCGAGAGAAGAACGCGAAAAAATTCTTGCGGACGCGGAGCAGGAGGCTCAGAAATCAAAACAGAAGGCGCTTGATATGATTGAAAGCGCGCGCAGAGAGGCGCAGGTTGTGACAGACGAGCTTGACCGCCTGCGTAAAGAAAAAGAGCGCGCGGATTTCAAGAAAAACATCGAAGCGACGCGCGCCGCCGCGGAGGAAAGACTCGACAGTCTCGAAGAAAAGATCGAGACGCGGCCGAAGGAGAAGAAAAAGCCCATCGAGCGGCCTCTTACGATAGGAGACAACGTCAGAGTTTATTCGATGAATAAAGAGGGAACGGTCATAGAAAAGCCGAAAAAGGGAAAAGTCATGCTTCAGATAGGAAACGTGAAGATGCTCTTCCCCGTCGAAGACCTCGAGCTTGCCGAACCCAAAAAGCCCAGGACGCAGCAGACCACGCTCGACATCGAAAGCCGGGCGACGCGAAGAGCGGCTTCGGAACTCGATCTCCGCGGAGTGACGGTTATGGAAGCCGAACGTATGACGGACGAATATATCGACGAATGCAGCCTAAGCGGACTGAAAATCGTCAGCATCATCCACGGAAAGGGAACGGGCGCGCTTCGCGCTGCGGTTCAACAGCGGCTCAAACGCAATAAGCTTGTTGAAAGCTACCGTCTCGGAACTTTCGGCGAAGGCGAAAGCGGCGTTACGATAGTCACTCTTAAATAAAAGGAAGTTCGAAAATGAAAAATCTCCACCGAAAGAAAAAACAGTTGACCGCGCGGCTCTGCGCGGCGTTTGCCATCGCACTTGCGCAGCTGCCGGTGATTTTCGGCGTTCGCGCGCTTTTTCCCGATTTTTTCAACAAAGAACCGAAGCTGATAACCGTTTGCATTATCCTTGTTTTTACGCTTGCGGGCTTGATAGTTCTCGTAAAAACGATGAACCCGTTCGCGATAGCGGAGGCTATGATAAAAAACGAAAAACGGCTGAAAACGGACAGGAAATATTGGAAATCGAACAATAAAAACGTTTCCGTCCAATCCGTAAAGGCTTCTTTCGAAAGCGGCGGCTTTACGGCGACGGAAAACGGCGACGGAAGCGTCACGCTGACAAAAACGGGGCTTTTCAGACAATCCGTAACGGTATTTGAAAACGCCGAATCTCCCGAAGAAATAATTAAAGCAAAGATCGCCGCGTCCGCGCGCGCGTCTTCAAGATATGATAAACGCGCTATCGCTCTTATTTTTCTCATTGACGGGATAACGGATGAATACAAAAAACTTTCGGCTGACGCTTCCGCAATTGAAAACGGCTGCGTTCTTCCCGTTTTTTACGATAAAGACACCGACCTTGCTTATTATATGGGCGGCGACACGGGCGCAAATTCGCCCGAAAGACCGTTGCAGGAAAGCCTGAAAAAATATTTGCTCGGCGTCGTCGGCGATTTTGACCCGAAAACGGAAGAGGACAAGACAGACGAAGAGCTTGATTTTGAAAAGCTCGATGTCGATGAGATTTTCGCCTCGATAAAAGAGAATAAAAAAGGCTCGGCGCGATGAAACTCCTGATAGGGGAAATCAAAGACGAAACGGCTCGGCGTTTTCTTTCCGAAAGGTTCGAAACAGTGACAGTTCCACCTCTGCCCGTTGCGGAACCGATAAAACAGCACGTCGATACAGGTCTGTTCGCGTCCGACGGAATATACGTTTGCGAACCGAGCGTCTACGGGTTTTACAGCGGGATTATTCCCCGCGTCATCTGCGGAAAAGCCTCCGTTTCCGAAAAATATCCGCGCGACACGGCATACAACGCTTTTTCGGTATGCAAAACGCTCGTATGCAAAAAGGATGCGGCGGACGAAACGCTGCTTTCTCTGTTTTCAAACTCCGTTTCCGTCAAACAGGGTTATGCGAAGTGCAGTACGGTCGTCGTTTCCGAGAACGCGGTCATATCCTCCGACCGTTCGATCTGCGCGGCGTGCCGAAAACTCGGCGCCGACGTACTTTTTGCGGGTAACGAAGGCGTTCTGCTGACAGGTTACGACACGGGCTTTCTCGGCGGCGCGACGGCGGTCACCAAAGACTGCGTGCTTTTCTTCGGAGACATTCGAACGAGGAAAGACTGCAAAGAAATCTGCGCTTTTATATCAAAACACGGCAAAAAGGTCGTATATATTCCCGACACCCCTCTCTACGATTACGGCTCGCCCGTGATTTTAGACTGACGGCAGCTCTTTTTCACCGTCCGCGCGCTTTCGCGTATTATAACGCTCCGCCGCGAATATAATATTCAGGGTGATATTTTGCGCGGAAGAAGACGAAGACCTCTGACACGGAAGAAAAAGGTTCTGACGCTTCTTTTTCTGACGCTTGTCCTTGCGGCGGTATTTTTTGTTTATTACAACGCGCGGCTCGCCCCTCTGATAGAAGCGATAGGAATGTCGGACGCGCAGGACATCGCAACGGCGGCGATAAACAACGCTATAAAAGAAACGCTGAAAAATCCCGATATAGACTATTCAAACCTGACCGTCGTCGAAAAGACCTCCGACGGACACATCTCGTCCATACGCACGAACCCCGAACAGATAAACAAGCTCACAACACAAATCACACTCGAGCTCATCGACGGGCTGAACGAGCTGAACGAAACATATATAAAAATCCCGCTGGGAACGCTTTTCGACAGCGAGTATTTCGCCGGCAGAGGACCTGCGATATCCATTGAGCTGTGTCCGACGCAAAGCGTTTTTACGGATATTTCGACACGATTCGAATCGGCTGGGATAAACCAGACGATACATTCCGTTCTGCTGACGGTCACCGTCGGAATAGACCTTGTTTTCCCGACACGGATAATTTCCGCCGAATGTTCGGAAACGGTCGTTATTGCGGAAACGATAATCGTCGGTCCCATTCCCGATTTTTATGCGGCGACGGGAGCGATGAGACAAAAATAAACCGAGGTACAAAAAATGACTCCGAAAAAAAGGATCGACGAACTGACCGACCTGCTCAACAGCTACGCAAAAAAATACTATACCGAAGACATATCGGAAGTGTCGGATTACGAATACGATATGCTTTCGCGCGAATTGCAGGCGCTTGAAGCGCAATATCCCGAATTGCGCAGAGCAGATTCCCCGTCCCTGCGCGTCGGCGGCAGCATATCGGAGAAGTTTGAGCCCGTTACGCACGAAGTTCCGATGGAAAGCTTGCAGGACGCCTTTTCAAAAGAAGAGCTCCTCGATTTTGATCGCAGAGTCAAAGAAAAGTTCCCGAACGCCCGTTACGACGTCGAATTGAAGATCGACGGGCTTTCGGTCAGTCTGACATATATAAACGGCATTTTCGAGCTCGGAGCGACGCGCGGCGACGGAACGACGGGAGAGGACGTAACGGCAAATCTGCGAACCGTGCGCTCCATTCCCCTTTCGCTTGACGAAAAACTTCCCAAGCTTATCGTGCGCGGCGAGGTCTATATGCCGAAAAAAACTTTTGAAAGGCTGAACGCCGAACGCGAAGAAAAAGGGGAGCCTCTTTTCGCAAATCCGAGGAACGCAGCGGCAGGCTCTCTTCGCCAGCTCGACTCCTCCGTCGCGGCGGCGCGCGGGCTTGATATAATCGTTTTCAACCTGCAGGCGGCGGAGGGAAAAACGTTCGCGTCACACTCCGAAACGCTTGATTTCCTGAAAAAACAGGGCTTTCCCGTCAGTCCGTATTACTCGGTTTTCAACAGTATGGAAGATGTTTGGAACGAGATCCAACGTCTCGGAGATATGCGCGACGACCTGCCTTTCGGCATCGACGGCGCCGTTGTAAAAGTCAACGACCTCAAAATGCGCGAGGCACTGGGCAGAACCGTCAAAGTTCCGCGCTGGGCGATCGCCTTCAAATACCCTCCCGAGCAAAAAAAGACCAAGGTTCTCGATATTAAAATAAATGTTGGCAGAACGGGCGTATTAACGCCTCTTGCGGTGCTTGAACCCGTCTTTTGCGCGGGAAGCACCATTTCAAAAGCAACGCTTCACAACAAGGATTATATCGCGGAAAAGGATGTCCGCGTCGGCGACAGAGTGATAATTCAAAAAGCGGGAGATATCATACCCGAGGTTGTCGAGGTCGTAAAGGAAGACAGAAGTCCCGACAGCGTCCCGTTTGAAATGCCGAAAGTCTGTCCCGTCTGCGGAAGCGAGGTCTTTTCCGACGAAGAAGACGCTTTCGTGCGTTGTCTCAACTCCGACTGTCCCGCGCAGATCGTCCGCAATATCATCCATTTTGCGTCGCGCGACGCGATGGATATAGACGGGCTCGGCAAAGGCATCGTTGAAAGATTTGTCGAAGAGGGGATTATACGCTCCGCGGCGGATCTGTATACGCTGAAACGCGAAACTCTCGCCGAGCTTGACCGTTTCGGAGAAAAATCCGCAGACAACCTGCTTGCGGCGCTCAAACGCTCAAAAGAAAACAATCTCGACCGTTTTGTTTACGCTCTCGGCATTCGTCAGGTGGGCAGCAAAGCCGCAAAAATCCTCTGCGAAAAGTTTACGACCATGGACGCGCTGATCGCCGCCGACCGCGACGAACTGACCGTTATCAACGATGTCGGCCCGATAACGGCGACATATATAACCGAATATTTCCAAACCGAAAAAAACATCGAACTTATCGACCGCTTCAAGGCGCTCGGTGTGAATATGACCTACACGGGCAATATCAAAGACACTCGCTTTGAGGGAATGACATTCGTTCTCACAGGCACGCTCCCGACCTTTTCGCGCGCCGACGCCTCCGCTCTCATCGAAAGCTACGGCGGCAAGGTCTCCGGCTCCGTCTCAAAGAAAACGACCTACGTTCTCACGGGCGAAGACGCCGGCTCAAAGCTGACAAAAGCCCGCTCCCTCGGCGTTCCGATAATCGACGAATCCGAATTCCTGAAAATGACGGAATAATTCCGATAAAAAACAGAAGCAAGCGACCACTGAAAGCCGCTTGCTTTTTTGTATATACAAACCGATTACCTGAAATAAATGTTTCCCGCCGAATAAACGGTCGCCCGAATATTCGGCGGGAAATCACATACTATCGACTAATTAATCGAATTCATCT
>CAKSFN010000010.1 GCA_934454405.1 uncultured Eubacteriales bacterium | reverse complement strand
TTGCGGAGATGATTTTTGTTCAGGCGATGAAAAGCGCGAGGCGAATACTTTTCTGTATTTGCGAGCGATTTGAAGAAAAAAGGGCAAAAACCAGCCCCTTCCCGTCCCGACCGACGCGCAGAGACTTTGCGGAGATGATTTTTGTTCAGGCGATGAAAAGCGCGAGGCGAATACTTTTCTGTATTTGCGAGCGATTTGAAGAAGCATGGGCGAAAATCAGCCCGCAAAGGGTTGACTTTATCGAGAGGATTTGCTATTATATATTGTAATGTAGAGTAATTTTGATGAAGGTATGGCAAATGGAAACAAAAGAAATGTTTGCGGAGTTCGGGATATGCGGGGAAGTTGCCGAATTTTGCGAAAAGACGCTGAACGGGCTGAAGGAACGATTTGAAGAGATAGACCGCACGGCGGAATACAATCAGTACAAGGTGCTTGAAGCGATGCGCAAAAACCGCGTCAGCGCACAGCATTTCGCGGCAACGACCGGTTACGGCTACGACGATATGGGACGCGAAACGCTCGAAAAAGTATACGCAGACACGTTTCATACACCCGCGGCGCTTGTCAGACCGCAGATAACCTGCGGAACGCACGCGCTTGCGTTGGCTCTCGGCGCAAACCTGCTTCCGGGAGACGAGATGCTCTCCGTTTCGGGCAGACCTTACGACACGCTTGAAGAAGTTATCGGGCTTCGTCCGTCGCCATGTTCGCTTGCGGAATACGGTGTGACGTATGCCGAAGTCGATCTGAAAAAAGACGGCTCGTTTGACCTCGACGGCATCCGCGCGGCGATAAACGAAAAAACAAGGCTCGTCGCCATTCAGCGCTCAAAAGGCTACAAAACGCGTCCGACGCTGTCCGTTGCGCAGATAGGCGAAGCGATAAAAACGGTAAAAAGCGTCAATCCGAATATTATCTGCATGGTTGACAACTGCTACGGCGAATTTGTCGAAACGGTTGAACCCTCCGATGTCGGCGCGGATATGACGGTCGGCTCCCTGATAAAAAATCCGGGCGGCGGACTTGCGCCGATAGGCGGCTACATCGTCGGCTCGGAGGAATGCATAGAGCGTTGCGCCTACAGGCTCAGCGCGCCCGGTCTCGGGCAGGAGGTCGGAGCAAATCTCGGCATACTGACGCAGCTTTATCAGGGCTTTTTCCTTGCGCCGACAGTCACGGCGTCAGCTCTCAAGGGCGCCGTTTTTGCGGCAAACATATATGAAAAGCTCGGATATAATGTCACGCCGAACGGCAGCGAACCGCGCCACGACATTATTCAGGCGGTGGAACTCGGCTCGCCCGAAGCGATGGAAGCGTTTTGCGAAGGGATTCAGGCGGCGGCGCCCGTGGACAGCTACGTCACGCCCGTGCCCGCACCGATGCCGGGATATGACAGTCAGGTTATTATGGCGGCAGGCGCGTTTGTGCAGGGGTCGTCGATAGAGCTTTCCGCAGACGGACCTCTCCGCGAGCCTTACGCGGTATACCTGCAAGGCGGTCTGACGTGGTATCACGCAAAGATAGGCGTTATAACCTCGGTTCAAAAGCTGTTTGAAAGAGGCTTTTTGAACGGGAAATTATAATGCAAAACATAAAAACCGATTTAATACAAAAAGAACAGGCTCCGGAAATTCCGAAGTCTGTTCTTTTGTACGTCAACATTTAATCGGCGTTATAAAAGCGGAAAGAGAACAGGTCGCATTCGCGCATGACTATTCGCATACGGACGGTCTTTCCTTTGAGCGGGGAAAGGTCTCTGTTATGACGCCATGAAACGTCGCGCGCGACGGTGTCGCCGAACATTTCGTCGCAATATTTCATCTCGTAGCCTCTGAACGGAACGCCTTTTTCATCCTGTATTTCAACATAAAAATGACCCGAAACGGTGGTTCTGTAATTGAATTCGAGGCGGTCGCCGTCAAAAACAAAAGGCTTGGAAAGAAGCTCGGTGTCGGGATATTTCGCGTGAAGTGAAACGAAGCCGTCAAGACGGATAACATATCTTCTTATCGCGTTTTCCGCAAGGTCGGGCGCGAACATAGAGATCTGATCGGGTTCGCCCTTTCTGTCGGACGGCGTTTCGACCATACCGTGCGCGGGATAGGCGTCGCCGTAGACCCAGTTGCCGTCGCCCTCGATGCCCGACGGGAAGAAAGGAACGTCGTCAAAGCGGTGGAAGTTCAGACCGTCGCGGCTCGTCATAAACAATCCGTCGGTCATGGCGTATCTTGCCGTCCAGCGGCGTTCGGGGTTCGGAAGCTCCTCGTACATTCTCGTCCACGGGCGGTCGTAATATCTGGTCGGGAACCCGAAAATGATATGCGGCGCGCGGTAGTAGGGCGCGATATTGTTCGTATAGAGCTGATACGCGGGCTGATCGCCGTATTTGAGGTCTTCGGGGTCGCTCCAATGATAGAAGTCGTCCGAGACGGCGGTCTTTATGCAGCGGCAGCCCGTCGCCTGATACGACGGAATGTCGTTCATGGACGTTTCGCCGAGATGAAGCGACGGCTCGTGGAACTGCCAGCCTCTGAAAAACGCTCTGTACTTTCCTGTTTCGGGGTCGAAATAAAGAGTGTTGAGAGAATCGAACGTGCCGTCCGTGATAACGGTTCCGATGTCGCGCCAGTGTATTCCGTCGGGCGAAACAACGCCGCTCAAAACGGCTTTACCGTCGATGACGCGCTCCGCAAGCGCCTTGTAACGCTCGCCCTCGCGGCAGTTCGGGTTTGTGTCGTAAATCGCGTAAAAGTTATCCAAAAGGTCGTAGTCAAAAAAGTATACGATATTGTTATGCCGCGTTCCGCGAAATTCATATATGCCGAAATCGGGCTTTTCCCAATGTATTCCGTCAACGCTTTCCGCGCGGCAAATGTGCTGTTGCGGCCAGTTTCCCGCTTTGTTCTGCCCGAAGCCGTGCGCGGTGTAGTACATAATATACTTTTCGCCGTTGTGGATTATACTGTAATACGACGTTGCGCTGTTGTCCGCGACGGTGTCTCTGCGTATCGCTATCTCGCGCGGTTCAGGCTGATGGAGAACGAACTCCGTCTCTCCGAGGTTTTCGAACATCTCGCCGTCAACGAAAAGTTCGCGTCTGTTTCCGATATTGATTGCCTTGCTCATTTTATGCCTCCGTGACCCGAATAATAAAATCCGTCAGGTCTTTGTTTACTTCGTCCCTGTTTATCTCGTTCAGAATTTCGTGTCTCGCGCTGTCGTAAAGTTTGAGAGAAACGTCTTTATGTCCCGTCGCAATAAGGCGGTCGTACACTTCCTTTACGCCTTTGCCGTAATTGCCCACGGGGTCGTCGCCGCCGGCGATAAGAAGTATCGGTTTTTCGGCGTCAACCGATTCGAACCATTTTTTTGAGTTTGCGCGGCGATTCAGCTTTATCAGATCAAGAAGCGCCGAAACGGAAAAGTCAAAAGTGCAGAGTTTATCCGCGTCGTGAAGCGCGACCATATCCGTATCCCTTGTCAGCCACTCAAATCCGCCGGTTTTTCCGAATTTTTTGTTGTACGAGCCGAATACGAGCGCGTAAAGAAGCTTTGACTGCGCGCGTCCGCCCTTAAACGCCTTTATAACCGAGGTAAGCGCGACGCCGAAGCCCGAACCGGGATTGTTTCCGCCCGTTCCGCAGGCGACAAGAGCGTCGTAATCGTCGTATCGCGCGTAGGTCAGTCTTGCGATAAAAGAGCCCATGCTGTGCCCGAAAAGCACGGTTTTTTTGCCGCAGCCGGAAAGCCTGTTGCGAACGGCAAGTTTAACCGTGTGTACGTCGTCAATAAGCACGCTCCACCCGTTTTTTTCCGCAAAGTATCCGAGCTCGCTTTCTTCGGCGACTGTTTTGCCGTGACCGAGATGGTCGTGGGCGCAGACGGCAAAGCCGTTTTCGCAAAGAAGCCTCATAACAGGTTCGTAGCGCTCGATATGCTCAACCATACCGTGAACCACCTGCACAAGCGCTTTCGGAGTTTCATCGGGCTCGTACAGTTTTGCGTAAAGGTCGTGAACGCCGTCCGTTGACGGTATGCGAAGTTCGCTTATCTTCATTCGTCTAACTCCCATCTGCGGGCGCAGTCAACGGCGCGCCGCCAGCCTTTCAGTTTTTTGTTTCGTATATCGGAAGCCATATCCGGCTTGAAAACATCCGCCTGCGAAAGAAGCTCCTTCAATTCCGCTTCGTCTTTCCAGAAACCGCATGTGAGCCCCGCAAGAAACGCCGCGCCGAGCGCCGTGGCTTCGCTCATCTTTCTGCGTTTGACCTCGGTGTTGGAAATATCCGCCTGAAACTGCATGAGCAGCCCGTTGGCGCACGCGCCGCCGTCCACGCAAACGGAATTCAGTCCGTCTCCCGTGTCCGCGCGCATGGCTTCAAGCAGGTCTTCTGTCTGATAGGCGATAGATTCAAGCGCGGCTCTGATTATATGGTTTTTGTTGCTGCCTCTGGTCAGCCCCGTTATCGTGCCGCGCGCGTACATATCCCAATACGGCGCGCCCAGCCCCGCGAACGCGGGAACGACGTAAACGCCGCCGCAGTCTTCGACCTTGCGCGCAAAGTATTCGCTGTCCGTCGATTCCGAAATAAAGCCGAGCTCGTCGCGAAGCCATTGAATGACCGCGCCGCCGACGAAAACGCTGCCTTCGAGCGCGTAACTCTTTTTTTCGCTGTCGGAGCTTGCCGCGACGGTGCTTATAAGACCGTTGGAGCTTATAACGGGCGTGTCTCCGCAATTCATCAGCAAAAAGCAGCCCGTGCCGTAAGTGTTTTTTACGTCGCCTTTTTCAAAACAGCCCTGACCGAAAAGCGCCGCCTGCTGGTCGCCGGCTATGCCGCAAACGGGGATCTCGGTTCCTCTGAAATTGACCGTTCCGAAATCATGGGCGGACGGGCAAACCTCGGGGAGCATACTTCTCGGAATCCCGAAAAGCGAAAGAAGTTTTTCGTCCCAGTCAAGTTTTTCGATGTCAAAAAGCATCGTTCGGGAGGCGTTCGTTCTGTCCGTCAAATGTTTTTTTCCGTTTGTAAGCTTCCAAAGCAGCCACGAATCGACCGTGCCGAAAAGAAGGTCTCCCCTCTCGGCGCGTTCACGCGCGCCCTCGACGTTGTCAAGTATCCATTTAACCTTTGTTCCGCTGAAATATGCGTCTGTCGGAAGCCCCGTCACGCGGCGGATGTACTCTTCATACCCGTCCTTTTTCAGCTTTTCGCAAAGTTCTGCGGTGCGGCGGCATTGCCAGACAATCGCGTTGTAAACGGGCTTGCCCGTGCGTCTGTCCCAGACAACGGCGGTCTCGCGCTGATTTGTTATGCCTATCGCGGCTATCTCTTCGGGGTCGATATCCATTTTTGTTATCGCCTCTGTCATAACGCCGTACTGGCACGAGTAAATTTCCATCGGGTCGTGCTCGACCCAGCCCTCTTTCGGATAGACCTGCGCAAACTCTCTCTGCGAAACGGAAACGACTTTGCCTTTTGCGTCAAAAACGACCGCGCGGGCGCTCGTTGTTCCCTCGTCGAGAGCAAGAACGTATTTTTTCATGTGCGAACCTTTCTTTGCGGGGCAAAAAGCGCCTTTATTTCTTTCCTTTGATTTTCAGCATAAGCCCGATATACAGTTTTTTCGCCTTCGGGAAGGCTTTCGCCATAAATTTATATGTCAACGGTCGCACGGGCATTTCAAATTCGCCCGCAAATTCGACCACGACGGGATTGAATTTTAACTTAAACTCCGAAAGCGTGTCGTTCAGGTCACCGTGTATACCCATAAAACTGAATGTCGAAAGTCCTTCGTCGCGAAAGCGGCGCATCGCCTCAAATCTTATCTGATTGGTGGTGCGGAACCGCGGATAAACGCTGTCGTCAAAGCCCGAATACATCAGATATGCCGTATCGCGGCTTTTAAGGAACAGCACCGCGGACATATCGACGATTTTTCCTTTTTCCCCGCGAAGCCTTTTCGCTTCCTCTCTGTCGGCTCGGGTCTGTTCGTCATACGGCTGCGTGTCCAAAAACTTTTCAAATCTGTCAAGATCCATTTTAGCGAACATAATAACCAGATCGTCCCCGAACGCCTTTTTCATACGGGTGAAGTATTCCTCGTCACGCAGCAAAATATGCTGACGCTGCTCCGTATGCTCGGATATGCGAACAAATTCTTCAACGGCGTTTTCAGAGAGGTCGGTCTCGAAAAATATACCGCGTTTTTCGGTATACGCGCCGATAAACTTTTTCAGTTTTTTATCAAAGCCGCTCAAAATCTCCTCGTCCGTCAAGGCGTGCCCGTCCGCCGCAACAAGCGAATATTCGGCGTTGAAGCGCGGCTGCGTGTAGGTGTTGAAATCCGTGGCGAAGCCCATGTGTAGAAAGCCCTGTTTTTTGAGAAACTCAAGCTGCGCAAGCCCCTCGGCGTTTTCCTTTTTTTCGCCCTTGTAAATGCTTCCTATGCGTATTTCGGGGTCTATGCGAAGAACGTACGCCTTAATTTTTTTGCAATAATCGCGAAGTCCCGCGACAAAAACGGAAACAAGCTCCTCGTTTGAATAATCGGCGATAAAGCCGCGCGGAGAATACGCGATTTTGAAGCCGAGAGGCAGCCTGCGGATAAGCAGAAGCGCAGAACCGCAAAGTTCGCCTCCTTCATCGCGAACGCCGCAGAGAACGCTTGACCAATCGGGCTTGACCTGCGCCCACGACGGACGCTGCATCACATTGTAATGCGAAAGCGACGCAAGATATTTTTCTGCTTCTTCCGCGCTCACATCGGTTGTAAACGTATATGTCATTCAATCTTCTCCAATCTTTTTCAGCAGGGCGCGAAACGCTTCCTCGTCAAGCATTATGTTCAGCATTTCGACAAGCGCATTCGCCGACAGCTTTTTCGGAAGCCCGAGTTCTTTTTTTATCAGATCTCTGCGCGCGGAGCTGTTTTCGCCGCCCGAAAGCCCGAGCAGGTAAAAATCGGTCTTTGTCAGATACTTTTTGCGGCGGGCTTTGCTCGCGGTAACGCCCGCCTTTTCAAGCGCGGAGAGGATAACCGTTTCGTCTACGCCTTCAACGCCGAGAGTACCCTCAGCCGAAGCATGCGCCTTGCGCTTTTCCTTGCCCCGTATATCCGGAATATACGCGTTCACAACATTCTGCGCGCCGACAAGATTGACAATGTAATTGCGAATGGCGAATCCCGCGCCGTCGCTGTCCGTCAGAATCAGAAGTCCGCGCTTTTCCGCAAGCGTTCGAAGCGTTTTTTTCAGCTCCTCGTTTTTGAATATGCCGAAGCCGTCCGTGCATATAACCGTGGCGTCGAGAATCCCGGCAAGCTTTATCCTGTCGTACTTGCCCTCGACCACGACTATCCTGTCAACCGTTATCATAAGCGCTCCGTCAATTCCGAAACGAGGCGATAAAGCACGGCGTTTGCCGGCGTCGCGGTCGATTTCAGCGCGATATCGGCTTTGACGCAGATCTCAACCGCGTCGTCGATATCATCAACCGTATGTTTTTTCGCGCATTTTATATACGAAAACGCGTTTTTTACACCTATTTCCTTTGCGATTTCGGAATCGGAGCGTCCGAGACCGAGAAGCAGCTTGACCTTCCACAGCTTTCCTATATATCCGAACACGGTCGCCGCGAGAATCTGCTCGTTCCCGTCCTTGGTTTTCAGAAAATCTTCGATGAGAAGAAACGCCTTCCCCGGGTCTTTTTCCATAACGGCGTTTGCGATAAGATACCCCTTGACTTCCGCGGAGCTGCGGCATACCGCGTCCACGTCGGAGGCTTTGAGCCTGCCGTCGTCGGTATAAAATCTGATTTTTTCGATTTCGGAGCGCAGCGCAAGCATTGAGGGACCGACGCTGTCCAGCAGATATTTTGCGTCGTATTCGGAAACGGAAAGCCCTGCCGAAGCGCATTGCTTGCCTATCCAGCGGACAAGCGTTTTTTCATCGGGAGCGTCAATGCGGACAAGACTGCCCTTTTCGCTTATCAGGTCGATAAATTTTTTCGCGCTCTCGGATTTTTTGTCGTAATCGTCCTTCGTGTCGTAAAAAATTATCATTCCGTCCGGCGCGAACACGTCGGGGTTTTTCAGACAGAAAGCCGCGATATCGCCGTTGAGAGGAGCGTCCTTTACGATAACGGCCTTGCGTTCCGACAGCATTGAAAAAGAGCCTGCCGCCGCCTCGAACTCTTCGGCGGAAAGCGTTTCGCCGTCATAGCGGTATGTCACATCCTCCCGAACGTCCTCGGGCAGAAATGCGTTGACGAGCTTTTCTATCCAAAAAAATTTAAGGTACGGCTCGTTGCCGAAAATATAGTACACGGGCGAAAACGCGCCGCTTTTGAGTTGCTCGGTTATAAGTTCGGAACCGACCGCGCTTTTCTGCGCCACGAGCTTCACCCCTTTTTTATCCGTTATTATATATATCCCTATTATACAATTATGAAACGGCGTTGTCAATATCAAAAAATCGAAAAAGTTCACAAAAAGGGCTTGACAGCCGCCTGATTATATGGTATAATCATTAAGCGTTGAAAAAAGGCTCGACGTTGATGAGACTCTTCGCTGGTGTAGCTCAATTGGCAGAGCAGCTGATTTGTAATCAGCAGGTTGCGGGTTCGAGTCCCATCACCAGCTCCATACGGGCGAGTTCCCGAGTGGCCAAAGGGGGCAGACTGTAAATCTGTTGCTTTTCAGCTTCGGTGGTCCGAATCCACCCTCGCCCACCAAACAAAAACAGACCATCTTTTTGATGGTCTGTTTTTGTTTGGGGCGGGGTGGATAATCGAACCGTTTTTTTGCGCAGCAAAAAAAACATGGTTCGCCGAAACGGCGGAAAAAGAAACTTTTTCCGACCGTGAAGTCGCGAGCAAGCAACGAATTGCGGGAACCGCATCAGCGGTCGCAATTCGGCGAGGCGCAGCGTACCCACCCGCGAACTTATCGTTTTAATCAGTTCCATCTTTTCGATGGTCTGTTTTTTGTTTGGGGCGGGGTGGATAATCGAACCGTTTTTTTGCGCAGCAAAAAAACATGGTTCGCCGAAGCAGCGATTTTTGCAAAGCAAAAATCGACTGCGGAGTCTCGAATGAGCAATTTTTTCGGGAACCGCATCAGCGGTCGAAAAAATGCGAAATGCAGAGTACCCACCCTCGCACTTATCGTTTTAATCAGTTCCATCTTTTTGATGGTCTGTTTTTTGTTTGGGGCGGGGTGGATAAAACAACCGTTCTGCGGTTGTTTTATCCGAGCCGATTTTTCGGGTCGGTATGAAATCAATGCGGAGCATTGTATGCGATCCGTTACCGGTATGTAATTTTATCGGCTCGATTACATCCGCTCCTCTTGTCGCAATTACATAGAAAACTCCGTTTTCATCACATACGCCCGTAAACGGGCGATAACATCAGCCTGCGGCTGAGAGCTGCAGCCGGCAAAAGCGTGACGAAGGGTGTCGAAAGAATATTATAGATTATCTCCGTAAAGCAAATTACAGACCGTAAGCCGAAATCTCTGAACATCAAAAATGTTAAAAATGTCCGCCGCAGGGGTCATAGACTCCTGCGGCGGACGCCTTATCGAATTATCGAAACTCCGATTTGAGTTCAATTATTCAGCGATGTCGGAAACAACGCCCGATCCAACGGTTTTACCGCCTTCACGGATAGCGAAACGAAGACCCTTTTCGATAGCGATCGGGGTGATCAGTTCAACGTTGATGGTTACGTTATCGCCGGGCATGCACATATCAACGCCTTCTTTAAGCGTGATAACGCCGGTAACGTCGGTGGTTCTGAAATAGAACTGAGGTCTGTAATTGGAAACGAAGGGCTTATGACGGCCGCCTTCTTCCTTCTTCAGAACGTAAACCTCACCGGAGAACTTGGTGTGCGGGTGAATGGTTCCGGGCTTAGCAAGAACCTGACCTCTCTTAACTTCGTCACGGCTGATACCGCGGAGAAGGCATCCGATATTGTCGCCTGCTTCTGCGAAGTCAAGGAGCTTTCTGAACATTTCGATACCGGTAACAACGGTCTTCTTCTTCTCATCTTTAAGACCAACGATTTCAACTTCGTCGGAAAGATTAAGAACACCACGCTCTACACGGCCGGTAGCAACGGTACCACGACCGGAGATGGTGAATACGTCCTCGACAGGCATAAGGAACGGAAGGTTGTCGTTTCTTTCCGGAGTGGGAATGAACGAGTCAACAGCGTCCATAAGTTCTTTGATGCACTGATATTCGGGAGCTTCGGGATCGGTGGAAGAAGAGTCGAGAGCGAGGAACGCGGAACCCTTGATGATCGGGGTGTCGTCGCCGGGGAACTCGTATTTGTTAAGAAGGTCACGGATGTCCATCTCAACGATTTCGAGAAGCTCTTCGTCGTCAACCTGGTCGCACTTGTTCATGAAAACAACGATTGCGGGAACGCCAACCTGACGAGCAAGAAGAATGTGCTCGGAAGTCTGCGCCATAACACCGTCGGATGCGGCAACAACGAGGATAGCACCGTCCATCTGAGCGGCGCCGGTGATCATGTTCTTGATGTAGTCGGCGTGGCCCGGGCAGTCAACGTGAGCATAGTGACGATGATCGGTCTCATACTCAACGTGAGCGGTGTTGATGGTAATACCTCTTTCTCTCTCTTCGGGAGCCTTGTCGATGTCGGCATAACCCTCGAACTGAGCCTGTCCTTTAAGGGAAAGATACTTCGTGATTGCAGCGGTAAGAGTGGTTTTACCATGGTCAACGTGACCGATGGTACCAATGTTAACGTGAGGCTTGGTTCTTTCAAATTTAGCTTTTGCCATTGGAATATTCCTCCTTGAAATGAAGTAATAAATAATTTGGTTTCAAATAAATCAGTGGTTCGCTCTCTTCGAAATGATCTGCTCGGAGATAGACTTCGGAACCTCTGCGAAGTGGCTCGGCTCCATCGAATAAACTCCGCGACCCTGCGATTTGGAACGAAGGTCGGTTGCATATCCGAACATCTCGGAAAGCGGAACGTTTGCGGTGATTTCCTGAATTCCCGGCTGAGTCGCCTCCATAGACTGGATCTGACCGCGGCGGGAGTTCATATCGCCTATAACATCGCCCATATATTCTTCGGGAACGATGACAACGACTTTCATGATGGGCTCCGTAAGGACGGGATCCGCCTTTCTCATAGCCTCCTTGAACGCCATGGAACCGGCGATCTTGAACGCCATTTCGGAAGAGTCCACTTCATGATAAGAACCGTCGTAAAGAGTGACTTTGACGTCCACAACCTCGTAACCCGCAAGCACGCCGTTCTGCATGGCGCCCTTGATACCGGCATTGACGGGTTCGATAAATTCCTTCGGAATAGAACCGCCCGTTACGGCGTTGATGAACTCATAGCCCTTGCCCGGCTCGTTCGGCTCAAGAATGATCTTGACGTGACCGTACTGACCCGAACCGCCCGACTGTCTCTTATATTTGGTTTCCTGATCGACCTTCTTGCGGATGGTCTCTTTATAGGAAACCTGCGGAGCGCCTACGTTCGCCTCGACCTTGAACTCACGCAGAAGACGGTCAACGATGATCTCCAAGTGGAGCTCGCCCATGCCGGCGATGATCGTCTGACCTGTTTCTTCATCGGTGTAGGTTTTGAAGGTCGGGTCTTCCTCGGCGAGTTTGGCGAGGGCGATGCCCATCTTTTCCTGACCCGCTTTGGTCTTCGGCTCGATTGCTACGCGGATAACCGGCTCGGGGAACTCCATGGATTCAAGAACAACGGGGTGCTTTTCATCGCAAAGAGTGTCGCCGGTGGTGGTGTTTTTAAGACCTACCGCTGCGCAGATGTCTCCTGTGTAAACTTCCGTGATATCTTCTCTGTGGTTCGCGTGCATACGAAGGATACGGCCGAATCTTTCCTTATTTCCCTTTACGGAGTTAAGAATGGTCGTGCCTGCTGCAACGGTACCGGAATATACGCGGAAGAAGCAAAGCTTTCCGACAAACGGGTCGGTCATTATCTTGAATGCAAGAGCGGAGAACGGCTCGTTGTCGTCCGCCTTTCTCTCAACTTCTTCGTCCGTGTCGGGGTCCGTACCCTTTATCGGAGGAATATCGAGAGGCGACGGCATATAATCCACAATGGCGTCAAGAAGCTTCTGAACACCCTTGTTTTTATAGGAAGTTCCGCAAACGACGGGAACGATGGAGTTTGCGATGGTCGCTTTTCTGAGAGCGGCCTTTATCTCATCTTCCGTGATCTCTTCTTCCATCAGATACTTCTCCATAAGCGCCTCGTCTTCGGAAGCGACAGCGTCAAGAAGCTTCTGTCTGTATTCGTCTGCAAGATCCTTCATATCCTCGGGAATATCCGTTATCTGAATATCCGTTCCGAGGTCGTTCGTATAAATGTACGCTTTCATTTCAACAAGGTCGATAAGACCCTTAAAGGTGTCCTCCGCCCCTATGGGGAGTTGAATTGCTACCGCGTTACATTTAAGACGATCGTGCATCATGCGCAGAACTCTGTAAAAGTCCGCGCCCATGATGTCCATTTTGTTGATATAAGCCATACGGGGAACCTGATATTTATCAGCCTGTCTCCATACGGTCTCGGACTGTGGCTCGACGCCGCCCTTTGCGCAGAAGACGGTTACGGAACCGTCAAGAACTCTCAAAGAACGCTCGACCTCAACGGTGAAGTCAACGTGACCCGGGGTATCGATAATGTTTATTCTGTAAGCGTTTTTCTTTATCTGATTCGGGTCGCTGTGGAACTGTGAATGCGCCCAGTAACAGGTCGTGGCGGCGGAAGTTATCGTTATGCCTCTTTCCTGTTCCTGCGCCATCCAGTCCATCGTAGCCGTACCTTCGTGCGTTTCGCCTATTTTGTGGTTAACGCCCGTATAGTACAGGATACGCTCCGTGGTGGTGGTTTTTCCTGCGTCGATATGCGCCATAATACCGATGTTTCTGTAACGATTCAACGGATGCTGTCTGGGCATACTTCTCTCCTTTAATTTTGATCCTCGCGGATCGGAAATATAAAATCTGCGGGGAGATCATCCCCTGCGGAAGATTACCATCTGTAATGCGCGAACGCCTTGTTGGCTTCCGCCATCTTGTGGGTGTCTTCCTTCTTCTTGACTGCTCCGCCCTGATTGTTGACAGCGTCAAGGATTTCGTTGGCAAGTCTTTCTTTCATGGTTCTTTCGCTTCTGTTTCTCGCATACGCGGTCAGCCAGCGCAGACCGAGAGTCTGTCTTCTTGCGGGTCTTACTTCCATAGGAACCTGATAGTTCGAACCGCCGACTCTTCTTGCCTTAACTTCGAGCAACGGCATGATGTTTTCCATAGCCTGCTCATAGACCTCAAGGGGATCCTTGCCGGCCTTTTCTTTTACGATGTCAAATGCGTCGTATACGATCTTCTGAGCCACGCCCTTCTTGCCGTCCAGCATAATGCTGTTGACAAGCTTGGAAACGAGCTTTGAGTTGTATACGGGATCCGGAAGTACCTCTCTGTGGGGTACGTTACCTCTTCTCGGCACTTAACTTCCCTCCTTCATTAATAAATGATTTCACAGGTACTCGAAAGTGTAAAAAACTCCCGTCAGTGCTTCGAATATACTATATATCAATTACGCCGCTGCTGCAGCGTACAAAGCACACAACGATAAAATTTTACCTAACTTAAACTACCTTACTTTTTCTTTGCCGCCTTGGGTCTCTTAACGCCGTATTTCGAGCGTCCCTGATTCCTGTTGGCAACTCCCTGCGCGTCAAGCGCGCCGCGAACGATGTGATAACGAACGCCGGGAAGGTCTCTTACACGGCCGCCTCTTACAAGAACAACGCTGTGCTCCTGAAGGTTATGTCCGATACCGGGAATGTACGCGGTGACTTCCGCTGCGTTGGTCAGACGGACTCTTGCGACCTTACGAAGAGCGGAGTTGGGCTTTTTCGGGGTTGTGGTTTTAACAACCGTGCAAACGCCTCTCTTCTGGGGGCAGTTCTGATCTACCTGCTCTTTTTTAAGCGTGTTAAGGCTTCTGAGAAGAGCGGGAGCGGCAGATTTGTAACTCTTGTCCTGTCTGCCTTTTCTTACCAGCTGGTTAAATGTGGGCATCCTTGCACCTCCTTAATATAATAATTTTGTATATCATCGACGCGTTTTACGCGTTATGACCGAAAACAAGCGTTACGAAAGCGCGCGACGCCGAGCCTGCAAAAAGCCCGAAAAAATCAGCGTTTTCGGAACAAAAGAGCGCAAAAAAGCGCAATAATCCCCAGGATTACCTGCACATTATAGCATAATTTTTCCCTTTTTTCAAGGGGTTTATCTCCTTTTTTCGGTTCGGAGAAGAAAAAAACGCGATTGTTCGGATTTTTGTCAACGTTTTTGAAAAACGAGGCTCCGCTCCGGGGAATTCGGCGCGGAATTTCAAAAGAAACGCAAAAGTTTTCCGTTTTCGACGAAAAAACGATTGACTTCACCGTTTTTCAATGCTATAATTCGATTGAAAAACACTTCAAAGAGGCGAAATCAAAAATGAAAAAGATTTTATCCGCGGCGGTCGCTCTGCTCTGTTTTTTCTCGATCCCGGTTTTTTCTCCTTCAAAAAGCGAGGCGGCAACGGCGATGACGGAGGCGTCGTTCCAGACATCGCTTGAAAAATTCAGGAGCACCGTTTACGGAGAAGGGTCAACCTATAAAAACAACGTCAAGCTTTACGGCGGCGCGCAATGTTTCGGATATGCGAACCAGCTTGCAAAATATATATACGGAAGCTATCCGACGGGCTCCATGTCGGGCGTGGGCGTTTCGGGCGGCTGGCAGGTTTCTTACGGCGCGGAGGCGGTCGACGCGCTTCACGTCGGCGATATAGTAAGATTCCGCTACCACTCCATATTCGTCACGGATATTTATAACGGGTACGTTTTCTTCACGGACGCAAACTCGGACGGAGCGAACACTGTTACGTGGCAGGGCCGGATGGAGATTTCCTATCTTAAAGACCTTGTCTCCGAAAAGCTCGCCTCCGGCGTTTGCTCCGCGGACGGAATATGGCACACGGGCTGGGTCGCCCATTACAAAAACTGGAAAAATATGCCGAAATCGACCGTGAACTTCGACGGCAACGGCGGAGTGAACCCAACCATGATGTATATCGAAATAGCTCCCCGCGTTGTGGAGGACGGAGCGGGCTTTGTCTCGGAACAGTTTTTTTCTTATTATGACTACCGCTTTTCCGGCTACACCGTCAGACGCGACAACGACAGCAAGTGGTACGTTTCGGGCAGGGGCTGGCTGACGCAGGAGGAGATAAACGCGGGCGGATATTCGAAAAAGCTTTACGCGCCGGACGAAAAGGTGACGGTTGACGCTTCGTGGAAACGCGGGATAACGGGAGAATGCTCGTTCACTCTCGTTACGCAGTGGAGACGGGGCGACGGCGTTGTAGGCGACGCGAACGGAGACGGCGAAGTTGACCTGATCGACGCGATGATAATATTATACGATGTTGCAAAAAAGGAAAGCGTCGCGTGGTACAGAAGGTCGCGCTGCGACATAAACCTCGATCTGCAGATAGACATCGAGGACGCGATGAAAGTTCTTTTCTTCGTGGCGGAAAAAATTCCGTCCCTCGATTAAAAACCGTTCGGAAGCGTTTGCGCGCTTCCGAATTTTTTTACCGTATTCCGAGCAGCCCCTGCGCGTTTTTATATTCTATCAACGAGCGGTCCCCGTCCGACATATCAAGGCTGTTCAGCAGCGCAAGCGACCATGCGGGGCGCTGCCACGGCATATCGGAGCCGAGCAGCAGACGCTCTGCGCCGTGTTTATCCAGAATTCTCTGCGCGCACGCTTTCGGCATTGTGCCGTAACCGAACGACGTATCAAAAAAGACGGGAAGCCCCGCAAGCTTTTCAAGAACGTCAAAGCACATAAAACAGCCGCCCCAGTGCGCCAGAACGACGGGCGCTTCAAAGCGGTTCAGAACACGGAGAAAACGGTCGGGCGTGCCGTGGTACGGCGGCGCAAAGCCGATGTCCGCGCCCGCGTGGAAAAGAGTTATAAGCCCGAGTTTTCCTATTTTTTCGTATATCGGAAACATACGCTCGTCGTCAACGTAAAAGCCCTGATATTCGGGGTGAAACTTAACGCCCTTTATTCCGAGAGCTTTTATGCGTTCGAGTTCGTCGAGCGCATCGGGGCTGTCCGGGTGAACCGAGCCGAAAGGAACAAGGTCTTCCGAAATAAGCGACGCGGCAAAATCGTTGACGGAATGCTGCTGGTGCGGATTTGTTGCGATATTCATAACCACGCTGACGTCAATTCCGTCTTTCTTCATTTCCCTGCGAAGCCCGTCGGCAGTGCAGTCCGTTTGAGGAATGAGCCCGCCCGAAGCGACCGAAAGTTTTTTTTCTGCGTTTTGCGCGATCTTTTCGGGGAAACAATGGGTATGGAAGTCTATTTTCATAACAAGCCTTTCAAAACATTCAAAAATTTATGACAATTTTCATATTGAATGAAGGAACAAAATATGGTATAATATACGCGTAGTAAATATAAATCGGAAAATATGATGCGAAACGGAGGAATGACAATGAAGAAGATCATCTGCAAAAGAGAATACGACACGGACGCGGCGACGCTCGTCAAAAAGTACACCGAGGGCGAGTTCGGGGACGCAGAGGGCTTTGAAGAATCTCTTTATCAAACGGATAAGGGACTTTTCTTTCTCTATGTGAACGGCGGTGAAAATTCGCCGTACAAAAAAGAGGATATAAAGTGCGTTTCCAAAGCAAAGGCCGACGAATGGCTCAAAAAACGCAAATAAAACAAAAACCGGAAAGAGCGCCGTTTCGAAAGAGACTGCGCTTTTTTTATTGTAGCATAAAATCTCAAAAAAATAAACGGTTAAAATGAAAAATAACGGTGAAAAGCAGGCATTAACGAAAATTCTCCGACTTTTTTGTGAATTTTGCCGAAATGTCAAAAAATAAGTATATAATGCGAAAGGATATTTATACGGAAAAGACAGAAAAAACAGTTCGTCGGGCAAGCCGAACGAACCGAGGAGAGTGTATTTTATGATAAGAGAAGACCTGCGAAACGTTGCGATAATCGCGCACGTTGACCACGGAAAGACAACGCTCGTGGACGAAATGTTGAAGCAGAGCGGGATTTTCAGAGAGAATCAAGCGGTGGCGGACAGAGTTATGGACTCCAACGACCTTGAAAGAGAGCGCGGAATAACCATTCTCGCAAAAAACACCGCGGTTCATTATAAAGATGTTAAGATAAATATAATCGACACCCCGGGACACGCGGACTTCGGCGGAGAGGTTGAGCGTATTCTGAAAATGGTTGACGGCGTTCTTCTGCTGGTCGACGCATTTGAAGGACCGATGCCGCAGACGCGTTTCGTTTTGCAGAGAGCGCTTGAGCTCGGGCATAAAGTCATCGTTGTTATCAATAAAATAGACCGTCCCGACGCCAGACCTTTTGAAGTGGTGGACGAGGTTCTCGAGCTGTTTATGGACTTGAACGCAACGGACGAACAGCTTGATTCCCCGATGATTTTCGCCTCCGCGCGCGCGGGCAAAGCGGATCTTTCGCCCGACGGTCCTTCCGAAAACCTCAAACCGCTGCTTGACAAGATAGTGGATTACATCGACCCGCCGCAGGGAGATGAAAACGGGGCGCTTCAAATGCTTGTTTCGGCGATAGACTACAACGAATACGTGGGAAGAATAGCAATAGGCAGAATAGAGCGCGGTCAGATCAGAATGGGACAGGATCTGATGAGAACGAATTTCCACGCCGAAATGACGCCGAAAAAAGAAAAGGCGGTCAACCTTTATCAGTTCGACGGACTGAACAGGATTCCCGTGCAGACGGCAACCGTGGGAGACATCGTTTCCGTTTCCGGTATCCCCGATGTTACGATAGGAGACACGCTGTGCGCGACCGAAAAAGTTGAGCCGCTTCCGTTCGTCAAGATTTCCGAGCCGACCGTTGAGATGACGTTTATGGTCAACGACAGCCCGTTCGCAGGCAGAGAGGGCAAGTTCGTTACGTCAAGAAATCTGCGCGAAAGACTTTACAAGGAACTGCTCAAAGACGTTTCGCTCCGGGTTGAGGACACGGACACGACGGAGGCGTTCCGCGTTTGCGGCAGAGGCGAAATGCACATATCCATACTTATGGAGACCATGCGCCGCGAGGGCTATGAGTTTCAGGTTTCGCCCCCGAAGGTGCTTTACAGAACGATAGACGGCGTTCGCTGCGAACCGTTTGAAAGACTTATCGCGGACGTGCCCGAGACTTCGGTCGGCGCGGTTATGAGCAAAATGGGCGAGCGCAAAGGCGAGCTGCTTCACATGAGCCCGATAGGCTCGCGAACAAGACTTGAGTTTATGATCCCTTCGCGCGGACTTTTCGGTTACAGAAACGAGTTTCTCACCGACACGCGCGGCGAGGGCATAATGAGCTCCGTATTTGACAGTTATCAGCCGTTCAAGGGCGAAATCCCGAGAAGGGCGAACGGCTCTCTCGTCGCTTTTGAAACGGGAGAATCGACCACTTACGGTCTTTTCTATTCGCAGGACAGCGGCGCGATGTTCATCGACCCGGCAACGCCCGTATACGCGGGGCAGATCGTGGGAATAGCGAACAAGGGCGACGATCTGACCGTCAACGTCTGCAAGAAAAAGCACATGACGGCGGTTCGTTCGTCGGGGCACGACGACGCGCTCCGTCTCGTTCCCCCGATAAAGTTCAGCCTTGAACAGTCGCTTGAATTCATCGCGGACGACGAGCTTGTGGAGGTCACACCCAAGAACATACGCCTCCGCAAGAGAATACTTGACCACGCGGAGCGTATGAGAATAACGATGCGCAACCGCGCGGCGGCAAAATAAAGACGGGATATTAAAAATATCCGAGCGGCAAAAACGCCGAAAAAGCAACGAAAAGAATGCAAAAGCGGCGCTTATCCGCCGACGGAGCAGAAAGCCGAATTTAGGAAAATCTCGGAACTTTGTAAACTTTTAATGAACGGTCTTGATTTTTCAAAAATTCGGTTGTATAATCAACTCAACGGCTGAGACGAAGACGGTCGGAGAAAGAAGTTTCAGAGAGTCTGCGGTTGGTGAGAGCAGATAACGGGAGTCTCCAAGCACCTATCACTTCCGAGCCGAAAGGCGCGAACACCCCTCGCGGGCAAGTAGTCCTTTCCGAGAATTGCAGCGTCAGTGCAAAGGGCTTGACAGAGCCTGTGAGTGGCGGCGAAAGCCGCAATTTGAGTGGTACCGCGGATGTATAAGATATTAACACCCGTCTCAAAGTCATCTTTGGGACGGGTGCGTTTTTTTGCCGAAAACATTCGGCACGACCGTCCCCCGAAAAGGAGTGTTATAAAATGAACACGGCAACAACCGAACTTTTGGAAATGGCTCAACGTATCAGAGAAATGCGCGAGATCGAGGAAATGTCCGTGGAGGAGCTTGCGCGGAAAACGGAAGTCTCCGTTGAGGAGTACACGGCTTACGAATCGGGGCAAAAGGATCTTCCGTTCACTTTCATTCACAAGTGCGCGCTGGCGTTCGGAATAGAGCTTTCCGACCTGCTCGGCGGTTCAAGCCCTCACCTTTCGTCCTACACGGTCACAAGAAAGGGCAAGGGACGCGAAACGGCAAAAGAGGACGGTATCGAGATAAAAAACCTCGCGCCGCTTTTCAGAAACAAACTCGGGGAACCGTATTGGGTCAAATACGAATACAACGAATCTCTTCAAAACAGTCCGATACACACAACTAAACATGCGGGTCAGGAGTTTGACCTTGTGCTGAGCGGCAGACTCAAAGTCCGCGTCGGAGACAACACGGAAGTGCTCGAAGAGGGCGACAGCATTTTCTACAACTCCTCCACTCCGCACGGAATGATCGCGGTGGACGGCAAAGACTGCCTTTTTCTCGCGGTTGTATTCAACGGCGAAAACATTCCCGAAACGACCATTCGCGACACCATCGCCTCCGCAAGAACGGCGGAGCCGTTTGTGTGCCACAAATTTATCGACGCGGAAGAGGATTCTCACGGTTGTCTTAAAAAGATATCGTTCAAAAATGCGGAGAAGTTCAACTTCGGCTTTGACGTGGTTGACGAGCTCGCGAATAAATATCCAGATAAACCCGCGATGATCCACCTTGACAAAAACAAGGTTGAAAGGCGCTTCACTTTCAAACAGATGAAAGCGGAATCCGCAAGAACGGCGAATTACTTCAAATCGCTCGGCATCAAAAAGGGCGACCGCGTTATGCTTGTGCTCAAACGCCATTACCAGTTCTGGTTTGCCGTTGTCGCGCTTCACAAGCTCGGTGCGATAGCCATTCCCGCAACAAGCCAGCTGCAGGAGCACGACTTTGATTACCGCTTCAACGCGGCGGGCGTAAGCGCCGTTGTCTGCACGGCGGACGGCGACGTTGCGGCTCAGGTGGACGCGGCGCAGAAGAACAGTCCGACGCTTGTTCGCAAGATACTTGTCGGCGGCGACCGCGACGGCTGGCACGATTTTGACAGCGAATACAAGCTTTTCAGCAGCAAGTTTGAAAGAACGGAGGACACGGCGTGCGGATACGACCCGATGCTGATGTTCTTCACCTCCGGCACAACGGGCTATCCGAAGATCGCGCAGCACGATTACACATACGCGCTCGGTCACTATATCACGGCGAAGTATTGGCACGGTGTTCACTCGGACGGCGTTCACTTCACCATTTCCGACACGGGCTGGGGCAAAGCGCTTTGGGGCAAGCTTTACGGTCAATGGCTGTGCGAGGGCTGCGTTTTCACATACGATTTCGACCGCTTTGACGCGGCGGATATTCTTCCGCTCTTCAAAAAGTACAATATAACAACATTCTGCGCGCCGCCGACGATGCTGCGCATGATGATAAAAGAAGACTTATCCAAATACGATTTTTCGTCCGTTAAGCGCGCGACGACGGCGGGCGAGGCGCTGAATCCCGAGGTATATCATCAGTTCCTCAAACTGACGGGACTGCATCTTATGGAGGGCTTCGGGCAGACGGAAACTACGCTTTCCGTTGCAAATCTTATCGGTCAGCCGCAAAAACTCGGCTCGATGGGCAGACCCACGCCCCTTTACGACATTCATCTGCTTGATTCCGACGGCAAAGAGGTCGGCGTCGGCGAAAACGGCGAGATATGCATAAAAACCGACGGCAAAAAAATCTGCGGTCTGTTCGACGGCTATTACGGCGACGAAGAAAAGACGCTTGAAGTGCTTCACGACGGTTTTTATCATACCGGCGACGTTGCGTGGCGCGACGAGGACGGTTTCCTTTGGTACGTCAGCCGCGTTGACGATGTTATCAAGTCCTCCGGTTACAGGATAGGGCCTTTTGAGATAGAAAGCGTTATTATGGAACTTCCCTATGTTCTCGAATGCGGCGTTTCGGCGGCGCCCGACCCGGTCAGAGGGCAGGTGGTCAAGGCAAGCGTCGTTCTGACAAAGGGAACCGAGCCGACGGAAGAGCTGAAAAAGGAAATTCAGAATTACGTCAAGCACAAAACGGCGCCGTACAAATACCCGCGCATCGTGGTGTTCAGGGACGATCTTCCGAAAACCATCAGCGGCAAAATTCAACGCAACAAACTGTGAACCTATTGTGAACCTCTTGACAAAAGAAAATTTCCGTGCTAAAATGGCATAAAGGCAAAGACGAAGAGTTTGCGAACAGGTACGAGCCATCAGAGAGGCGACGGGCGGTGCGAGTCGTCGGCAAGTCGTTCGTGATGTAACTTCCGAGCCGGAAAGAAGAAAGCGCGCAGGCGCAAGTAGAACTTTCCCGTTACTGTTGCGTTAATACATACGGGTTGACAGACCCCGAGAGAGGCGGTTTTAATAAAAACCGCAATTTGAGTGGTACCGCGGATGCAAACGAAGAAGTAGGCATTCGTCTCAAAGTCATTTTAGCTTTGGGACGGATGCTGTTTTTTTATATTCCGCCCCGGGAAAGAGGTTTTGACATGGCGCAGACTATTACTGGTCTTGATTTCAAGATAAGCGAAATGGCGTTCCGTATTCGTGAACTTCGGCAGATAGAAGGTCTCACGACGGCGGAAATGGCAAAAAAGACGGACGTTTCGGAAGAAGAGTATATCCGATGCGAAGAAGGCGCGGCAGACCTGACCTTTGCCTTTATATACCGCTGCGCGCTGGCGCTCGGCGTCGATGTTTCGGATATAATCGAGGGTTCGAGCCCGAGGCTTAACGCGTGCGTCGTTACGCGAAAGGGACAGGGACAGCAGATATCGGAAGCCCACTCGATGGTATATTACAATCTTGCGGCGGCTTTCAGAAACCGTATCGCCGACCCTCTTTACGTTATCAGCAAATACGACAAGACGGACGCGCGCAAGGATATTGAGCTGACAACGCATACGGGGCAGGAATGCGATATCGTCATAGAGGGACATCTGAAAGTTCAGGTGGGAGAGCACGTTGCCGTTCTCGGCCCCGGCGACAGCATTTATTACGACAGCTCCACTCCGCACGGAATGATAGCCGTTGACGGCAGAGACTGCCTTTTTTACGCGATAGTTCTGAACCCGACGGGCGAACCCGTTCCCGAGCTTGCGGAGGCGCGCCCGACAACGCAGACCGCGCCGAAGGACAGCCGAACGGAGCATAAGCAGAGAGTTTATCACAACTTCATTGATTACGAAACAAACGAAAACGGAACTCCGACCTCGATAAAATTCAAGAACACGGAGCGTTTCAACTTTGCGTTCGACGTTGTGGACGCCGTAGCGGAAAAAGACCCCGACAAGACCGCGATGGTTCATATTTCAAAAGATAAAACTGAACGTCGGTTCACGTTCCTCGATATGAAATATTTCTCCGCGCGCTGCGCGAACTATTTCAAATCCATCGGAATAAAAAAAGGCGACCGCGTTATGCTTGTGCTGAAAAGGCACTATCAGTTCTGGGGCGCGATGCTCGGGCTGAACAAACTCGGCGCGGTAGCCGTTCTTGCGACAAACCAGCTGCTTGAACACGATTTCGAATACCGTTTCAACGCGGCGGGCATAAGCGCCGTTCTCTGCACGGCGGACGGCGACACGGCGCATCAGGCGGAACTTGCGGCGGAAAAATGTCCGCAGTTGAAAACAAAAATCATCGTAAACGGCAAACGCGACGGCTGGCGCGATTTTGACGAGGAATACATCAGATTCAGCAAAACATTCGAGAGAACCGAGGATTCACCGTGCGGCGACGACCCGCTGCTGATGTTTTTCACCTCGGGCACAACGGGGTATCCGAAAGCGGCGGTTCATAACCACAAATATCCGCTCGGACATTTCCACACCGCAAAGTTCTGGCATTGCGTAGACCCTGACGGGCTTCACCTCACCATTTCCGATACGGGCTGGGCAAAAGCCATGTGGGGCAAGCTTTACGGACAATGGCTGTGCGAGGCGGCGACATTCGTTTACGACTTCGACCGTTTCGACGCGGCGGACATTCTGCCGATGTTCGCAAAATATCATATAACCACATTCTGCGCGCCGCCGACAATGCTGCGAATGATGATAAAAGAAGACCTGTCGAAATACGATTTTTCGTCCGTAAAACACATGTCCACGGCAGGCGAAGCGCTGAACCCCGAAGTTTACTATCAGTTTGAAAAGCTGACGGGATTGAAGATCATGGACGGTTTCGGACAGTCCGAAACAACGCAGATAATCGGCAACCTTGTCGGCGACAAGTTCAAGATAGGATCGATGGGCAAGCCGTCGCCGATATACAAGGTCGATATTCTTTCGCCCGAAGGCAAGCCCGTCGGCGTGGGCGAAACGGGAGAAATATGCATCGACGTTTCGCAGGGCGCGCCGTGCGGACTGTTCACGGGATATTACGGTCAGCCGGACAAGACCGCGGAAGTATGGCACGACGGATACTATCACACCCGCGACGTTGCGTGGCGCGACGAGGACGGCTTTTTCTGGTATGTGGGCAGGGTTGACGACGTTATCAAGTCGTCCGGCTACCGCATAGGACCTTTCGAGATAGAAAGCGTTATTATGGAATTGCCTTTCGTGCTTGAATGCGGTGTTTCCGCGGCGCCCGACCCCGTGAGAGGGCAGGTCGTTAAAGCGAGCGTCGTTCTGACAAAAGATACCGAGGGTACGGAAGACCTGAAAAAAGAAATTCAGAATTACGTCAAGCACAAAACCGCACCGTACAAATATCCGCGTATCGTCGAATTCAAAGACGAACTGCCGAAGACGGTCAGCGGCAAGATAATAAGACATCTGCTGTGAGGAGACAGAAAATGAGGATAAGCTGTTTACAAATGGATATGCTTTTTGCCCGTCCCGACGAAAACTTTGCGAAAGCAAAAAAACTTATCGAACGCGCGGTCAAAGAATACGCGCCCGATACGCTGGTTCTGCCGGAGACGTGGAACACGGGTTTTTTCCCGAGAGAAAATCTTGAAAGCCTTTGCGACCGCGACGGCGAACGGGTAAAAAAAGAGATAGGCGGACTGGCGAAAGAGTTCCGAACAAACATTGTTGCGGGCAGCGCGGCAAATGTGAAGAACGGAAAGATATATAACACCGCTTACGTTTTCGACCGCGACGGAAACACCGTTGCCGAATACGACAAAACGCACCTGTTCACGCCGATGGGCGAGCATGAGTTCTTTGAAAAGGGCTCAAAAGTCTGCCGCTTTGAGCTGGACGGAAGAAAATGCGGAATACTGATATGCTACGACATACGTTTTCCCGAGCTGACAAGAACGATGACCGTCAACGGCGTTGATTTTCTGTTCGTGGTCTCGCAATGGCCGCCGGCGCGCCTGACGCACCTTGAAACGCTTGTTAAAGCCCGCGCGATTGAAAATCAGACTTTCGCGATCTGCTGCAACTCCTGCGGCAGAGCCGGCGACACGGTTTTTGCCGGGCATTCACGAGTTATCGACCCGTGGGGCGAAACCGTTGCGTCCGCGGACGGAGAGGAAACGATAATCACCGCCGACTGCGATGAAAGCGCGATCGACCGCATAAGAAACTCCATAAACGTTTTTGCGGACAGGCGCGAAGATATTTACGATATAAAAAAGAAATAAAAACATATTCTTAAAAGGAGTTCATATATTATGTCTTACAATTTTCCCGTTACGAGAACGACCCATCCGAAGCCGCGTCCGGAGGACGAGTCAAAGCTCGGATTTGCAAAGTATTTTACCGACCACATGTTCGTTATGGACTATGACGAGGGACAGGGCTGGCACGACGGCAGAGTGGTTCCTCACGAACCGTTCGCGATAGAGCCCGCCTCCTGCGTGCTTCACTATGCGCAGATGATGTTCGAGGGTATGAAAGCGTATCGCAGACCCGACGGCGTTATTCAGCTGTTCCGTCCCGACATGAACGTTAAAAGAATGAAGAGAACGAACGAAAGAATGTGCATTCCCGACCTGCCCGACGATCTGCTTGTCGCGGCGGTTGAGGCGGTTATAAAAGAGGACGCGGACTGGGTTCCGAAAGCACCCGGCACGGCGCTTTATATCAGACCTTTCATTTTCGGAGACGAAGTATCCTTCTCCGTTCTTCCCGCAAAGCACTATAAATTTATGGTAATTCTCAGCCCGACGGGCTCTTACTATGCGGCAAACGACGGCGGACTCAGCACGACGAGGATCTATGTTGAGGACGAATATATCCGCGCGGCGCACGGCGGTACGGGCTACGCGAAAGTCGGCGGCAACTACGGCGGCGGTATGAGAGCGTCCAAAAACGCCATGGCGGCAAACTGCAAGGATGTGCTTTGGCTTGACGCTGCGGAGCATAAATACGTTGAAGAGATAGGCACTTCAAACGCGTTCTTCCGTATCGGGGACGACGTTTACACCGCCTCCCTCGACAGCGGAACAATTCTGCCCGGCATTACGAGAGATTCCGTTATTCAACTTCTTAAAAAATGGGGCATAACCGTTCACGAGGGAAAACTGTCCATCGACGATGTTGTCGAAGCGTCGAAGAACGGAACACTCAAAGAGATCTTCGCTTCGGGTACGGCGGCGGTCATCTCCCCGATAGGCTGTCTGCACTACAAAGGAGAGGATTATCAGGTTGCCGACGGCAAAGTGGGCGCATACGCGCAGAAACTTTACGATAACCTTTACGGAATGCAGACGGGCAAAGTCGAGGACTATATGGGCTGGACATACCCGCTCAACGTCAAGGTGGACTGATGAAAAGAATAACCGTTTTTTCGGGACATTACGGAAGCGGAAAAACAAATGTGGCGATAAACGCCGCGCTCGCGCTTGCGAAAGAGGGCAAAAAAGTCACCGTTGCGGATCTTGACATCGTCAATCCGTATTTCAGAACAAAGGACAGCGCGAAAGAGCTGGAAGCGGTGGGCATAGAACTGATATGCTCGGATTACGCGAACACCAACGTGGATATTCCGGCGTTGCCGCAGTCGATGTACGCGATAACGGACGACAGAAGCCGCAGCGTTATTGTGGATCTCGGAGGCGACGACAGAGGGGCGTTGGCGCTCGGACGCCTTGCCCCCGCGATGAAAGAGGAAAACGATTTTGACCTGTTCGCGGTGGTCAATATGTTCCGTCCGCTGACAACGACGGCGGACGAAACGCTTGAAGTGATAAAAGAGATAGAAGCGGCGTCGGGGCTTCGCTTCACGGGCATTGTCAACAACTCGAACCTCGGCGAGGAGACAACGGCGCAAACCGTGCTTTCATCCGTTCCCTATGCGGAAGAAATCTCCCGTGTTTCGGGGCTGCCTGTTGTGATGACGACGGTAAAAAAAGACCTGCTTCCCGAACTGCTCGGAAAAATCAATAATCTTGAACCAATTACGCTCCAACCGAAAATATGGTAAGACAAAGGAGAACGAAATGGCAAAACTGACATTCAAAACGGATCTGTGCAAAGGCTGCGGACTGTGCGTTGACGCCTGTCCGAAAAAAGTGCTTCGCCTTGCGTCCGAGAAGATAAACAAAAAGGGACATCACCCCGTTGAAGCCGCGAACGAGAGCGCGTGCATAGCGTGCGCGTTTTGCGCAACGATGTGTCCCGACTGCATCATAACGATAGAAAAGGAGTGATACCATGGCTGAAAAGGTTCTGATGAAAGGCAACGAGGCCATCGCGGAAGCCGCGATAAGAGCGGGCTGCCGCCACTATTTCGGTTATCCGATAACACCGCAGACGGAAATCGCCGCTTATATGGCAAAAAGAATGCCGAAAATAGGCGGAACGTTTTTGCAGGCGGAAAGCGAAATAGCCGCGATAAATATGGTTTACGGCGTCGCCGCCGCCGGACTTCGCGTTATGACGTCCTCGTCTTCGCCCGGAGTATCGCTCAAAAGCGAGGGGCTTTCGTATCTTGCGGGCTCCGACCTGCCGTCCTTTATCGTCAACGTTGAAAGAGGCGGTCCGGGTCTCGGCGGTATACAGCCGTCGCAGTCCGACTATTTTATGGCGACGAAAGCGGGCGGTCACGGCGACTTCCGCATGATAGTGCTTGCGCCCGCGTCCGTTCAGGAAATGGCTGACCTCACCGTAAAAGGCTTTGACCTTGCGGACGAATACAGAATGACGTCGATGATCCTTGCCGACGGCACGATGGGACAGATGATGGAACCCGTCAGCCTTGAATTCGGCGAACCGAAGAAGTTCGATAAGCCGTGGGCGACCACGGGAACGCAGATGAAGAGAAAACACAATATCGTCAATTCCCTTTATCTCGTACCCGAAGAACTCGAAAAGGGCAACTTCGAAAGATTTGAAAGATACGCAAAAATAGAGCAAAAAGAAGCGATGTGGGAAGAATATCTGACCGACGACGCGGAAATCTGCATCGTTGCGTTCGGCATTGCCGCACGCGTTGCGAAAAATGCCATCGCGGAAGCGAGAGCAAGAGGCGTCAAAGTCGGAATGATACGTCCGATAACGCTTTGGCCGTTCCCGAAAGCGGCGTTTGAAAAAGTCGGGAAACACGCAAAAACATTTATCAGCGTCGAGCTTTCCATGGGACAGATGATAGAGGACGTTCAGCTTGCGACGAAGTGCAGAAAGCCCGTTCTTCTCTGCAACCGCGCGGGAGGTATGATACCGTCCGCGGATATGATTCTTGACGCGATACTTAAAGCCGACAAAAACGGAGGTGCGGAATAATGGTAGTATTTGACAAACCGAAATCGCTGACGGACGCGCCGTTCCATTATTGCCCCGGCTGCACGCACGGCATAGTTCACCGCCTTGTTGCGGAAGTTATAGACGAACTCGGCATAGAGGGCAGAACAATAGGCATTGCGCCCGTAGGCTGTTCCGTTATGGCGTATAACTATTTCACCGTTGATATGATAGAGGCCGCGCACGGCAGAGCGCCCGCGGTTGCGACGGGAGTAAAAAGAGCAAACCCCGGGAATATCGTCTTCACATATCAGGGCGACGGAGACCTGGCGTCCATCGGAACGGCGGAAACCGTTCACTCCGCGGCGCGCAACGAAAACATAACCGTAATTTTCATCAACAACGCGATATACGGCATGACGGGCGGTCAGATGGCTCCCACTTCCCTGCCCGGGCAGGTCACGCAGACTTCGCCCTACGGCAGAGACGTAAAGCTTTGCGGATATCCCGTTAAGATATGCGAAATGCTTTCCGCGCTCGAAGGTCCCGAATACCTCGAAAGAGTTGCCGTGAACAACGTCAGGAACGTCAGAAACGCGAAAAAGGCAATCAAAAAAGCGTTTCAAAATCAGATAGACGGCAAAGGTTTTTCGCTTGTCGAAGTGCTTTCGTCCTGCCCGACGAACTGGGGCATGACACCGCAGAAAGCGCTTGAATGGATAGACGAAAAAATGATTCCGTACTACCCGCTCGGCGTTTACAAGGACAGAAGCGCCGCAAATCAGGAATAAGGAGGGAGAAAAAGATGAGTACGACGAAATACCTTTTTGCGGGCTTCGGAGGACAGGGCATTCTTTTCTCCGGAAAATTCCTTGCATACAAGGGACTTATAGAGAACAAAAACGTCAGCTGGCTTCCGTCCTACGGTCCCGAGATGCGCGGCGGCACGGCAAATTGCAGCGTCACGGTCTCCGACGAACCGGTCGGTTCGCCCATCGTCGATGTGCCCGACGTTCTTATCGCGATGAATCTGCCCTCCCTTGATAAGTACGAAAACACCGTCGCCGTCGGCGGAAAAATATTTGCGGACTCAACGCTGATAAGCCGCAAGGTCGAAAGAAACGACGTTGACGTTTACTACATTCCCGCAACGCAGCTTGCTTCCGACAACGGGCTGACGACGCTTGCGAATATGATAATCATGGGCAAGGTTCTGAAAGAAACGAACGGTTTCGGAGAAAATGTCCGCGATGCGCTTTCGAAAGTCGTTTCCGCAAAGCACGCGGATATGCTTGACTTCAACCTCAAAGCGCTTGAAATCGGCAAAAACTTCGAATAATCGAGCCGAAAAGACAAGTTGAGAAGTCAACCCGTTTACAGCGTCTCCGAAGCCCTCTTTCGGCTTTTCGGGGACGCTTTTTGTAATCTTGAAGATATTATAACCCATATAACCCCGCTGCGAACACCGAATTTTATCCGTCGTTACAAGGCTCGGCAAACCTTTCGTTTGGCGTCCGCTTGCCGTTGGCCAAAACACCGTGTGCCAAAACACCGCATACGGCGTTTTGGCAGACAAAAGAATAATGTATTTATAAAGAATACTGTATCTTAAAAGAATAATAAAAGAAAGAAAGGAGCGAATAAATTCGCTCTGTTTTATGCGCGCGAACGCGTATGCGGATAAGTTTTATTAAATTATTATATATTCTTCACGGCGCAAAAAATGAACGTTTCTTTCATAAAAAAAGTTCATAAAATCGTGGTTCGCAGATAACATCTCGGGATTATTATTAAAGAGGAGAAAAATAACAGCCGTCGTTTTTAAGACGGCAACGGAGGAATATTATGAGAAAGATATGCGTTTCGGACGCAACGCTCGTCTCGCAAAAACAAAACAAAACGCCGCTCAGCTTCAGAGAAAAAATTGAAACCGCCCGTCAGCTGGACAAGCTCGGCGTCGATGTTATCGAGCTGCCCGCCATAGAGGACGTCAACACGGATGTTTTGCTTATCAAAACAGTGGCGGCTTTTGTTGACAACGGCACGCTTTCCGTCCCCGTCGCGCTTGACGCTTCCGACCTCGGAACGGCTGCGGACGCGCTCGCAAGAGCAAAAAAAAGACGTTTGAAGCTTTGCGTTCCCGCATCTTACGTCAAGATGGAATACTCATGCCGCAAAAAGCCGGGAAAGATTTTGGAGATCGTTCCCGAAACGGTAAAACGCTGCCGTGAAAAATGCGCTGAGGTCGAGCTTTTTGTTGAGGACGCGACAAGAGCGGACAGAGAATTTTTGGTGTCTCTCATTTCCGCCGCGGTCGAAGCGGGAGCGACCGTAGTAACGGTTTCCGACGACGAGGGAGCGACAATGGCAGACGATTTCGGCGCGTTTATCGCGGAGCTGAAAAAGGATATTCCCGAACTTGCAAAAGCGCGCGTGGGAGCGTATTGCTCAAATGCTTTCGGGCTTTCACTCTCTTCCCTGCTCGCCGCGGTCAAAGCAGGAGCGGATGAAGTAACTCTCTGCGCTTCAGGCGGAGCCTGCGCGGCAGTTGAGGATTTTGCCGCGCTCATCGGGGAAAAGGGCGAAAAACTCGGCTGGAAAACGGGGCTGCTTTATACGGAATTAAAGCGTATCTGCGCGCAGATAGCGTGGACGACGGACACAAAGAGAAGCGAAACCTCTCCGTTTGATTCGGGTGTTGAAAAAGAGGCTTTGCCCGACACGGAGCTCGACGAAAACGACGACATATCCGCCGTCAGCGCGGCGGTGCGCAAGCTCGGCTACGACCTTTCCGAAGAAGACGACGAAAGAGTTTTTGAAGCATTCCGACGCGTTGCGGCAAAGAAGCCGGTCGGAGCGAAAGAACTTGACGCGATAGTCGCATCTTCCGCGCTCCAGGTTCCCGCGACATACAAACTCATAAGTTACGTTATCAACAGCGGCAATGTTATCACCGCTTCCGCGCATATCGAGCTTGAAAAAGACGGCGAAAAACTTTCGGGAATCGCGCTCGGCGACGGTCCCATCGACGCGGCATTCCTCGCCGTTGAAAAGATACTGGGGCACCACTTTGAACTCGACGATTTCCAGATACAGGCGGTCACCGAGGGCAGAGAAGCAATGGGTTCCGCGCTTGTCAAACTCCGCGACAACGGCAAGCTTTATTCGGGCAACGGCATTTCGACAGATATTATAGGAGCCTCCGTCCGCGCATACATAAACGCTCTTAACAAGATAGTTTACGGGGAGAATTGACATATATGAAACTTTCATTTTCGACAAGAGGCTGGTCCGACTTTGCGTGGGACACGCTTTGCGCCGCCGCACGCGCGGCGGGGATGACCGGCATCGAAGTATACGACGCCGACGGCGCGTTCGTATCCTCCCGAACGGGAATGTTTCACCCCTCCCGCGCTTCCGCGACCTTCCGCGAACTGCGTGACGACGGGCTTTTGATAACCTGCGTTGATTCCGTCTGGAACGCGGACGGGAAGAACGCGGACACCGCCGAAATCGAAAACTGCATTTCGGTCTGCTACGACCTGCGCATACCGTTCGTTCGCGTCCGCGCGGGCGAAAATGCGGACACGGCAACGGTTGAGGAAAACCTGAAAAAAGTGCTTCCTCTTGCGGAGAAAAAGGACGTTGTTTTGCTGATAGAAACCGTGGGGGTTTTTGCGGACACCGAAAAGCTGCGCGATATGCTCGAAAACTTTGCGAGCGACGGCGTGGCGGCGCTTTGGGATATGAACGCGACTTACCGCGGCGGAGAGAGCGCGGACACAACGATAAAGAACCTCGGCGCGTTTGTACGCCACGTTCATCTGAAAGACTCCGAGCAGACTGAAAGCGGCACACGCTACTGCCTTATCGGGGAGGGTTCTCTGCCCGTTGACGATATGATGAGGGCGCTCCGCTCCGTCAACTACGAGGGCTTTATTTCTCTCGAATGGGATCCCTCGTGGATGCCTGAACTCGCAGACCCCGAAATAGTTTTTTCGCACTTCGCAAGTTTTATGAGAGGGTTTGCCGACACGGCGCGCGCGGAACGGCATTTTTATTACAACAAAACGCATACGGGACGTTTTATCTGGAAAAAAGAAGAACTTATCGATTGCACGTTTCCGAAACTGCTTGATACGATGGTTGATGCTTTTCCCGACCAATGCGCATTCAAGTATACGACGCTTGATTACACAAGAACATACAAGGAATTTCGCGACGATGTGGACACGTTTGCGCGCGCACTTATCGCGCTCGGTGTCAAAAAAGGCAGCAAGGTCTCCGTTTGGGCAACGAACCTGCCCGAATGGTACATCGCATTCTGGGCAACGACTAAGATAGGTGCGGTGCTTGTCACGGTCAACACGGCGTACAAGATACACGAGGTCGAATACCTGCTCAAACAGTCCGACACACATACACTTATTCTCGAAAAGGGTTGGAGAGACTCCGACTATGCGGGAATAATCGCCGAACTTTGCCCCGAGCTCAAAACCCGTGAAGAGGGCAAACCGCTTCACAGCAAACGGTTGCCGTTCCTGCGCAACGTTATCTCCGTGGGCTTCCGCAAAGAGGGCTTTATTGCATGGGAAGACGCAGTTGCGCGCGCTTCCGAAGTGCCCGTTGAGGAAGTTTGGCGCCGTGCGGCGAATGTTGTCAGCGGCGATGTGGCTAATATGCAGTACACGTCAGGCACAACGGGCTTTCCCAAAGGCGTTATGCTGACGCACCACAACATCGTCAACAACGGCAAATGTATAGGCGACAGAATGGATCTTTCGACCGCCGACAGAATGATGATACAGGTTCCGATGTTCCACTGCTTCGGCATGGTGCTTGCGATGACGGCATCCATGACGCACGGCGCAACGGTGCTTCCGCTTCCCTATTTCTCACCGAAGCCCGCTCTTGCGTGCATCAACGAGGAAAAGATAACCGCTTTCCACGGCGTTCCCACGATGTTCATCGCCCTGCTTGAACATCCCGATTTTCCGAAAACGGATTTCTCGTGTATGAGAACGGGCATAATGGCAGGAAGTCCGTGTCCCGTCTCCGTGATGAAAGACGTTATCGAAAAAATGAATATGAAAGAGATAACCATTGTCTACGGTCAGACGGAGGCGTCTCCGGGCTGTACGATGTCCTCGACGAACGACCCCATAGAAGTCCGCGTTTCAACCGTCGGCAGACCTCTGCCCGAAACAGAGTGTAAAATAATCGACCCCGAAACGGGAGAGGATTGTCCCGACGGCGTGACGGGAGAGTTTGTGGCAAGAGGCTACAACGTTATGAAGGGCTATTACAAAATGCCCGTTGCGACGGCGGCGGCGATCGACAGGGACGGCTGGCTTCACACAGGCGACCTCGCATGCCGAAATCCCGACGGCAATTTCCGCATAACGGGCAGACTTAAAGATATGATAATCCGCGGCGGAGAAAACATCTATCCGAAGGAGATAGAAGAGTTCATCTACACGCACCCGAAAGTAAGGGACGTGCAGGTCATCGGCGTGCCTGACAGACAGTACGGCGAAGAGGTCATGGCTTGCGTCATTCTGAAAGAGGGCGAAACGATGACCGAACAGGAAATGAAAGACTATGTCAACGCTCACATGGCGCGCCACAAGGTTCCCCGTTACATTGAGTTTGTCGATGCGTTCCCGATGAACGCCGCGGGAAAGATACTCAAATATAAAATGAGAGAAGACGCAGCGGAAAGGATAAAAGCCCGCAAAGAAGGGAAATAAAGCGCGAAAGGCGCAGGAAAAAAACCGAACCGCAGAAAAAAGAACGAATGGGGCTGTAAAAAAAGCCCAGACCGCAAAAAAGGCTGAAAAATACAAAAAAACAATGGCTTAAAAGATAAACAAAACGACTCAAAACAGCAATTTTTGTGTTTTTCCATAAAATAAGGTTTTAATACGCCTTTTTTGCTACGGGCGAATCTCACCTCTCGACGTACCTATGTACGCCAAGGCTGATGATGTCCGGACTCTTATCGCCCGACACAGGCTATTTTCGGTTATTTTCTCTCTTTTCGTTTTGGCGGGCGTCAGCCCGCCTGCGTCTCAAAAAGAAAAAATTCCTCGAAAATTTTTCTGTGTCGGGTGCGTGCAGTTTTTACGGTGCGGATTTTTGTCATAACGACAAAGAAGCCGCCGTGAATACTGTCGTATTTGCAAGGCTTTTGCGAAAGTCAGGGCGAAAATCCGCCCGTTAAAACCGATGAGAGTTCGAATATCATCAGCCATGGATTCGATTCACCCATTCTGAACCTTTTTTCCTATCCCCAAAGGGGCTGTAAAAAACTTGCGTTTTTTTACAGCCCCATATCTTTACCTCTCCGCCGCGGACGCCGCGCAGCGAGACGCTGTTTTCGGGAAGAAAAACGCCGAAAATCTTCGCTTTGCGGAACTTTCGGTATGAATTTTCCGAATTTGTTGCTTCGCGGGCACGTATATGGTATAATTTACATAAAACCACGTCAAAAAACAAAAGGAGACGGGAAAAAAATGAAAAAAATCAATAAACTTCTCTGTTTGATTCTTTGCGCGGCGCTCGTTTTCGGTGTTTCGGCGAGCGTTTCTTTTTCGGCGGAGGCAAAATCCGTTTCGGGTTATTCGGCTGCGCCGTCCGTTGCGGAAGCGGTAAATATGCCCTCCTACGACAGCAGGGATTACGGATTTGTGACGCCCGTGAAGGATCAGGGCTCGACAAACCTTTGCTGGGCGTATTCGTCCGTCGCGGCGGCCGAGGCAAGCATTTTGAAATCGGGCATAGACCCGACGGTGACAAAGGACAGCCTTTCGCTGAATCCGACCGCGGTTGCATACCGTGTTTTTCGCAGAACGGCGGATCCTCTCGGAAATACGGGCGGAGAGCAGAAGTCCGGAGATTTCACACAGGCAACGGGAAATCCTCTTTATGCAGCAAAGCTTTTTTCGATGTGGTGGGCTCCCGTGGCCGGCTCGCAGGCGTCCGCGGACCCTTATGAAAACCCGTCTTACAGGTTTGAAAACGCTTATTATATCCCCGATAACAGATCCGACCCCGACGCGTATATAGCGGCGGTCAAGGAAGCCGTTGCAACATACGGCGCGGTGACTTTCCAATACAACAATATGCGCGAAACGGAGTATTACAACCCCAAATTCGAGGGCGGAGGGGGCAGCTCGCCGCACGCCTGCACGGTGGTGGGCTGGGACGATACCATTCCCGCAAGCCGCTTTCAGCCCGGAGGAGCGACAAGGAACGGCGGCTGGCTTATCAAGAACAGCTATAACTCTCTCGAATATTTCTGGCTTTCTTACGACAACACAAGTTCAAGCGTGTATGCTTTCACTTTCGCTCCGAAGGAAAAATACGATTTTAACTATTACTACGACGGCAACCTTGACGATTTTTCTCTCAGAAAAGATAAATATGTCGCAAATGTTTTCCGCGCGCAGAAGGGCGGCGAAAACGGTAAATCGGAATATATAAAAGCTGTCAATGTCGGCGTTTCGGGCGAAAATGTCACGGTTGAGGTCGAAGTTTTCAAGAACCTTGATTATCCTTTCGGCGGGCAGAGCGACGTTCCGACCTCGGGCGGCGTTTCCGCGGCGAAGAAGACGATAACATCTTCTCACGGCGGTTACCTTACCGTTGAGCTCGACTCTCCCGTCAAGGTTGAAAAGGACGAATGGTTTTCCGTGATCGTCCGCGTTTCCAACCCCGAAAACGACGCGAAAATCGTTACCGCCTACAAGGACGTAAAAACTCTTTCCTACGCAAACGGCGGTTACGGCTGGTCAAGCCTCGGCAACTTTGTCGGAAGAATAAAGGCGTACACCTCGCTTGAAGAGGACGCCCCGACTCTTCCTGATTTTAAAGTCGCTTCCGCTTTCCTTTCTCTCGGTGAAAGCATTGCTCTTAATTTCAGGGTCAGAAAAGATGTTTGCGACGCTTATGAAAACCTTTACGCGATAGTTGAGTGCGACGGGGACAAACGGCGTATAAACGGCGTGACCGATGAAAGCGGCAGACTCAGATTTTTATATGATAATCTGACACCCGCGATGGCAAAGGTTCCTGTGGTCTTTACCCTTTACGGTACGGCGAACGGAAGGGAGTATTCCCATACGGTCGAGTATTCCGTTTATCAATACTGCGTCAACAAATTCAACGATACGGAAGATGTTGCGTTCAAGAGACTTCTGACGGATCTTCTCAATTATTCCGCCGCGGTTCAGATCTATGCAGATTACCGAACGGATGATCTTGCCAATGCAGGATTTGATCAGACCTATGCCACGAAAAACCTTAATGATCCCGTAAATCAATTTAATAAAGAGTATGTAAAAACAGATTCGCCCTCCGTTGTTTGGAAAAGTGCTGCGTTGCGGTTGACAGAGGTCGTGAATGTGCGGCTTCAGTTCAGCGCAACCGATATATCCGGGCTGTCTGTAAAGTTTTCTCTCGGGAATTACGAATATGAAACCTCCGAATTTTCTGCAGTTGAGGGAAAAACGGACAGATACTATGTTTTGTTCGGCGATATTCTTCCCAATGCGATGCGTGATGCGTTTACCGTTACGGCTTACAGAAACGGAGTCCCCGTCAGCAATACCGTGAAATACAGCATTCAATCGTACGCCGTGGGAAAGACCGAACTCGGAACTCCTCTTTCGGAGATGCTTGTTGCGATGCTTAAATACGGCGATTCCTGCAGGGCGTATTTCGGTTAAAAGCCGAAACTGCGAGTCAGCAAAAAACTGAAAAAAACGCGTTTTTTGAAAGCGCCTCCGAAGCCTTCGGCTTTCGGGGGCGCTCTTTATCCGTTCTTCTTTTTATCCGTTTTGCAGTTCTTTTCTCTTTGCCCTGCGGACGCGGTTGATATGGCGTTCAAAATCGCCGCTGTTAAGAAGTTCCGTCAGCACAAACTGCTCGTAGGTCGGAACGGTGCAGGAGTAAAACCCGACCTTTTCCTCAAAAGGCTTTACCAGCTTTTCCGGAAGCACCATATAGCCCACGCGCATTGACGGCGAGATGGTTTTTGAAAAAGTGTTCAGATATATTACGTTATCCCTGTCCGCAAGCGCAAAGATCGTGTCGGCGGGCTTTGCGGCGACCGCAAATTCGGAGTCATAGTCCGACTCAATAATAAATCTGTCGGCTCTGTCCGCCCAGCGGATATATTCATATCTCTTTGACGCCGATGCGGAAACACCGCTCGGAAAACTGCGGCAGGGCGTGGTGTGCAAAACGTCGGCTTTCGAGGCGGCGAGAGCCGAGCTGTCTATTCCGTCCTCCGAAAGCGGCAGTTTTTCGTATTTTACACCCGTCGCGTGATATATTTTTCCGATTTTTTCATAAGACGGATCTTCAAACGCGTAAACCTTGTCTCTGCCGAGCATATCCACAAGCAGCGCGTAAAGATATTCCGCGCCCGAGCCGACAACTATTCGACTCTCTTCAACTTCTATGCCCTTGTTGCGCGCAAGAAACAGCCTCAGCGCGCGCCGCAGCTCAACAAGCCCGGTATTCGGGGATTTTTCGAGTATCCTGTCATTGTAGTCCGAAAGGACGCGACGCATTGTTTTGCAGAGCAGGGAGACGGGGAAAGACGGCTTTTCAGACACTTCTTTTTGCTTTGGCAAAATCTGTCCGACGCTTTTTTCAGAGGAAGCAAAGCCGTCGCCCGGACGGAAGATAACGAAAAAACCGCTTCGCTGCCGCGCTTCCGCATATCCCTCGTCGTAAAGCAGTTCGTATGCGTGTTCGACCGTTATAGTGCTTACGCCGACTTCTTCCGCAAGCAGACGTTTGGACGGTAGTTTGTCTCCCGTTTTATAATTCCCGCGAACAATATCTTCTCTGATCTGTCGGTATAATTGCAGATAAACGGGGTGTTCCTCTTTTTTTATCAGATATTTCATCTGGTTATATTATTTCCTCTTGTTTTGACTATTTTATATTATCAGAAATATTGTATAATACTGTTATTGAAATTGCAAGGGGGAAACCTTAAATGTCAGAAAAAGTAAACAAAGGCAACATCACGTTCAGACTTTGCCTGACCGCCGTGTTCATGGCGTTGACTTTTGTTGCCACAAAATTTTTGCAGATTCCGTTTGTCGGAGCGAACGGATATTTTAATCTCGGTGATGCGGTTTTGCTTACGGGCGCGTTCTTTCTCGGTCCCGTTTACGGTGCGGTCGCCGCGGGTATAGGCTCTGCACTTGCAGATGTCCTTTCCCCTTTTGCGATATATGCTCCCGCAACGCTTGTTATAAAGGCTCTTATGGCTGTTGTTTTTTTCCTTATCGCAGTAATGCCGATGAAAAAACAGCCGAAAGCCGGCGTCAGAATAGTTTTTGTCATTCTCGGCGCGCTTGTTGCGGAAGCAATAATGGTCGGCGGTTATTTTGTGTTTGAAACTATTTTGTACGGTGCGGGAACAGCGTCGCTGTCCTTGGTCGGAAATGCCACGCAGGGCGCGTGCGGTCTTGTTATCTCCGCAGTTCTCGTCAATGTTCTTTCGTCGAATAAAAAGATAAGAGGACTTTCCGGTTTGGAAAAAAGAGGCTGAAACTAAGCCTTATGAATATCATAAGAGGTTTTTAATATGTCAAAGAAGTTTAACGCAAGAAATACCACGGTTTGGAAAGGCTGAGTCTACTCGAACACTTATCGCCCGACACAGGCTATTCTCGGTTATTTTCTCTCTTTTCGTCTTGGCGGGCGTCAGCCCGCCTGCGTCTCAAAAAGAAAAAATTCCTCGAGAATTTCTCTGTGTCGGGTGCCGGCAGTTTTTACGGTGCGGATTTTTGTCATAACGACAAAGAAGCCGCAGTGAATACTTGACGTATTTACAAGGCTTTTGCGAAAGTCAGGGCAAAAATCCGCCCGTTAAAACCGACAAGGGTTCGGGTATACTCAGCCTATGTACTACCGCAATATTTATGGCGATGAATGTCGCTTTGAGTTCGTTCGGAGTTCCCGTTCCCGGCGGACATCTGTATCTTAACGATATCGTTATCTGCCTTGCGGCGATATTGTTCGATCCTGTCGCGGCGTTTATGGTCGGCGGTGTCGGCGCGTTTCTCGGAGACCTGTTTTTTTATCCGACCCCGATGTTCGTTTCCCTTGTAACACATGGACTTCAAGCGGTCGTTATCTCCGTTTTTTCCCATTACGTTCTTAAAAAACACCCGAAATTCGCTTCGGGTATCGGCGTGACGCTCGGCGCTGTTATAATGGTTGTCGGCTACTCGCTCGGCAGAGCTTTTATCTACGCGACGCCCGCAGCGGCTGTGGCAAAACTTCCGTTCCAGATATTGCAGGCGGCTGTCGGCGCGGTTGTCGGAATGATTCTGTGCTGGCCGTGCGGTCTTCATAAAGTATATACTGCGAAGATTCTCAAAAACAGATAAATACGACCTGAATGCGAATAAGCCGCAAAGAAACATAAGTTTCTTTGCGGCTTATTTATGTTCGGCGATATTACCGTTCGGGGGAAAACTTTCTTTCGTCTTTTCTTTTTTATTGCCTGTTTGTCGTCAGACGTTACTCCCCGCTTTTTTCTATGGGCAGAACCACCTGCGTGATAAAATCTTTTTCGTCGCGGTGCTGTGCGGGACCTTCAAGGTAAACGTGACGGCAAATTCCTTTCAGTCTGTATCCCTTTGCCTCTGCGAATGCAATCATCTTGTCTCTGATGTCGGGAATGGATTCGTAGCCGCCGTGAAAGAAGACGCAGAGCGCGGTTTCTTCATTCAATGTGCGTATAAATTCTCCGTCGCTGTCGGGCTTGACTGCAATGCAATAAGAAATACTGTCGGGATCGGAAAGGGGATATTCGATAAAGTACATTCTCTTGCTTGTGTCCGAACCGTAGCCTCGCATTGCTTCCGTTATGACTTTTCGCAGATGCACTTTCCTTTCTTCGACGGTCGGCGCACGGAAAGTCTGTGAAAAAACCGTCTGCGCAGGAACTGTCATTATGCGAAATTCAAAGTCGTTGTCGCTTTTTACGCGCTCTTTTAACTTTTCTATATTCAGATTCAGTTCGTCGCGGATTTTTTCGAGCCTTGCAATCATCGGGCGCAGATCCGAGTTTCCGTCAAAATACTCTTTAATATCGCCGAGCGACAGCCCCAGATTCTGAAAAACTCTGATGGTTCGTATACGCGTCAGCGTATCCACCGTGTAATATCTGTTGCCCGAAAGTCCCTCTTTTACGTCCGCCTCGATAAGTCCTTTCGCCTCGTAATTCAAAATCATACGCCGCGTGATGTCGAGCGCTTTCGCGATCTCGCCGATGGACATCAGCCTTTTTTCTTCTTTTTTCATAAAATCTCTCCGAAAAGCAAATTTTTTCGCAAAAGGTATTGCATCGTACATCGATGTACGGTGTATAATCATTATACAATGAATCCGCGGCGTTGTCAAGTCTCGGCAGCGCAGTTCAAAACACGCGAACATCGGGGAAGCCCCCTCTTTCTCCGAGGTTATATATTCACCTTCTTATCCCTTGCCGCCCGAACGGTCCCTCCGTTTGAGCGGCTCTTCCCTTTATCGGGCAAATAACGTATTGAAAAGACGCAAAATATGTGATATAATCTGATATAAACAATAATGAAAGAAAAAGATCGGATAAGGGAAAGGCGCTTAAAAAGCGCGGTTCTCCGACAAATAAAGGGACGGGCAAAATGCCGAAAACAGGACAAAAGACAAAGGGAATAATATATATCGTCGTTGCGGCGTTCGGCTTTTCCGTTATGTCGCTGTTCGTCAAGCTTGCGGGAGACCTTCCCGCGTTTCAGAAAGCGTTTTTCAGGAATTTTATCGCGCTGATATTCATAACCGTTATGATGCTGCGTGAAAATATAGGGTTTGCTCCGAAAAAAGAGAGTATTCCGGGACTTCTGGGCAGAAGCCTTTGCGGCACTCTCGGTCTGCTCTGCAACTTTTATGCTCTCGGAACGCTGAACCTCTCGGACGCGAATATGCTGAACAAGCTCTCACCTTTTTTCGCGATAATCTTCTCGATGTTTCTGCTTCGCGAAAAGCCCGCCGCCGTTCAGGTGCTCGGCGTTTCGGTCGCGTTCGGCGGCAGTCTGCTTATAATCAAGCCCGGTTTTGCCGACGCGCAGCTCATTCCCGCTCTTGCGGGCGTGTTGGGCGGACTCGGCGCGGGCGCGGCGTACACATTTGTGCGTAAACTCGGGAAAAACGGCGAGAACAGCAAGCGCATAGTCTTTTATTTTTCCGCGTTTTCGTGCCTGTTCTGCCTGCCGTTTTTGATAGTCCGATATAAGTCGATGACGTTTTTGCAGACGCTTTATCTTATTCTTGCGGGGACGTTTGCCTGCGTCGGGCAGCTCGGGATAACGAAAGCTTACCTCTGCGCGCCCGCAAAAGAGATCTCCGTTTACGATTACACTCAGATAGTCTTTGCCGCGATCCTCGGCTTTTTCGTTTTCGGCGATATCCCCGATGTGTGGAGCATTATCGGTTATATCCTCATTTGCGGCGCGGGCGTCGCGATGTTCTTTTACAACAAGAGAAAAGAGAGGTAACGCTTTACGGGCAGTTTCATTGAAAATTTCCGTGGTTTTCGGCGCCGCCTTCCGATGAGAAAGCGAATATCCGTGAAAACGTCGCGATTTTGAGCAAAAAACGGATCAAACAGCCAGGCGGCGGATTGACAAACCGCGGCGTCTGTGGTAAAATTAAAAAATAAGGCGCCGAAAGGCGGTCGGAACTTCGGAAAGAGAGGCTCGACCGAAAAAACGGCGCGACGAGATTATAAGGAAGTATCGAAATATGTCGAAAGTACGCTTTTATGTCGCGATGACGGCGGCAAAAATGACATACCGCCTGCTCCGTCTTTGCGGACGAGCCGCAACGCACACTCCGGGCGCGGTGGCAACGAAGCTCTGCCCCGATTTTCTGCGTTATCTGCAAAAGCCCGAAACGCTTATCTGCGTAACGGGAACGGACGGCAAAACGACGGTCAGCAACCTGCTGGCAACCGTTTTGCAGAACAACGGATACACCGTGACGAACAACAGCTACGGCTCGAATATCTGCGAGGGCGTCGTTTCCGCGCTGCTGACGGACGCGACTTTTTCGGGCAAACCGAAAAAGCAGGTCGGCGTGCTTGAAGTGGACGAGCGCAGCTCACTCAAAGTCTATAAATACCTGACGCCCGATATCCTTATCTGCAACAACATAATGCGCGATTCGTTAAAGCGCAACGCGCACACCGAATTTATCTGCTATATTCTGAACAAGCAGCTGCCGTCAAGCACAAAAGTTGTGCTTAACGCGGACGATCTTATCTGCTCGGGACTGTTTCCGAACAATAAGGACAGAACGTATTTCGGCGTTTCCGCAGACCGTCCCGAAAACGGCGCGGCGACGGACGAAGCGCTGCGCGACATCGTTTACTGCCCGAAATGCGGCGCGAAGCTCGAAACGGAATATGTCAGATACAATCATATCGGAAGACATCATTGTCCCTCCTGCGGTTTCGCTTCACCGAAGCCCGATTATGACGTGACGGCGATAAACCGCGAAAAAGGAACGTTTACGATCACTCATAACGGCGTTGATGAAGAGTATAAGACAGTCAACGACAACATAATCAATATTTACAACAGCTGCGCGGTCATATCCGTTCTTCATACGTTCGGCCTTGATTATGAAAAGATACACAACGCGTTTGAGACCGTGAAGATAGTAAGTTCGCGCTTTGATATTAAAAAGGTCGGCGATTATACGATCATCGGACAGCTTGCGAAGGGGCAGAACCCCGTCGCGTGCGCGATGGCTTACAGATATGTCGCCTCGTATAAGACCGCAGACCCGGAAGCGAAAAAGAGCGTTCTCGTGCTTGTTGACGATGTGGGCGACAACTCGGGGAACTCCGAAAGCACCTGCTGGCTTTACGACTGCGATTACAGTGCGCTTTGCTCCCCGACGATAGGGCAGACAGTCTTTTCCGGTCCGCGCTGCCTTGACCACAAACTGCGCGCGCTTATGGCGGGCGTCGATGAGGCTAAAATAGTGACCTGCCCGACGTTTACGGGCGGCGTGAAGCTTGTCGATACCGAAAAATACAAGGATATTTTCGTCCTGTTCGACCCGTATCTGATAGCGGAGGGGAACGCGGCGAAACGCTATCTTGAAGAGAAAGGGGGCGCGGCGAAATGAAAATAGAATTTCTTTTCGGCGAGGTCTGCAACTTCTACGGCGACCCGCAAAACGTGACCTATCTTGCCCAAAGCGCGGAAAACGCGGAAGTTATAAACACCTCTTTGCTTGACGAGCCGTATTTTGTCCGCGAACGCCCCGATATTGTCGTTATGGCGTCGATGAGCGAAAGCACGCAGCGAAAAGTTATCGAAAAACTCCGTCCGTATACGGCAAGGATCAGCGACCTGATAAGCGACGGCGTCGTTTTTCTCTGCACGGGCAATTCCTGCGAGATATTCTGCAAAAAAATTGAATATGTGACCGAAGAAATAACCGCCGAGGGGCTCGGACTTTTCGACCTTGAAGTAAAGACCGACCTTTTTGCGCGTTACAACGGAAAAGTGCTCGGAAAAGCCGACGGTGTTACCGTTATGGGCTTCCGTTCCCAATTCGGAAAGATTTACGGCGATAACTCGTCCTGTTTCTTCTGTGAAGTCGAACGCGGCGACGGCATAAACGAAAAAAGCCGTTTCGAGGGTATGCGAAAGAACAATTTCATCGGCACGCAGATTCTCGGCCCCATTCTTCCTCTTAACCCCGGATTTTGCGAATATATTCTGCGGCTTGCGGGCGAAAAGAACCCCGTTGCGGCGCATAAAGAGGCGGCGACTGCGGCTTTTGAGCAGCGTCTTCGCGAGTTCTCCGACCTGAAAGTTAAATTTTGAAACAACAAGGGGGGGGGGGATGTAAAAAAAGCCCAGACCGTAAAAAAGGCTGAAAAATACAAAAAAAACAATGGCTTAAAAGATAAACAAAACGACTCAAAACAGCAATTTTTGTGTTTTTCCATAAAATAAGGTTTTAATACGCCTTTTTTGCTACGGGCGAATCTCACCTCTCGACGTACCTATGTACGCCAAGGCTGATGATGTCCGGACTCTTATCGCCCGACACAGGCTATTTTCGGTTATTTTCTCTCTTTTCGTTTTGGCGGGCGTCAGCCCGCCTGCGTCTCAAAAAGAAAAAATTCCTCGAAAATTTTTCTGTGTCGGGTGCGTGCAGTTTTTACGGTGCGGATTTTTGTCATAACGACAAAGAAGCCGCCGTGAATACTGTCGTATTTGCAAGGCTTTTGCGAAAGTCAGGGCGAAAATCCGCCCGTTAAAACCGATGAGAGTTCGAATATCATCAGCCATGGATTCGATTCACCCATTCTGAACCTTTTTTCCTATCCCCAAAGGGGCTGTAAAAAAACTTGCGTTTTTTACAGCCCCATTTCTTTATTTTCCTTATCCGGAAGCATTTTTCCGTTCTCATAAATCAATGACCTTCCGCCGCGCCTTTTGTGGGTGGGTGGGGAGAGAGAGTTCGGAATCCTGCCTATTTCCGAACGCGCGGCGCGGCGTTCTGTCATCATTGCCGTGCGGACGAAAGAAACTCTTTGTGAGAGATACATTCGGATATCTTCCGTCTTTTCTTCCGGCAAATATATTATACGAAAATGACAGTCCGATAAACAGGACTTTGCCGCGCGCAAAAAGAATATGAGAAAAAACCAAGACTTCCGACGGAAAACCGCATTTTTCCGTCGGAAGTCTTTGATTTTTGTTATGTCAGCCGACCTCGCCTTTTGATTGCGTGAAAGGAGATCCCGTTCGGTTCAGTCGTCCGAATGGTCTTCCGGGTCTTTGGGCAGGTAGACCTTAAATGTCGTCCCCACGTCCTGCGCGCTGTCAAGGCTTATTCTGCCGCCCAGATACGAAACCGCGTGCTTGACTATCGAAAGCCCCAGCCCCGCGCCGCCCGTCTCTTTCGAGCGGCTCTTGTCTGTCCGATAAAATCTTTCGAAAACCCTGTCAAGGTCTTCGGGAGGGATACCGATGCCCGTGTCGGAAACGGTTATCACCGCCTCGTTTTCCTCTTTGCCGACGGTGACGCGGACGCTGCCGCCCTTTTCCGTGTAACGCACGGCGTTATCGCAAAGATTATAAACTATCTCATGCAGAAGTCTGCGAACGCCCGTCACGGTGATTTCTTCGCCGCCGACGGAAATTTCGATGTTTTTATCCTTTGCCGTTGCCGCAAGCGCGCCGACTTCCTCCTCCGCAAGTGCCAGCAAGTCAACGTCCTCTTTCGGAAATTCCGCGTTTTCGTCAAGCTGCGAAAGCCCTATTATATCGTCAACAAGCGTAACGAGCCTCGACGCTTCAGAGTGTATTCTCGAAACGAAGCGCGGCATATCCTCCGCTTTTACAAGCCCGTTTTCCATAAGCTCCGAGCAGCCCATAATGGAGTGCAGCGGCGTTTTCAGCTCGTGCGAAACGTTTGCCGTAAACTCGCGCCTGTTCCTTTCCGCAAACGCCTTTTCGGTTATATCGAAAACCAAAAGCACGGTGCCGCCCGCATTCGGCGGTGTTCCTATGCGGCTTGCGTTCATCTGATATATTTTGCCGTTTCTTTCCGTCTGTAATTGCGCGCTGCCTTTTTCTTTGGCTTCCGCGATGGTATTGCCGACTTCAAGGCTTCTGTCAACCGTCAGAAAATCCTGCCCGATACAGGTTTCGTCCGTGCCGAACACCGCTTCCGCCGCAGGGTTTATGCTCAGAACCGTGTCGTTTGCGTTTAACAGCACAAGTCCTTCCTTCATATTCTTGATAACGGCGTAAAACTCGGCTTTGTCCGTTTTTGATTTCTTCAACTGTGCGCTTATCTGCCTGTTCTGTTTTTCTATCTTGACAAGCAGCGGCGAAAGCTCGTCGTATACGTTGTTTTCAAGCGGTTTGTCAAGGTCGAGCGAGTTGAGCGGCTCAACTATCTTTTTCGAAAGACGGCGTGCGAGCAGAAGCGATACTGTCAGCGCTATCGCGATGACAAAGATAAGCGGTTGTACCATTCCGAGCACAAGCGTCAGCACGGTAAGTCTTTTGACCGCAACCCGGAGAACCGTCCCGTCATTCAGCTTTTTTGCATAATAAACGGTTTCTTCCGTGAGCGTTGTCGAATATCTCGAGCTCTGTCCGAAACCCGTTCCGAACGCCTGCGCGACTTCCTGTCTGTCCTTGTGGTTTTCCATATTCGCCGCGTCGCCCTCGGAATCGAAAATAACTTTGCCGTCAGTCGCTATCCATGTGAAACGGCACGACTTTTCATCTACGCTTTTGAGATAGTCAAGTCCGTTTTTTTCAACGGCGGTCGCCGCCAGCGCAAGCTCGGATTTCAGATTGTCCTTTTGCACCGAAGTGAAGTGGCTGTAAAGGATTCCGAGAATCAGCACAAAGCACGCCGCAAGAACGACGGCGGCAACTGCGATTATCGAACGGAATATTTTTTTCGTCATTGTTTATGTCCCTTTCTTTCGGGCATTTTTCGCACGGCATTCCGCCGTATGCCCTTTTCGTCGGAGCGTCACACGGTCTGCCCTTTGTGAACTCCCGTCACGGAAAAGATGACCCATTCCGCGATGTTCACCGCATGGTCGCCGATACGTTCAAAATATTTTGCTATCATCAGCAGGTCGAGCGCGTGTTCTCCGTCTGCGGGTCTTTGGGCTATCATGTTTATAAGCGAACGTTTGACTTTGAGGAAATAATCGTCCACCGTGTCGTCGTGCGCTATCGCCTGTTGGGCAATGCCGACATCTCTTTTTACGAACGCGTCAACGCTCTCGGTCACCATGCGTATGGTCGCTTCCGCCATAAGGCATATCGCTTCGCAGTCAACGCCCGCTTTTTTGTCGATAAAGGTGATTATTTCCGCGATGTCCGACGCCTGATCGCCTATTCTTTCAAGGTCGGTTATCATTTTCAGAGCCGCGGATATCTGACGCAGGTCTCTTGCCACGGGCTGCTGTTGAAGCAGCATTTTCAGGCAAAGAGACTCTATATCTCTTTCTTTTTGATTTATTTCCGCTTCAAGCGGCTCCACTTTTGCCGCCGTTTTTTCGTCAGCCGTCGTCAGCGCTTTCGCCGCGTCGGCTATCGCCTCTTCGCAGAGCGCGCCCATTTCTATAAGTTCCTTGTTCAGCGTTGCCAGCTGTTCGTCAAATCTGCTTCTCATTATCCGAACCTCCCCGTGATGTAATCTTCCGTGCGTTTATCCTGCGGCTGCTCGAACATTTTTTCCGTGCTTCCGTATTCGACAAGGTCTCCGAGCAGGAAAAACGCCGTGTAGTCCGATATACGCACCGCCTGCTGCATATTGTGTGTAACAATGACTATCGTGTATTTCTTTTTCAGATCCATGGCAAGATCTTCTATTTTCGAGGTCGAAATGGGGTCGAGCGCGGAGGTCGGTTCGTCCATAAGAAGCACGTCGGGTTCAACCGCCAACGCGCGCGCGATGCAAAGACGCTGCTGTTGTCCGCCCGAAAGACCGAGCGCCGACTTTTTGAGTCTGTCCCTGACCTCGTCCCATATCGCCGCGTCGCGCAGCGAGCGTTCCACGATGTCGTCAAGTTTTGCCTTGCTGCGAACGCCGTGCGTGCGCGGTCCGTAAGCGATGTTGTCATAAACGCTCATCGGGAACGGGTTCGGCTTCTGGAATACCATACCGATGTTTTTGCGAAGCTCGTTTACGTCCGTGCCGGGGGCAAAAATGTCCTTGCCGTCGTATCTGACTTCGCCCGTTATGCGCACTCCCTGCACAAGGTCGTTCATTCTGTTAAGTGTTTTCAGAAACGTGGATTTACCGCAGCCGGAGGGTCCGATAAGCGCGGTTATGCTGTTTTTTGCTATATTTATATTGACGTTTTTGAGCGCCTGCGTGGTTCCGTACCAAAGACAAAGGTCGTTAACGGTTATAATATTGCTCATATACTTCTCCTCTTTTTGAAATATTTGCCGACGAGCGCCGCCGCAAGGTTGATGATAAGCGCAAGAATCATCAGTATCGCCGCTATCGCAAACGCGACGTCGAATTTACCGCGCTCTTTTGCGTAAACATAAAGCGCGACCGTCAGCGAGGCTCCCGAACTTGTAAGTCCCTCGAAAAGCCCGTTTACGACGTGCGCAACGCCCGCCGTGAAAAGCAGCGCCGCGGATTCGCCGAGGATTCGTCCGACGGAAAGGATACAGCCCGTTATAACACCGTCGATACAGCCCGGCAAAACAACCGTTCGGATAACTCTCCATTTGCCCGCGCCGAGCCCGAAAGCGCCTTCACGGTAACTCTGCGGAACGGTTTTCAGGCTTTCCTGCGTGGTTCTCATAACCGTGGGCAGGTTCATTATAACAAGCGTCAGCGCGCCTGCGATTATTGATGTCTGGAATCCGAGGAATTGGCAGAAAAAGAGCATTCCGACAAGTCCGTAGATGATGGACGGTATGCCCGAAAGCGTTTCCGCCGCGTATTCGATTATTGCAACTATTCTTTTGTTCTTTGCGTATTCAGTCAGATATATCGCCGCGCCTACCCCGAGCGGAAGCACGAAGACAAGCGTAGCCAAAACAAGATAAACGGTATTGAGAATGTCGGGAAGAATGCCTATCGTACCCGAAAGGTAACTCGGCGAGGTTGAAAGCAGATCCCATGTTATATTGGGAAGACCTTTGTAAAGGATATATACGATAAGAAAAAGAACCAGCGCGCAGGTCAGCGTTACCGCGACTCCCATAAGGACGTTCATCGTGACCCCGTATGCTTTTCTTTTCAAAGACGTTTTGTTGTTTTTCATATTATTTTTTCTTACGTCCTTTCAAGAAGAAGTTCAGCGCGGCGTTAATAAGCATGATGAAGAGGAACAGCACAAGCGCTATCGAGAAAAGAGCCTGTCTTTGAAGTCCCGAAGAATAGGACATTTCGCTTGCGACCGCCGTTGTAAGAAAACGAACGCTGCCCATAAGACGCGGCATATTCGCAACATTGCCGGCAACCATCATAACCGCCATCGCTTCGCCTATCGCTCTGCCGACGCCGAGCACGACCGCCGCCGCGATGCCGCTTTTTGCGGCGGGGACGGAAACCCTGAAATATGTTTCGGTGGGCGTTGCGCCGAGAGCCAGAGAAGCGTCTTCATATTCTTTCGGAACGGCTTCAAGCGCGTTCAGCGAAACTTTTATGATAGAGGGCAGTATCATTATCGCAAGCACGATTATCGCCGCCAGCAGGCTTGCACCGTCCGGAACGTTGAATATTTTTCTTATCGCGGGAACGAGCACTATCATGCCCACAAGACCGTAAACAACGGAGGGTATGCCTGCCAGCAGGCTGACTGCCGATTCAACAAGTGTTTTCATTTTCGGCGGCGCGACCTTTGCAAGGAAGACCGCCGTCAGAAATCCTATGGGAACACCCAAAAGTATTGCGCCCGCGGTTCCGTAAACGCTTGTCAGGATAAACGGCAGTATTCCGAATTTCGGTTCCGCCGCCGTCGATGCCCATTCCGTGCCGAACAGGAAATCCCAAAGCCCTATTTTCGTTATTGCGGGAATGCCCGAGATTATCAGATAAACGGTTATGAGCAGCACACAGCCGACCGTTATCAGACCGAGCACAAGGAATATCCCGTGTATTATATTTTCGAATAATCTCTTTTTGTTTTTCATCTTACAAAGCCTCTTTCACGCGGCACGCAGCGAACCCGAATCTTTCGTCCGAGCCCGCCGCCGCTTTATGTCCGTTTTGTTTGTTATTTAACGGGAACCGCGCCCGCTTTGGAGATGAGTTCGTTTGCTTCCGCAGAGGTTGCGAAGTCGAAGAACTTCTGAGCAACTTCGGAGAGCTGAGCTCCGGTTTTCGTTACGAGGACGAAAGGTCTCTGGATAACGTAGCTGCCGTCTTTAACCGTTGCTTCCGACGGAGCAACACCGCCGACCGTCAATGCTTTAACCGAGTCCTGAAGAGCCGCGAGTGAAGCATATCCTATCGCGTTCGGGTTGTTTGCAACAGTTGTGATAACGTCGCCGGTCGAAGTAAGTTCCTGTCTGTATTTGCAAGTCTCTTTGGTGGAGGTGATGGATTCAAATCCGTCTCTGGTGCCGCTTCCCGCTTCACGTCCGATTACAACGATTTCCGCGTCCGCGCCGCCGAGGTCTTTCCAGTTAGTGATCTCACCGGTGTATATCTTTGCGATGTTTTCAACGGAAAGGTCGCTTACCGCATTTGCGGGGTTGACGATTACCGCGATACCGTCGAGCGCTACGATCGTTTCGGTCAAGCCGTTTGCTTTTTCATCGTCTTTAAGCGCTCTGGACGAAAGTCCGATATCGCAGCGTCCTTCGGCTACCGCCGTGATGCCCGAGCCCGAGCCGATGGGGTTATAAGTGAACTTTGCGTTCTTGTTGTTCTGCATAAACGCTTCGCCGAGTGCGCCGATTACGTTTTCCATTGAGGTGGAGCCGTCGGTCGAAACCGTTCCGCTTACTTCCTTGTTCCCTTCTGCCGCGGTCGTACCGTTCAGGGTCGTGGTGGTTGCGTCTTTACTTCCGCATCCCGCAAGAAGTGCCAGCGCAAGAAGTGCCGCGAGCATAATGCTTACAAACTTTTTCATAATGTAACATTCTCCTTTTTCCGTTATCGGAATCTTTCTTTTGTACTTTTTCCTTTGTACGCTCATAGTATACCCCTCGAACGTAAAGTACAAAAGCCTTGTTTTGTCAAATCCATGTAAAATCGTCTTTTCGGGGTGAAATTTTTCCGAACGGGGATTCAGGCTCATACGCATACGCGCGCGTAATAAAATTTGTACGCTGAAACGGCTTGCCGACAGATAAGGACTTTTTCCCGTTCGGGCGTTTATATTACACAGGTTTTAAGAAAAATCATACGATTATTTTGTAAAATAGTGCTTTACCCCCTTTATTTTTTATAATAAGTGTGATATAATATAGAGGCTGACCCGTGAGAAGAAAAAACATTCGCGGGATTTTATATTGAAAATTACGAAAAAAATAAAGCAAAGAAAATTACGTTCCGTGATAAATCAAACCGTGTAAAGGGGTGTGAACGATGGATAAATTCAAGCTTGTGTCGAATTATAAGCCGACGGGAGACCAGCCGCAGGCTATCGAAAAGTTGACCCGAGGTATTTTGGACGGAGATGAAAAACAGACTTTGCTCGGCGTTACCGGTTCGGGCAAAACTTTTACCATGGCGAACATTATCGCCAATGTCAATCGTCCCACGCTCATTCTTGCCCACAACAAAACCCTTGCCGCGCAGCTTTGCTCGGAGTTTCGCGAGTTCTTTCCCGAAAATGCGGTGGAGTATTTTGTATCCTATTACGATTATTACCAACCCGAGGCGTATATCGCGCACACGGACACGTATATAGAAAAAGATATGTCGATAAACGACGAAATCGACCGCCTGCGCCATTCCGCGACCTCCGCGCTGTTTGAACGCCGTGACGTTATAATAGTTGCGAGCGTTTCGTGTATCTACACGCTCGGTGACCCTGCGGAATACCACAATATGATGGTGTCGCTCCGTGTCGGGCAAAAACTTGACCGCGAGGAACTGCTGAAAAACCTTGCGAAGATACGGTTTGAGAGAAACGACATCGACCTCGGCAGAGGTATGTTCCGCGCGAGGGGCGACGTTGTGGAGATATTTCCCGCATCCGCGAACGACTTGGTTATACGCGTTGAGTTCTGGGATGACGAGATAGAGCGGATATGCGAGATAAACCCGACGACGGGCGAGATACTGCGAATAATCAATTATGCCGTGATATTCCCCGCCGTGCATTACGTCACGACGGACGAGCATCTGAAAAAAGCGATAGATGAAATTATCCGAGAAATGGAGGAACGCGAAAAGTTTTTCACGGACAGGGGCAAGCTTATCGAGGCGCAGCGTATCAGAGAACGCACGATGTACGACGTGGAGTTCTTGCGCACGGTGGGTTACTGCAAAGGTGTGGAGAACTATTCCCGTATCCTTTCGGGCAGAAAGCCCGGTTCGACCCCGTACACGCTGCTGGACTATTTTCCGAAAGACTTTTTGATGTTCATCGACGAAAGCCACGTTTCCGTGCCGCAGGTGCGCGGTATGAGCGGCGGCGACAGGGCAAGAAAAGAAAGCCTTGTCGAATACGGTTTCCGTCTTCCGTCCGCTTTTGACAACCGTCCGCTGTTTTTCAGCGAGTTTGAGCAAAAACTCAATCAGGTGATATACGTTTCGGCTACGCCGGGAGATTATGAGAAAGAACATTCCGCGCAGATAGTCGAACAGATAATCAGACCCACGGGGCTTCTCGACCCGCTTGTCAGCGTTCGTCCGACGGACGGTCAGATAGACGACCTTGTTTCGGAGATAAAGAAACGCGTGGAGAAAAAAGAACGTGTGCTTGTCGTTACTCTGACAAAGAAAATGTCCGAGTCCCTGACGGAATATCTGCAAGGGCTTGACCTGCGCGTTCGGTATATGCACCATGAAACGGAAACTCTCGAACGTATACAGACGCTCCGCGACCTGCGTTTGGGAGAGTTTGACGTCCTTGTCGGGATAAACCTGCTCCGCGAGGGACTTGACCTGCCCGAAGTTTCGCTTATCGCTATTCTTGACGCGGACAAAGAGGGCTTTTTGAGAAACGAACGCTCCCTGATACAGATAATAGGCAGAGCGGCGCGAAACGCGGAGGGCGAAGTAATAATGTACGCCGATACCGTTACCCCGTCGATGGAAGCCGCCATCAGGGAAACGGAACGCCGCCGTTCGATACAGGAAAAATACAACAAAGACCACGGCATAACGCCGAAAACGATAATAAAGCCGATAACCGACGTCGCCGCGTTCACCGCCGCCGAAAAAGTTGCGGAAGATGCGGAAAAAGCGGTGGACGCAAGAAAACTTTCGCCGAAGCAGCTCGACGACCTTATAAAAGAGTTGACGGCGGAAATGAAACGCGCTTCAAAGAATCTGGATTTCGAATATGCCGCAACGCTGCGCGACAGGATAAAGGAAATTCAGGCGCAGGCAAAGGGCGTAAAGTGATTTTTGTGTTCATCGGCGCCGCAAAACGGCTTGAAAGAAGATGTGAGATATGAGAGATACGATACTTGTAAAAGGCGCGAGGGAAAATAACCTCAAAAACATCGACCTTGAAATACCGAGAGACAAATTCGTTGTCTTTACTGGGCTTTCGGGCTCGGGCAAATCGAGCCTTGCGTTTGACACGATATATGCGGAGGGACAAAGACGCTACGTTGAGTCCCTGTCCTCCTACGCGCGTATGTTTTTGGGGCAAATGGAAAAGCCCGACGTCGATTATATCGAGGGGCTTTCGCCCGCCATATCCATAGACCAGAAAACAACTTCCAAAAACCCGCGCTCGACCGTCGGCACGATAACCGAAATTTACGATTATCTGCGTCTTCTTTACGCGCGTGTGGGCGTTCCGCACTGCCCCGTCTGCGGCGTTGAGATAAAGCAGCAGGCGCTTGATTCCATCGTCGATAAGATTATGAACCTTGACGAGGGCACGCGCATTCAGATCCTTGCGCCCGTCGTTCGCGGCAGAAAAGGCGAATATGCGAAACTTTTCGAGGATTACAGAAAAAGCGGCTACGTCCGCGTGCGCGTTGACGGCATAATTTACGACCTCGGCGAGGATATTCCGCTTGACAAGAACAAAAAGCACAATATCGAAGTCGTTGTTGACCGTCTTGTTATCCGCGAAGACATAAAAATGCGTCTTGTCGGTTCGTGCGAAACGGCTTCCAAGCTTTCAAACGGGCTTATCGTCGTTTCCGTGCCCGACGGCGAAGAAACGACGTATTCCCAGCGTTATTCCTGCCCCGAACACGGCATAGGCATCGAGGAACTGACTCCGAGAATGTTCTCTTTCAACAATCCCGCGGGCGCGTGCAAGACCTGCTCCGGACTCGGCTTCACCATGGCGGTCGATCCCGACCTTGTAATTCCGAACAAGGATCTGAGCATTCTTGACGGCGCGATAGCCGCGACGGGCTTCGGCAACGTAAGCTCAAATTCGTATTATATACGCCATTTTGCGTCCATTCTGCGCGATTACGGCGCAAACCTTTCAACGCCCGTTAAGGATATTCCCAAAGAAGCGCTTGACAAGCTACTTTACGGCTGCGAAACGGACGAGGGCATAATCCCGTGCATAGAAAGACGGTATAAGCAGTCTTCGAGCGAGGCGGTACGCACCGAAATCGAACAGCTGATGTCCGACAAGCCCTGCCCCGAATGTCACGGAAACAGGCTCAGCGATCTGGCGCTTGCGGTCACTGTCGGCGGCATAAACATTATCGACCTCTGCAAAAAATCCGTCAGCGAAGCATACGACTTCATAGACAATCTTAAACTCGGAGCGCGCGACACGATGATAGCGGCGCAGATAATAAAAGAAATCAAATCGAGACTGAATTTCCTGCGCAGCGTCGGGCTTCAATATCTGACGCTCATGCGCTCCGCCTCAACGCTTTCGGGCGGCGAGGCGCAGAGGATACGTCTTGCCACGCAGATAGGCTCTTCTCTTGTCGGGGTGCTTTATATCCTTGACGAGCCGAGCATAGGCCTTCACCAGCGCGACAACGAAAAACTGATAAACACTTTGAAAAAACTGCGCGATCTCGGCAACACTCTTATCGTTGTCGAACACGACGAGGACACGATGCGCGCCGCCGATTATCTTGTCGATATAGGTCCGGGCGCGGGCATTCACGGCGGATATATAGTTGCGGCGGGCACGCCCGAAGAGGTCGCGAAGAACGAAAAATCCATAACGGGACAGTATCTTTCGGGCAGAAAAGAGATACCCGTTCCCAAAAAAACGCGTCCGCTCACGGGCAGATCCCTTGTTATCCGCGGCGCGAAGGAAAACAACTTAAAGAACATCGATGTCGAGATACCGCTCGGCGTATTCACCTCCGTTACGGGTGTTTCCGGGTCGGGCAAATCGAGCCTTATAAATGAAATTCTGTACAAAACGCTTGCGGTCAAGCTCAACCGCTCGCGTCTGGTACCCGGCAAATGCGACTGCATTGAAGGCATCGACCAACTCGACAAAGTCGTTAATATAGACCAAAGTCCGATAGGCAGAACCCCGCGTTCGAACCCCGCAACGTATACGGGAATGTTCAACGACATACGCGAGCTTTTTGCGCAGACGCCAGATGCGCGCGCAAAGGGTTTCAAAGCGGGCAGGTTCTCCTTCAATGTTGACGGCGGCCGCTGCGACGCCTGCAAGGGCGACGGTATCGTCAAGATAGAAATGCACTTTCTTCCCGATATTTATGTTCCGTGCGACGTGTGCGGAGGCAAACGCTACAACAGAGAGACGCTCGATGTTAAATTCAAGGACAAAAACATTTACGAAGTTCTTGATATGACGGTCGAGGAGGGTTTGAAGTTTTTTGAGAATATACCGAATGTTTACAGAAAGCTCGCAACCCTTTACGATGTCGGTCTCGGATATATAAAGATAGGTCAGCCGTCCACCACTCTTTCGGGCGGCGAGGCGCAGAGAATCAAGCTGGCTACGGAGCTTTCGAAGCGCTCCACGGGCAAAACGATATATATTCTGGACGAACCGACGACGGGGCTTCACTCCGAGGACGTCAAAAAGCTTATCAAGGTTCTGCAAAAACTGACGGACGCGGGCAACACCGTGGTCGTTATCGAGCACAACCTTGATGTTATCAAATGCTCGGATCACATCATCGACCTCGGCCCCGAGGGCGGCGACGGCGGCGGAACGGTGCTTTGCACGGGTACTCCGCGTGAAGTTTCAAAAGTTCCCGAGTCGTTTACCGGACAGTATCTGAAACGCTATTTTCCTCATTGATTAAGCTTTGGCTGAGACTGTTTGAACCGAAATCTGAACCGAACGCGCTTCTTGCGTAAGCGCTCCGCATTTTATTGAAATATAAGGAAAGATATGAGTAAAAACAAACGAACGATAACCCCGCAGACGGGCAACGCGCGAATGCTCGCGATATTCCTGCGGGGAAGCAAAATATTCTTTTTCATCGGAATGATCTCCGCTGCCGTCACGGCGCTTGCGGATATGATTATTCCGCAGATAATTCGCGTAACTGTCGATAACATTCTCCCGAACTCCGCTCTCGAAGAGGGTTCGACAGCAAAATTCCTGACCGACGCGGCAGGAGGGCTTGAACACCTTGCAAAGAATCTGTGGATACCCGCGGTCGCGGTTGTAGCGGTCTCTCTTTTCAAGGTCGTTTCGCAATACACTTTCCGCGTTTTCAACACAAAAGGCTCCGAAACGCTTGTCAAGACCATGCGTGACAGCCTTTTTGAGCATATCGAAAAACTTCCGTTTTCATGGCACATGCAGAATAAGACGGGAGATATAATCCAGCGCTGCACATCTGATATCGACACCATGCGAAACTTTGTTTCGGAGCAGCTGACGTCCGTTCTGCGAATAGTTATCATGCTCGTTCTCTCCATGGTGTTTATGTTCTCCATGAATCCGCTGCTTGCGGTCGTTTCCCTTATTCCCATGCCCGTTATCATCGGATATTCGTTTCTGTTTCACAGAAGAATAGGCGCGGGATTTCTTAAATGCGACGAAAACGAGGGCAAGCTTTCGGCGATGGCGCAGGAAAACCTTACGGGGGTTCGCGTCGTGCGCGCTTTCGGACGGGAAAAGTACGAGTGCGACAGGTTTGAAAAGCAGAACGAATACTACACGTCGCTCTGGGAACACCTTGCGCGCGTGATGAGCCGCTTTTGGAGCAGCGCGGACATTCTTTCGGGCTTGCAGGTTATGTTCGTCGTTGTTTTCGGCGCGTTTTTCTGCACTCGCGGAATGATGCTCCCCGGAGAATACATAGCGTTTATTTCGTATAACTCCATGCTTGTATGGCCCGTGCGTATGCTCGGCAGAATGATCTCCGAAATGAGCAAGGCTGGCGTTTCAACGGAGCGTATCAGGCAGATTATGACCGCGCCCGTCGAGGAAGACAGCCCCGACGCGATATGCCCCGATATGAACGCGGATATCGCCTTTGAAAACGTCAGCTTCGCATACGAAGGCTATCCGCAGATGATAAAGGATGTTTCTTTCACCGTTGAAAAGGGAACGACGCTCGGTATTCTCGGCGGAACGGGCAGCGGCAAAACAACTCTGATGATGCTGCTTGACAAGCTTTACGACCTGCCCGACGGCTGCGGCAGAATAACAATAGGCGGCGTTGACATCCGCGACATAAAGACCGAATATCTTCGCGAAAACATCGGTATGGTCTTGCAGGAGCCGTATCTTTTCTCCCGCACGCTTGCGGAGAATATCGGCATAACGCGCAAAGATATTTCGATGGACGAGATCCGCGAAGCGGCGTCCGCGGCGTGTCTTGACGACACGATAATGAACTTCACGCAGGGCTACGAAACGTTTGTCGGCGAACGCGGCGTTACGCTTTCGGGCGGGCAGAAACAGCGTGCGGCGATAGCGCGTATGCTGACGCAGAAAACGCCGATAATGGTCTTTGACGACTCTCTTTCGGCGGTGGACACTCAAACCGACGTCAAGATAAGAAAAGCGCTTGAAGAACGGTTCGGCAGCTCCTCGGTCATTCTTATTTCGCACCGTATAACGACCTTGATGAAGGCGGATAAGATAATCGTTCTCGACAAGGGGCGCATCGTTGAACAGGGAACGCACGACGAGCTGAAGGCCGCGGGCGGAATTTACCGAAAAATATATGAAAGCCAGTCGCTTTCGGAAGAGGAGGCAGCAAATATATGAAAACCGTAAAAGAAAACAAAAAGTCGCTTCCTCTTTTCGGAATAGGCAGACTTCTCCCGTTCCTGAAAAAATACAGAATGCGTTTTGTCGGAATGATAGTGTTCGGACTTTGCGGTTCGGCGGTCGATATTCTCATTCCGCTTCTTCAACGCTATGCGCTCGACCATTTCGTTGCGCGGAATACGCTTGACACGCTTGTCTGGTTCATTCTGCTTTACGTTGCCGCGGTTGTGTTTGCGGGACTTGTCAACTACCTTGCATTCTCGCTTGCGTTTCGCACGGAAGTGGACGTGAACCGCGACCTGCGCAGCGCGGCGTTCAGACATTTGCAGACGCTTTCCTTCTCCTATTTCAATCAGAACAGCGTCGGCTACATTCACGCAAGGATAATGAGCGACACTTCCCGTATCGGCTCCCTCGTTTCATGGACGATGGTGGACGGTATCTGGCAGTCGTCTTACTTCATCGGCGCAATAGTCGTTATGTTTGCGGTCAACGCAAGGCTTGCGGCGCTTGTCGTCATCATCGTTCCTCTTATCGTCGTTCTTTTCTCGATATTCCAGAAGCTTCTGATACGCGCCAACAGAGAGGTGCGCGAACTGAACTCGCGCATAACGGGCGATTTTAACGAGGGCATAACCGGCGCAAAGACGATAAAAACGCTTGTTATCGAAGACGATATGCGCGATAAATTCGTTGAAGATACAAAAAAAATGCGCTCAAGATCCGTTCACGCGGCGCGTCTGCGCGGACTTTTCGCGGCAACGATGAATCTTGCTTCTTCCGTTGCGCTTGCGGTCGTGCTGTGGCGCGGCGGCTACATCGCGGAGTCCGAGGTCGGCACTTTTTCGATGTTTATGTCCTACGCGCAGGGTATGATGGAGCCCGTTCGCTGGATAATCGACGCGATTTCGGATCTGATAATGACGCAGGTCAACATCGAACGCCTTACGAATCTGCTTTCCGTTCAATCCGACGTTAAGGACAGCGACGGGGTCGTTTCCGTTTACGGCGATGTGTTCAAGCCGAAGCGTGAAAACTGGGAAAAGCTGAAAGGCGACATCGAATTTGAGGACGTAAGCTTCAAATATCCCGACGGCGACGAATATATTCTCGAACATTTCAATCTTAAAATCCCTCACGGCTCGAATATCGCGATAGTCGGTCAGACGGGCGCGGGCAAATCCACGCTTGCAAATCTTGTCTGCCGCTTTTACGAGCCGACCTCGGGCAGAGTTCTGATAGACGGCAGGGACGCGCGCGAGCGCTCTCAGCTGTGGCTTCATTCCTCGATAGGCTACGTTTTGCAGACGCCGCACCTGTTTTCGGGCACGGTTCGCGAAAATCTGCTTTACGGCAACCCGAACGCGACCGACGAAGATATTATGAAAGCCCTCCGTCTCGTTTCCGCCGAGGGAGTTGTCGAAAAGCTCGAAAAGGGGCTGGACAGCGACGTGGGCGAGGGCGGCGATATGCTTTCGACGGGCGAAAAGCAGCTGCTTTCGTTTGTCAGGGCGATACTTGCCGACCCGGCGATACTCATTCTTGACGAGGCGACCGCTTCCGTCGATACGCTGACGGAGAAAAAGATTCAGTCCGCCGTTTCGGAGATAATCAAAGGCAGAACAACGCTGATGATAGCGCACCGCCTTTCCACGGTTCGGGACGCCGATCTTATCCTCGTCGTCCGCGACGGAAAAATAATCGAACGGGGAACGCATTCCGAGCTTCTGGCGCAGCGCGGATACTACCGCGAGCTTTACACAAGACAATACGAAGAGGAGGCTGCGCAGTCGATTTTGGGGTAAAAACGCCCTGAAACGGTAAAATTTTGCATACAATTTGCAAACTTTTTGAAAACTGTTGCTCTTTTTCCTTTTCTCTTCTGTTAAAGTATGATATAATACTTTGGCAACGACAGGGGCGTCCCGCGTTCGCGTTTTGACGGATGCGGGACTTTTTTGTCCGCTGCGGGAAATGTCGGCTCTGAAAAAATTCGGCGGCATTGCAGGAAGAAAAAGGCAGGAGAAGGAACGGCAAAGGCATGAATGGCAACGCGTTGAAAGCGAAAAAAAGCGGTTTCGGAAAGTTCGTAACTTTCTTTTTCCCCGTTTACTCTTTTATTCCCGTCTTCTTTTGGTTTGTGTTCAACTTCTCGACTTTTTACGGCGTTCGGGCGATAAACCGCGGCAGGGTGCATTATGACCTCTCAATCCCCCTTGACGGCGTTATTCCGTACTTTGCGCCCGCAATAATCGTTTATGTGCTGTGGTATGTTCAGATTCTTGTCGGTTTCAGCCTCGTTGCGAGGGAAAATCGTGACGTGTGCTATGAAGTGTTTACGGGAGAGGCTGTTGCCAAGATAATAACGGCAGTCATTTTTCTCGCGCTTCCCACGGTGATGGTTCGCGCGGAAATACCCGACGGCGGCTTTTGCAACACGCTGACGGGGTGGATATATGCCGCGGACGAGCCGAACAATCTTTTTCCGTCGATACACTGTCTTGAAAGCTGGCTGATCTTCCGCGCGCTTATGAAGTGCAAAAAGGTTCCGAAAGGGGTCACTGTCGGCTTCGGCGTTTTCGGGGTGCTTGTGTTTGCCTCCGTGCTGCTTGTCAAACAGCATGTGCTTGTCGATATCCCGTCCGGGATAATCGTTGCGGAGGCGGGGCTTTTCATATCCCGCAAGCTCGAATTGAAACGCATTTACGAAAAGCTTTATTCCGCCGTTTTCGGCAGAAAGAAAAAAGGAGCGACAAATTGAATAATAAAGAAACCGTAAACACCGCGTCGCCCCCGAAAAAGAGCGACATAAAAAGCAAAATAATATGGACGCTCGTTTTTGTTGTGCTTGCCGTTATGAGCGTTTTTGCCGTTACGAATATGAGCAAGGATTTCACCGTTGAAAAGTTTTTCGCTTACATCTCGGGCGTAAATCCCTTTTTGATATGCGCGGCGGTTCTTGCCATGCTCGGATTTATCTTTTTTGAGGCTCTGGCGGTTCTTTCCGTCGTCAAAGGCTTCGGATACCGTCAAAAATTCATTCACGGCATTGTGTATTCCGCGTCCGACATCTACGTTTCGGCGATAACCCCGTCCGCAACGGGAGGTCAGCCCGCCTCGGCGTACTTTATGTGCAGCGACGGCATCCCGACCGGCGTCGTAACCGTTTCGCTTATGCTGAACCTTGTTATGTACACGGTTTCGATAGTTGTCCTCGGTCTTTGCAGCATAATTCTCAATCCGGGGATATTCTTTAAGTTCGACGCGTTTTCCCGAACGCTTATCGTTCTCGGCACGCTTATACAGGCGCTGATAATTTTCGCTCTTATCCTGCTGCTGCGCCACGAACGCGTACTGAAAAAAATATGTAACGGTTTTCTTTCCTTCCTTTCCGGAATAAGGCTCCTCAAAAACAAGCAAAAATACGCGAAAAAACTTGAAAAAACGATAGAGGATTACAAGCATTGCGCCGAAATGATACGCGGGCGCAAAGCGATGGTCGCAAAATGCTTTGTTTTCAATATGCTTCAGCGCATCTCCACTATCCTTGTCCCCGTCTTTGTTTTTCTTGCCGCGGGCGGAGACCTTGCGAAAGCGAGAAGCGTGTTTGCCGTGCAGAACCTTGTGGTGCTCGGTTCAAACTGTATTCCGCTTCCCGGCGCGATAGGGGTCGCGGACTATCTGATGCTTGACGGCTTCGGGGCTCTCGGGATAGAAAATCATTCGTCGATGGAGCTTTTCAGCCGCGCGCTCTCTTTTTATTTTTGCGTGTTTCTGTGTTTTGCGCTGACCGTTATTGCTTTTATTGTGAAAAAACAGCATAGGAAGAAAAGAACAGAGGTAGAAAAATGATTGGATTTTACAACTATACCGTCGTGCTGACATATCTTTCTCTCGTGTCGGCAAGCACGGGCATATTCGTCGCACTCAGCGATAAAGGACACCCGTACATAGGTATAATATTTCTTCTTTTCTGCGGACTTTGCGACGCTTTTGACGGCAAGGTCGCGCGTACAAAAAAAGGAAGAACCTCGGATGAATGCAAGTTCGGCATTCAGATAGATTCCCTTTCCGACGTTATCGCCTTCGGCGTTCTTCCCGCCGCGATAGGCGCAACGCTGCTCCGCGTCCGTCCCAAGCCCGAGTTTATTTTCGGCAAGGAGCTCGGAACGTGGACAAACATCTTTTCGGGCTTTCTGTTTGCCGTTCTCGGCCTTTATATCCTCGCCGCGCTTATACGTCTTGCCTATTTCAACGTGACGGAGGAGGCGAGACAGGAAACGGAAACAACGGGCAGAAAAGAGTATGTCGGGCTTCCCGTCACCTCGTCCGCGCTTATTTTTCCGACATTCATGCTTATTCGCTACGTGCTCAGCATTTATTGCAAGCACGTGGATATCACGCTGGTATATTTTCTGCTTCTCGTCGCGACGGGCATAGGCTTTATCGCGCCGTTCAGAATGAAAAAACCTGGACTTAAAGGCATCCTGATAATGGTGGGCGTGGGGCTGGTCGAATTTATAGCGTTCATCGTTCTTTTCAGGCTTTACGGTGTTCAGTGATATGGAAAAAATACGTCCCGTTCCCGACCGAGGGGCTTTGAGATTTTTATATGAAAACGCCTTCGGCAGAATTCTGTTGAAGGCTTTTTCCGCGCCTTGGGTATCGAAAGCCGTCGGCGCTTTTATGAGTTCCCGTCTGTCAAAACCGGCAATCAAAAAGTTTATCCGAAAAAACGCGATTGATATGAGCCTTTTCGAGGATGAAGAATACAAATGCTTCAACGATTTTTTCGTTCGCCGCATAAAACCGGGTCTCCGTCCCGTCGATTCCGGCGCAGATGCGCTCGTATGCCCCTGCGACGGACTTCTGAGCGCTTACAGGCTGAACAAAAACACGGTTATGCCCGTCAAACAAAGCGTTTATACGCTTGAATCCCTTCTCGGCGACGAAGAAAAGGCGAAAGCGTTTGAAAACGGGACGGCGCTGGTGTTCCGCCTCTGCCCGACGCACTATCACCGCTATTGTTTTTTTGACGACGGAAAAATAGAATCGTCCCGATATATAAAGGGCAAACTTCACACCGTGCGCCCGACAGCGCTTGAAAAGTATCCTGTTTTCTGCGAAAATTGCAGGGAGATAACATATCTCGAAACAGTATCTTTCGGGCTCGCCGCGCAGATAGAGGTCGGCGCGATGCTTGTGGGGAAAATAGCAAATTCCGTCAAAAGCGGCGCGTTCCGTCGGGGAGAAGAAAAGGGAATGTTTCTCTACGGCGGCTCTACAATCATTGTGCTTTTGCGCGAAAATGCCGCCGGGCTCGACGAAGGGTTCTTCACCGCGACCGAAGAGGGCTTTGAGATTCCCGTTGTCCAGGGGCTGTGTATCGGACACTCAAAAAAAACAGTTACGGCGTGATTTTGCCATTCGGCTTTTTACACACACCGAAATAACCGCAGGTTGAGCATACTTTGCCAATCATTAAAAAAGCGCCGGCACGGAAAAGGAGGGTATATGGACAATAAAAAACGAATGACCGTCATCAAGCCGAAAAGCAGCTGGCGGGATATAGATCTGAAAGAGCTGTGGGATTACCGGGATCTGATATATCTTTTTATCAAGCGCAACTTTGCCACGATGTATAAGCAAACCGTGCTCGGTCCCGCATGGATAATCATAAACCCTCTTTTCAGCACGCTTATCTCAACATTCGTGTTCGGCAGCATCGCAAAACTTTCGTCCGACGGCGTTCCTTATTTCCTGTTTTATATGTGCGGAAACACCGCGTGGAGCTATTTTGCGAACTGCCTGACGAATACTTCCTCGACCTTTGTGAGCAACGCCCATATTTTCGGAAAGGTCTATTTTCCGAGGCTTGTAACGCCGATATCCACGGTGATAACGGGGATGGCGAATTTCATCATTCAGCTTTTTATGTTCCTCATTTTTATGCTCTGGCATATTTTCGCGGGCGGCTCGAGCATTTTCGGAGAGGGTATGCTCCATCCGAATTTCTGGATTTTCGCCTTGCCGCTGCTTATTCTGCAAATGGCGCTTCTCGGGCTCGGCTGCGGCATAATCATATCGTCGCTCACAACCAAGTACAGAGACCTGACCGTTCTTGTCGGCTTCGGCGTTTCGCTTTGGATGTATATAACTCCGATAATCTATTCTACCTCGGCGCTCAGCGAAAAGCTCCGCTTTGTCTGCCGATTGAACCCGATGTCGCCCGTCGTCGAAGTTATGCGGCACGCTTTTCTCGGAACCGGTGAAGTCGATTTCCTTTCGTGGGGGATAAGCCTTGCCGTGACCGCGGTCATTCTGCTTGTCGGCGTCGTGCTGTTCAACAGAGTTGAAAAAACGTTTATGGATACGGTGTGACGGAGGTGAAAAAGATGACGGATAAAAAAGACGCGCGTCTTTGCGGTGACGGCGATTTTATGATAAAAATCGAAAACGTCAAAAAGCAATACCGCCTCGGCACCATCGGCGGCGGCACCTTGCAGGGAGACCTCCAAACGTGGTGGGCGAAGATTCGCGGAAAAGAAGATCCCAATTCCGAAATAGGCGCGAAGGTATACAAAAAAAACGAAAAGTTTATGGCTCTCGACGGGATAAATCTCGAAGTTAAAAAGGGCGAAAGACTCGGAATTATCGGGCATAACGGAGCCGGAAAATCAACGCTTCTGAAAATTCTTTCACGCGTTACCGCCCCGACCGAGGGCATGGTTTTTCTGAACGGAAGAATTTCGAGCATGCTTGAGGTGGGAACGGGCTTTCACTCCGAATTAACGGGCAGAGAAAACATCTACCTCAACGGAGCCATCCTCGGTATGACCCGCGCGGAGGTTGACACCAAGATCGAAAGAATCATTGATTTTTCCGAATGCGGACAGTTTATAGACACTCCCGTCAAAAGATATTCGAGCGGAATGTACGTCAAGCTCGCGTTCAGCGTGGCGGCGCACCTTGACAGCGAAATTCTCGTTATGGACGAGGTTCTCGCCGTCGGAGATATGAAATTCCAGCAAAAATGCCTTGACAAGATGAACGATGTTTCCAAAGAGGACGGAAGAACAATCCTCTATGTCAGCCACAATATGAACACTATACGTCAGCTTTGCTCCCGCTGCATAGTCCTCGAAAAGGGAAAGCTCGTCTTCAACGGCGACGTTGAGCAGGCGGTGCAGACCTATCTGAGCAGCTCCACCGAAAACGAATCGGCGCATCGGGATTTTGAAAACATCGAAAGACCGAAATATTCGCCGGGCTATGCAAAAATGCTTTCCGCCGATTTCGAAGGCAGGGAAACCTGCGTTTTCGACCTCGGCGACGATATTCCGTTTTCTTTGCGCTGGCGCGCCGAACGCGACCTTGAAGACGTCCGGCTTCGCATCATGCTCGCGCGTTTTGACAGAACTCCCGTCGGAGTGGCCGCTTCCGTCAGTCTCGGCAACGCAAAACAGGGTCAGGAGGTCGAAAGCTCTCTTACGGTGCGGTTTCCCGGCATAGTTCAGGGGAATTACATAGTGACGTTTTCGCTTTACCAAAGCGATTCTTCGGGCAAAAGCATGGTTATAGACACCTTGCCGGACTGCTGTCCGATGAGGTTTATGAACAGGCTTGACGCGGAAAATCTCCTCCTCTGGTCTTCCCGCGCGTGGGGCTCGATACGCTTCCCCGACATAACCCTGCGCGAAAAACGCTGACTGCCGTGAGAAAAGAAAACAATTACGGCCGATGCCTTCCTGTTCCGCAGACTGTTCCTTCGGGCGGACTTTGTATTGTTAATTTGTTCTGAGGTGCAAAATGAAACGTTTACGGAAAAATAAAACAAGGATTACGGGAATAATACTTTCGCTTCTCGGCGTTTTTTCCGTCATATCCGTTCTCGGCGGATGCGCGCCGACCTTCCGTGAATTTGTCGACGACGGCGTTGTGACCAAGGAAGGGTTTTCCGAAAATGAGGAAACGGGAAGCCTTAAAAACGCCCCGACGGGAAGATGGCGCGCCGAGCTTCCTTTTTATAAACTCGGCTTCAAGCAGATTTCGGATTTGCGGATAGACGAGCTGGCGAACGCGATAGACGGCATTTCCGAAAAAGTCGCCGTGGAACTTATTTTTGATGAAAACGGCAGCTTTTTCTGTCTTGCGGATCGTGAAGCCGTTCTTGCCGCCTGCGCGAAATTCGGAACGGGCTTTCTCGATATCCTCAGCGACGCAAGCACGGAAACCATGGCGAAAATGAAAAATATGTCTGTCGGAGATTTTGAAAACGTGCTTTCTTCTCACGGCAAGACAAAGGAAGATTTTGCGATGGAGGTTTCCGAATCCCTGATGCGTTTTGTGGATAAAAAGACCGCTCTTTTCAAGGAATACGAAGATTACGGCGACGGCGGCCTCTGCGTTGTATACGGAGGCTTTTACGCCGTTCGCGGAGGCAGGATATACCTCGGCAAAACAAAGACGTCCGTGTTTGACGACGGAAGCATTATCGCCGAGAGAAACGGCTCGAGGCTTTATATCGAGTCCGACACCGACCTTCATTTTTTCAGTGACTGCGAATTCACTCTCGCCGACTGACCGAACCGCGCGGAGGCGCGTCGCCGGTTTTTTGAAGAACTGACAAAAAAGCGGCTTCCGCGAAGCGGGACAGACTTTTTCCGAAAAGGAAAGAAAAGCTTTTTCGGAAAGGTTCAGGGGCAGGATAAGAAGTTTTCTATATACGCGTTTTTATGCAAAAGCCCGTATAAAACTCGGCAGAATACCTCTTTATCGACGAAATCCGCTCCTTTTATCTCGAAGACGCGCATCTTTCACATCCGTTTCAGGGGGGATGTAAAAAAACTTGCGTTTTTTTAACAATTCCGATACTTGCCGCTGCGGGAAAGAATCCCCCGAACTCTTGACAGCCGGCGCTTGATGTGATATAATCTAAATCGTAAAAACAGGTGACGAAAAAGAAATATTTTTTCGTCGCGACACAGGGAGATGTTTTCTTTTTACCATGACCGTTCTTTTCACCGTCTGCGGACGCGCGGGCTCCAAGGGCGTTAAAAATAAAAACGTAAGAGATTATCTCGGAACGCCGCTCGTATACTACACGCTGGCTTCCGTCGGGCTTTATATCAAAAGATATATAACGGAAAAAGACAGCTTCGATATCGTGCTGAACACGGACAGTGCCGAACTGACGGAGCAGATAAAAAAGCAGAAAAGGCTCAACGTCACGGTTTTTGAGAGAGACGCGGAGCTCGGCGCGGACGCCGTTCCGAAGGTCAGCGTTATAGCCGACTGCCTTTTAAGAGCGGAAAAGGCGTTCGGAAGAACGTACGACGCAGTTGTCGATCTTGACATAACCTCGCCTCTCCGAACCGTGGAGGACCTGAAAAATCTGATAGACAGAAAGCTTTCGCGCAACGACACGGACGTTGTCTATTCGGTCACGGGTTCCCGCAGAAATCCGTACTTCAATATGGTTATAGAAGAAGGCGGATATTTCAGACGCGCGATAGTTTCCGAGTTCACGGCGCGTCAGCAAACGCCCGTTATGTACGATATGAACGCCTCTCTTTACGCATACTCTCCGCAGGCTCTCAAAACAAAAAATCATAAAAGCTTTTTCAATTCCCGAACCGACGCCGTCTTAATGAAGGACACGGCGGTTCTGGATATTGACAGCGAAGAGGATTTTGAGCTGATCTCCGTTATCGGAAAGTATTTCTTTGAGAATTATCCCGAATTTTCCGAGATAAAAAAAGAAGCGGAATGTTTCAGATAAATTAAAAACAGAATACAGGGGCTGTAAAAAACACGCACGGGTTTTTTACAGCCCCGTTTTGAAAACGTGGAAAAAATATCCGTAACGGTGAAAAAACCGCAGACCGGGAATATCCGGGCCATTCGTTTCCGCGACTTTCGCCGCAGCCTTCGCGACGGAGGAAGGTTTTTTTGTTTTTTTCGGATTTTTTGCGGCTCGGAAGATGTCCGTATGCCACAAAAAACTTACATAAAGTTTTTCCGAAAGCAAAAAGTGTCTGATATAATAAAGCAATATATAAAGAATATAAACGCGTCGGTCGGCGGCAAGCTGTTGCGGCGGACGGCGAAAAAAAGAAAGAAATTATGAAAAAAGAAAATGTTTTGTCCCTCGGAATAGATATAGGCTCGACAACCGCGAAGGTTGTCCTTGCCGAGGGTGAAAAAATACTTTACGACAAATACGAGCGTCATTTTTCGCAGGTGCGGCAGAAAACGCTTGAAATGCTCCGCGCGGTTGAGCCCCTGCTTTCGGGACGCCGCTTCACGGTTGCCGTCTCGGGCTCGGCGGGCATGGGGCTTGCGAACGCCGCGGATCTCCCGTTTGTGCAGGAGGTTTACGCAACGGCGGCGGTCGTTCGCGAAAAAGAGCCCGACACTTCGGTTGTTATCGAGCTCGGCGGCGAGGACGCGAAGGTTATTTTCTTCAAAAACGGCGTTGACGAGAGGATGAACGGCACCTGCGCCGGCGGTACGGGTGCGTTTATCGACCAGATGGCTGTGCTGCTTGATATGACGCCCGACGAAATGGACGGGATAAGCCTGAAATATACCAGGCTCTATCCCATCGCGTCCCGATGCGGCGTTTTTGCCAAAACGGATATTCAGCCGCTGCTCAATCAGGGCGCGAACAAGTCCGACGTTGCGGCAAGCATTTATCAGGCGGTTGTAAATCAGACGATAACGGGGCTTGCGCAGGGGCGCAAGATTGAAGGAAAAGTGCTGTTTCTCGGCGGTCCGCTTCATTACTGCCTCGGTCTTCGGGACCGTTTTTGCAAAACGCTCGGGCTTGACGGAGAGCACGCGATTTTTCCCGATTACGCGCTTTATTCGGTCGCGCTCGGCGCGGCGTATTACGGCAGAGACACCGGCGAAACATTCGATTCCGAAAGACTTTTTTCCGCGCTTGAAAAAAACGTCGGCGGCGTCGGTAACGGCAGAACGGCGCTTCCCCCGCTTTTCGAAAACGAGGCGGAGTATAACGCGTTCGTCGAAAGGCACAAAAAAGCGTCCGTTCCCCTTTGCGACATCGCGGACTATTCGGGGCGCGCGTATCTCGGCATAGACTGCGGCTCGACAACCACAAAGCTTGTCCTCATCGGCGAGGACAAACAGATACTTTATACCTATTACGACTCAAACAGGGGCAATCCCGTTGAAATAGTTCTCGGACAGCTTAAAAAAATACGCAGTCTCTGCGGCGACGGGATAACAGTCTGCGGCAGCGCGGTTACGGGCTACGGCGAAGATCTGATAAAGAACGCTTTCAATGCCGACGAGGGCGTTGTTGAAACCGTGGCGCATTATACCGCCGCGAAATATTTCCGTCCCGACGTCGATTTTATCCTCGACATCGGCGGACAGGATATCAAGTGCTTCCGCATCAAAAACGGCGCGATAGACTCGATAATGCTGAACGAGGCGTGTTCTTCGGGGTGCGGCTCATTCATCGAAACATTCGCGCGTTCGATGGGCTACGACGTGGCGGATTTTGCGGAGCGCGGTCTTCACGGAAAAGCGCCCGTCAACCTCGGAACGCGCTGCACGGTCTTTATGAACTCTTCCGTCAAGCAGTCCCAGAAGGACGGCGCAACGGTCGAGGATATTTCCGCGGGGCTTTCGATAAGCGTTGTCAAAAACGCGCTTTACAAGGTTATTCGCGCAAATTCTCCGTCCGAACTCGGCAAAAACATCGTTGTTCAGGGCGGCACGTTTTATAACGACGCGGTTCTGCGCGCGTTTGAAAAAGAACTCGGCGCGGACGTTATCCGTCCCTCCGTGGCAGGGCTTATGGGAGCCTACGGCGCGGCGCTTCGGGCGATGCGTTTCGAAAAAAGCTCGCTGCTCTCCGCCGAAGAACTCGAAAATTTCACTCATTCCTCCCGCAGCGCGACCTGTCACGGCTGCGCGAACAGCTGCCGTCTGACGATAAACACTTTTTCCGACGGCAAAAAGTTTATTTCGGGCAACCGGTGCGAGCGCGGACTCGGAATAAAGGACGCCGAAGAAATTCCCGATCTGCACGCGTATAAACGGCGGCGGCTTGCCGAACTTCTCGGCGCGAAAGGCAGACGCGGAAGGATAGGTCTGCCCATGGCTCTCGGTATGTACGAGCTTGCGCCGCTTTGGTACGCGCTGTTTTCGGCGCTCGGCTACGAGGTCGTTTTCTCGAAGCTGTCCGACAGGCATACCTACGAAAAAGGACAGTTCACCATTCCCTCGGACACCGCCTGCTACCCCGCGAAAATAATGCACGGCCATATTGAGGAGCTGATAAGCGGCGGCATAGACAAGATTTTTTATCCGTGCCTGACATACAATGTTGACGAAGGAAGCGGCGACAATCACTATAACTGCCCCGTCGTCGCGTATTATTCGGAGCTGCTGAACGCGAACATAGAAGATCTGAAAAAGGTCACGTTCCTGTATCCGTATCTGAACATAAACAACAAAAAAGTGCTTGCAAAAAATCTGTACGACTGTCTCAAAGAGGTTGAGCCCGACATAAAAATCGCGGAGATAAAGCGCGCCGTGAAGGAGGGCTTTGCCGCGTATGACGCGTATATGGCGGACATTCGCCATGAGGGCGAAAAGGCGCTTGAATATGCAAGAAACAACGGCAAACGCATAATGATACTTGCAGGCAGGCCGTATCACATCGACCCGGAAATAGGGCACGGCATAGACAATCTTGCGAACTCCCTCGGTTTTGTCGTCGTCAGCGAGGACAGCGTGTGCCACCTTGCAAAAACGCCTTCCGTGCACGTTCTCAATCAATGGACGTATCATTCCCGTCTCTACCGCGCGGCGAATTACGCGGGCGAACACGATGACGTTCAGCTTGTTCAGCTTGTCTCTTTCGGCTGCGGCATCGACGCGATAACGACCGATGAGGTTCGCTCGATACTTGAAGAAAAAGATAAGTTCTACACGCAGATAAAAATAGACGAGATAACAAATCTCGGCGCGGTCAGAATAAGACTTCGCAGCCTTATCGGCGCACTTGAAGAAAGGGGGCTGTAAAATGGAAAAGAACTATGTTGCCTTCACGGAAGAAATGAAAAAGGACTACACCGTTCTCGTTCCTCCGATGCTTCCCATGCATTTCAAAATGATAATCAGCGTGCTTCGGACGTACGGCTACACCATGGAAATGCTTGAAGAAACGGGTCCCCACATAGCGGATCTGGGGCTGAAATACGTTCACAACGACACCTGTTATCCCGCGATCCTTATGATAGGCGAGTTTATGAACGCCATACTTTCGGGCAAATACGACCCTCACAAGGTCGCAATAATTATGTTTCAGACAGGCGGCGGCTGCCGCGCGTCGAACTATATTTCGCTGCTCCGGAAAGCGCTTAAAAAAGCAGGTTACGGCTATGTTCCCGTTATCTCGTTCAGTTTGACGGGCATAGAGGATCACCCCGGCTTCAGGCTGACGCTGCCGATGATGCACGGAATGCTTTACGCCGTTGTTTACGGAGACCTGCTTCTGAGCCTGAGCAACCAATGCCGTCCCTACGAAAAAAACAAGGGACAGACCAAGGCTCTTGCCGACAGCTGGACGAAAAAGCTCGGCGAACAGCTCGGCTCGGGCGCAAAGATAAGATACGGGGAAATCAAGAAAAATTACAGAAGAATAGTTGCCGATTTCGCCGCTGTGCCGCTTGAAAGGCGCCGCGCGGTCAAGGTGGGCATAGTCGGAGAGATATTCGTCAAATATTCCCCTCTCGGCAACAACAATCTTGAGGACTTCCTCGTTTCCGAAGGCGCGGAAACCGTCGTTCCCGGGCTTATGGATTTCTGCCTTTACTGCGTTTACAACAATATAAACGACTACCGCCTTTACCGTCGCGGCAATATCTTTTCCCTGCTTGCGTACAAGCTTGCTTATAAGTTTGTCTGCAACAGAAAGCGCGATGTCTGCCGCATAATCGAAGAGGACGGAAGCTTTGAGCCTCTCACGGATTTCACGCATACGCCGAGCCTCGCAGACGGATATATCGGCACGGGCACGAAAATGGGCGAAGGCTGGCTTCTGACCGCCGAGATGATCGAGCTTTCGAAAATGGGGGTTAAAAACATCGTCTGCACTCAGCCCTTCGGCTGTCTGCCGAACCATATCTGCGGCAAGGGAATGATGAAGCTTGTAAAGGAAAGGAATCCCGACGTCAACATCGTCGCGATAGACTACGACGCGGGAGCAACACAGGTCAATCAGGTCAACCGTCTCAAACTTATGCTTGCAAACGCAAAAACATCGGAGCCTTCTCCCCGCCGCGCGAGGCTCGACGGTTCCGAAAAAAAAGAGAGGAAAGAGACCGCGACCGTTTGAGAAGGCTTTTCGGGGTTCAAGCGTCCTTGATGATAAACATCGCGGTTTTTCCCCGAAAAAGCTTCATAACCGCGTCGGTTCGCCGAACCGACGATACAGGAAAGATATCCGTATGAAACTTTTGAAAAAAACAGTTCTTTTTTTTCTTGCCGCCGCGCTTGCGGCAGGCTTGTCCGCCTGCGCCGAAAAGAAAAAGGAGCCGACAACCGAAGCGGCGGTCGTAACTCCGACGGAATAACATCCGATAAACGGCGTTATGCAATCTCTTCTTGACGGGAAAGGCATGCTGACGCCTTTCGACAGAGCGAAAACAACGAAAAGATAGAACCGACGCTTATCGCTTCTCCCGGTGAATACGGGGTTGAGGGAGACGAAATCGCCGTCAGATTCGGTTCGGGCAACTATTCGCGACCTCCGATATATTTTCAGGCTTCTTCGGGAATAACTCTCCGCGACACAACAGTCCATTCATCCCCCTGCGCAACCTGCTTCGTTCTGCCCGGCAACGAAAACATCCGTTTTGAAAAGCTCAGCATCGTTCCGAAGGACGGTTCGCCGACGCGGAGTGAAAAACTTTGTTTTCACAAACAACACCGTTTCGGACTGCGCAGGAGAAATTACGGATTAAAGAAAAAATATATTGCGGCACCGTAAAAAGCATTTGCTCTTTGCGGCGCCGCGCCCTTTTTAACGCAAACGGCAAAAAATCCGTCCTTTGACAAGGACGGATTTTATTTGGAGCGGTATACGGGGCTCGAACCCGCTACCTCAACCTTGGCAAGGTTGCGCTCTACCAGATGAGCTAATACCGCAAAAAAATGGCGACTCCGATGGGACTCGAACCCACGACCTCCGCCGTGACAGGGCGGCGTTCTAACCAACTGAACTACGAAGCCGTTTATAACTTAACCGCGCGCCGCGGTTTTTAAAAAGTGGTGGGAGTTACAGGGCTCGAACCTGTGACCCTCTGTTTGTAAGACAGATGCTCTCCCAGCTGAGCTAAACTCCCACATTGTCGCAGATATTTCCACGGCTTTAATATGTTACCACATTCAAAGCCGTTTGTCAATACCCGCGGCAAAAAAAATCTTGACGATTTTGAAAACTATACTTTTCGGCGAAAAAACAGCCTTTTTCCCACACAAATATACATATATTGACAGATTTTTAATATTTTTCGCGCATTGAACTTTCCTTTATATTGTGATAAACTGATATCATAAAGAGAAGAGGAATGATTTTTTTGAAAAACCCGCATCGAAAACATATTAAAAAGCTTATCGCCGCACTGCTTTCCGCGGTCACTCTTTTCACGTGCGCGTTTGCAGCGTCGGCGAAAAGAGACGAAAACCCGTTGCAGAACTACGACAGAATGACGGTCGAGGGCGACGATTACATGACGCTTGTTTTTCGCAAGATATGGAACGGCAAAGAGGTCAGAGTTCCCGTCGAATCAATCTATTTCAGCGTCCGCAACGGCAAATACACGGCTCTTTTTATAACGAATGACCCCTCTCTTTATGCTTTTGAGGGAACAATTTCCGTTGTCAAAATGCCGGGTACGTCCGAAATCGGCTATAAATTCACGGTGGGCAGGCTTACCAGCAGCAACGCCGTTCCGAGAACGAGGTTCATTGAAGCCTGCAACACGGCCTTCTCTTATATGGGAATGTTGATAGACTATGATTCATCTCTGCCGAAGGGCGCTTTGCGAAATCCGTATCTCGGCACAGTGACGGCGGACAACGTCAATCTGATTGTCGGCTTTGTTGCGCAGCTGCTGGACATAAGCGACTTGCCGGAGGAAGACTATCGGATAGATAAGGACGGAAGAAAATATTTCTTCTGGGACGCCGTGTATGCTTCGGGTTCATGCGCGAGGCTGTTCAAATCAACGAGCGATGAAATCTTCGAAGCCATAAAGAACTCGGACATATATGATCCGTCGGAGGGAAAGCACGGCTCGGTGAAGGTCTATCCCGTCGGACGAAGCGAAAACTATCTTGATATGAAAGTGTCGGTCAAACACGAAGGGGACGTATGGGTCTGCCGAGAGACCTATTGGAACAAGGACGGAAGCACATCCTCGTTCACGCTGAAATTCGGGGATGACTCAAAGCTTATGGCTCTGGTTCCCGACGAAACCCTTCATCCGGCAGGCGACGTGGACGGCAACGGGGTGACGGATATCGCGGATGCGATGCTGCTTTTATATCACATCGCAGAAAAAGAACTGCTGACGGAAGATCAGTTGAGCAGGGCGCACTCGGATATTGACTGGAAAGTGGATATTCAGGACGCAATGTGCCTTTTATATTATATTGCAGGCAAGACCGATTTCTTTTTCACCCCCGTAAGACCTGCAAGCGATTGAAAGTAAAAGAATAAAAAGGGCGAGGCTTAAAAAAGCGCTTCGCCCTTCTTTTTTGCTCAAAAACCGCTGTTATCTTTCACGGTATCAAAACGGAATCGGCTTTTCCCGCGGTAAAATAAAGAATTCTCATCGCGTCGATTATATCGACATTCCCGTCGCCGTTCACATCGCAGACGAAAAGAACTTCCTCGGACAGGGACTCTTTCTCCGCGACATGGTAAAGAACGAGCATCGCATCGACTATATCGACCTTTCCGTCGCCGTTCGCGTCGCCGTAAACAACGGTGCCGCCTATCGGATAGCACGGATAACCGCCCCAGTCGGGGGTGGAGAAGCCCGCGGAAAAGTTCGGTTCATAATATACGGTCAAACCGCTCTTTTCGGGCAGATATTCGGAAGGAACGAACCCGTCCGAGATAAATGCGTTTCCGTGAAAAGTCAACTTTTCCAATGACGAACATTTATCAAAAGCGTTTTTACTGAGCGAAGTCAGGCTTCTCGGCAGAGAAACCTCTTTCAGGGAGGTGCAGTTGCCGAAGGTTCTTTGCGGAAGCTCGGTCAAGCCTTCATTGATTGTCGCGCTTTCAAGCTCGTAACAGCCCGAAAAAACGAACAGTCCGAGGCTTTTCACGCTTGACGGAACGGTTATGCTTTTGAGCTTGCCGCACAAAAAGAAAGCCGCCGCATCTATCTTTTCAATCGTGTCGGGGATAATTATCTCCGTCATTTTTTTACATTCCGCAAACGCATAATCGCCTATTTCGGTAACGCTGCCGTCCGCGGGTATCCCGCTCGTATCCGTTCCGCAGACAAGCAGTTTTTTTGCCGTGTCAACAAGGCAACCGTTCTTTATAACATACCTTTCGTTTCCTTCTTCCGGCGCGATGACGGCATTTTCACACCAAACAAACGGATTTATGCCTATCCGCGTCACGTTTTTCGGAATTGCGGAAAAAGTCGCCTTCCGGCAGTTGTTGAACGCAAGCGAGCCTATCTCTTCAAGCGTTTCGGAGAATATTACGCTTTCAAGAGAGCTGCAGCCGTTAAAAGCGTAATCTTTTATTCTTATGAGAGAGGACGGGATGTTCACGCTTTTCAGATTCGAACACAGCGCGAACGCGTTTATTCCTATTTCAGTCAGAGTTTCGGGAAGATTGACTTTTATTATGCTTTTGTTCCCGTAAAACGCTTTTTCTCCTATCTTAGCAACCTCGAATCCTCCCAAAGCGGAAGGAACGGTCACCTCGCTGCCGGCGGAAGCCGAAACTTCAACAACGGTCGCCTTTCCGTTTTCGATTTCATAGCCGAAAACCCCGCTTTGCGCCGCGTTTGACGGTATTACTGCCAGAGGGGCAAACCCGACGGCAATCAACACCGCGATTGCAAAAGAAATGGTTTTTTTCATCTTTTTATTCCTTTCGGTTTTACGCATTTTTTTCCAAACAGCATTATAGCACCTGTTTGCGGAAATGTAAAGTATGATTTGATGAATTTTCGGGGATTTACAACTTTTTGAAAAGCTGCCGTCGTTTTTTCGCGGACATTCCTGCGGCGGTCGTATCAAAAAGCGGATAAAGGAGGGCTGTAAAAACCTGCGCTTTTACAGCCCTCCTTTGGGAACAGAGAAAAAACATTGCATTTTGTATTTTTCGGCTTTTTACGTTCCCTTTCAATACTCTTAAACAGATGTGAAGCCCCCTCGGACTATATGTAATAATCCGGTTCGGGGGCTTTTTTCATCAGATCCGCGACGGTAACGCCGTCAAAAAACTCGTTTGTTATGCGATAAAACTCTTTCCACATCGAAAGCGTTCGGCATTCCGCGGCTCTTTCGCAGGGGGACGCTTCTTTGCCGAGGCACGCAACGGGCGCCAAGTCGCCCTCCGTCAGGCGCAGAATATCTCCCACCCTGTATTCGTCGGGCTCCCTGTTAAGTTTGTAGCCGCCGCCCTTGCCGTGCTGCCCCTCCACAAGCCTGTTCTTTATCAGAACGGGCATTATTCTTTCGAGATATTTAAGAGAGATCCCCTGTCTTTCGGCAACGTCTTTCATCGGAATATAGCCGCTTCCGCGGTGTTCCGCAAGATCTGTCAGAACGCGGAGCGCGTAACGTCCTCTCGTCGATATCATCATTTCAAACGAACTCCTTGATTTTTTTATTCCGCAAACAGCGGAGTTGAAAGGTATCTGTCGCCCGTGTCGGGAAGAAGCACCACGATGGTCTTCCCCTCGTTTTCGGGGCGTTTCGCTATCTCTATCGCCGCGAATGTCGCCGCGCCGGAGGAAATGCCGACAAGCACTCCCTCTTTTCTGCCTATCAGGCGACCCGTTTCAAACGCCGCTTCGTTTTCGACGGGGATTATCTCGTCGTAGATTTTCGTGTTCAAAACCTCGGGAACAAAGCCCGCGCCGATGCCCTGTATCTTGTGCGGCCCCGCAGCGCCCGTTGAAAGCACCGCGGACGTTTTCGGCTCAACGGCAACGATTTTTATGTTCGGGTTTTTCTCTTTCAGGTATTCGCCCACGCCCGTTATAGTTCCGCCCGTGCCGACGCCGGCGACGAAGAAATCAACCTTTCCGTCTGTGTCCTCATAGATTTCGGGGCCTGTCGTAGCCTTGTGAACCGCAGGATTTGCGGGGTTGACGAACTGACCCGGAATGAAACTGTTCGGAATTTCTTTTGCAAGCTCCTCCGCTTTTGCTATCGCGCCTTTCATTCCCTTATCTCCGGGAGAAAGCACAAGTTCCGCGCCGTAAGCCTTCATCAGCTGCCGCCTTTCGACGGACATCGTTTCGGGCATAACGATGATTATTCTGTATCCTCTTGCCGCCGCCACGCTTGCAAGACCTATGCCGGTATTGCCCGAGGTCGGCTCGATGATGACGGAGCCTTTTTTTAGAAGGCCCTTTTGCTCCGCGTCGTCTATCATTCCTTTTGCGATTCTGTCCTTGACCGAACCCGCAGGATTGAAATATTCGAGCTTTGCGAGGATTTTTGCTTTAAGTTTGTATTCTTTTTCGATATGTGTAAGTTCAAGCAGCGGGGTTTTACCTATGAGCTGATCCGCCGCGGTATAAATACCGGCCATGATGTTTTAATTCCTCTTTTCCTCTTATTTGACCGCCTCAAACGCCGCGTCAAGCGCCGCGATAAGGTCGTTGATGTTTTCGGTGCCTATCGAAAGTCTTATGGTGTTGGGTTTGATGCCCTGATCAAGAAGTTCGTCTTCCGTCAGCTGCGAATGGGTCGTGGACGCAGGGTGAATGACAAGGGATTTGACGTCCGCAACGTTTGCAAGAAGTGAGAATATCGGCAGATTGTCTATAAACTCCCGTGCTTCTTTTGCGCCGCCCCTGATTTCAAAAGTGAAGATTGAACCGCCGCCGTTCGGGAAATACTTTTTATAAAGTTCGTGTGTCGGCTCGGAGGGCAGTGAGGGGTGATGAACAGCTTCGACTTTCGGGTTTGACGCAAGATACTCAACTATTTTAAGCGCGTTGGAAACGTGTCTTTCCACACGCAGTGAAAGCGTTTCAAGCCCTTGAAGGAACAGAAAAGCGTGGAACGGGGAAAGAGTCGCGCCCGTATCGCGGAGCAATATGGCTCTTATATAAGTCGCAAACGCCGCAGATCCCGCAGCATCCGCAAAGGATACTCCGTGATAGCTCGGGTTCGCCTCGGATATCCACGGATATCTGCCGGATTTCTTCCAGTCAAACGTGCCTCCGTCCACGATAACGCCGCCTATCGCCGTGCCGTGACCGCCGATGAACTTTGTTGCGGAATGAACAACGATGTCCGCGCCGTGTTCGATGGGTCTTATCAGGTACGGCGTTGCAAAGGTGGAATCGACCACGAGAGGAAGTCCGTGCCTGTGCGCTATCGCCGCTATCCCCTCAATATCGCATACGTCCGAATTCGGGTTGCCGAGCGTTTCGATATAAAGCGCCTTTGTTTCGGGGCGGATGGCTTTTTCAAAAGCGTCAAGGTCGTGCGGGTCTGCAAAGTCCGCGGTGATACCGGAAGAAAGGGGCAGCGTGTGCGCAAGCAGGTTGTATGTGCCGCCGTATATGTTCTTTGACGAAACGATATGCTCGCCGCTGCGCGCAAGCGCAAGTATCGTATAATTTATCGCCGCCGCGCCCGAAGCGGTTGCCAGCGCCGCGACGCCGTTTTCAAGGGCAGCCATCCGCTTTTCAAAAACGTCGTTTGTCGGGTTTGTAAGTCTGCCGTATATATTGCCCGCGTCGCGAAGCCCGAATCTGTCCGCCGCGTGCTGACTGTTGCGGAAAACGAAGGACGAGCTTGCATATATGGGAACGGCTCTCGCATCGGTCGCGGAATCGGGAAGCTCCTGACCGATATGCAGTTGTTTTGTTTCAAAACTCCAATTTTTTGAATCTTTTACATTAACGGACATAATATTTTCTCCTGTTCGGTTAAATCTTGATTTTTGTGACTGCTCGGATTAAATAAGAAAATTTTTCCGACAACACATTCGGTCAAGACTCAGCGTTGCGTAAACAGGAACGGCGAAGCGTCTGTTTTTGTCCGCGTACTCCGTTTTTCTCATCTTCGCGCTTCCTTTCCTTGTTTTTGGTTACACCTACCTACCAAGTAGGTTGATGTGATTATACCACTCCGCGACGTCATTGTCAAGAGTTTTTTCATCAGTTTGCAAAAAGGTCAAGAAATTCCGTAAATGGTTGTTTCTGCGCGTGTTTCCGTCAAAAATTCACAGGTTTCTCTTTACTTTTTTATATTCGCGTGGTATAATATGACTATAACTTAAATAATATGCGAGGTTGAAGCTTATGACAAAAAAAATATTTGTTGTTGACGATGAAAAAAATATTCGCGACATAGTTCGCTCGTACCTTGAAAAAGAAGGCTTCTCCGTTTCCGTTTTCGAGAACGGCAAATCTGCGCTTGAAGAATATCTCCGTTCCGCTCCCGATATGCTTGTCATTGACATTATGATGCCCGGAATGAGCGGACTTGAGCTTTGCAACGAAATCAGAAGGCACGCGAACACTCCCATTATCATTGTTTCCGCGCGCGACGAGGAGATAGACAGAATATTGGGAATAGAAATGGGCGCGGACGATTATATGATGAAGCCGTTTTCGCCGAAAGAGCTTGTTGCCCGCATCAAGGCTGTTTTCAGAAGACTTGACGGAATGAACTCGGAAAAAACGGACGGACAGACAATCCGATGCAGAGACCTTGTTATCTATCCCGCCGAGCGCCGCGTGGCAAAGATAACGAACGGCAGGGAAACGGATATTTCCTTCACCGCGATGGAATTTGACTTCCTCAACTTTATGACCTCCAACAAAAACAGGGTTTTTACACGCGACCAGCTGCTTAAAAATATCTGGGATTACCAGTATATAGGCGACACGCGCGCCGTTGACGACCTTGTTAAAAGAATAAGAAAAAAGCTCGACGCGAGCAAAACCGAGTTCTGCATAGACACGGTTTGGGGCTACGGCTACAAAGTGACGGATTATCCGGACAGAAACGATGGCTAAGCGCAAGCCGAGAATAAGCATACGCAGAAAAATGGCTTTTTCCTACGTTATGCTTGTTCTTCTTGTTGCGCTTATCTCCGTCGGGTTTATGCTGGTCTTCCTTGACGGGTATGTTGTCAGCAGGGAAAGAGGCAGCCTTGAACGCATAACAAAGCAGGTCGGCGAAATGCGTTATCACAACCTTTCCGACCCCGACGGCGTCGATATTGAGGCGTTGACCGATATCGCCTCGGGCGAAAATTATTCCGTTGTTATACTGACTTCCGAGTTAAAGTATGTCAACAGCATAAACGCCGATTTCCTTATTTCCTTCAACGACGCGGAGGGCAAGCTTGTCACCTCCGTTATCAAGGACAATCTCGGCGACGGAACGGCGGCGGTCGCGGAAAAGGGGCGGGTGCGCTTTCTTGTTTGCAGCGTCGGCGTGAACGACTATGTTCTCGGACCGTATTATATCGTGCTTGCGACGCCTGTCACGAATTTCGGCTTCGGAAGCAGTTTTTTCAGGTTCTATCTGCTTTCCATCATCTTCGCCTCGGTTTTTGCGCTGCTGCTTTCGGAGGTTCTTTCGGACAAAATGACCTCGGATATAAAAAGGCTCAAATACCGCGCGGAGCTGCTTGCCGAACGTAAATTCGACGTTGACGTTCCCATACGCTCGAATGACGAGGTAGGAGAGCTTGCCGAATCGATAGACAAGATGGCGAACAGCATACGCGAATACGACAACAATCAAAAGATATTTCTTCAAAACGCGTCGCACGAGCTGCGAACGCCGCTGATGTCCATCCGCGGATACGTGGAGGGCATAAAGGACGGCGTTTTCACGGATACGGATTACGCTTACGATATGATCCTTTCCGAGACCTCGCGCCTTGAAAAGCTTGTGAACGAGGTTATGTACCTCTCGAAAATCGAAACCGCCGACGGCATGATAAAGCTCGTTTCCACCGAGCTTGAGGACGTTATAAGCGAAACGGCGGAGCGGGTTCAGGGCGTTTTTGACAACAGCGACGTCAAGCTGAGAATTGCCGACGTTCCCGCAATAAATATGAACGCGGACTGCGACAATCTGTCAACCGCGTTGACGAACATCATAACAAACTGTCTGCGCTATGCAAAAAAAGAGATCAGGATAGATTTCATTGTTTCCGACAAGCTTATAATCCGCATTTCCGACGACGGAAACGGAATTAACGAGGCGGATCTTCCCTTTATCTTCAAGCGTTTTTACAAGGGGCAGAAAGGCAAGTACGGGCTCGGCCTTGCGATAGCGAAGGCGGTTGCGGAAGCGCACGGAGGACGCGTCTGCGCATACAACAAACAACAAGCCCCCGAAATCTTCGGCGAAAACGCCTCGGGCGCGGTCTTTGAAATTTCGCTGCCGTACATTCCGTCCGATTAAAAAGCCTTAAAAAGGATAAATAACAAAAACCGTCTCCGCATAAAATATGTGCGGAGATGATTTTTTTGAAAGAAAGACGGTCGGCTTCCCTGCTCGCCGTAATTATCGCCGCGGCAATACTTCCGTTTGTTATGCTCGGCGGCTGCGGACTTGACGGCACGGGAGGCGGAAGCCTGATATATCTTGAAGCCGACGGAAAGCTTTATTGCCCCGCGCCGCGCGGCTGGGAGGTTTTCGGCAACGGAAGCAGGATAGAAGCCAAGGCGGGTTACGGAAGAAAAACGAAAAAAAAGAAGTGTTCGGCGCTGCTGTTCGGCGACGGAACATTTATCGTCTACGGCGAGGGGAAGGAAAAAACGCTTCTTTGCCGGTGCGACGGAGACCTTCCGACGGATGCGGACGCAAAAGAAGAATACGGCATCGTTCTGCGAACGGGAGAGCGTGATACGAGGCTCGACCCCGAAAGCGCGGGAAATCTTATCGAATGTCTTTGCGACGAACGCCTGACGGACGGCGCGGAAACGCTTTCCGACGTCGGGCTTGTTTTTGCGGTCTTTCCGTCCGTCGGAGCGATGAAGCTGCTCGGAACGGTTCGCTCCGTCAAAAGCGGAGGATTTGCGCTGCTCGACGGAAATGACCGCTGTTTTTTGCTTCCCGATGATTTTGCGGTTGACACTTTTCAATAAATATGGTATCATATATAAAAACCCGAAAGGGATGCCGAAAAATGAAATTGAAATTCTTCTTTTTGCTTGCGTTATGCGTTTTTTTACAGGTGTCGCTCTGCGCATGCCTGCGTCTGCCCTCCGCCGTGCCGGACACGACCGACGGCATATCTGAAAAAGAGCTCAACGCGTCAATAGAGATAGGAGGCAGAAAGTTTCCTTCGACAGACGGACGGGGCTTTGCGAAGGATTTTCCGCGCGCGGACGTCCTCGATGAAGAAAAGCGCGTTGTCAAAGGGATAGATTACGTTCTTTACAACGGTGAAAAAAAGCTTATAGAAGGATACAGCGAATATACCTACGATGAAAACGGAAATATTTCTGGACGAAAAAGGTTCGACACTCTCGGAGAATTCGTTGCGGAATACGGATACGCCGCGGACGAAGCGACGGGAAAAACGTCGGAATGCTTTGAATATGATAAAAACGGTGTTTTGATAAAGAGAACGACTTATACATACGAACGCGTGCTGTGCAGAAACTATCAGCCTTTTTACGATATGCTTGAAAAGGTCGTTACGGAATACGACGGAAACGGCAGCGTTACGGGCTCTTATGAATACGAATATTTTGACACCATACGCGCAGTTTATCCGAAAAAAAAGATTTGCAGGGATGCAAACGGGCAGATAACAAAGGTTTTCGAATTTGACGAAACGGGCGACTATTCCTATCTTCACATCTATGAAAACGGCGAGCTTGCCGAAACAAAAAAAATAGAATAGCCTATGCTTTCGAGCGCAAAAACGCGGCGAAGACTTTTCCGTCTTCGCCGCAGTATTTTTTTAATAGTGAGAGAAAAATCACTTCGCCGCCGCAACGATTATTCCGAAATCCTCGGATTTGAGAGACGCGCCGCCGATAAGACCGCCGTCCACATTGACCTTGGAAAGCAGCTCAGCCGCGTTCTTCGCGTTCATCGAGCCGCCGTACTGAATGGTGACGGCTTCCGCGGTTTCCGCGCCGTAAAGGTCGGCAAGAGTTTTTCTGATAACGCCGTTGCCCGCGTCCGCCTCCTCAGCCGTCGCGGTTCTGCCCGTGCCTATCGCCCAAACGGGTTCGTAAGCAATAACTATCTTTTTCGCATCTTCCGCGCTGACACCGTCAAGCGCGTATCCGGTCTGCGTTGTAAGAACTATATCGGTCGCGCCGCTGTCTCTTTCTTCGAGCTTTTCGCCGACGCAGAGGATAGGTTTAAGTCCCGCCGCGAGCGCCGCTTTGATTTTGAGATTTACGGTTATGTCCGTCTCCGCAAAATACTGTCTTCTTTCGCTGTGCCCCACAACGACGTATTCAACGCCGAGGTCGCGGAGCATTTCGGCGCTGATCTCTCCCGTATACGCGCCGCTTTCTTTCCAGTGCAGGTTTTCCGCACCGATGCGAATGTTTGTGCCCTTTGCGGCTTCAACCGCATTTTGCAGATCTACGAAAGGCACGCAGATAACAACCTCGCACTCCGCGTCCCTGACAACGGGTATAAGCTCCTTTACAAAAGCCGTCGTTTCGGACGGCGTCTTGTTCATTTTCCAGTTTCCCGCAATTATCGTTTTTCTTTTTGCTTTGTTCATCTTGATTTCTCCTTGTCGGAAGAGGGGATGAAGTGTTTCATCCCCTCTCCCGAAGTTTTATTTCGAATTATTTACAGCTTATTTGTCAAGCAGACACGCGATGCCCGGAAGTTCCTTGCCTTCAAGAAATTCGAGCGATGCGCCGCCGCCTGTTGAGATATGTGTCATTTTGTCCGCGAACCCGAGCTTTTCAACAGCCGCGGCAGAGTCGCCGCCGCCGATTATCGAAACCGCGCCGCTGTCGGCAACCGCCTCAGCCACGGCTTCGGTTCCCGCCGCGAAGCTCGGCCACTCGGAAACGCCCATGGGACCGTTCCAGACAACGGTTCCGGCTCCGCAGATGGATTTGGAGAAGAGTTCTCTGGTAACGGGACCGATATCAAGACCCATCCAGCCTGCCGGAATGGAATCGGAATAAATCGTCATGTGAATAGCGTCCCTGTCATAAGCGCGGGCAATCTCGTTGTCAACGGGGATAAGGAAGTTAACGCCTTTTTCGTCCGCCTTTTTGAGAAGGTCAAGCGCAAGATCCGTTTTGTCATCCTCGCAAAGAGAAGTTCCGATGTTGTTGCCGAGAGCCTTGAAGAAGGTGTACGCCATACCGCCGCCGACTATTATCGTGTCGGCTTTGTCCAGAAGATTGGTGATAACGCCTATCTTATCGGAAACCTTCGCGCCGCCGAGAATTGCGACGAACGGTCTCTTCGGGTCGGAAAGCGCGCCGCCCATAATGCGGATCTCTTTTTCTATCAGATAGCCGCAAACGGCGGGCAGATAGTGGGAAACGCCCTCGGTGGAAGCGTGCGCTCTGTGTGCCGTTCCGAACGCGTCGTTGACGTATATCTCCGCCATGGACGCAAGCTCTTTTGCGAAAGAGGGGTCGTTCTTTTCCTCTTCCTTATGGAAACGAACGTTCTCGAGAAGAAGAACCTCGCCTTCTTTCAGTTCCGCCGCCTTCGACTTTGCGTCTTCGCCGATAACGTCCTTTGCAAGAGTTACCTTTTTGCCGAGCAGCTCGGAAAGCTTTGCGGCAACGGGCGCGAGCGAATATTTCATATTGAACTCGCCCTTGGGTCTGCCGAGGTGCGAGCAAAGAATAACCTTCGCGTTGTGCGAAAGAAGATATTTGATTGTGGGAAGCGCCTCGACTATTCTTTTCGGGTCGGTGATGACGTCGCCGTCAAGAGGAACGTTGAAATCGCATCTTACAAGGACTTTTTTGCCGTTCACGTCGATGTCTTCGACGCTTTTTTTGTTGTAGTTCATACAATATCTCCCTTTTTATCATATCGTTATTTTTAACCGATTTGGCAGAAATAAACAATTTCAAGTGATAATATTCTATACTAAAACACATTGAAATTCAATACCCTTGCCAAAATTTTAACAATAAATTTTCTTTTCGCACCTATTTTTACTTGTTTTCCCCTTTGTTTAGGGGTTGCTTGCCGAAAAAAGTCGGGGCAAAAAGCCCCGACGCAAAAATCCGATTTATATTATTTGAGTTCTATGTATTTTTCTATCAGCTCAACGCAGTTGTCGATGCCGAACCGCGAAACGTCAATGCAGAGGTCGTAATGCGACGCCTCGCCCCAGCGGCGGTTTGTTCTGTATTCGTAATAATTGCTGCGTTTCTTATCGGTCTTTCGGATGATATCGGCGACTTTTTTCGGCTCGCAGCCGTAAAGATTAACGGCTCTGTCCTTCCTGAACTCGTCGTTCGCGGTCAGGAACACGTTGACGGTGTCCGTTCTGTCCCTCAGAATAAAATCCGCGCATCTGCCCACGATAACGCAGCTGCCCTTTTCGGCAAGCTCCTCTATAAGACCTGCCTGTATCTGATAAACCTTGTCGTTTATGGGAAGCACTGTCTCGCCCCAGTACGGCGAACCTCCGTCCATGCCGTAAGCGCCGACCGCAAGGCTGTAAAGCAGGCTGTTCGTCGGTTTTTCGTCAACGCTCTCAAATACCTTTTCGGACATTCCGTGTTTTTTTGCCGCAAGGGTTATAAGCTCTTTATCATAAAAGTCCGCGCCTGTTTTCTCGGCAAGTTTTTTTCCTATTTCCCTGCCGCCGCTTCCGTACTGTCTGCCGATGGTAACGACGAATTTTTTATTCATAAAAACACCTCCAAAAGGATCTGCGGGAATCCCGTGACGAACCTTCCCTTACAGATATTTTATCACATCATTCCGAGAATGTCAAGCGAGGACAAGCCGATTTTTCCCCGCTCGGCAACAATTTTCTCCGCAGCGGGCAGCCTTGTTGACGCTGTTTCGTATTTTGTAAACGAAAGAGACTCTGCGTTTTCCGTCCGCAGCGCGTTTTCGACGGCGCGAAGCCCCGTTACGCCGCCTGCCGCGGCCTCTTCTCTTTTCCGCAAGCTGTCAAAAGCCCGCTTGGGGCATTCGAATATCTCTTCTCCGCAAACGCTCCATATCAACATTGTTTTTCCGCCTCGTTTATCAGCCCGTCGAGCTTTTTCAGCGCTTCTTTAAGCCCTCCGAGCGCGTCGATAAGCCCTGCCTCGACCGCCTCGCGACCGCCGAGAAGGGTTCCGACGTCCGTCATAATTCCGCCCGTCGCGGTCATCAGTTTTCGGTAGTCGTCGGCGGAAATTCTCGAATTTTCGGAGACAAAGCGGATTATCCTTTCCTGTATCCGGTCAAAATACGCAAACGTCTGGGGCACTCCGACCACCATTCCGTTCAGGCGCACCGGGTGAACCGTCATCGTCGCGGACGGAGCGATGAACGAATATTTTGCGGAAACGGCGAGAGGAACGCCTATGCTGTGACCTCCGCCGAGAACGAGAGAAACGGTCGGCTTTGACATCGACGAGATCATTTCGCTTATGGCAAGCCCCGCCTCCACGTCGCCGCCGACGGTGTTCAGCAAAATCAAAAGCCCCTTGATATCAGGCGTTTCCTCGATGGCGACAAGGGCGGGAAGCACGTGCTCGTATTTGGTTGTTTTTGTCTGGGAGGAAAGCAGATAATGCCCTTCTATCTGCCCGATAACCGTCAGACAATGTATCCTGTCCGCGTTTACGGAGCCGAACTCCCGTATCCCGTCCCGTTGTTCCCTAATGATTTCGCCCGTATTTTCATCAGCCATAAAAAATCCCTCCCCGTTCATTTTTTCCGAACGGAGAGGGTTTTATTCTTTTGCGGCGGAGCCGTTTTTATTGAAGAATGAAATTCATGTAAGCGGGGTTGTGGTCGCTGTAACGGAAGCCCGTGTCAACGGTTTTCGATTCAATCACTATCACGTTTTTCGAAACGATGAAGCCGTCAAGCGTAACCGTGAAGGAAACGCCGGGATTATAAGCGGCGCCCGTATCCCTGCAGGTTCTGAGAGGGTCTGCCTGAGGCGCGACAAGCGTCATAGTTTTCGGGATAACGCCGTCTGGAATCTTCTGCGCCCACGAATGCTCCTGCGTAAGCTCGTCGCCCGGCAGATTTTTGTTGAAATCGCCGCCGGCTATGCAATAATTGCCTTTTGCATATTCCGCTTCCATATCCGCAATCAGAAGCTTCAGCTGTTCCGTCGCAACCGTTCCGTCCGCGGTATACGCCGAAAGATGAAGCGTGTAAAGCACAAGCTCTTTTCCGTTTTCGGTCGGCAGGCGGCTGACGGAATAACAGCGGTCGAGGTCGAGAATTTTTCTGAATCCCGATTCGACCGGCAGACTTCTGCGGACGGAAGACGTTATCTCATATCTCGAAAATGTCAAAAGTCCGCTTTTGTTGGCTCCGTGAGGTGAAGTCAGGGGCCAGAAAAGATAGGGGCTGTCGTAATTCTGCGCAAAGACGCGGCTGTAACCCTCTCCGAGAGCGTCCGCCGCAACCTGTCTTTCGTCCACGCCGCGGCTTCGGGTGCTGTCAAAATCCACTTCCTCGAAAAGATAGATGTCCGCGCCCAGCTTCTTCACCTCGCTGACGGCGTTTTGAATATTTTCCGTCGCCGATTCCTTCGTTCTGCAGCGGCTCTCGTCGCCGCCGTCCATAAAGAACGAGTAATCCTCGCTGTACGCCCCGAAACCGAGATTATACGTAACGGCGGTCAGGTTTCTGCACACGGGAAGCGCTTTTTTCTGCGGTTCTCCCTCGACTTCAAGCGTTTGCCCGTCCTCGATGCGGTGATACGAAGCAAAGACGTAAACAACGTAGCCCCCGACCGCAAGCGCAAGAATAATCAGCACGATCAGCAAAATTTTAAGTATTCTTTTGACCATTTTCAAATTCCTCCGTAAAGGTCTTTTCGCGGAGCATCGCAACCCCGCAAGGTATTTTCGCAAGCTGAGCCGAAAAGGCGAAGCGCGTCGGCGGACGCAGCCTTCACCTATCCCTTCGTCAATGCGTTCAACATGTATTGTACCACCTTTTGCAAAAAAAAGCAAGGACTTTCTTAAAGGAACGCGAAATTCGGCTCCGACGCGTGTCGGAAGGGTCTGTTTTCGACATTCAAACCGAAAAAAATGTGAAGTTTATTGAATTTTTCGAAAAAATAATTTATAATGAAATATAAATAATATAACAAGGACAGGCTTTTTTCAAATGGCACGCGACGCGAGGGAATTAAAAAGAGAGATTCTCGAGGACGAATTTTCGAACCTTAACCCCATGCAGAGACAGGCGGTTTTCGCAACGGGACATCCGCTGCTTATTCTTGCGGGGGCGGGAAGCGGAAAAACGACCGTTATCGTTAACAAAATAGGATATCTGATAAAATACGGAAATACGGCAAAAGACATCGGAGAGCTTTCGGACGACGATTACGCATATCTCGAAAAATGTCTGGAAAACAGGGAGTTCAGACAGAACGCGCATTATCTTGAACTCATGCGGGCAGACCCGATACCCGCAAGCAGAATACTTGCTATAACATTCACAAACAAAGCCGCGCAGGAAATGCGGACGCGCATAGAGAAATTCGGCGTCCGCACGGACGGAATATGGGCAATGACATTTCACAGCGCGTGCGTAAAGCTTTTGAGAATGTATGCGGACAGATTGGGTTACGGCAGAAACTTTACGATATACGACGAGCAGGATTCCCTGCGTCTTATGGAATCAACGATAAAAAGCCTCGATCTGAGAACCGAGCAGTATCCGCCGAGAGTTGTGCGCAAGGCTGTTTCCGCCGCAAAAACGAGATTTCAAACGCCCGAGCAGCTGAAAAATGACATAGCGCACGGCGACTATGCGGCGTTCCCGAAAATACCCGAAATTTACGCGGCATACCAAAAAGGGCTTCGGGAGGCGAACGCGTTCGACTTTGACGATTTGATCTTTGAAACGGTTCGGCTGCTTTCCGAAAACGAGGAGATCGGAGAAAGGGTTCGCGGACGCTTCGACTATGTTCTCGTGGACGAATATCAGGACACCAATCCGCTTCAATACAAGCTTGTCTGCCTGCTCAGCAACGGCAGAGACATTTGCGTTGTCGGGGACGACGACCAGAGCATTTACCGCTTTATGGGCGCGGATATAAACAATATCCTCGATTTTGAAAAGCAGTTCGGGGGGACGGAGATAATCCGTCTTGAACAAAACTACCGTTCGACGCAGAAAATTCTTTCGGCGGCGAACGAGGTCATTGCGAACAACGTCCGCAGAAAAGGAAAAAATCTTTGGACGGCGGGCGCAAACGGCGAAGCGATAACATACGCGTGCCTGCCCTCCCATTTTGACGAGGGCGCATTTATCGCGCGAACGGTTTTGACGGAAATGCAGGCGCACGACTTAAAATATAACGATTTCTGCGTGCTTTACAGAACCCATTCGCAGTCAAACGCGATAGAGGCGGCGCTTCGCGGCAACGGGATCCCCTACCGCGTTTACGGCGGACTTGCTTTCTATAAAAGAAAAGAAATTCAGGATATACTTGCGTATATGAACATAACGGTCAACCCGAACGACAAAACGCGGCTGGCGAGAATAATAAACGAGCCGAAGCGCGGAATAGGTCAGACAACGGTTGAAAAAGTGTTCGAGATAGCGGAGGCGACAGGACAAAAGATTTTCGAGGTTATCGAAAACGCAAAGGCTTACCCCGAGCTTTCAAGGGCTTCGGAAAAGCTTCTCTCCTTCGCGGCGATGATAAAAGGTCTCGGAGAAACGGCGAATGAAATGAAGGTCTCGGACTTTTATCTGACCCTTCTCAAACAGACGGGCTATATGGAAATGATAGGCTCGCTTGAAATGAACGAGGCGAAAACAAGACGGGACAACCTTCAGGAGCTTTACAACACCGTGGTCAGCTTTGAGCAGCAGGCGGACGACGGGGCGACGCTTCAAAGTTTTCTTGAGGAGCAGGCTCTTGTCAGCGCCGTCGACGCTCTGGACGAGGACGAGCAGGCGGTTTTACTGATGACCATTCACTGCGCGAAAGGGCTTGAATTCAACACGGTGTTCATCTCGGGCTTCGAGGAGGGGCTTTTCCCGTCGTCCCAATCCATAGATGAGCCCGACGGAGTTGAAGAAGAAAGACGCCTTTGCTACGTTGCGATGACGCGCGCAAAGAGAAAACTTTACATAACGGGCGCGCGGACACGAATGCTTTACGGCAGAACAAACGACTGCATCCCGTCGCGCTTTCTCAAAGAAATTCCGGAAAAACTGACGGAAACCACGCAAGTGAAGGCTCCGGAGCATAAATCGAGCTTTGAGCGGCAACGCGAAAAAATATTGCGCAACAGGTTCGACTTCGTCAAAAACACGGGGACGGAAAATGTTGTTCCGAAGCGCGTAAAGGCTTCCGTTTATGAAAAAGGAATGAGAGTTAATCACAAAATATTCGGTCAGGGAACCGTAACGGATGTTCTGGCGATGACCTCGGACACGATGCTGACGGTTGTTTTCGATTCCGTCGGACAAAAGAAACTGATGGCAAATTACGCGAAATTGGAGATACTGTGATATGAACGAAACGTTGATAACCGTTCTGCTCTGCGTTTCCTGCGTGCTTTCGGCGGCGGCTCTTATCGCGGCTGTTGCGGCGGCGCGCAAAAAGACGGAAAAGAACGAAAACGAAACGCTGAAAAAGCTTGACGAAGCAAAAGCCGGGCTGGAAGGGCGCATATCCGCCGTTCAGACTTCCGTTGCGGAGGCGATAAGAACGCTTTCGAGCCAGCAGACGGCAACGGCGATGAAAGATGCGCAGACGTTGAAAAATTCGCTCGACGCTTTCGCAAAGCAGGTCGAGGCGACGTCCGCAGGTATGGATAAGCGCATGGCGGAGATACGCGCAACGATGGAAACGCGGCTCGGCTCGATGCAGGAGGACAACAACAAGCGTCTTTCGCAGATAGAGACCACCGTAAACGAAAAATTGCAGAAGACGCTTGACGAGCGTGTTGCGAATTCTTTCAAGACGGTCAACGAGCAGCTTGAAAAAGTATATAAAGGGCTCGGCGAGATGCAGACGCTGGCAACGGGCGTGGGCGACCTGAAAAAAGCGCTTTCAAACGTCAAAACGCGCGGCATACTCGGCGAAATGCAGCTTGACAGAATACTTGAGGACATTCTGACACCTGCGCAGTATGACATAAACGTAATAACGAAAAAAGGCTCGAACGATCCCGTTGAATTCGCGTTAAAAATCCCGTCGAGGGACGGCGACGACAGTTATATTTATATGCCGATAGACTCCAAGTTCCCTCTTGAGCGTTACTCTGCGCTGCAGGACGCTTACGAACAGGGAGACTCTGCCGCGATATCCGCCGCGACATCGCAGCTCGAATCCTTCATAAAAGAAAACGCAAAGAAAATCAGAGAAAAATATATAGATCCGCCGCACACGACGGAATTCGGAATTATGTTTCTTCCGACCGAGGGGCTTTACGCGGAAGTTGTCAGACGCTCCGAACTTGTTTCATACATCTCAGAGCAGTATCATATCAACATTGCGGGACCTTCAACCATCTCCGCATTATTGAACAGTTTGCAGATGGGCTTCAAAACGCTTGCGATAGAAAAGCGTTCGCATGAAGTATGGAAAGTTCTCGGCGCGGTCAAAACGGAGTTCGGCGCCTTCCAAAAAGAACTTTTGAGGCTCCAAAAAAATCTGGAAAATGCATCGACTTCCGTTGACACTCTTTTTAAAACAAGAACAAGGCTGATGCTGTCCAAGCTTAAAAAAGTTGAGGAATTGCCGGAAGAAGAGAGCGCAAAAATGTTTGACGATGTTGACGTTACGGAGACAGACGACGAATGAGCATATATCTTGACAACGCGGCGACGACCGCTGTTCTGCCCGAAGCGGCGCAGACTGCGTGCGATGTAATGACAAATCTTTACGCGAACGCCGCATCGCTTCATTCGTTCGGCTTTGAAGCAGAAAAACTGCTTGAAAAAAGCAGAGAAACGCTGGCGAAAGCCGTCGGCTGCAAAAGCGAAGAGCTTTTTTTTACATCGGGCGGAACGGGAAGCGATAATCTTGCCGTGCTCGGTTATCTTAAAACAAAACGCGGCGGACGGATAATCACTTCCGCATACGAACACCCCGCGGTGCTGGAATGCTTCAAGCAGGCGGAAAGCAAGTTCGACGTCGTTTATCTGAAGCCCGAAAACGGCATAATAACGGAAGAAGCGCTGCGGCGTGAATTGACGCCCGACACGGTGCTTGTCAGCGTAATGCACGTCAACAATGAGACGGGCGCGCTGAATCCGACGGAAAAGCTTGCGGGGCTGACGCACCTTGTAAAAGGGGCGGTCTTTCACACGGACGCGGTTCAGGCGTTTTTGAAAGAGCCGTTTGATTATTCAAAGGTCGATATGGCGTCGTTTTCTGCCCACAAGACGCACGCGCCCAAGGGTATCGGAGCGGTATATATCAAAAAAGGGATAAAAATCAAGCCCGTTCTTTTCGGCGGCGGTCAGGAAAAAGGTCTTTTCCCGGGCACGTCAAACGTCGCGGGGGCGGCGGCTTGGGCAAGGGCCGTTGAACTCACGGACGTAAAAGCGAACAGAGAAAAGGTCTCAAAAATATTTTCTCTGCTGAAAGAAAAAGTCGGGGCGCTCGGAGGGCTTGTCATAAGTCCCGAAAACGGAAGCCCGTATATTCTGAACGCCGTGTTCGAGGGATATATGGCGGAAAACCTGCTTCATTATCTTTCAAACGAGGGCATCTGCGTATCGACGGGCTCGGCGTGTTCGTCAAAACACGGCAGCCATGTTTTCAAGGCGCTCGGGCTTGAAAAATATCAGAAAAACGCATTGCGCTTTTCGTTTTCGCAGTTCACGACGGAAGAAGAAATAAACAAGACCGCAGACACATTGAAAGACGCGCTCGGAAAGATAATAAAGAAAAGTTAAAAGGAGAACATAAATATGAAATCAAACATAATCAAGGCGGCGATAAATCTCGGCTGCATTCCCGGAACGAAAATCCTTGAGTTTTACAAAGAGACGGGCAGAGACTGCGCGGATGTAAACGAAGCGGCTTTCGACTATATTCAGGATATTTTTGCGGGAACCGTACGCGAAGAGGATGCGGCAACGAGAGCGAAAAAACTCAAAATGACGTTTGACCCCGACGCGGAGGATTATCCGACCATGGCGGTGGGAGGCGGCGACGGCGACGTCATCATTCTCAACAGAATTTCCGACGGCGGCGAAACGTTGGTTCTCCCCGAGCCGATAACTCCGTTTTTCACTTATGACGAAGACGAGGAGTGCTACAAGAGCGGCGGAGACGAAAACCGCGCGCTTTATATAACGGTCATAACGGACGGCGATCTTATAAAGGGCGTTTATATGCTCTACGGCGAGCAGTACAAGGCGCTTGCGGGCGACGGAACGGAAATTGAAAACGGCAGAACGGCAATAAGTAAAGTTTTCGATTGCCTTGACTGCAAATTTGAAGCGGTTGCGGTCATACCGAAAGAATATTACGGCACGCTTCACATGCAGAACAGACTTGAACTTGAAGCTCTTATAGCGCAGCAGACGACACTGTTTGAAAAAGAAGTTGAAATAGACGGCGTTCCGTGCCTGATAATTTATTCGCAGAAATAACAAGGAGTTGATATAAAATGGCTGAAAAGAAACCGTACTATATAACGACGGCTATCGCCTACGCTTCGGGCAAACCGCATATAGGAAACACTTACGAAATAATCCTGACCGACGCCATCGCGCGCTACAAAAGGCTTGCGGGCTTTGACGTTTTCTTCTGCACGGGAACGGACGAGCACGGTCAGAAGATAGAAAACAAGGCGCATGAGGCGGGACTTTCTCCGAAAGCGTTCGTGGACGGCGTTGCGGAGCAGATAAAGGGAATCTGGGATCTTGTCGGAACAAGTTACGACTACTTTATCAGAACGACCGACGACTATCACGAAAAAGCCGTTCAGAATATCTTCAAAAAATTCTACGAGCAGGGCGACATATACAAATCGGAATACGAGGGCTGGTACTGCGAGCCGTGCGAATCGTTTTTCACGGAAACGCAGATAGTGGACGGCAAGTGCCCCGACTGCGGCAGACCCGTCAATAAGATGAAAGAGGAAGCTTACTTCTTCAAAATGTCCAAATACGCGGACAGACTCATGAAGTATATCGAAGACCACCCCGACTTCATCAGCCCCGAACTCCGCAAAAAGGAAATGATAAACAACTTCCTCAAACCGGGGCTTCAGGATCTCTGCGTTTCGAGAACATCTTTCAAATGGGGCATTCCCGTTCCGTTTGACGAAAGGCACGTTATTTACGTTTGGCTCGACGCGCTGACAAACTATATCACGGCGCTGGGCTACGATGTTGACAGGCAGGGCGAGAATTTCGGCAAATACTGGCCCGCAGACCTGCACGTCATCGGTAAGGATATTCTCCGATTCCATACTATCTATTGGCCCATCTTCCTTATGGCGCTCGACCTGCCGCTCCCGAAAAAAGTGTTCGGACACCCATGGCTCCTGTTCGGGGAGGACAAGATGTCCAAATCAAAGGGCAACGTCATTTATGCGGACGACCTCGTTCATGCGTTCGGCGTTGACGCGGTAAGACACTATGTTCTTTCCGAGACCCCGTTTGCGGCGGACGGCTCCATAACCTACGAAACGGTTATCGAGAGATATAATTCCGACCTGGCAAACAACCTCGGCAACCTTGTCAGCCGCACGCTGGCAATGACCAAAAAGTATTTCGACGGCGTGGTTCCCGCTCCTGCGCAGGGCACGGAATTTGATGCGGCTCTTATCGAAACGGTAAAACAGACCGTTGAGACCTACAAGGCAAAAATGGACGACCTGCACATCGCGGACGCGGAAAACGCGGTATTTGCGATGCTGCGGAGAGCAAACAAATACATTGACGAGACCGCGCCGTGGATATTGGCGAAGGACGAAGATAAAAAAGAAGTTCTCGGAACCGTGCTTTACAATCTGCTTGAAACCATACGCGTGGGCGCGGTGCTTCTCACGCCGTTTATGCCCTCGACCGCGGCTTCGATATTCAAGCAGTTGAACACGGAGGCGGGAGACCTTTCGACGGTTGAAAACTTCGGCGTTTACGCGGCGGGAACGGTTCTCGGCGAAAGCGAGATGCTGTTCGGAAGAATCGACGCGGAAAAGAAGATAGAAGAATTGAAAGCGGAACACGAAGCGGCGGTAAAAGCGGCGCAGAAGCTCGAAAAACCGGAAGGCGTCGCGGAAATAGGTATAGACGACTTTATGGGCGTCGAACTCCGAACCGCGCAAATAATCGCCTGCGAGCCCGTGCCGAAAGCGAAAAAGCTGCTCAAATTGCAGATAGACCTCGGCTACGAGCAAAGACAGGTCGTTTCGGGCATAGCAAAATGGTACAAGCCCGAAGACCTTGTAGGCAAAAAGATAATCGTTGTTGCGAACCTTAAACCGGCAAAACTCTGCGGCGTGGAATCGCAGGGCATGATACTTGCGTCGGGAGAAGAGACCGTTCGCGTGGTATTCCTCGCGGAAGACACCCCGCTCGGCGAACGCGTAAGATAAAGGAAGACAAATGAAAGAAATTATTCTTCTCAAACAGGGCGAAATGGTGCTTAAAGGCGCCAACAGATACAAATTCGAAGACCTGCTTCTCCGCAATGTCCGCAACGCGGTAGAAACTTTGGGCAAAGCGCGTATTTTCGCGAAACAATCGACCGTATTCGTTGATTTTGAAGACGAAAACGTCGATATGGACGAAGCGGAAGACAGACTTTGCCGCGTTTTCGGCGCAGTCAGCGTCACGCGCGCGGCGGTCTGCGACTACGACTTTGACACAATGCTTTCGCAGGCGGCGGAATATCTGCGTCCCGCGCTGATGTTTGCAAAGTCTTTCAAAGTCGTGGCGAAAAGAGCGGACAAAGCATATCCGAAAAAATCGCCCGAAATAGGCGCGGAGCTCGGCGGAAAACTGCTTTCCGTGTTTCCCCGTCTCGAAGTCAAAATGAAAGAGCCCGAAGTCACCGTTTATGCGGAAGTCCGTGAACATCACATTTTCGTTCACACCGACGCAAAACGGGGCGCGGGCGGGCTTCCGTGCGGCATAGGCGGTCACGGTCTTCTCATGCTCTCGGGCGGACTTGACAGCCCCGTTGCGGGATATATGATGGCTCGGCGCGGTATGAAGATAAGCGCGGTGCATTTCGAAAGCCCGCCGTACACATCGGAAAGAGCTCGCCAAAAAGTTGAGAAACTTGCGCGTCTTGTCAGCCGTTACAGCGGCAAAATGACGGTTTTCGTGGTTCAGTTCACGGATATTCAGGAACACATTCGCAGAGAGTGCAAGGAAGATCTGTTCACGCTGATAATGCGTCGTTTTATGCTCCGCATTGCCTGCGACATCGCAAAAAAAGCGAAAGAGGGCGCAATCATAACGGGCGAAAGTCTTGGGCAGGTCGCAAGCCAGACGCTTCAGGCGATAACCGTTACGGAAGCGGCGGCGGATATGCCCGTATTCCGTCCGTGCATAGGCATGGATAAGCAGGACATAGTTGACATAGCGTTCAAAATAGGAACCTACGAAACCTCGATTGAACCTTACGAGGACTGCTGCACGGTCTTCACGCCGCGTCACCCGCAAACAAAACCGACGCTCGCGGAAGTGCTTGAAGAAGAGAAAAAACTCGATATCGAAAAGTTGCTTTCCGAAGTCACCTATGACAGAACGGAGTTCATTTACTGATGGAAAACATACCGAGCCTTTCGGAATGTTTTGAAATTCTGAAAGAGAAAAAACTGCATATCGCGTTTGCGGAATCCTGCACGGGCGGACTTTGCGCGAAAGCGTTGACCGACCTTGCCGGAGCGTCCGAAGTGATTGAAGCGTCCGTTGTGTCATACTCAAACAGAATCAAGGCAGAGAAACTCGGCGTAAAAGCGGAAACGATAGAAAAACATACGGAAGTCAGCGCGGAATGTGCGCTTGAAATGGCGCGCGGTGCAAAAAAGTTCGCGGCGGCGGAGGTCGGCGCGGCGCTGACCGGATATGCGGGACCGGGCGGAAAAGACGTCGGACTTGTTTTTGTCGCCGTCAGTTCCCCGTTCGGCGAAAAAGTCGAGGAATTGCGCCTGCGCGGGTCACGGGAAGAAATAAGGCTTACGGCGGCAAACCGCTGTTTTGACCTCGTTCTGCGGATATTGAAATAAAAAAACGGCATAATATCACCGAGGTGACAACTATGCCGAAAAAGAAAAACAAACGCCTTACGGCGGAAAACAAGACCGAAGAGGTAATAGAAGCGTTCAGACAGACGTCCCAACGCGAAAACAGCACGGACGTTCTCGGAAGCTGGACGGGCAACCCCAAAGACGGCGGTCAGCCCGAACAGGACGCGGACGACCTTTAACAAGGCTTAACCGCCGCTCTCCGGGAGAGGAGGACGTGTAAAATGACAAAAATCAAAAACGGAAGACTTTTGCTTACCCTTCCCGCAATAATCGGGATGCTCGTGTGCATTGCGGTATGTATTTTTCTTTCGGTTTTCACTCTCGGGGGGCAGTCCCCGATAAAGAAGCTCTGCTTTGCAATCGTTTTTATTCTTATAGTGCTGAGCACTTTTTCATCCCTTTACACGGGAGACCTCAAAAGACTGAAAAATACGGGGATGACCGATAACGGAAGGCCGATACGCGCGGTTTGCGGTCTTTGCGAGAAAAAATTCGGATTCTTATCCGGGTTCATAATGACTTTCATAACGGCGTTCCCCATAATGATTTTATCAATATACTACTCTGTTTCCGACAGATAGTCCGAAGCCGTAAAAACAAGGGGCTGTAAAAAACTTGCGTTTTTTTACAGCCCCATTTGCTTTCATTTTTTGCGGTATAACAAAAAGACTTACACTCTGCCGGAACTGCTTATACCTCCGTCGGAAGAACCGGATGACGAAGATGATGAAGAGGACTCTTTCGGTTTCGGCGTCGCTACGACGGTACTGTAAAGATACAGATCTCTTTCATCTGTGACGTTCATACTGTCGGGTACGGTATAATCTGCCGCTTCGTTGCGGAAGCGGACGGTCTTCAGCTTGCCTTTCATAACAAGGACGACTATAAGAGCGATAACAAAACCTATTCCGAGGCTGATCGCTATCGCGCCGAACCAGCCGAACGGCTTTTTGTACTCTTTGCCCGTTGATTCATAAAGATCGAGAAGTCTTATACATTCATCGGTATAGAGAACAAATCTATCGGACTTTCCACCGTCGCGAAGCGTTTCGCGAAGACGTTCCTGCGCGTCAAAGTTGACCGCGGCTTTCGCTTTGCCGTTGGAATATACGCACGCAAGGTCAAGGCTCGCGGTATCGTCTATCACATAGAGGATAACGCAGTCTTTTCCCGCCTCATTGTCAAATATCTCATTATAAAGACTTCTGACATAGCGGTTTATGTTTTCGTCGGTTTCTTCAACGCCGCTTTTTTCGGTATATATGAAAAGTTCGACGCCGTACTTTCTCGACGCTTCGCAAAGTTTTGTATAAACCGTCGCATAGTCGGCATCCGTCAGGAAGTCCGCATTGTCAATAATTCTGATTTTATCAAAATCATACGCGGCAAACGTCGGCAGCGCAAGGCTCAGCGTAACCGCAAGCAGGAGTATAAAAGATATAATTATTTTTTTCTTCATTTCAGACCCCTCCTCACAGTGACCAGATAAGATATGAGACAGCGAGAGCCGCCGCGCTCAATATTCCGCCGAGAGCAAAAAGCCACTTGAAAAACGCGCCTTTGTCGAGCGGAAGATTTCCGACGAATTTGCCCGTCTGTCCGTTCATCGCAAACGTGAATTTCTGATCCTTCCACGTCGTGTTCAAAATCCAAACGGGATACATCGCGTATTTTGCAACGCCGTTTGAAAGTCTGATACTGCTTTGTTCGGGCATTACGGTCGCATAACCGGTAACTGTCCTCGCAAACTCCTGTTCGGTGCTTTTTTTAATTCTCTCATTCGCTCTTTCGACGGACTGCGCAGCGTCAACGTCGTATTTATCGGCAAAATATCCCGCAAAATACGCCGTCGCGAACTCTTTCGCTTCGCCGAAATCAAACGGCTCGACGGATTCCATCAGATCGTCCGGCATTTTTGACGAGCCGTCCACGGGAACATTTGCAAAAGAGATGTTTCCTGCGCGGTGAACGGCGTAATAGCTTGTTTCCGTATAATCGTTTTCGCTGTCGCTCCACGTTCTGACGCGCGTCGCCTTGTAGCGTATATTTGCGTCCACATCGGAATCAAACAGCCAGAACGGAACGTAAATTCCTTTGATCTCGTCGATATGGTTCTCGCTCTTGAAGACCTTCGGCAAGAGACGCTTGCCTTTCAGGTGTTTGAAAAATCTTTCTTTCGCCGCGCTCTTGTCAAGCTTGAAAGGGATGATATAGTCGGGCTTCAAAAAGCCTTTGAGGTTTCCCTTCATAACTACGGGGTTGCCGCAGTACGGACAGCTTGTCGCCGCCGTATTTTCGTCGCAGACTATCTCGCCGCCGCAGGAATCGCAAACATAAACACGCATTCCCTCGGCTTCGCCCTCCTGCCATTCTTTTCCGGCGTCGGTTTTCCACTTCATATCGTCGGGGGTCTCTTTTTTCAGATCCTCGTCGTACTCTTTAAGCGTTTCAACCTCAAACTCGGTATCGCAGTAAGGGCATTTGAGTTTTTGCGTTTCGCTGTCAAACGCAATCGCGCCGCCGCAGCACGGGCATTTGTATTCAAGCAAGGTGGACATATACGACCTCCTTATTTATTAAACGGTGTTCCGCATTCGGGGCAGAATTTCGGAACCTGTGTCGGATCTTCGGGCTTCCAGCCGCAATTCGCGCACTGAACGGCTTCGGGCTTCTTCGCTCCGCACGAAGTGCAGAACCTGCCGTTGTTGACCGCGCCGCACGAGCACTTCCATGCGGAATTTTCGGGCTTCTTCGCGCCGCAGTTCGGGCAGAAGTTGCCGCTTGCGGTCGCACCGCAGGCGCATTTCCAGCCGTCCGC